>NZ_JBSFVG010000003.1:0-213950 GCF_053592195.1 Streptomyces sp. NPDC002776 | reverse complement strand
ACCGTCCGGGCGAGCGGGGCACCCGGCCGAGGGGCACGTCCCAGCCTCCGACCCTCGCCCGGATCGGCCCGGAGCACCCGGCCGGGGGCGCGCTCCAGCCTCCGGACCCCCTCGCCCGGATCGGCCCGGAGCACCCGCCGGGGGGCCGTGCTCCAGGCTCCGGATCCTGGCGTCCGTATCGGGTCCGGGGCGCCCCCCGGCCGGGGCGTGCCCCACGCTCCGGGCCCCGTCGCCCCGATCGGCCCGGTCGCGAGGTGCGGCACCTCTCGGCCGGTCGCGCGTGCCGGAGTTCGGGGCGGCGGGATGATCCGGGCGGCAGGCTCTAAGGTCGGTCGGGTAGGGACCGACGATGAGGGAGCGCCCGTGACCGGTCAGCCCATTCCGGTGGTCATCGACTGCGACACCGGTGTCGACGACGCCCTGGCCCTGCTGTTCGCCGTACGGCATCCGGGCCTCGATGTGCGGGCGGTGACCTGCGTGGCGGGGAACACCGACGTCGAGGGTGTCGTCCGCAACACGCTGACGGTGCTGGAGCACGCCGGTGCCGGGGACATCCCGGTCGCGCGGGGTGCCGAGCGGCCGCTGATCGAGCCGGTGCGCACGGCGCGCCACGTCCACGGCCAGGACGGGATGGGCGACCTGGGCCTGCCCGCGCCGACCCGGCGGCCGGTGGACGTGGACGCGGTGACGCTGCTGCGCCGCGAGATCCTGGCGTCGCCCCGGCCGGTGACGCTGATTCCGACCGCGCCGCTGACGAACATCGCCCTGTTGCTGCGTACGCACCCCGAGGTGGTGCGGAACATCGAGCGGATCGTGTTCATGGGCGGGGCGGTGGCGACCGGGAACGCCACACCCGTCGCCGAGTTCAACGTGTGGCACGACCCCGAGGCGGCGGCGGTGCTGCTCACCGCGGGGGTGCCGATCACGATGTACGGCCTCGACGTGTTCCAGCGGGTGCTGGTCCCGGCGGGGGACGTGGAGCGGCTGCGGGCGAGTGCGCAGCCGCGGCTGCGGCTGGCCGGGGAACTCCTCGCCCACCGCGACCCGGCCCTGTCGGGCGACCCCACGCCGTCCGGCGGTCTCGGTGACGCGGGCGCGGTATGCGCGGTCGTCGACCCGGCCGGCATCACCACCGAACTCCTCCCGGTGGAGGTCTCGTTGGCGCCGGGCCCGACCCGGGGCCAGACGATCGTGGACCGCCGCGCGCGTCCCGGCGAGGCGGAGATCCACGACGGGGAGCGGGAACAGCGGCTGGTGGACGTGGCGTTGGACGTCGACGTCGAGCGGTACGTGAAGCTGTGGCTGTCGGCGGTGGAGGGCGACTAGGCGCCCGGGGAGAACCGCAGCCGGTGGCTCACCACGTCGCGGGCCACGTCCGCCACCGTGCGCCCTCGGGCGAAGGCGTGGCCGCGCAGTCGGGCCACGGCCTCGTGGGCGCCGACGCCGAGCTGGGCCATCACCATGCCGATGGCCTGGTAGATGCCGTCGTGGTCGGGCGCCAGCCCGTCCAGCCAGCCGGACCGCCCCTGACCGTCCGCCCCGCCCTCCCAGCCCTCGCCGTCGCCGCTGTCCCGGGACAGCGCCATCACCGCCATGGTCATGGCTCCCGCCAGGGCCCGCGCCGTCCGCAGCTCGGTGGCGGAGAGCCCGCCGGGGGTGTCGCGGTACAGGTCGAGCGTGCCCACGCAGACCGCGTCGTCGCCGAGCGGCAGCGAGTACGCCGCCAGCACCCCGGCCTCCGTGGCCTCCTCGGCGAAGACCGGCCAGCGGTCCACGTCCTGCCCCTGCGTCAGGTCGGAGGCGAGCACCGGCCGCCCGCTGCGCACCGCGCTGGAGCAGGGTCCGTCGCCCAAGGTGGCTTGGAGGTCCGTCACATACGCGGCCTGCGCGCCGGTCGCGCACAGCCGCACCGGCATCTCGTCGTCGTGCAGCGAGACACTGGCTCCGGTCACCGGGAGCAGTTCCAGCGCGACGGCACAGAGCCGACGCGGGATCTCTGCGGGGCCGTTGCCCTCGGCCGGACGGCCGTCGCCGCCTGCGGCACCGCGGTGGTCGTCCCTGGGCCGCACGGTCACCGCCTCCTCACACCGTCGGCGCGACGCACACCGTCCCCCGTGCTCGACGGCCCTGCGGCCGTCCGCCCCCGGACTCCGCCCGACTACCCGGCGCCCAGGGGGCGAAACGCGCTCACCGCTTCTCGTAGGGGTTGGCCGGCTGCGCGATCCGCCGCACCGACTCCGCGTCGAGCACGGCCGGCCAGGCGTCGTCGCCGCCGAGTGTCCCCTCGGGGTGCCAGGTGCCGGTGACCGTGACCCAGGTGTCGTCCGGCGCGGCGGCGGCGCCCCGGATCTCGACCTTGCCGGCGGTGGCGTCGGCGGCACAGCAGGAGACCAGCAGCCGGGTGACGTACCAGGTGCCGTCGGCGTCGTGGGTGACGAACCCGGTCAGCCGGACGGTGCGGCCCTTCAGCGACCGTTCGCTGTCGTAGATCGCCCGGGAGGCGAACTCCCCGAGGGTCAGGTCGACCGGGTCCCCGGCGGGCAGCGCGGGAAAGGTCCCGACGCCCTGGGCGGCCCGCTCGGCGGCCTCGCGCTCGGCGCTGTAGGAGCCGAGGGCGGGCGGCGGGAAGAGCAGCAGGGCCAGGGCGGGCAGCGCGAGCAGCCAGGCGACCCGGGGACCGGGACCCGCATCAGCGGAACGCCCCGCCGCCACCAGCCCCAGCACCACCAGCACCGCCCCCGACACGACCAGGTACGGCCGCAGCCCGGGCTGGACGTAGCGCAGATACACCTCGCTGAACAGCGAGATCCGCAGCACCGCCGCGCCGAGGAGCAGCAGCAGGACCGCCGGTCCGTACCGCCTCACAGCAGCCACCACCCCACGAGCGCACTGCTCGTCACGGCGACCACCCAGGTCGCCGCCGAGAATCGGATCGCGAAGGCCCGCCCGAAGGTGCCCGTCTGCAACGCGATGAGCTTCAGGTCGACCATCGGGCCGACCACCATGAACGCCAGCCGGGCGGTCGGCGAGAAGCCGCTCAGCGAGGCGGCGACGAAGGCGTCCGCCTCGCTGCACACGCACAGCAGCACGGCCAGCACCGCCAGCATCAGGACGGCCGCCCACCCGGGCACGTCCAGCAGGGAGCGGGGCACCACGATGCTGAAGGTGGCCGCTGCCGCCGCGCCCACCACCAGGAAGCCGCCCGCGTGCAGGAAGTCGTGCTGGAGTCCGGCGACGAAGGCCCCCGCCTCGGAGCCGTGGTCGTGCCCGCGGCGTTTGCCGGGCCGCAGCCACTCCTCGCGCCCGAAGCGCACCCACAGCCATCCCATGACCACCGCCGTGGCCAGCGAGGCGACGAGCCGCCCCAGCACCATCTCGGGCTGTCCGGGGAAGGCGACGGAGGTGGCGACGAGCACCACCGGGTTGATCGCGGGCGCCGAGAGCAGGAAGGCGAGCGCGGCGGCGGGGGCGACCCCCCGGCGCATCAGGCTGTCGGCCACCGGCACGGACGCGCACTCGCACCCCGGCAGCACGACCCCGGCCGCACCGGCCACCGGCACGGCGAGCGCCGGGTTGCGCGGCAGCAGCCGGGTGAAGACCCGCTCGGGCACGAAGGCCCCGATCGCCGCCGACACCACGGTGCCGAGCAGCAGGAAGGGCACGCTCTGCACGGCGATGGCGGTGAACACCGTCCACCAGGCGGCCACGGCGGGCGTGTACAGGTCGAGCGCGAGGGTGGGCCCCAGCACGGACGCGACGGTGGCGATGGCGAGCAGCGCGGATCCGCCGACCACGGTGTACACGAGGGCGCGCAGGCCGCCGTAGACCATCGTCCGTTGATTCGCCACGTGCCCGCCCCAAGATCCCGCTCGCCCTGTGCCCCGGGCAGGCTAACCGCAGGTGCTGTGCGCGGTCACAGCGGAGGCTGTGCGGGTGCGGGTCCGAGGGTGGTGGTGCCGGGGGCCGTACGGTGCCCGAGACCCGTCCGGTACGCGTCCAGGGCGGCCTCCACCCGGCCGGTACGGCGGAGCAGGTCGCCGAGCAGCCGGCACAGGTCGGCCAGGTCACCGGCCGCGCCGGCCCGCTCCAGCAGGCTGAGCGCGCGGACGTAGTGCTCCTCGGCGGCCTCGGTGTCGCGGGCGTCCTCGGCGATGATGCCGAGCAGCCGGTGGGCGGCGGCGGAGTGCAGGGCGCCGCGTTCGGAGCTGAGGTCGGCCAGCACCTCGTGGAGCAGGGCGGCGGCCTCGTCGGACTTGCCGCGCCGGTGCAGGACGTCGGCCAGTTCGACGGCGACCTGGCTGGTGTAGAGGGCGGCGCGCTTGGCCGACAGCATGGCCCGCGCCTCCCGCAGCTCGGCCTCGGCCCGGTCCAGCTCGCCGTTCTGCGCGCAGACGTACCCGCGCATCCAGTGGCAGTGCGCCAGCTCGGTACGGATCTGGAGCCCGCGGTACAGCTCGGCCGCCTTGGCCAGGGAGGCGTCGGCCTCGGCGATCCGCCCCTCGGCGAGCAGGGTGCGGGCCACGGACCGGTGCATCCGGGCGACCAGCGCCGGGTCCCCGGCCCGCGGCGCCAGGGCGAGCGCCAGCTCGGCGGCCTGGGCGGCGCGCGCGTGGGCGCCCAGGTCCATGTACGGGCCGATGACACTGGCGTAGAGCAGCAACAGCGCGTCGGGGTCGTGCAGTCCGCCCCGGTTCAGCTCGTCGAGGGTGGACTCCAGCAGGTAGACGGCGTACCGCAGCTCCCCGGCGAGGTAGTGGGCGACGGCCCGTCCGCGCAGCGCCGGGACCCGCGTCGGCAGCGGGGCCGCCCCGAGCGCCTGCTCGGCCTGCTCGAAGTGGCGGCGGGCGGCGTCCAGGTCGCCGGTGTCGATACCGCACTCGCCGAGCCCGAGCAGCGCGGCCACCCGTTCCTCGACCAGCCCGTGCGTCTCCGCCTCGCCGAGCACCGCCGTGAACGCCTCGGCGGCGGCCTCGGTGGCGCCGGTGGCCAGGGTGCGCTGGGCGCCGGTGAGCTGGAGCCGCAGCTCGGTGGCGAGCCGGGCGGAGCGCCCGGTGACCAGCTCGTCGTAGGCCACGCCGAGCCGTTCGGCGATGTGCCGCAGCGCCTCGTCGGAGGCCCGCACCCGCCCGGCCTCCAGGGTGGAGACGTAGGCGGGCGTGTAGGCGGGTTCCGCCAACTGCTTCTGGGTCAGCCCGCGTTCCGCCCGCAGCTGCTGCACCCGGCGCCCGATCGTCACCGGGTCGTCGCGCTCCGACATGCCCAACTCCCCTGGTGCCCCTTGCCGTTCGCCTCGGACAGCCCCTAGGTTAAACCGGGAATTAAGCCTGCTTACCGGAACCGCTTAATACATCGCGTCCATACATCGCTGTTGCGAGGTCGCCGTGCTCGAACGCACCAGCACCACCGAGCGTTACGCCCGAGGCGTCGCCGCCGCCGCGGTGGCGGTGGCCGCGCTGACCCTGGCCGCGAACGCCGGTCCGGCGAGAGCCGCGGAGCCGGTCCGGGAACCGGGGGCGGTGTGTCCGATGGCGGCGGAGCAGACTCACATAGCCGGGAGTGACCACCCGGCTGCGCACAGGTGACGGACGTCATGAGGTCTGACAGGCTGAAGCCATGACCTCCCCCGCCGCTCGTGCCGCGCTGGATCTCACCTCCGATCTCCCCGTCACCGGCCTCGAGGACTTCTACCGGGACCTGCACCGGCACCCGGAGCTGTCCTTCCGGGAGCACCGCACGGCGGTCCGGCTCGCGGCGCGGCTGACCGCGGCGGGGTTCGAGACGGCCGAGGGGATCGGCCGTACCGGCGTCGTGGGGCTGCTGCGCAACGGCGAGGGGCCCACCGTCCTGCTGCGCGCCGACATGGACGCCCTGCCCGTCGAGGAACAGACCGGCCTGCCGTACGCCTCCACCGTGCCCGGGGTGATGCACGCCTGCGGGCACGACCTGCACGTCACCTGGCTGGCCGGGGCCGCCGAGGCGCTGGCGGCGGGGCGGGACGCCTGGTCGGGGACGCTGCTGATGGTGGGGCAGCCCGCGGAGGAGTACGGCGGCGGGGCGGCGGCGATGGTGGCGGACGGGCTCTACGACCGGTTCCCCCGTCCCGACGTGCTGCTCGGCCAGCATGTGGCGCCGGGTCCGGTGGGCGGGATCGCGCATGTGCCAGGGCTGATCATGTCGGCGACGACGGATGTGGAGATCGTGGTGCACGGGCGGGGCGGGCACGGCTCGCGGCCCGAGACGACGGTCGATCCGGTGGTGACGGCCGCGTTCCTCGTCACGCGCCTGCAGTCCGTGGTCAGCCGGGAGATGGCCCCGCGGGAGCAGGCCGTGCTGACCGTCGGGCGGATCGAGGCCGGTACGGCGGCCAACGTCATCCCGGCCACCGCCCGCATCTCCCTCAATCTGCGGACGCAGTCCGAGGCCGTCCGGGACCGGATGCTCGCGGCGATCCGGCGGATGGCGGCCGGGGAGTGCCTGGCCGCCGGCTGCCCGCGCGAGCCGGAGGTGACGGTGAGCGGGACGTTCGCCGTGACCGTCAACGACGCCGACACCGACCACCGGGTGGCCGCGGCGCACCGCGAGGTCTTCGGCGCCGACGCCGTGTTCGACCCCGGCCCGGCGATGGGCAGCGAGGACTTCTCGCACCTGGCCGTGGGCGAGCTGCCGTACTCCTACTGGTTCGTGACGAGCACCCCGCCCGCGCTCTGGGACGCGGCACCCGGCGACGATGTGCCGGCCCGCTCGGAGTCGGTGCCGAGCAACCACAGCCCGCTCTTCGCCCCCGACCTGGCCACGGTGCCGACGGGGGTGCGGACCCTGGTGTCGGGGGCGCTGTCCTTCTTGTCGGTGGCGTGACTACTTCATCTTCAGGTTCATCTTCACGAGCCGAGCCGCTGCAGCTGCCGCTGGACGTGGTCCAGCGCGCCCTGCCGCTGTCCCGGCACCCGGGTCCGCAACTCGGCCAGCGCGGGCCCCAGTTCACGGGCGAGCGCCGGGTCGTCGATGCGGCCCCACTGGTGGTGGGCCCGGTCCACGGCGGACTCGACGTCCGGGTCCGCCGCCGACTGCCCCGCGGCCAGCCGGGCGGACGCCACCTGGAGCCAGGCACGGCAGCTGCGGACGGCGTCCCCGGCGAACATCGCCAGATCGGCCCGGACTTCGGCCCAGTGCAGGGCCTCGGGCGAGCCCGGCCCGTGGGCGCGCACGGCGCTGCGCTCATGGTGGGCGGCGAGCGCGTCGGCGTCACCGTGCCGGCCGGCGTTCACGGCCTCGGTGATGACGGAGTGGGGGTCCGGCGCGGGGGCGCCGACGGCCCCGAGGACGAGGTCCCCGTACCCCTCCGGGCCCACCCGCGCCCACGCCTGCTGATGCAGCTGCGCCAGCTCCGGCCGCCGGCCGCTGCGCAGAATCGTGGCGACCGCCTTCATGTACGAGGGTGCCGCCACCGTCCGCCGCCGCGGGGGCGGCGCGATCCGGCCGTAGACCGCGCTGGTGCGCCCGCAGTCCAGCGGCTGGGTCCGCAGCAGCTCCCAGGCCGCCGCGTCCGCGTGCAGATCGAGCACCAGGCTGGTGCTGCCGGGCGCGCGCAGCCGCAGCTCCTCCCGGATCCAGTGCCAGGGCAGGGCCGTGTAGCGCACGGTCGACGCGGTCGTGCGGGCCAGCGCCAGGTGCACCAGCCGTTGTCGGCGGTCCAGTTGGAGCTGGCCGGTGAGGAACACGGTGAGCGGACCGGGAGCCGCGGCGGCGGCGCGCAGCCGGGTCAGCACGGCCTGCGGTTCGAGGGGGTCGGCGAGTTCGACGACGTTCGCCGTGTCCGTGCCCGCGAGCACCGCGGGCGGTACCGCCGCGAGGACGGGGAGCACGGACGCCGCGTCCACCAGACAGCCCTTGCCCGCCGGGGCGGCGGCGAGCAGCAGCACGGTTCCGGGCATCGGTCCCTCCCCATCCCCCGTCGATCACGTACGGCAGCACCGTAACGGGCTTTCACCCCGCCCGTCGTACGGCGAACACCGTGGTGTCATCGGCCAGCAGGCCGCCGCAGTGGCGCAGGGTGCCGTCGCGGACGAAGGCGACCAGCAGGTGCGGGTCGGTGAGGCGGGGGTCGGCGGCCACGGCGCGGGCGACCTCGTCGGCGAGCGGGTAGAAGGCGCCGGTGGCGTCCCGGGCCTCGGTGACGCCGTCGGTGGTCAGCAGCACCGTCTCGCCGGGGGCCAGGGCGCAGCGGAGCACCGGGGGCGGGCCCGCGGGGCGGGTCAGTTCACCCAGGCCCAGCGGAAGGGCCTCGCCCGGGGGCAGTTGCCGGACCCCCGAGGGGCCCGCGACCAGGGGCGGGTCATGGCCGAAGACGACCGATTCCAGGGTGCCGGGGTCGTCGGCGGGGAAGCTCAGCAGGACGGCGGTGGCGAAGCGGTCGGCGTCCTCCCGGCCGAGGGCCGCGCAGTGGGCGGCGTGCCGGACCATACGGATCTCCAGGCGTTCGGCGACGGTGGCGAGGTCCGGCTCGTGGTACGCGGACTCGCGGAAGGTGCCGAGCAGGGCCGCGGCCGCCTCCACCGCGCCGAGCCCCTTGCCCTGGACGTCACCGAGGAGGACGCGGGTGCCGTGCGGGCCGGGCTGGATGTCGTAGAAGTCGCCGCCCACCGCCGCCTCGACGTCGGCCGTGAGATAGACGGCGGCGTGGTCCAGGCCGCCCCAGCCCGGCGGCAGCGGACGCAGCACGGTGCGGCGGATGGTGTCGGTGACGTCCCGCATGTGCAGCATCCGCCGCTCGCCGCGCACCCGGACGGCGCAGGCCAGCGTGGCCAGGACGCCGCCGATCGCGCAGAGCAGGAAGTCGGCGAGCCCGGCCTGGAACTCCTGCGGCCAGGTGCTGTCCGCGACGAAGTAGGTGGTCGTGGTGAGCACCGCGAACGCGGCGGTGCCCCACACCCCGCAGATCGCCGCGGCGATACCCGGGACGAGGACCACCCAGGAGATGATCCGGAAGTCCCGGGCGGTGTTCCAGTCGGTCGCGACGATCGCGACGAGCAGCAGCAGCGGCGGCACCCAGGTCACGCTCCGGCCGCCCACCCGCAGGATCTGGTGCCGCTGGATACGGTCCGGGGACGCGGTGGCCACAAGCCTCCGGGGGCGAGCCGGGGGACCGCTCACCGGTCTCAGTCCGCGCCCGCTCATGCCGCCAGCGAAACACGCGGCCGTACGCACCGCATCTTCGAGTTGCCAGGCTCCCCGCCTCGGGTGTGCTCTGGAAGCCGGGGGCGGACAAGACCCCAAGGAGGAGGTGCTCCCATGGCTCATGCGGCACCCAGACCCGGCCGGCGAACGACCGGGGTGACGGTCACATCCGACGTCTTCAGCGAGCGCACCCACACCCTCGCGCGGTTCGGCATCCCGGTCGTCCTCGGTCTGGTCTACGGCTACTGGGCCGCGGCCAACCGGCGCGACGGCGGTGAGATCACCGGCTGGAACATCCTGTTCGGCTTCACCACCGCGATCACGTTCATGGTGCTGTGCATCGCGGTGGCCGTGCTGGCGCCCAGGCTGAAGAGGGAGCTGCACTCGCTGACGAAGTCCGCCTTCGCGGGCGCGGCCTTCGGCTTCCTGTACAGCCAGGCCGACGCCACGGTCCTCAGGTCCGTGACGATGAGCCTGCTGGTCACGGCGGGAGTCTTCGCGGTGTTCTTCTACCGCTACTACACGCACGAGGACGGCGAGGGCAATCCACTGCCCCGCTGACCCCCACGCGTGGGCCCCGGCACTGCTGCCGGGGCCCACGCGCTCCCTCACCTTCCCCTCACCAGCCGCCCAGCAGGCTCCAGCCGCTGGACGACGATCCGGAGGCGCTCCAGCTCCACGAGCCGGACGCGCTCCACGAGCCGGACGCGCTCCAGGAGTCGTTGACGTACGGGTCCTCCCAGTTGGTCCAGGACCCGTCCTTCCATACCGGACAGGGGTCCGCGCAGTTCGGCACCCGTGCCCCGCCGGTGTCGACGAAGGCGGCGCTGGCCCAGCCCTGGGCGCCCTCCAGCCAGTACCAGTGCGGGTTGCCGTTGACGCTCTGGCCGCGGACCTTGCACTCCACGCGGTCCTGGCTGCCCGGCGGGAGCCGGTCCACGACGGGCGAGTGAACGGTCGGTTCCAGCCTGACGTTGAGCTTCGTGTGGGAAACGACGGTGCCCCAGATCGGACCGCCATGGCCACCACCGCCGTGTCCGTCGGCGTAGCTGGGCGGTGCTGCCGCGGCTGCCGTCGCGCCCGCTGTGGCAGCGATCAGGGAGCCGCCGGTGAGCAGGGCCAGGGTCCGCAGGGCCGGAGTGGTGCGCATGATCGCCTCCTTCTCCCCAGCACCAGGAAACACCCGTTCGGGTGAACCCTCCACCGGAGAGCCGGGAGCCCAGTTCCCCCAAGGGGTCGGACCGCTCGGCCGGACGGCCGCTCACCGCTGGCGGGCCCGGCCCCGTCCGGCTTGCCTGAAGGCGTGTCCTCCCGGCTGCACAACGCCCTCTCGGCCGCGCTGATCGCGCTGGCCTGCCTCCTGGTGCCGTTCGGCGCGCTGGCCGCCTGGGTGTCGTACGGGCTCGCCGACACCGGCCGGTACGTCACCGCCATGGCACCGCTGGCCGCCGACCCGGCCGTGCGGGACGCGGTCGCGGACACGGTGGGTGACGGGATCGTGCGGGAGACGGACGCCGGGGCGCCGATGCGGCCCTTCGTGCACGACGCGGTGCGGTCCTTCACCGGCACCGCCGCCTTCCGCGCCGCCTGGGACAGCGGCAACCGGGCCGTCCACGACGCGGTCCTGCACGCCGTGCGCGACGGCGGCGAGGGCGAGGTGCGGGTCGATCTCGCCCCGGTCGCCGCCGAGGTGAAGCAGCAACTGGCCGCCGACCACGTGCCGCTGGCGCACCGGATCCCGGTCGAGCACACCGAGATCGCCGTGCTCCCCGCCGGTGAACTGGAGCGGCTGCGCCGGGGGTTGTCCGTGGTGGAGATCGCCGGATTCTGGCTGCCCGTCACGGCCGCGCTGCTCGCCGTCGCCGGGATCGCCGTCGCCGCCTGCCGCCGTCGCGCGGTGACCGCGACCGCGCTCGGCACCGCGCTGGGCGGCGCGTTCCTCGCCCTCGCCGTCTTCCTGGGCCGCCGGCTGACCCTGGCCGACCTGCCCGACACCGTGCACCGCCCGGCCGCGGAGGCGGTGTACGACGCGCTCACCGCGACCCTGCGCACGGTGTCCTGGCTGCTGGTCGCCGTCGGCCTGGCGGTGGCACTCACCACCTGGCTGATCGCCCGGTACAGGCAGTCTCCGGCGGCGCCCCGTCCTTGAGGACCACCGGGCCGTGCTCGCCGGTGTCACGCCGCACGGGCCCGGCTGATTCCCGCCGTCCGCCCATAATGGGCGCATGTCCCGCGAGTTCCCCATCGGCCTCACCCCTCCCGACTGGCTGGTCCGGAACCTCCAGGCACAGCCGGCCCCCGTCAACCGGGCGGCCGTGGCACGGGCGGCCGTCGCGATGGCGCTGCCGCTCGCCGTCGGACTCGCCGCCGGCGAACCGGCGTACGGGGCGCTCGCCTCCATGGGTGCGCTGTCCGGGGTGATCGGGGACACCGCCGACGCCTACCGCATGCGGCTCCTCAACATCGCCGTACCGCAGCTCTTCGGCGCCGTCGGCATCACCCTGGGCGCGCTGGTGTTCGGGCACGGGTGGCTGGCGGTCGCCGCCGTGACGGCTGTCGCGCTGGTCTCCGGGATGATCTCGACGATCGGCGCGGTGGCCTCCGTGTCGGGGCTGCTCCTGCTGCTGAACTCGGTGGTCGGGGCGGGGCTGCCGATGCCCGGCCCGTGGTGGCTGGCGCCGGTGCTGATGACCGGCGGCGGGCTGCTCGTACTGCTGCTGGCGCTGCTCGCCTGGCCGCTGCGCGGCGGGGTGCCGGAGCGGACGGCGGTGGCGGACACGTACCGCACGGTCGCCGATCTGCTGGCGGCGACGGGCCGGACGGAGTCGTACGACGCCGTGCGGCACACCGTCACCCAGTCCCTGAACCAGTCCTACGACCTCGTCCTCGCCCGGCGCACCCGCCACCACGGCCGCAGCCCCGAACTGACCCGCTTGCTGGCCCAGTTGAACGCGGTGATCCCCATCGTGGAGGCCGCCCCCGCCGCCCACCAGGACGGCAGGCCCCTGCCCCCCGAACTCTCCCAAGCGGTACGGCATCTCGCGCAGGCCGTGGAGACCGGCTTCACCGGCCCGATAGGACTCAGCCTCACCGTCCCGACGACCGAGACCGGGCGCGCCGTCGACCACGCCCTGCGCCATGCCGCCGACGTGGTCGCCGCCCCCGACGTGGACCCCCGCGGCATCGACGACCGGCTCGGCCGCCCCGCGGCCCTCGGCATCCGGGCCGCCCGCGCCGCCCGCAGCGTCGCCCTGTCCGCCGCCTCCTGGCGCTACGGCCTGCGGCTCGCCCTGTGCATCGGGGTGGCCCAGGTGCTGGTGTCGATCGTGCCGGTGTCGCGCTCCTACTGGGTGGCGCTGACCATCACCTTCGTGATGAAGCCCGACTTCGGCTCGGTCTTCTCCCGGGCCCTGCTGCGCGCGCTCGGCACGGTCGCCGGACTGGTCGTCGCGGCGGCGGTGCTCTCGCAGGTGCCCCGGGGCTGGTGGGACGTGCCGGTGATGCTGCTGCTCGCCCCGCTGATCCCGGCCCTCACGCCGCGCGGCTACGGCTATCAGACCGCGGCCATCACCCCGGTGATCCTGCTCCTGTCCGACACGCTCAACCAGCAGGGCACCGCCCTGCTCCTGCCCCGGCTGGTGGACTCGCTGATGGGCTGCGGCATCGCGCTGGTCGCCGGGTACCTGCTGTGGCCGGAGAGCTGGCACACCCGGGTCGGCGACCGGCTCGCGGAGGCGGTGGCGGCCACCGCCCGCTATGTGGAGGGCGCCTTCGGCGCGGACGCCGTCGACCCGTCGGCCCGCGCGCGGATGCGCCGCGGCCTGTACCGGGATCTGTCCGTCATCCGTACGGAGTTCCAGCGCGCCCTGACCGAACCGCCGCCCACCGGCCGCCGGGCCGCCGCCTGGTGGCCGCTGGTGGTCGCCGTGGAACGGATCGTCGACGCGACGACGGCGGCCCGGGTCCGGGTCAAGCACGGAGCGGTGCCGCCGTCGCAGGCGGAGGTCGTCCAGGTCGCCCGGCAGCTGAAGGAGCTGTCGGAGGGACTGCGGCAGGCGGAGGTGCTGTACGCGGTCCGCACCGACCTCACCGGACCGTCGGGCAGCGTGCTGGAGCCGCTGCGGCAGGAAGTGGCGGCGGCCAGAGCCATCGCCACCCCGCGCTGAGCGGCCGGGCACGGACGGACGCGGCCGCCGCCGCGCCGGTCCGGGCCCGGCCCCGGCTCACCCGCTCACCTGTGCGGGTCAGACGCCGATGTCGCGGCCGTCCTTGCGCCACACGGCCACCACGGACGGGCGGACGTAGGTGCCGGGCCCGTCGGGCCAGGTGGAGGCCGGGGTCTCGACCGTCGCGCCGTCGATCTCGCCCGGGTGCTGCACGGCGACCAGGACGCGGCGGTCCTGGACGATCGGGCCGCAGGTCTCGGCGCCCTTCGGCACGGTCAGGAACTGCTTGAGCTCACCGCGCCGGTCGCCGCGCGTGGCGACACCGAACAGGCCGTCGTGCGAGCCCAGCTGGGCGCCGTCGGTGGAGATCCACAGGTTGCCGTACGGGTCGAAGGCGACGTTGTCCGGGCAGGAGATCGGGCTGACCTGGTCCTTCGGGAAGCCCGCGAAGTAGGTCGCCGGGTCGCTGGGGTCACCGGCGACCAGGAACAGGCTCCACGCGAACCGGGTGCTGTCGGCGCGGTTCCAGCGCTCGGTCAGCTCCAGGATCTGGCCGTGCTTGTTGCTGTTGCGCGGGTTGGCCTCGTCGGCGGCGGCGTAGCCGGCCTTGCCGCGGTTGGAGTTGTTGGTGAGGGCGATGTACACCTTGCCGGTGTGCGGGTTGGGCTCGACGTCCTCGGGCCGGTCCATCTTGGTGGCGCCGACCTTGTCACCGGCGAGCCGGGTGAAGACGAACACCTCCTCGGCGGTCATGCCCTCGACGTGGCTGACGGCGCCCTTGGCGGTGGCGGTGGCCAGCGGGATCCACTCGCCGGAGCCGTCGAACTCACCGTCGGCCGGGAGCTTGCCGGTGCCGTCGATCTCGATGGCGGGCGAGTCACCGGTGAGCTTGGCGACGTAGAGGGTTCCCTCGTCGAGCAGCGAGAGATTGTGCTCGCGCACCGCGCGGCCGGCACCCTTCTTCATCCGCTTGGTGCCGACGAACTTGTAGAAGTAGTCGAACCGCTCGTCGTCACCGCTGTAGACGACGGGACGGCCGTCGTGCGTGAGCCGCACGGTGGCGCCCTCGTGCTTGAAGCGGCCGAGCGCGGTGTGCTTGCGCGGCGTGGAGTGCGGGTCGTACGGGTCGAGCTCGACGACATAGCCGAAGCGGTGCACCTCGTTGGGCTCCTGGGCCACGTCGAAGCGCTTGTCGAACAGTTCCCACTTGCGCTCGGTGGCGCCGGTGCCGATGCCGTACCGCTTGTCGGTGGCCCGGCTGCTGTTGGCGAAGTACTGGTTGAAGTTCTCCTCGCCGTGCAGCGTGGTGCCCCACGGGGTGGTGCCGCCGGCGCAGTTGTTGAGGGTGCCCAGGACCTTGGTGCCGGACGGGTCGGCGGAGGTCTTCAGCAGGTCGGACCCGGCGGCGGGGCCGGTGATCCGGACCTCGGTGGTGGCGGTGATCCGCCGGTTGAGGGGGTGCCGGGGAACGGGCTTGAGCTGCCCGTTCTTCTTGTTCCCCTCCACCACGACGGCGGACAGCCCGTGCGCGGCCCAGGCGATCTCGACCTGCTCGCGGGTGGGGTTGGCGGCGTCGTAGCCGCGGAACATCAGGATCTCGTCGGTGTACTCGTGGTTGGCGACGAGGATCTGCCGGTTGTACTCGCCGGGCAGCGGCAGCAGGGCGAGGTAGTCGCAGTTGTAGCCGAACTGCTGGGCCTGCGCCCGGGCGGTCTGCTTCTCCGGGTCGAAGGCGGGCGCGCCGCGCAGAATCGGCTCACCCCAGCGGATGACGACGTTCTGGCCGTAGCCCTCGGGCACGGTGACGGCGTCGGCGGTGTTGGGCGCGACGGCCGTGAAGCGCAGACCCCGGGCACCCTTGGCGGTGCCGGGCTTGCCCGTGCCGGCGGGTGCGGCCTCGGCGGCGGGCGCGGCAGCGACGGTGACGGCGGTACCGGCAGCGGCCGCGGCGGTCACGACGGCGGCGGCACGCATCACGCTACGGCGGCTCAGGGCGCCGGCGATGACGTCGCCGACGTACGGGTTGGCGGTGGTGTTGGGCACCTCGTGGAAACAGGCGTCACCACACCGGAAACGGCAGGTCATGGCGGAACGGCCGCCGGGATGGGAACCGTTCGTCCTGATGAGCGGCAGCGGAATGCGCACGTTGTTCTCCCCTTGCTTCCCCTTGGATCCAGCGTGACGGACGGTAGGTGGGCGTTTGTGCGAACGCGGGGACGAGCGATGAACGACGCGTGAACTGGAGGTATCGGTCGCTCGGTTGACACGAGCGACGTGACTCGGGGGAGGGCAGCCGAAGATCATCGCCGGGGGCGGCTAACCTTACGTGTCCGTCCTGGCCAGGGATTGACGGGCTACAACTCATCCGAAGGGTTGCGCACATGGGCATTCTCACTCTCCTGCGGAACGCATTGGGCCGCTCCCGCAAGGGACGCACGGCCGAGGCAGAGGGTGCGGAAGGGACAAAGCCGACCGTGCCGACGCAGCCTGCGCCGACCCCGGCGGCCGACCCCACCCCGACCCCGGCACCGGCGGCTGCCCCCACCACCCAGGTCCCGGAGCCCCGCCCGGCAACGGACGACGAGCACGACCTGGTAGCGGCGGCCTTCGACAACGTCACGGTCCCGAAGCAGACGACCACGTCGGAGACGGCAGAGCCGGAGCCGGAGCCGGTGGCGGAGACGGCAGAGCAGGAGCCGGAGCCGGAGAAGCCGGTGGTGGTGATCGAGCTCGAGCCGGTGGCGGAGACGCCCGAGCCGGTGGCGGAAGCGGAGGCGCCCGAGCCGGTGACCGAGGCTGAGCCGGTGGCGGAAGCGGAGACGCCCGAGGCTGAGCCGGTGGCGGAAGCCGAGACGCCCGAGCCGGTGACCGAGGCTGCGCCGGTGGCGGAAGCGGAGACGCCCGAGCCGGTGACCAAGACGCCCGAGCCGGTGACCGAGCCTGAGCCCGAGGCAGCGGCGGAGACGCCCGAGCCGAAGGCGGAGACGGCGAAGTCCGTCGCAGACGAGGAGCCCAAGCCAGTCGTAGCGGCGGAGCCGGTCGCGGAGTCGGAGCAGGTGGCGGAGGAGCCCGCGGCCGCCGACGGCGAGGACGCCCCACAGGGGCCACCCGCACCTGACAACGAGACCCGCACGGGTGGTGCGGGTGGGAACAACCCGGCCGAAGGCGAAGCCGAGGCCGAACCGGAGCCCACCCCGCCGGCCCCCGCCACCACCCTCACCCACCTGAAGACCACCGCCCCCAGCCTGGCCACCGCCTACAAGGCAGCCACCACCACCCTCAAGAAGAACAACCTCACCGGCACCCGAGCCAAGGTCCACCTCGTCCTCGACCGCTCCGCCTCCATGCGCCCGTACTACAAGGACGGCTCCGCCCAGGCCCTCGCCGAGCAGACCCTCGCCCTCGCCGCCCACCTCGACCCCGAGGCCACGGTCCACGTCACCTTCTTCTCCACCGAACTCGACGGCACCGGCGAACTCACCCTCACCGACCACGAGAACAAGATCGACGAGCTGCACGCGGCCCTGGGCCGCATGGGCCGCACCAGCTACCACGTAGCGGTGGAGGAAGTCGTCACCCACCACCAGAAGACGACCGCCGACACCGTTGACACCTCCGGCACCCCGGACACCCCCGCCACCCCCGCCACCCCCGCCCTCGTGATCTTCCAGACCGACGGCGCCCCGGACGCGAAGACCCCCGCCACCCAGGCCCTCACCGACGCCGCGAAGAACCACCCCCACATCCACTTCGCCTTCGTCGCCTTCGGGGAGCACGACAACAAGGCCTTCGACTACCTCCGCAAACTGAAGACCGGCAACACGTCCTTCTTCCACGCGGGCCCCACCCCCCGCGAGCTCACCGACACCGAGCTCTACACCGGCGTACTCGCGAACTGGAAGCCGTAACCGAAGCCGAAACCGAAGAAACCGAACCCGAAAAGACGACGGCCGCCCCCTTCCCACCCCTCAAAACGGGAAGCGGGCGGCCCACCCGTGTCGGCTAAGATTTCAAGGTTCGAAAAACAACCGACCCGGGAGCAGCCAAACCATGGCTCGACACCTCATCACCAGCGCCCTTCCCTACATCAACGGGATCAAGCACCTGGGCAACATGGTGGGGTCCATGCTCCCGGCGGACGTGTACGCCCGGTACCTCCGCCAGCGCGGCCACGACGTCCTGTACATCTGCGCCACCGACGAGCACGGCACCCCCGCCGAACTGGCCGCGAAGGAGCAGGGCCTGCCGGTGGCCGAGTTCTGCGCGCAGGCGCACGACGCGCAGAAGGCGGTCTACGACGGCTTCGCGCTGGCCTTCGACTACTTCGGCCGCAGCTCCAGCCCGCAGAACGTGGAGATCACCCAGCACTTCGCCCGCCGCCTGAACGAGAACGGCTTCATCGAAGAGCGCGCCATCCGCCAGGTGTACAGCCCCACCGACGGCCGCTTCCTCCCGGACCGCTACGTCGAGGGCACCTGCCCCCACTGCGGCTACGACAAGGCCCGCGGCGACCAGTGCGAGAACTGCACCCGCGTCCTGGACCCCACCGACCTGATCGACCCGCGCTCGGCGATCTCCGGCTCCACCGACCTGGAGGTCCGCGAGACCAAGCACCTCTTCCTCCTGCAGTCCAAGCTCCAGCACGAGGTCGAGGAGTGGGTCGCCCGCCACGAGGACGACTGGCCCCAGCTCGCCTCCTCCATCGCCCGCAAGTGGCTGAACGAGGGCCTGCTCGACCGCGCCATCACCCGTGACCTGGACTGGGGCGTCCCCGTCCCGGCCGACACCTGGCCGGAGCTGGCGGCGGAGGGCAAGGTCTTCTACGTCTGGTTCGACGCCCCGATCGAGTACATCGGCGCGACGAAGGAGTGGGCGGACGCGGCCCCCGCCGGGGAGACCCGGGACTGGAAGTCCTGGTGGTACGAGGCGGACGACACCGTCCGCTACACCGAGTTCATGGCGAAGGACAACGTCCCGTTCCACACGGTGATGTTCCCGGCCACCGAGCTGGGCGTGCGCGAGCCGTGGAAGAAGGTCGACTACGTCAAGGCGTTCAACTGGCTGACGTACTACGGCGGCAAGTTCTCCACGAGCCAGAAGCGCGGCGTCTTCACCGACCAGGCCCTGGACATCCTCCCCGCCGACTACTGGCGCTACTTCCTGATCGCCAATGCCCCGGAGTCGGACGACTCGTCCTTCACCTGGGAGCACTTCACGGCGACGGTGAACAAGGACCTGGCCGACACCCTGGGCAACTTCGTCAACCGCGTGCTGTCCTTCTCCAAGAAGCGCTTCGGCGAGGACGTCCCGGCCGGCGGCGAGCCCGGCGAGGCGGAGGCCCGCCTCGGCGAGGAGATCGCCCGCCTGCTCGCGGAGTACGAGCAGCAGATGGAGGCCCTCCAGTTCCGCAAGGCCGCGGCCGCGCTGCGCGCGCTGTGGTCGGCCGGCAACTCCTACCTGGAGGAGAAGGCCCCCTGGCTGGAGATCAAGACCGACAAGGACGCCGCGGCCCTGACGCTGCGTACCGCGATGAACCTGATCCACCTGTACGCGGTGGTCTCGGAGCCCTTCATCCCGGCGACCTCGGCGGCCATGCGCCAGGCCTTCGCACTCGCCGACGACACCGCCGCCTGGGTCTCGGCGGACGAGGCGAAGTCCCTGACCTCCGTCCCGGCCGGCACGCCCTTCACGGTCCCGCCGGTGCTGTTCGCCAAGCTCACGGACGAGGACCTGCAGACGTACAAAGAACGCTTCGGCGGGGACACAGCCGCGTAACAGCCCTTCTCGGACCCCTCACTCACCAGATATATCTGGCCAAGATCACACAGCCGGTCAAGGCCGTGTGACATTCGAGTGGGGGGTCCTCTCATGGCTCTTTTCGGCAACGCACACCCGATCGACCCGGCGCAGGCCGCGCAGGACTACGCCCGGCTGCTGGGCCAGGGTGAGCAGGTGCACGCCGCCTACCTGCTGGTGCGCGACACCATCCTGCTGACCGACCGCCGCCTGATCCTGGTCGACAAGCAGGGCATCACCGGCAAGAAGACGGAGTACCACTCGATCCCCTACCGCAGCATCACGCACTTCGCGGTGGAGACGGCCGGCACCTTCGACCTCGACGCCGAGCTGAAGATCTGGGTCTCCGGCGCCCAGCTCCCCATCACCAAGACCTTCACCAAGGGCGTCGACATCTACGAGGTCCAGGCCATCCTCACCCAGTACGTGGCCCGCTAGCGGTCCCCGCTCCGCGGACCGCTCCGGCGAACGGCGAACGGTGACCAGTCCTTCACTATCCCTTTACCTACCGATAGTGTTCGATTCAATAAATGTCATCGTTCGCCTCACCGGCGACCCTCAGCATCAAGGAACGTCGTGAAGCGCATCCTCATCCGCTCCGGCAAGAGCCCTTTCCGGGTCGCCACTCCGACGGAGTTCATCCACCAGGACCTCATCGGGACGAACACCGGCAATCTGCTCTTCAGCGACTCCGCGCACAAGATGCTGACGACACCGGACACCGAGGTCACCTCCAACGGCATCCGCACCAACCCCTCCGCCGAGCGCGCCGCGGAGATCAACGAGCAGTACGACGTCTTCGTCGTCCCTCTCGCCAACGCCTTCCGCCCTCAGTTCCAGGCGTCCCTGGACCGGCTCTCCACGCTGATCGAGCAGCTGACCATCCCCGTGGTGGTGTTCGGCGTCGGCGCCCAGGCCACCGACGACTACGCGACCGAGATGCTCAAGCCGATGGAAGCCTCCGTGAAGCGCTTCCTGCGGGCCGTCCTGGACCGGTCGGCGTCTATCGGCGTCCGCGGCGAGCTCACCGCCCGCTATCTGAAGGACCACGGCGCCCCGGACAGCGGCATCGACATCATGGGCTGCCCGTCGATGTTCCTGTACGGCGACACGTTCCCGGCGATCCGTGCCGCGGAGATCACCGCCGCCTCCCGGCTCGCCATCAACCTGTCGCCGAACGCGATACCCGTCGGCCCCCTCACCGGCATCGCCGAGTACGCCCACGCGCACTACCCGAACCTGACCTACTACGCGCAGAACACCGCGGACGCGGAACTGCTGCTGTGGGGCGACACCACGCCCGAGTCCGGCGTCGAGGACCCCTTCCCGCGCCGGCTCAGCCACGCCCTGCTGCGCGAGAACAAGGTGCGTATGCCGCTGGACCCGGCGACCTGGATAGACGAGCTGCGCGGCTACGACTTCGCCTACGGCACCCGCATCCACGGCAACATCGCCGCTCTGCTGGCCGGTACGCCCGCCGTCGTCCTCACCCACGACTCGCGCACCCTGGAGCTGTGCCGGTACTTCGACATCCCGCACCGCCCGCTCTCCACGCTGCCCGCCGACACCGACCCGCGCGACCTGTACGAGGCCGCCGACTTCTCGGGCATGGTCAAGGGGCACGCGGAGCGGTTCGAGCGCATCACCGCCTTCCTCACCCGCAACGGCCTGGACAACGCCTACCAGCACGGCGACGGCGGTGCCGCCTATGAGGCCCGCGTCGCCTCCCTGGACCTGCCCGCCTCCATGGAGGTCTGGGACGGCACCGAGGACGGCCGGATGCGCTACCGCATCAGCCGGCTGCGCGAGCGGATCACCGTCTCCGAGGACAAGCTCACCACGAAGCTCACGGCGGCCACCAAGAAGAACGCCGAACTGCGGGCCAAGCTGACCGCCGCCGAGAAGCGGGCCGCGCAGACGGCCGACCGGCTCGACGCCACCGTCCAGCAGCTGGAAGCCACCCGCAAGCAACTCGCCGCCCTCGAACGCCGCGTAACGGGCATGGAAAAGCGCGTCCTGGTCCGCCTCGGCCCGGCCCTCCGCCGCCGCACCCGCAAACTCTCCGGCTCCACGGACCGCCACTGACTCCCTGCGCCATGATCAACCGCTGATAGTATCCGGCCACTTGTTCGAGGGCGAGGGGCCCTCGCGGGGAGGGAACCTCACGTGGGCAGATTCGCCCTGTCGCGCCGCCGTCTCGCGGTCGCGATCTCTTCGGCTGCACTCGCCATGACCGGTAGCACGGTTCTTCCGGGCACCGCCGCCGCGGCTCCGATCGCCCCCTGGGGCACCGCCACCGCCATCACCGGTACCGACGTCAACACCTCCGTACGCGAGGTGGTCACCGCGGCCGACGGCTCCGCCGTGGCCGTGTGGAACCAGTTCACGGGCCCAACCGGAAACGAACGCACGCTGTACGCCGCGGTGCGCGCCGCCGACGGCTCCGCCTGGGGAACTCCGACCCTCCTGGCGACCACCCCGACCGAGGCCGGGAGGGTCGCCCTGCACGCTTCCTCGGACGGCACCGTGACCGCTCTCTGGGTGGAGTTCCCGAACGAGACCTCGCCCGGCTCGGGCGTCAACAACATCCGGATCGTCAGCTCCGTCCTCGCGGCCGACAAGTCCGCCTGGTCCAAGCCCGTCGAGCTGATCGGCACCGACGAGGGTTGGTCGGACGGCGGCATCGATCTCGCCGAGGCCCCCGACGGCACCCTCACCGCGGTCTGGGGGACCCGTGCCAACGCCGCGTCCAAGTGGGAAGTCAGCACCGCCACCCGCGGCGCCGACGGCACCTGGTCAGCACCCGTGCAGCTCAGCACCGCAGCCGCGGACGGCGCCCTCGCGGCTCACTCACCGAGCGTGGCCGTCACGCCCGATGGCACGACCGTCGTCGCCTACCGGCAGTTCCTCGGTGAGACGTCCCAGATCCGGACCGTGTCCCGGAAGGCCGGTACCACGGAGTGGACCGCGCCCGTCGCGGCAAGCGGCACCTACCAGTCGCTCAGCGAACCGGAGATCGCGGCGGCCGACGACGGTTCGGTGACCCTCGTCTGGCAGGGCCGCGTCGACGAGTCGGTACCGCAGACCATCCGCACCGCCACCCGGGCCGAGGACGGCACCTGGTCCTCCCCCGAGACCGTGGCCGGCACGGACAACCTCGTCAGCACACCCGAGCCGCTCATCGCCCCGGACGGCGACGTCACCCTCGTCTGGGTCGACTGGACCACTACGTTCGGCACCCGCACGGCCACCCGCGAGGCGGACACCGGCACCTGGTCGGCCGTTCGGACCCTGTCCACGTCGTACGTTCCCGAGTCGTACGACACCGCCATCGGCGACGACGGCACCATACGGGTGCTCTGGCCGCAGACGAGCGGCAGTGGGCGCGTGCTGATGGAAGCCGCGCGCAGTGACGGGACGTGGACGGCCGCCGCTCAGATACCCGGTTCCGCGAGCGGCAACGTCTTCGGCCGACTCAGCGTCGGGGCCGACGGCACCGCGACCGCCGTCTGGTCCGGCACCGCGAGCGGCAGCGCCAACGGGCGACTGTACGGCTCCCGCACCGCGTGGCCGGCACTCGCCGTCACCAACTCCTCCGTCCCGGGCACCGTCGCCCTCAAGGGCACCACCGCATCCTCCGCCGCCTGGGCGCCCACCTGGACGCTCAGCAGGCCCGTCTCGTCCTGGTCGGTGACGATCACCGACCGAGCGGGCAGGACGCTCCGTACCCTCGGCAGCACGACCGGCGACCTGAAGGTCACGGCGAGCTGGAACGGCCGTACGACATCCGGGGGTCTCGCTCCCAACGGCCCTCTGACCTGGAGGCTGAGCGCCGTCCAGGAGGGCGCGGCCCAGGCCGTGCAGCTGGCCTCCGGAACCGTCTCCGTCACCGGCGGCGCGGCGGTCGGCCGGGACTTCAGCGACCCGTCGGCCACTCCCGACGGCACAGGCGACCTGCTCACCCTCAACACGTCCGGCACGCTGACCTACCAGCTGGGCAAGCACACCACCGGAACGTTCTCCGGCAAGGTCAACGGCACCGGCTGGCCCACCACCGTCAAGGCCGTCCCCTTCGGCGACCTGAGCGGTGACCGCTGCAACGACGTCCTGGTCCGTTACAGCAGCGGCGCCCTGCGCCTCTACAAGCCGGGCTGCGGCTCAGCGGTCAAGCCGTCGACGTCGTACACCGCCCTCGCCACCAGCGGCTGGACCCAGTACGACGTGCTGACCTCACCCGGTGACCTCAGCGGTGACGGACGTCCGGACCTGCTGGCCCGCAACGCCTCCACCGGCGCCGTCTACCTCTACAAGGGCACCAGCACGGGCAAGCTCGCCGCCCGCGTGAAGCTCTACGACAACTGGAAGACGTACAAGAAGATCGTGGGCGTCGGCGACATCACCGGCGACGGCAAGGCGGACCTGCTCGCCCAGGACAAGACCAACACCCTCTACCGCTACAACGGCAAGGGCGACGGCACCTTCGCCTCCCGCGTGAAGCTGTTCACCAACTGGGGCAGCGCCTACAACGCCGTCGTCGGCGTCGGCGACATCACCGACGACGGCAAGCCGGACCTCGTCTCCCGCGACAGCAGCGGCTACCTGTGGCGCAACAGCGGAGACGGGAAGGGTTCCTTCGGCTCCCGCACAAAGATCGCGACTGGCTTCGGCGGCTACAAGTTCCTTTCATAGACGAGCCGTTCGGGGCGCTTGAAGTCGAGTGTCAGCGCCCCGACGCGTACGCCACGAAGTCAGCCCAGGCCTGCGGCGCCAGCGCGAGGCGGGGGCTGGCGTCGCGGTGCTTGGAGTCGCGGACGTGGATGGTGCCGGGGGTCGTGGCGACCTCAACGCAGGACTCGCCGTCGGTGCCGCCGCTGTAACTGCTCTTGAACCACGCCAGTTCGGAGGCGTCCCGGGCAGAGGCCTTGCGGATCATGTTTCTCCCAGCAGTTGCTCGATGAAGGCCAGCGACTCCCGTGACGAGAGCGCCTGCGCCCGGATGGTGCCATACCGCAGCTCAAGCGTGTGCAGCTGCTTCGGGTCGGTGATCGGCCGCCCGCTGAACGCACCGTCAGAACGACCTGCGGCCGTCCCGTCCGGGAACTTCAACAACTCGATCCTGCCGTCCAGACCAGGATGGGCCTCAGTGTTCGTCGGCATGACCTGAAGCGTGACGAAGTGCAACCGCCCCACCTCCAGCAGACGTTCGAGCTGCTGTCGCCACACCATTGTGCCTCCGACTCGTCGGCGCAGCGGGGCCTCTTCCAGCACGAAGTGAATCGACGGCGCAGGGTCGCGGTCGAAGACCGTCTGCCGAGCCAGACGAGCGGCCACCATGCGTTCCACGTCGTCGAGTGAGTAGGGCGGCTGCGCTGCCTTGATGACGTGCCGGGCGTGGTCAGGCGTCTGCAACAGTCCCGCGATGATGTTGCACTCATACACCCCGATCTCGGCCGCCTTGGCCTCCATCTCCGCCAAAGCCCGCACTTTCTTGGGGTACCGGACCTTGTCCACGTCCTCCTTCATCGCCGCGATTAACCCACCCGCTCCCAACACCTCGTCGGCCATGTCCAGATACTCGGGCCTGGGGATCCGCTTCCCGCCCTCGATCTTGTACACCATGTCCTCGCCGTACCCGAGCCGCTTCCCGAACTCCGCGGCCCGCATCCCCACCGCCTCCCGCCGCAGCTTCAACTGCCGCCCCACGGTGGCGACTACGGCCACGCCCCACTCATCGTCCGGATCCACCTCCCACCCCGGCTCATCCGCCTCCGTCCTGAGCCGTCCCGCCTCCGCGTCCACCGACATGTCCCGCGCCGCCCCTCCGTCGTACCGCCTCGTACCAGCCACGCCCCTACCCGTACGCACCGCCCCGACAAGCCCGGACAGCACCGGACAACCGCTGGACAGTCACCGTACGCAACCATGACGTCACTCCTCACGGTAGGGAGTTCCGGCCACGCTGAGTGACGTGATTCAGGAACTCGCCCAACCCGAGGGCCCCATCCGCAACTTCCGCGTCCTGCTGTCCCCCACACCCCGCGGCGCCCGCCTCGCCCGTCTGCTCGCGACGGAGGAACTGCGCAGCTGGGGACTCCCGTTGGACCCGGCGGCGAACATCGTCGCCGAGCTGGCGAACAACGCGGCCACCCACGGCCGCGTCCCCGGCCGGAACTTCCAGCTCCTGCTCTACGTGGTCGGCGACACCCTCCGTATCGAGGTCACCGACACACTCGGTGACTGGCTGCCGCACCCGCAGCCCACCACCACCGCGGACACCGCCGAAACCGGCCGTGGCCTGATCCTCGTGACCGCGCTAGCCGACCGCTGGGGAGTGACCCGGGACCTGCCACCCCGCAAGACGGTATGGGCCGAAGTCGAACTCGCTGCGCTAGCACCGGAGTCACCAAAGCCTGACGCCCCACGCTCCAGTCATACCTGCGCTCCCTATGAACCACCCACTGGGGAGAAAGCACCGTTCCTAGAGACTGAGCGGGAGTGAGTCCTGTTGCCAGAACCCATGCTCAGCCGAACACCCCGAACGGTCTTGGGTGTTCTGGTCCACCGCGTTCGCTCCGCGTCCGGCGCGCACGGATCGTGTCCGTGGTCCGGGAACGCGGGGGCGGTTTTCCTCGCTCCCTCGGTCGCCGGTTCGGGCCTGGGTGGTCCGATGCCCGTGCACATCGCTCTGGTGTGCACGGGGCGGTGTCGTCCGTCGCCTGATCCGGTATCCGAGGGCGCGCCTGCCGATGGCCACCGAGGCGGCGGCGTGTCGGCTGGTCTTGTGAGTTCTGCTGGTGAGGGGGGCTTGCCAGTGCTGGGCGCCCCAGACGCTGGTGTAGGCGGGATCGACGGCGATCACGCCGATGCCGGCTTCCGCGCACATGGACAGCAGGCGGGCGCGCAGGCGGCCGGTGGGGATGCCCGAGATGAGCTGCCTAAATCGCTTGCGGCGGCCGTGTTTCTCGCGGGTGGTGGAGTCGGTGAAGTCGAGGTCTTCGATCGCGATGGCCTGCACGCCGGTTTGTTTGGCCCAGTGCAGGAGGCGGGTGAGGGCGTGGCGGAGCTGGGCGTCGCGGTGCGAAGTGCTGCCGGTGAGCTGGTAGTCGAAGCGGCGGGGTGTGCCGACTGGGTTGCCGTGTTCGTCGAGGCGCCATGCGGCGAGGTGGTCGGCGTTGGTGTCCACGGCGATCACGCCGTCCGCGCGCAGCGTGGCTAGTGGCACGACGGGGAGTTCTTTGCGGGTCCAGGAGGCGTCGAGGTACCAGCGGCCCCGGACCGTGTCCAGGTGGATGCGGTAGGCCACGGACCGGTTCGCTTCGATCCGGTCTTGCCATTCGTCGCCCCGGTGCCAGAAGGCGACCTTCGCAGCCAGCACGTACCGGCCGTGCTTCGCGTTTGCGTGCTCGGCGAGGGGGGCGGGCAGCTTGATGCTGATCTCGCCGTCGGGGCTGACGCGGATCGTCTCGTTCCCGAACCTTTTGCCGGACTCGCCGTCGGCGGTCAGGAACCACCGCGCCGCCTCCCACTGTGCCCGCCACTGCGTCTCGGTCAGGTTCGCGGCGGTGAGGTGGTGACGGGTGCCCAGCAGTCGGCGGCCCCCGCGTGTGATCGACACGCGTCCGGCGTCGCGTTCGGCCGTGACCTGTTCGTACCGCTCTTCGAGGATCGCCAGGCGCCGGGACTTGCGGAACCACTCGTGCGAGGACCGGTAGCCGCCGGGCTTGCCCCGGCTGCCCCTCTCTGCGACGGGCAGGGACAGCCGGTGCCGGATCATGCGGATACCGGCATCCAGGGATTGCAGGTGTGCGTGCTGCGCACGCCGGGACAGTCCCCACTGGTCGTGCGTGCTGGACGTGATCGAACCGGCCCAGCGGGAGGACGACAACGCCGTCAGATCACGTTTGCGCCCAGCCCACGTGTCGGTGGAATGCTCCAGACCGTCACGGCATCTTCGGGCCAGATCACGCGAGGCCAGCGTGCCCAGGTGCGCGCCGACCAGGCGCAACACCTTCTCGTCCCCGGCCGTCAGTCCCTTGAGACGGTCGCGGATGCTGACGCCCGTCGGGCCGTCGGCGACGAACGGCCGGGCAATCTGCCGCAGCGGCCTGCGCTGGTCAGCCATGCTCGGCGGCCTCCAGCGCCTTGCGGGCACGGTTCTTCGCCGACCGGGGCCCGTACAGGCGGGCACAGAACGAGGTCAGCACCTCCACCATGTCCCGCACCAGGTCGTTCTCGACCTCGCTGTCGTCCAGCACGACCAGGCGGCGCCCGGTCGCGGACAGGGCGGCCTCGACCAGCTCGACGTTCATCCGACCGAGGCGGTCCTTGTGCTCCACCACCACCGCCTGCACAGCAGGATCGGAAAGCAGCCGCTTGGCCTTGGAACGGGCGCCGTTCATGCCGGAGGCGATTTCGGACTCCACCCGCACCACCCGGTGACCTGCGGTGGCAGCCCACCGGGCCAGCCGGGCGACCTGGCGCTCCAGATCGTCCTTCTGATCGTGCGAGGAGACGCGGGCATACAAACCCAGCCCACCGATTGCCTCGGGCGCGGCGTTGGCCCCCACGTTCACGAGGATCGTGCGCGGGCCGACCCGCTGGGCCGGTACCGGCAGCGTCCCCTCACGGAACCAGCGATACGCGGTCTGCGGATGCACGCCCTGCGTCTTCGCCCATTCCGTGAGATTCACGCTCTGACAACGACACTCACTTATACATGGTTACGCTCACTTACCCGACTCCGAGGGCCAGCAGTTGATGACCCCTCCGAGCGCCCGAACTCCGGTGTGGTCCACGACAACGTCCGCCTCACCGAGAACTTCACTGTGATCGGCAACGACCTCGCCCAGCACAAGGAGCTGTCGCTGCTCGCGATCGGGCTGGGCTGCTACATCCAGTCGGTGCGACCGGGCACGGCGATCGACATCAAGACCCTCGCCGCCCGCTTCCCGGAGGGCCCCACCCGCATCGCCGCAGCCCTACGCGAACTCGAAACCCACGGCTACCTGCGCCGCACCCGCTTACGGGCCCCCACCGGCCGGATCGTCACCCGCACGGTCTCCAGCAACAGGCCGGGCCACCGCACCACCCCACCCGACACGTCCACCAGGCCCGCCCGACGCCCGGCCCCGGACAAGCCGCCGCCCCGCAAACGGCGCCTCCCCGCCGTGCCCCAACCCTCGTACACCTCCCCGGCGCTCCTCCAGACAGCCGTCGACGTCCTCGCCGGCCTCCGCCGCCACGACCCCCGCCTCCTCCTCTCGGCCACCGACGCCGAACACCTGGCCCCGGGCGTCGCCGCCTGGCTGGAACGCGACTTCACTCCCACCGCCGTACGGCACGCCCTGACCGAGAACCTCCCGCTGGAGCCCTTGATCCGCCCGGCCGCCTTCCTGGCCCACCGCCTGACCGCCCAGCTCCCACCCCTGCCCCCGTTCCGTCCCCCGGCCCCGGAACCCAGACACCCCTTCCAGACCTGCGACGGCTGCAACCGCGCGTTCCGCGCCCCCACCCCCGGCCGCTGCCGCGACTGCCAACCCGACCCGAAGGAGTCCGTGTGACCACGCGAGCCCTCGCCCAGTCCGGCCCCGATACCCTGGCAGGGGTACTCCTGGAGGACACCATGAGCACACTGGCCGACCACGGGCGCGAGCTGATCCCCCGCCCCGAGCAGACCCCTGACGCCCTGCGTACGGCCCTCGCGGTCGTGGCTCCCGCCCGCTTGGAGGAGATGCAGGCCACGAAGGACGAGGCGTTCGCCAAGGCCGTGGAGTGGGAGTCTCTGAGCCCCGTACAGAGCTGGGTCCTCCTTTGGGCCCGGGACATCGAGATCGCCCGCCGTCCTGACCTGGCCGTCCGTTTCGAGCGCGCGCGGAGCACGCTGGAGGACGAGGATCCCGATGTCGCTCGGGAGGCTCTGCGGGAGCTGACCGCCGTACTGGACGAAGCCATGAAGGCAGTGCGCGGTTGAGCTGGAAGTGGGAGTACGCCTTCGGAGCGGAAGAAGCCGCCCGGGCCGCGCCCGCCGACTTTCTCGCCAGGGTGGCAAGCAAAGCGGATGAGCTGGTCAGGATCACGTACCTGGGTTTCTGAGGCCGCGAGCCGGTGAAACGACGCCGGCGCCGAGAACCCAAGTCGGTTCTCGGCGCCGGCGTCCTACGTCACCCGAGGTGGAACTACTTCGGCTGCGGCTTGCGCACCGACAGGTGGAGTTCCCTCAGCCGGGTCTCGTCCAGCTCCGTCGGCGCGCCCATCATCAGGTCCTGGGCGTTGCCGTTGAGCGGGAAGGCGATCGTCTCGCGGATGTTGGGCTCGTCCGCGAGCAGCATCACGATGCGGTCGACGCCCGGGGCGATACCGCCGTGCGGCGGGGCGCCGAAACGGAAGGCGCGCAGCATGCCGGCGAACTGCTCCTCGACGGTGTCACGGTCGTAGCCCGCGATCTCGAAGGCCTTGAGCATGATCTCCGGCTCGTGGTTCCGGATCGCGCCGGAGGACAGCTCGACGCCGTTGCAGACGATGTCGTACTGCCAGCCCAGGATGTCCAGCGGGTCCTGGGTCTCCAGGGCCTCAAGTCCGCCCTGCGGCATCGAGAAGGGGTTGTGCGAGAAGTCGATCTTCCCGGTCTCCTCGTCCTTCTCGTACATCGGGAAGTCGACGATCCAGCAGAACCGGAAGACGTCCGTCTCGAACTGGCCCGCCCGCTTGGCGGCTTCCACCCGCACCGCGCCCATGATCTTCGAGACCTCGTCGAACTCCCCGGCGCCGAAGAACACGGCGTGACCGGCGGCCAGGGACAGCCGCTTGGTCAGCTCCGCGACGTTCTCCTCGGTCAGGAACTTCGCGATCGGGCCGGACAGCGAGCCGTCCTCGGCCACGCGCACCCAGGCCAGGCCCTTGGCGCCCTGAGAGACCGCGAAGTCACCGAGCTGGTCGAAGAACTTCCGGGGCTGCGCGGAGACGTCCGGCACCGCCAGCGCGCGCACGTGCTTGCCGGCGAACGCCTTGAACTCCGAGCCCTCGAAGACGTCCGTGATGTCGACGAGCTCCAGCTGGGCCCGCAGGTCCGGCTTGTCGGAGCCGTACTTCAGCATCGCCTCACGGAACGGGATCCGCGGGAAGGGGGAGGTGACGGGGCGGCCGCCGCCGAACTCCTCGAACAGCTCCGTCATGAGCTTCTCGATCGGCTGGAAGACGTCCTCCTGCTCGACGAAGCTCATCTCGACGTCGAGCTGGTAGAACTCGCCCGGCGACCGGTCGGCGCGGGCGTCCTCGTCGCGGAAGCAGGGCGCGATCTGGAAGTAGCGGTCGAAGCCCGAGATCATCAGCAGCTGCTTGAACTGCTGCGGCGCCTGGGGGAGGGCGTAGAACTTGCCCGGGTTCAGCCGGGAGGGGACCACGAAGTCACGGGCGCCCTCGGGGGAGGTCGCGGACAGGATCGGGGTCGCCATCTCGTTGAAGCCCAGCGCCGTCATCTTGTGCCGGATCGCCGAGATGACCGCCGTACGCAGCATGATGTTGCGGTGCATGCGCTCGCGGCGCAGGTCGAGGAAGCGGTACTCCAGGCGCCGCTCCTCGTTGACGCCGTCCTCGGCGTTGATCGTGAACGGCAGCGGGGCGGCCGCGCCGAGCAGCTCGACCTCGCCGACCTCGACCTCGATCTCACCGGTGGGCAGGTCGGGGTTGACGTTCTCCGTGCCCCGCGAGACGACCTTGCCGTCCACCCGGACCGTGGACTCCTTGGACAGCTTGTCCAAAGCCTCGTAGGCGGGGGTGCCGGGGCGCGCGACGAGCTGCGTGATGCCGTAGTGGTCGCGCAGATCGATGAAGAGGATGCCGCCCAGGTCGCGCCGATTGTGCAGCCAGCCGCTCAGCCGGACGTCGCTGCCGACGTCAGAGGCGCGGAGCTCGCCGCAGGTGTGGGACCTGTACCGATGCATCGTCGTTCATCCAGTCTTCGCGGATCGGGGTCGTGTTTCACGTGAAACACCCCCAGCGTACCGGGCACGTGATGATCGGCTCCCCACCATTGTCGGCGGTCTTCGGTGGCAGCCTTCGATCTCCTGTTCTTAGAGTGGGTCAATGCGCACTGGTGAGCCCCTGCCCGCCGTGGAGGAGGTACTCGCCGCTCTGGCGACCGGTCAATGGCACTGGTCCACCGCCACCGGTCTGGTCACGGTGGACGCCGAGGCGGCCAGGCTGCTCGGGCTGCCCGCGGAGCCGGCCACGCTCCGCGAGTCCGAGGTGCGCGCCCGGCTCCACCCCGTCGACTGGAACGAGATCACCGGGGTGATCCAGCTCGCCGTCGCCGAGAACACGCTCGGCGAGGTACGGGTGCGGATCATGGACGAGCGGGGCGAGGTCGTCCGCATCACCCGCAGCCGCTTCAAACCCGGCTTCGACCCCGACAAGCGGTCCTACGAGGTGATCGGCACCCTCCAGGAGGTCACCGAGCCGACGCCGGGCACCCCGGCCGGGCGGCGTGCGGTCAACGGGGACTGGCGGCGCTCCCGGGAGGCGTTCCTGCTGGACGCGGGCCGGGCGCTGGCGGAGGCACGGTCCACCGAGGAGGTGCTGCGGGTCGCGGCGGGGCTGTCGATGCCGGGGTTCTCCCCGGACGGGCTCGCGGTGTTCGGCGTGGAGGCGGACCGGCTGACGATCATCGGCCACCACGGGCAACAGCCCGGCGACGAGGGCCCCTTCTCGCACATGTCCCTCCAGACCGACTACCCGGCCGCCGAGGTGGTGCGCACCGGCCGGGCGGTCTATCTCTCCTCCCCCGAGCAGTACCGCTCCCGCTACCCGCTGACCTGGCCGCTCGCCGCCCACTTCGGCCGCCGCTCCTGGGCGTTCCTGCCGCTGACGGTGGCCGGGCGCACGATGGGCGCCTGGATGGCCGCGTTCACCTATCCGGTCGCCTTCACCCCCGACGAACGCTCGGTGCTGACGACGGTGGCCCGGATGCTGGCGCAGGCGCTGTCCCGGGCGGGGGCCGCGGAGACCCAGCGGGAACTCACCGACGGCCTCCAGCGCTCCATGCTGCCCATGCTCGCCCCCCGGGAGATACCGGGCATGAGCGTCGCCGCCCGCTACGTGCCCACCGGCGGCGGCCTCCAGGTCGGCGGTGACTGGTACGACATGATCCCGCTGCCGGGAGGAGACCGGTTCGCCCTGGTCATCGGGGATGTGCAGGGCCATGACGTACGGGCCGCCGGGCTGATGGGCCAGCTGCGGATCGCCCTGCGCGCCTACGCCTCCGAGGGGCACCGCCCCGACGCCGTGCTCTCCCGCGCCTCCCGCTTCCTGCACGGCATGACGGACGGCGACCCCGACTCCCTCGACCTGCGCTTCGCGACCTGCCTGTACGTCGAGGTCGACCCCGCGACGGCGGCCCTGGAGATCGCCCGCGCCGGGCACCCGGACCCGGCGATCCGGCTGGCGGACGGCACGGTGCTGACCCGCCCCACGGCGGGCGGGCTGCCGCTCGGCATCGATCCGGACGCGGACTACCCGACGACCAGGGTCGTGATGGAGCCCGGCGAGACGATGCTGCTGTGCACCGACGGTCTGATCGAGACCGGCGGCCACGACATGGAGACCGGCTGGAAGCGGATCCGCTCGATCCTGGAGGCGCACCAGGGCGGCCCCGAGGAGCTGGCGGACGCCCTGGTGCAGGCGGTGCACGGGCCCTCCTCGCACCACACCACCGGTCCGCTGGCCGACCGGCGCGAGGACGACATAGCCGTGGTGCTGCTGTGCCGTGACGGGGAGGGCTGCGGTTGCGGGGAGTCCGTCGCCGTACGGCCCGCCGTGCGCCGCACGATGCTGACGGTGGCCCAGGACGAGCCCGAGCGGGTCGCGGTGGCCCGGCAGCTGTTGCGGGAGCTGCTGCACGACTGGCCCTCCGACGACCAGATCGACTCGGCGGTGCTGCTGCTGTCCGAGACGCTGACGAACGTCCTCGTGCACACCGACGCCGACGCCCTGCTGCTGGCCGAGGTGCGCGGTGAGGCGGGCGGGCGCCGGATGCGCGTGGAGGTCACCGACACCAGCGACGACCTGCCGCACAAGCGCCGCCCCGGTGAGCTGGCCTCCTCCGGCCGGGGCCTGATGCTGATCGAGCTGCTCGCGGACACCTGGGGGGTGGATCCGCGGGGCGAGGGCAAGAGCATCTGGTTCGAGCTGACCGAACAGGACGGGACGGGGACGTAGGTCAGGGACTACGCCTCGGGTGCGGGCTCGCGCGTGCGCAGCTCGTGGACGATCCCGAAGGCCGCCGCCGTGAGCGGCAGCGCCAGCAGCATCCCGAGGATGCCGGCCACCGAGGCGCCCGCGGTGATCGTCAGCATCACCACCGCCGGGTGCATCTGCACGGTGCGGCTCTGGATCATCGGCTGGAGCACATGCCCCTCCAGCACCTGTACGGCGAGCACGACGCCGAGCACCCACAGCGCGATCACGAATCCCCGGTCGGCGAGCGCGACGAGGACGGCGACCGCGCCGGAGAGGAAGGCGCCAAGGTAGGGGATGTAGGCGCCGACGAAGACCAGGGCGGCGAGTCCGACGGCGCCCGGCACGTCCAGGATCAGCAGGCCCACCAGGATGCAGACCGCGTCGATGAACGCGATGAAGGTGGTCCCCCGCATGAACCCCTCGATCGCCTCGAAGGCCCGTCGCGCCATCGCCTCCACGGTGTCGGCGGTCCCGCGCGGCGCCATCGTCCGCAGGGTGCCGGCGGCCCGGTCGGAGTCGCGCAGGAAGAAGAAGACGAGCAGCAGCGCCAGTACGGCCATGGCGATGGTCTCGCCGACGACGCTGACCCCGCTGATGACGCCCGAGGCGGCGGTGCCGCCGAACTTGGAGAGCAGTCCCCGGGCGTTGGAGGCGATGTCGTCCAGCGAGGTACCGGCGGCCCCGAAGTGATCGGCGAGATCCTCGGCGGCGGTCCGGAGCGAGGCGACGATCTCGTCACCGGAGTCGACGAGCGCGGCCACCACGAGGTACACGGCCCCGCCGACCACGGCCACCACGGCGACGCAGGTGACGGCGGCCGCGATCGACCGGTTGACGCCCGCCTTGACCAGGCGCCGGTGGAAGGGCCCGAGCAGGGCGCTGCCGAGCAGCGCGAGCAGCACCGGCACGATGGCCGTACGGAACTCCGCGCACAGCCGGATACCGACGTACACCACCCCGGCGACCAGCAGCGCCACGGCACACCAGGCCCCGACCCGCCGCACGGGTTCGGGAAGCAGCGCTCGGGAGTCCTGCACCCTCCCACCCGATCACGCGCGGGGTGGGCCCGCCTTCCGGCGGACCCACCCGGGTGACGAGATGTCAGTACGCGGCCTACAGCCCGCCCTCGGTCATCCCGTGGACGGCCGGGACGGTGCCGAGGCGGCCCTTCTGGAAGTCCTCGAACGCCTGCTGGAGCTCCTCGCGGGTGTTCATGACGAAGGGGCCGTAGTGGGCCATGGGCTCGCGGATGGGCTGCCCGCCGAGGAGGACGACTTCCAGGTCCGGGGTGTGGGAGTCCTGCTTGTCGTCCGCGCGGACGGTCAGCGAACCGCCGGTGCCGAAGACCGCGGTCTGGCCCAGGTGGATCGGACGGCGCTCGGCACCGACCGCGCCCTTGCCCGCCAGCACGTACGCCAGGCCGTTGAAGTCCTCGCGCCAGGGCAGGGTCAGCTCAGCGCCCGGCGCCAGGGTCGCGTGCACCATCGTGATCGGGGTGTGGGTGATGCCGGGACCGGCGTGTCCGTCCAGCTCACCGGCGATCACGCGCAGCAGCGCGCCGCCGTCGGGTGTGGTCAGCAGCTGCACGTTGCCGCCTCGGATGTCCTGGTAGCGCGGGGGCATCATCTTGTCCTTGGCCGGCAGGTTCACCCACAGCTGGAGGCCGTGGAAGAGGCCGCCGGACATCACCAGGTGTTCCGGCGGCGCCTCGATGTGCAGCAGTCCGGACCCGGCGGTCATCCACTGGGTGTCGCCGTTGGTGATGGTGCCGCCACCGCCCTGGCTGTCCTGGTGGTCGAAGATGCCGTCGATGATGTAGGTGACGGTCTCGAAGCCGCGGTGGGGATGCCATGGGGTGCCTTTCGGCTCGCCCGGCTGATACTCCACCTCACCCATCTGGTCCATCATGATGAACGGGTCCAGATGGCGGTAATCGATCCCGGCGAACGCGCGGCGCACCGGGAAGCCCTCGCCCTCGAAACCGCTCGGCGCGGTCGTGACGGCGAGCACGGGACGGGCCACGGCCTCCGCGGGTGCGGCGACTCGGGGCAGCGTCAGCGGGTTCTCGACGGTCACTGCAGGCATGTCGGTACCTCCTTGGGCGACGTACATCCGAGTTTAGTTGAGCATTGAACTTCCTGCCACCCGTAACGGCGGAAGCCCGGGAGGGCATTCCCCCCGGGCTTCCGCGTTCACCCTCAGTTGCTGAAGTACAGGTACTTCCAGGACCCGTACGTCGTCGAGTTCACGCTGTCACCGGACGAGCCGTTGACGTACACCGACCGCATCCGCGCCCGGATCCCCGACTCACCGGGCGCCCCCAGGGTCACGGCCGACTTCCCGCTGGTGCCGAGCGGGAAGTACTGCGAGTCCGCCGAGTACCACGTGCCCTGGTGGTAGACCTGGAGGTCGAAGCGCTGCTGGCGGCCCGGGTAGTAGGACATCGTCGTGGTGAGCAGCGGGTCGGTGTTCTTGTGGAACCAGTAGTACGTCGTCGACCCGATCTTCGCGGTCTTGTAGTGCTTGGTGACGGCGGTGGAGACCTTCACCTTGGCGTACGCCGTGACGTCCACCGTCTTCGGCTTGTAGCGGGCGTCGCCCTTGAACACCGCGGTGACGGTGGTGTCCCGGGTCATGTCCACCCATGCGGCGATGTTGCCGTCGGAGTTGACCGTGCCGCTCTTGATCAGCTTGTTCGGCTTGTCACCGCCGAAGGGGTTGGCCCAGATCTCGACCGAGCGGTTCTTGTACGTCGTGCCGAGGTGCGCGGTGAACTTGACGTCGGCGCCGTGGCTGTACAGCTTGCCGTTGTTGTTCAGGCTGAGCGAGGTCGAGGCACGGGAGACCTCGACGGTGTCGGAGGCGCTCACCGCGGTGTGCGCGGCGTCGCCCGCGTACTTCACCGTGTACTTGACCTTGCCGCCGGCCGGCGGGGTGTTGGTGAAGGAGTACGTGCCGTCGGCCTTGACCGTCACCGGGGCCAGCGCCTTGCCGTCGGGGCTCTCCACGTCGGTACGGGTGACGCTCAGCTGGACGCCGGCGGGCAGCGCCACGGTCGCCGAGATCTTGCCGGTGACGGTGAGCTGCTTGGCGCGGGTGGCGGTCGAGGGTGCGTTGACCGTGAGGGTGGGCGCGTTGAGGGTCGGCTGGGTGAGCGCCTTCAGGGCGTAGCCGCTGCCGTTCGGGACCAGGGCGAAGAGCCGGGAGGAGTCCGGGGCCCAGGCCACCTCGACCGCGCCCTGCGTGCCCATGCTGAACGTCCGCACCGGCTGCGTGGCGTTCGGCCGGTAGATCGCGACCTTCGTGCCCGAGATCTGGGCGACGTTTCCGACGCGGTCGATGTCGGCCCGCTGCCCGGCCGGGTAGGCACCGGCCTTGGTGAGGGTCCCGTTCGCGTAGGCGTGCCGGTCGGTGCCGTTGATCAGCACCTGGTCGCTGCCCGCGGCGAGGTCGATGTCCCCGACGCCGTCGTTCAGGGCGTACGAGTAGTCGTGCCAGGCGGTCACCACCGGCGTGCCGCTCGACACGTCGAGGACGGCCTCGGTGCCCGTGGAGTCCCCGGTCTCGCCGACGGCCAGCAGGCCCGGTCGCAGCGGGTCGGTGTCCAGCAGGGCCTGCCCCCACAGCCCCGAGCCCGTGCCCTCGGTCGGCACCTGGGCCAGCGCCACCGGGTCGGCGCCGCTCGCCGGGTCCACCGCCGGGTCGACGGAACCGAGGTCGCCGTCCCACTGGTCGCCGTAGCTGAACCAGACCTTCCCGCCGGCGAAGGCCACGTAGCGCGGGCCGTCCGTGGTGGCGACGGTGTAGCGGGCCTTCTCGTCGAGGGTGGCCGCGTCCAGCGCCACGATCTCGTGCAGCTCGGGTGAGGCCGCGTACAGGGTGCTGCCGTCGTCCGACAGGGCCAGGTCGGTGACGCCGGGGACGCCGCTCACCGATTCGAGCACGGCACCGGACCAGTCGGCGGCCACGACCGTGCCGGCCGCGCTGTCGCCGACGAAGACCCGCCGGTGGACGCCGTCCGCGACGATGCCGCCGGGCGCGCTGACCACGGCGCCGGCCGCCGACGCAGGACCGGCGGTCACGACGCTCAGCGCCGCCGAGCTGAACAGGACCGCGAGCGACGTCGCGGTCGAAATGCTGCGCATGCGCACAGTGTTGAACCCCCACAGAAGTCCCGGCGAGGCCGGGAGATGATGAGAGCGCCGCGCGGCACCCGGACGTGGACCGCGGGAAGGCGGTGACGTGCGGGGCGCGGCTGCCAGGGGGCACTCTATGGCATGCCTGTGACAACGGGGAGGGGGATATTCCGGCCCCCCGCCCGGTGCGGTCCGGCTAGCCGTACATCCGGCGCATCGCGAAGTCCACCATCTGCTCGACCGCCTTCGCGTCGAAGACCATGCGGTGCTCGCCCTCCATGTCGAGGACGAAGCCGTAGCCGGTCGGCAGCAGGTCGATCACCTCGGCGCCGGTGATGACGAAGTACTTGGACTCCTTGCCCGCGTACCGGCGCAGCTCCTTGAGGGAGGTGAACATCGGGATCACCGGCTGCTGGGTGTTGTGCAGGGCGAGGAAGCCGGGGTTGTCACCGCGGGGGCAGTAGACCTTCGAGGTCGCGAAGACCTGCTGGAAGTCCTCCGCGGACATCTGGCCCGTGGTGAAGGCCCGCACCGCGTCCGCGAGCGAGGGCGGGGACGGCTCGGGGTAGAGCGGGGGCTGCTGGCCGTAGCCGCCGGACATGGGCTGCTGCGGCGGGGCGTAGCCCTGTTGTGCGGCGCCGCCGTCCATGGGCTGGCCGTATCCATACATGCGCGCAAGCCTACCGAGCGGACGGAGGCGGAGGGCCGGTACGGAGGCGGAGGGCCGGTACGGCGGGCCGGGCGAACGACAGCGACCTGACAGCCACCGCACAGCGCGCGCACGTAACGTCCGACGCCGGAAGCCGAGCCCAGGAGGCAGACCATGCGCAGCCACCGCGACGACGAGGTCCACGAGCACGACCGGGGGCTCTCCTACGACCTTCCCGTGCTCGCCCGCCGACGGATGATCCGGCTGATGACGGGGGCGGGCCTGATCCCGCTGGTGGGCTGCTCCGCCGAGGACGACACCTCCGCGAGCCCCGCCGCCGCCTCCTCGGCCGGGTCCCCGTCCGCCGCTTCCTCCGCCGAGTGTGCCGTGATCCCCGAGGAGACCGCCGGTCCCTACCCCGGCGACGGTTCCAACGGGGTCAACGTGCTGAAAGAGAGCGGTGTCGTGCGCGGCGACATCACCTCCAGCTTCGGCGACTCGGCCGGCGGCACCGCCGAGGGCGTACCCCTGACGATCACGCTCACGGTCGTCGACGCCGCCTCCGGCTGCGGGACGCCCAAGACGGGCGCCGCGGTCTACCTGTGGCACTGCGACCGGGACGGCAACTACTCCCTGTACTCGGAGGGTGTCACGGAGGAGAACTACCTGCGGGGCGTCCAGGAGACCGACGACGAGGGCCGGGTCACCTTCACGAGCATCTTCCCGGCCTGCTACACCGGCCGCTGGCCGCACATCCACTTCGAGGTCTACGGCAGCCTCGCCGACGCCGTCTCGGCGACCTCCGTCACCAGCACCTCGCAGCTCGCGCTGCCCCAGGACGTCTGCGAGGCGGTGTACGCGACGGACGGCTACAGCCGAAGTGTGGCGAACCTCAGTCAGCTCTCCATCGGGACGGACAACATTTTCAGCGACGGCCACGATCAGCAGCTGGCGACGGTCACGGGCAGTACCGGGAAGGGGTACACGGCCACGCTGACCATTCCGGTGTGACCCGTCACAGATGGCCGGATCGAGGTTGCGCCTTATTACCGACGGGTAGCATCATCGGAGCTACTTGTTGGTACGTGAACTAGCGCGAGGATCCAGTGCCTCGCCGATCCCTCTACGGAGCCGTCGCCATGGGGCACTACAAGTCGAATCTCCGCGACATCGAGTTCAACCTCTTCGAGGTGCTCGGGCGCGACAAGCTGTACGGCACCGGACCCTTCGCCGAGATGGACACGGACACCGCGAAGAGCATCCTCGAGGAGATGACCCGCCTCGCGGAGAACGACCTCGCGGCGTCCTTCGCCGACGCCGACCGCAACCCGCCGGTCTTCGACCCGGAGACGAACACCGCGCCGGTCCCCGCGTCCTTCAAGAAGAGCTACAAGGCGTTCATGGAGTCCGAGTACTGGCGTCTCGGCCTCCCGGAGGAGATCGGCGGCACCACCGCTCCCCCGTCGCTGATCTGGTCGTACGCGGAGCTGATCCTCGGCGCCAACCCGGCCGTGTGGATGTACTCCTCCGGGCCGGCCTTCGCCGGGATCCTCTACGACGAGGGCAATGACGTCCAGAAGAAGATCGCCCAGATCGCCGTCGAGCGGACCTGGGGCTCCACCATGGTGCTGACCGAGCCCGACGCGGGCTCCGACGTCGGCGCCGGGCGCACCAAGGCCGTCCAGCAGGAGGACGGCTCCTGGCACATCGAGGGCGTGAAGCGCTTCATCACCTCCGGTGAGCACGACATGGAGGAGAACATCCTCCATTACGTCCTCGCCCGCCCCGAGGGCCACGGCCCCGGCACCAAGGGCCTGTCCCTCTTCCTGGTCCCGAAGTACCTCTTCGACTTCGAGACCGGCGAGCTGGGCGAGCGCAACGGCGTCTACGCCACCAACGTCGAGCACAAGATGGGCCTGAAGGCCTCCAACACCTGCGAGATGACCTTCGGCGACCAGCACCCCGCCAAGGGCTGGCTGATCGGCGACAAGCACGACGGCATCCGCCAGATGTTCCGCATCATCGAGTTCGCCCGCATGATGGTCGGCACGAAGGCCATCTCCACGCTCTCCACCGGCTACCTCAACGCCCTGGAGTACGCCAAGGAGCGCGTCCAGGGTCCGGACCTGGCGAACTTCATGGACAAGACCGCGCCCAAGGTCACCATCACCCACCACCCCGACGTGCGCCGCGCGCTGATGACGCAGAAGGCGTACGCCGAGGGCATGCGCGCCCTCGTCCTCTACACCGCCTCCATCCAGGACGCCATCGCCGTCAAGGAAGCCGCCGGCGAGGACGCCAAGGCCGAGCACGCGCTCAACGACCTGCTCCTGCCGATCGTGAAGGGCTACGGCTCCGAGAAGGGCTACGAGCAGCTCGCCCAGTCGCTGCAGACCTTCGGCGGCTCCGGGTTCCTCCAGGAGTACCCGATCGAGCAGTACATCCGGGACGCCAAGATCGACACCCTCTACGAGGGCACCACCGCCATCCAGGGCCAGGACTTCTTCTTCCGGAAGATCGTCCGCAACCAGGGCGCCGCGCTGAACGGCCTCGCCGAGGACATCAAGAAGTTCCTGGCACTCGGCACCGGCGGCGAGGAACTGGCCGGTGCCCGCGAGCACCTGGCCAAGGCCGCCGTCGAACTGGAGGCGATCGTCGGCCTGATGCTGACCGACCTGGCCGCCACCGAGCAGGACGTCAAGAACATCTACAAGGTCGGCCTCAACACCACCCGCCTGCTGATGGCCTCCGGTGACGTCGTCGTCGGCTACCTGCTGCTCAAGGGCGCCGCCGTGGCGGCCGAGAAGCTGGAGACGGCCTCCGCCAAGGACAAACCCTTCTACACCGGCAAGATCGCGGCGGCGAAGTTCTTCGCGGCCAACGTCCTGCCCGGTGTCACCGGTGCGCGCAAGCTCGCCCAGGGCGTCGAGCTCGACCTGATGGAGCTGGACGAAGCCGCCTTCTAGCCCCCACCTCTTTTCCCGCCAGGGCCCGCCTCCTCACAAACGGGGGGCGGGCCCTGGTACGTCGTTAAGGTGAACCCCATGAGCGAACCCTCCCGCTTCGACCGCGGCCACACCGACGACCTCATGTCCTTCCTGGCGGCCGGACCGTCGCCGTACCACGCCGTGGCGAACACCGCCGAGCGGCTGGAGAAGGCAGGATTCCGCCAGGTCGCCGAGACGGACGCCTGGGACGGGACGAGCGGCGGCAAGTACGTCGTACGGGGTGGCGCGATCGTGGCCTGGTACGTGCCCGAGGGCGCCGCGGCGCACACCCCGTTCCGGATCGTCGGCGCGCACACCGACTCCCCCAACCTGCGCGTCAAGCCGCTGCCCGACTCCGGGGCGCACGGGTGGCGGCAGGTGGCCGTGGAGGTCTACGGCGGACCCCTGCTCAACTCCTGGCTCGACCGCGATCTGGGCCTGGCCGGCCGGCTGACCCTGCGCGACGGCTCGACCCGGCTGGTGAACATCGACCGGCCCCTGCTGCGCGTCCCCCAACTCGCCATCCACCTGGACCGCGCGGTCTCCTCCGAGGGCCTCAAGCTCGACAAGCAGCGCCACCTCCAGCCGGTCTGGGGACTCGGCGACGACGTCCGCGACGGCGACCTGATCGCCTTCCTGGAGGAGGAGAGCGGACTGGCGGCGGGCGAGGTCACCGGCTGGGACCTGATGGTGCACTCCGTCGAACCGCCCGCCTACCTCGGCCGCGACCGCGAACTGCTGGCCGGGCCGCGCATGGACAACCTGCTCTCCGTGCACGCAGCGGTGGCGGCGCTGACGGCCGTGTCCGGCCCGGACCTGCCGTACATCCCCGTCCTCGCCGCCTTCGACCACGAGGAGAACGGCTCGCAGTCCGACACCGGCGCGGACGGACCGCTGCTCGGCGGAGTGCTGGAGCGCTCGGTGTTCGCCCGCGGAGGGTCCTACGAGGACAAGGCTCGTGCCTTCGCCGGGACCGTGTGCCTCTCCTCCGACACCGGGCACGCCGTGCACCCCAACTACGCGGAGCGGCACGACCCCACGCACCACCCGCGGATCAACGGCGGACCGATCCTCAAGGTCAACGTCAACAACCGCTACGCCACGGACGGTTCGGGCCGCGCGGCGTTCGCCGCCGCCTGCGAACGCGCCGGAGTGCCCTTCCAGTCCTTCGTCTCCAACAACTCCATGCCCTGCGGCACCACCATCGGACCGATCACCGCGGCCCGGCACGGCATCCGCACCGTAGACATCGGCGTGGCGATCCTCTCCATGCACAGCGCACGCGAACTGTGCGGCGCCGACGACCCGTTCCTCCTGGCGAACACGCTGGTCGCCTTCTTGGAGGGGTAGTCCGCGGCAGGACGGGGTACCCGCCAGCGACCGGAACCACCGGACAGGGAGGCGACAACTCATGGGCCTCGGCGGGTGCATCATCCTCATCGCCGTGGGAGCCATCCTCACGTTCGCAACGGATTGGAACATGGAGGGCGTCAATCTCGATCTCGTCGGGGTCATCCTGATGATCGTCGGATTGATCGGCGTGACCACGTTCAGCAGCATCGCCCGGCGCAGGCGGGTGGTGGTACCGCCCACCACACCGCCGACCGTGATCGACGAGGGGGGACACCGGCGCAACGACGGGTACAGCAACGGCTACGGCGCCTGAGCGTCCAGGCCCGCGAGTACCAGGGGCAGGCGGTCCGCTCCGCCTTCGACGAGGCGGACGGGCACGCCCCAGTCCTGCTGGTGCACATGGCAGGCCGGGTACTCGCGGGCGGGGTCGTCGTCACAGGACGCGGCCATCGCCGAGATGTGCAGGACGCCCTCCCCGATCCCGGGATCGAGGTGCAGGATGCGGGAGAGTTCCGTGTCCGCGCCCTCGCCCCGCAGCAGCAGGCCGGGCGGGGTGGCGGAGACCAGCAGACGCGTCGCGGGGCCGTACCGCGTGTCCGGCTTCTGGCCGGGCGGCGCCTGGAAGATCACGTCCAACCGGAGCGCGCCCGGGGCCACTTCGGTGGCGGCGCGCTGCGTCCGGTGGGCGACCGACTCCACCCGCACCGCCTCTTCGGGCAGCCGCAGCCGGGTCAGCCGGTGCCGGGCCGACTCCACGACCACGATGTCCTCGCCGGCCAGGACCGCGGCACTGGGCTCGCGCAGATCCGTGGCCAGGGTGGTGACCTCGCCCGTCGCCGGGTCGTAGCGGCGCAGGGCGTGGTTGTACGTGTCGCTGACGGCCACCGAGCCGTCGGGCAGCGCCGTCACGCCCAACGGGTGCTGGAACAGGGCCTGTCCGGCGGGGCCGTCGCGGTGCCCGAAGTCGAACAGGCCGGTGCCGACCGCGGTGCGCACGGTGCCGTCGGGATCCACCCAGCGCAGGGCGCTGGTCTCGGAGTCGGCGACCCAGAGGCGGTCGGCGGTGGCGGCGAGCCCGGAGGGCTGCGCGAACCACGCCTCGGCGGCGGGCCCGTCGACCAGCCCCTCGTTGGTGGTCCCGGCCGCGACGGCCACGGTGCCGTCCCGGAGGTCGTACGTCCACAGCTGGTGGATGCCCGCCATGGCGATCCACACCTCGCCCTGCCAGAAGGCCACGTCCCAGGGCGAGGAGAGGTTGACCTCCCGGCCGGGGCCGCGGGTGGCGTCGCCCCGCATCCACTGCTCGCCCGTGCCGGCCAGGGTCGTGGTGCGGCCCGACTCCGGGTCGAAGCGCCGCAGCCTGTGGTTCACCGAGTCGGCGACCACCACGGACCCGTCCGGCAGCAGCGCCAGACCCTGCGGCTCGTTGAACCGTGAGCGCACCGAGGTGCCGTCCGTCGCCCCCCGGCGGTCCCCCTGGCCGATCCGCCGCACGGCCGTCTCCCCGTCCGACGCCAGCTCCACCAGCTGATGCCGGGTGGTGTCACTGACCAGGAAGTTCCCGGACGGCAGCAGCACCGCCTTGCCCGGGAACCTGAGCGCGGTCGGCTCCGGCTCCGGCGCCACGTACGGCCCGTCGCCGCGCCGGAGCGTGCCCTTCGCCCCGTGCTCGGCCGCCAGCTCCGTCACCAGCCGCTCGATCGCGTGCCCATGCCCTTCCCCGGCGTGCTGGGCGACGACGTACCCCTCGGGGTCGATGACCACGAGCGTGGGCCAGGCCCGCACCGCGTACTGCTTCCAGGTCGCGAGCTCGGGGTCGTCCAGCACGGGATGCTCCACCCCGTACCGCTCCACGGCGTCCACGACCGCCTGGTGCACGGCCTCGTGGACGAACTTCGGCGAGTGCACCCCGACCACCACGACGGTGTCGGGGTGCTGGTGCTCCAGGGCCCGCAGTTCGTCGATGACGTGCAGGCAGTTCACACAGCAGAAGGTCCAGAAGTCCAGGATCAGTACGCGGCCCCGGAAGTCGGCGAGCTTCAGGTCCTTCCCGCCGGTGTTGATCCACCCGCCGCGGCCGGTCAGCTCAGGCGCGCGCACGCGGGCGCGGCGGGGTGCGGGAGCGGTCATGGATCAAGGGTGCCACCCGGCACCGACAGTCACCTCAGCGCGTGCCCGGTGGTGACGTCCACGTGGTCGGGGACCTCTTCGTGGCGGTCGCCGACGGTGGAGGTGCCGGAGGGCTCCAGCAGGAGGATGTCGGTGGGGACGGGGGCGTACGGCTTGTGCTCGGTGCCGCGGGGGACCGTGAAGACCGACAGCGGCGGCAGGACGACCGTGCGCTCCCCGGCCGGCTCCCGCAGGCTGATGTGCAGCTCGCCGCTGAGCACCAGGAAGAACTCGTCGGTGTCGTCGTGGACGTGCCAGAGGTGCTCGCCCTCCACATGGGTCACGCGGACGTCGTAGTCGTTGACCGTGGTGGCGATGCGGGGGCTCCACTGCTCGGTGAAGGAGGCGAGGGCGGCGGGCAGCGAGACGGGTTCGGGAGTCATGCCGTCATCGTGCGACTGTCCGGGGACGGCCCACGAGTGCTAGGAATCGCACATGACGCAAGGATCCTCTCAACCGCACCGGGTGGCCGTCATCATCGACGAGGGCACCAACCCCTTCGAGGTGGGTGTCGCCACCGAGCTGTTCGGCCTGCCGCGGCCCGAGCTCGGCCGGCCCGCCCCGCTGTACGAGGTCACGCTGTGCACGCCCACGCGCGCGGTGCGGATGAACCACGGGTTCTTCACCATGACCGGCACGGCCGGGCTCGACGCCGTGGACGACGCCGACACCCTCGTCGTGCCCGGGCGCCCCGACAACGTCGTCCCGCGCGGCGCCGACGTCCTGGACGCCGTCCGCCGCACCCACGCGCGCGGGGCGCGGGTGGTCAGCTTCTGCACGGGCAGCTTCGCGCTCGCCGAGGCCGGGCTGCTGGACGGGCGCCGGGCCACCACGCACTGGATGTGGGCCGAGGCGTTCCGGGAACTGCATCCGCGGGTGCGGCTCGAACCGGACGTGCTCTTCGTGGACGAGGGGCGGATCGGCGAGGGACGGATCCTCACCGCCGCGGGGAGCGCCGCCGCGCTCGACCTCGGCCTGTATCTCGTCCGGCAGGACCACGGCGCCGAGATCGCCAACGCCGTCTCCCGGCGGCTCGTGTTCGCCGCGCACCGGGACGGCGGGCAGCGGCAGTTCGTGGAGCGGCCGGTGCCCGAGGTGCCGGACGAGTCACTGGGGCCGCTGCTGGCGTGGGCGCAGGAGCGGCTGGGCGAGCCGCTGACGGTGGCGGAGCTGGCGGCGCGGGCCGCAGTGTCTCCGGCCACGCTGCACCGGCGGTTCCGCACCCAGCTGGGGACGACGCCGCTGGCCTGGCTGACCGGGGAGCGGGTGGCGCTGGCCTGCCGGCTGATCGAGCGCGGGGAGGAGCGGCTCGACGTCGTCGCCGCGCGCAGCGGGCTCGGGACGGCGGCCAACCTGCGCGCGCGGGTGCGGCGCGAGACCGGACTCAGCCCGTCGGCCTACCGGCGGCGTTTCGGACCGCGCACCGGGGAAGCCCTCGTGTCATGAGATTCCTCGTACGCGACCGGCTCCTCGGCTTCGGTGACGACTACTGGATCGAGGACGACCGGGGCAACAAGGCCTTCCTCGTCGACGGCAAGGCGATGCGGCTGCGGGACACCTTCGAGCTGAAGGACGCGCAGGGGCGGGTCCTGATCGACATCCGGCAGAAGATGCTCGCCCTGCGGGACACCCTGCTGATCGAGCGGGACGGCGAGCCGCTCGCGACCATCCGCCGCAAGCGGCTGTCCCTGCTGCGCAACCACTACCGGGTGGCGCTGGCCGATGGCAGCACCGAGCTGGACGTCAGCGGCCGGATCCTGGACCGGGAGTTCGCCGTGGAGTACGAGGGCGAGCTGCTCGCCGTCGTCTCCCGCCGCTGGCTGCACGTCCGGGAGACCTACGGCGTGGACGTGGTCCGGGAGGACGCGGACCCGGCGCTGCTGATCGCGGTAGCGGTGTGTGTGATCCACCTGGCGGAGAAGGAGCGGGAGGGGGACTGAACCGCCGTCACAGGCCGCGGTGACTTGTCGTCACAGGACGCGGTCCTTGAGTGCCGGGAACTGCTCCCGGGTGGCCGCGACCTTCGCCGGGTCGAACTCCACCGTGAGGATCTCCTCGCCGGGGCCCGCCTCGGCGAGGACCTCGCCCCAGGGATCCACCACGATCGAGTGACCGGCCTGCGGAACTCCCGCATGCGTCCCGGCCGTTCCACAGGCGAGCACGAACGCCTGGTTCTCCACCGCCCGCGCCTGAGCCAGCAGCGTCCAGTGCGCCCGGCGGCGCTCCGGCCAGCCCGCGGGGACGACCAGGGTCTCGGCGCCGTTGTCGACGAGCCCGCGGAAGAGTTCGGGGAAACGGAGGTCGTAGCAGGTGGCCAGGCCCAGGGTGGTCCCGGGCAGACGGACCGTCACCAGATCGCGTCCGGCGCCCATCAGCACGGCCTCGCCCTTGTCGAAGCCGAAGCGGTGGATCTTGCGGTAGGCGGCGGCGAGGTCGCCGGAGGGGGAGAAGACGAGGGAGGTGTTGTACAGCGGTCCGTCCGGGTCGCGTTCCGGGATCGAGCCGGCGTGCAGCCAGACGCCCGCGTCGCTCGCGGCCTTCGCCATCGCCTCGTACGTCGGCCCTTCGAGCGGCTCGGCCTCCTGGGCGAACTCCTCGTAGGCGAAGGCACCGGTGGTCCACAGCTCCGGCAGGACGACCAGATCGGCCCCGGTCTGCCCCCGTACCAGCGAGGCGGCCCGCTCCCGGCGCGAGGCGACCGATTCGCCCTCGTCTACGGCGATCTGGATCAGAGAGGCGCGCACACTACCACCGTCCTGGCATTCGACCCGATCACTCGGGCCTACGATCGTCACACGAAAGCACTGCCGGGGTGCCTCTCAGCAGCGTAACTTAACGTCTCAAGACGCCCGCCGACAGCCACCTCCCACTGGCATCGCCGCCACCACCTGCCCGTGTACCGACCGCCGAGGGGTCCCGTTCCGTGAGTCTGCATCCCACCCTCCAGCCCTACGCCGACGCCTGGACCCACTCCATCGAAGCGATATCCGAGCTGGTGCTGCCCCTTGTGGAGGGCGAGTGGAACCGGCGTACGCCGTGCCCGGGCTGGTCGGTCCGGGACGTGGTGTCCCATGTCATCGGCCTGGACTGCGAGATGCTCGGCGACCCGCGGCCCATCCACACGCTGCCCCGCGATCTGTTCCACGTCACCAACGACCACCAGCGCTACATGGAGATGCAGGTCGACGTCCGCCGCCACCACACGGCGCCGGAGATGACCTCCGAGCTGGAGTACACGGTCATCCGCCGCAACCGCCAGTTGCGCAACGAGTCCCGGGACCCGGGCACGAAGGTGCGCGGCCCGCTGGGCACCGAGCAGACCCTGGAGGAGGCCATGCGGGCGCATGCCTTCGATGTGTGGGTCCATGAGCAGGACCTGCGCGCCGCGCTCGGCCGGCCGGGGAACCTCGACTCGCCGGGTGCGCAGGTGGCGCGGGACGTGCTGCTGGCGGCGCTGCCGGACATCGTGGCGGTCAAGGCGGAGGCGCCGCGCAGTTCGGCGATCGTGTTCGACGTGCACGGTCCGGTCGAGTTCCTGCGCACGATCCGGGTGGACATCCAGGGGCGGGGCACGCTGGAGACGGCGCCCGCGCTGGGGCCCGCGGCGACGCTGACCCTGGACTGGGAGACCTTCGTGCGGCTGGCCTGTGGCCGGGTGACACCGGAGGGGGTCGCGGACCGGATCAAGGCGGAGGGTGACCTGGCGCTGGCGGGGGCGATTCTGCGGAACTTCACGGTGACGAAGTAGCGGGAGCGGCACAAAGATCTTGTGGCGCACGTCGGTTCGGTGCTTGTCTGCCTCCCATGACCGACATCGAGATCGACGGACCGCCCCGGCTGAGCCGCCTGACGTTCCACAACCCCCTCTCCGAGGCCCGGGCCGAACGGCTGGTGCGACGGGTCGCGGGCAACGAGCCCTCCACCGTGCTCGACATCGGGTGCGGGTGGGGCGAGTTCATGATGCGGGTGCTGGCCGTCGTGCCCGGGGCCACGGGCATCGGCGTCGACATCAACGCCGAGGATCTCGACCGTGGCCGCCGTGAGGCCGCGGAGCGCGGGCTCGCGGGGCGGGTCGAGTTCCTGGAGAAGTCCGCGCGGGACGCCGACCTCGGCCCGGCCGACCTGGTGCTCTGTCTCGGGTCCAGCCAGGCCCTGAGCCCGGTGGCGCCGCCCGAGTTCACCCTGGAGGCGCTGCGCGCCCTGCGCGGGCTGGTCAACGACGGTGGCCGGGTGCTGCTGGGTGAGGGCTTCTGGGAGCGCACGCCGACCGAGGAGGAGCTGGCCGGGATGTGGCCGGGGGCCGCCGTCTCGGACCACCACGACCTCGCGACCCTGCTCGACCTCGCCGTGACCGCCGGTTTCCGGCCCGAGTGGACGGAGACGGCGAACCTCGACGAGTGGGAGGAGTTCGAGTCCGGCTACCAGGCGGACCTGGAGGTCTGGCTCGCCCGCAACCCCGGGCACCCCTCGGCGGCCACCACCAGAGAGCGCCTCGACCGGCACCGGGCCCAGTGGATGACCTACCGCGGGATCCTGGGCATCGCCTACCTCACCCTGGTACCCGCCCAGTAGGGGCCCGGGACCGTGGCGTCGGTCCCGGCCCCGTGGGGACCCCGCCCCCGCCTGGTCGCGGACCGGCAGGGTCCCCGTTCACGCCGGGACGTGCACCGTCTTCACCCGGCTCGCCACCAGCCGTTCCCGCTCGCGGCGGGCCGCTCGGCCGCGCAGTCGCAGGATCTGGCTCACCCCGAGCGCCTGGAGCACGAACACCGCCGAGAAGGCGATCCGGTAGTCGTCGCCGGTCGCGTCGAGCAGGACACCGACGGCGAACAGGGTCGTCATGGAGGCGACGAAACCGCCCATGTTGGTGATTCCGGAGGCGGTGCCCTGACGCTCCGGCGGGTTGGCGGGGCGGGCGAAGTCGAAGCCGAGCATGGAGGCGGGGCCGCAGGCGCCGAGCACCACGCACAGCACGACCAGCAGCCACATCGGGGCGCGGTCGGCGGGGTAGGCGAGGGTCGCCGCCCACATCAGCGCGGTCGCGCCGACCGTGCCGAGCGCCAGCGGCAGCCGCGCCCCGTGGTGCCGGGCGACGAGCTGGCCGTAGACCAGGCCGATCACCATGTTGGACAGGACGACCAGGGTGAGCAGTTCGCCCGCGGTGGCGCGGGACAGGCCCTGGGCCTCGACCAGGAAGGGCAGGCCCCACAGCAGCAGGAACACCATCGCCGGGAACTGGGTGGTGAAGTGCACCCACAGACCGAGCCGGGTGCCCGGCTCCCGCCAGGACGCGGCGATCTGGCGCCGGACGTAGGCCACGCCCTGGTGCGGGACGGGCTCCGGTCCGTGGCCCTCGGGGTGGTCCTTGAGGAACAGCAGCAGCAGGACGAGGACGACGACTCCGGCGAGCGCGCTGCCCGCGAAGGCGGCGGTCCAGCCGACGCCGTGCAGCAGCCGGGCCAGGACCAGGGTGGAGACCAGGTTGCCCGCCATGCCGGCGAGCCCGGCGAGCTGGGCGATCATCGGTCCGCGCCGGGCCGGGAACCAGCGGGTGCCGAGCCGCAGCACGCTGATGAAGGTCATGGCGTCCCCGCAGCCGAGCAGCGCCCGCGAGGCGAGGGCCATGCCGTACGTGGGGGAGAACGCGAAGCCCAGCTGTCCCGCCGTGAACAGCACGACGCCGATGGTCAGCACCTTCTTCGTGCCGAGCCGGTCGACCAGCAGGCCGACGGGTATCTGCATGCCCGCGTAGACGAGCAGCTGGAGGATCGAGAACGTCGACAGGGCCGAGGCGTTGACGTCGAAGCGGTCGGCCGCGTCGAGTCCGGCGACCCCCAGTGACGTACGGAAGATGACGGCGACGAAGTAGACCGAGACGCCGATGCCCCACACGGCCAAGGCGCGCCGGCCGCCCGGGGGATCACCCGGCAGGGCCGCGGCGCTCATCGGACCTCACCCCGGGCCAGGTGCGAGAACCAGCCGACGTGCCGGTGGACGACGCCCACGGCCCGCTCGGCGTCACCGGAGCGCAGCGCGTCGAGGATCTCCTCGTGCTCGGTGAGGGTCTTGGCGATCCGGTCGGGGTGGGAGTGCATGACGGCGACGCCCATGCGCAGCTGGCGGTCGCGGAGTTGGTCGTAGAGGCGGGAGAGGATGTCGTTGCCGCCGCTGCGGACGATCTCGGCGTGGAAGCAGCGGTCGGTGACGGCGGCCGCGGCCAGGTCGCCGACGGCGGCCTCGGCCTTCTGGCGGGCGAGCAGGTGTTCGAGGCGCTCGATGAGCGCGGCGGGGGCGGGCACGGCCTTGCGCGCCGCGTGCTCCTCGACCAGCAGCCGGGTCTCCACGACATCGGCGATCTCCTGTGCCGACACCGGCAGCACCAGGGCGCCCTTCTTCGGGTAGAGCTTGATCAGCCCTTCCACCTCCAGGCGCAGCAGCGCCTCGCGCACCGGGGTGCGGGAGACCCCGACGGCCTCGGCCAGCTCGCCCTCGGTGAGCAGGGTGCCGCCCTCGTAGCGGCGGTCCAGGACGGCTTGCTTGACGTGGGCGTAGACACGGTCGGCGGCGGGCGGCTGCTTCACGGGGGCGGGGGTCGGGGCGGGCGGCGCTGACGGCATGAGCACATCTTAGATACAACACGTACGCATGAGGGAGCGCGTTTCATCATGCGGACCTTCGAGATGCGGACCTTCGATTCGTCCCAGCAGCCGCACAACCTTCTGTGCTAGTTACGTGTCACACACTTGCGGCCCCTTCTCCATCCCTCTTCAACTCGGCCGCACACCAGGGGCATTCGACTGCATACGGGGTATTTGTGTTGAAAACCGCATATCAGGGCTTCCGCGTTCGCAGGGTCGCAGCCGTCGTGGTCACGACCGGCGCGATGTTCGTCACCGGAGCCCTCACCGCGGCACCGGCGCAGGCCGTGACGACGCCCAGCATCACCGCCAAGGGCGGGTATCTGATGAACAGCGCCACAGGCAAGACGCTCTACTACAAGTCCCCCAACACGAAGCGGCTGACCGCCTCCACCACGAAGATCATGACCGCCAAGGTCGTGCTCGCGCAGTCGAACCTGAACCTGGACGCCAAGGTCACCATCAAGAAGGCGTACAGCGACTACATCGTGTCCCGGGGCGCCTCGTCGGCCCGGCTGATCGTCGGCGACAAGGTCACCGTCCGTCAGCTGCTCTACGGGATGATGCTGCCGTCCGGCTGCGACGCGGCCATGGCCCTCGCCGACAAGTTCGGCACCGGCTCGACGGTCTCGGCCCGCACCAAGAACTTCATCGCCAAGATGAACAACAAGGCCAAGCAGCTCGGCATGACGAACACGCACTTCGACTCGTTCGACGGCATCAGCAATGGCTCGAACTACTCCACGCCGAAGGACCTGACGCTGCTCGCCCGCAGCGCGATGAAGCACTCCGCCTTCAAGTCCGTCGTCAAGACCACGTCGTACACGGCGAAGACGGTCACCAGCAGCGGTTCCATCCGCACCATGGCGGCCTGGAAGAACACCAACACGCTGCTCGGCTGGAACGGCACGCTCGGCGTCAAGACGGGTTCCGGCACCTCGTCCAAGTACTGCCTGGTCTTCGCCGCCACCAAGAACGGCGAGTCCGTGATGGGCGCCGTGCTCACCTCGTCCTCGGCGGCCAGCCGCACGACGGACGTGCAGAAGCTCATCAACTACGGCTACGCCAAAATCAGCTGACACCTACTCGGAGCGTTCATAGTGATAACCGGCATCAAGGGCATACGCCTGCGCCGCACCGCCGCCGTCGTGGCCACCACCGGCGCGCTGGTCGCGGGCGGCGCCCTGGCTGCGCCCGCTCAGGCCGCGACCGCACCCACGGTCAGCGCCAAGGGCGCCTTCATGCTCGACAGCACGACCGGTTCCACGCTGTACAGCAAGTCCGCCGACACCAAGCGGCCCATGGCGAGCACCACCAAGATCATGGCGGCCCGTGTGGTGCTGGCCATCCCGGACGTCAACCTGGACACCAAGGTCACCATCAAGCAGGCCTACCGGGACTACGTCGCCGCCAAGCAGGCGAGCACCGCGGACCTGAAGACCGGCGACAAGGTCACCGTCCGCCAGCTGCTGCACGCGCTGATGCTGCCGTCCGGCTGCGACGCCGCGATGGCCCTCGCCGACAAGTTCGGCACCGGCACCACGGTCGCCGCCCGCACCAAGAACTTCATCGCCAAGATGAACAAGAAGGCCGACGCGCTCGGCCTGACGAACACGCACTTCGACTCGTTCGACGGCAACTCCACGCAGAACACCAACTACACGACGCCGCGCGACCTCGCGAAGCTCACCCGCAGCGCGATGAAGTTCTCGACGTTCGCGGGCATCGTCAAGAAGACCAAGACGGTGCAGTACGCCACGTCGAGCACCGGCGCCACCCGCACCTACACCTGGTACAACACCAACACGCTGCTCGGCTCCTACAGCGGCGCGCTCGGTGTGAAGACCGGCACCAACACCCCGTCCGGCCCGTGCCTGGTCTTCGCCGGCACCCGTAACGGCAAGACGGTGGTGGGCGTGCTCCTCAACGACCCCAACCGGTTCACGGACGCCGCCAAGCTGATGGACTACGCCTTCGGTTCGACGACGGCGTCCACGATGCAGCTGCGGACGCTTCCGTCCGGCGCCCAGCGCGACTGATCCCCCGGGAACAGCCGGAAGGGGCCCACCACGATCACGTGGTGGGCCCCTTTCCGTGTGCTACGCCCAGGTGATCAGCCGCTTGGGCTGCTCCAGGACCGCCGCCACGTCGGCCAGCACCTTCGAGCCCAGCTCGCCGTCGACCAGGCGGTGGTCGAAGGAGAGGGCCAGGGTGGTGACCTGGCGGGGCTTGACCTTGCCCTTGTGGACCCACGGCTGGAGCTTGATCGCGCCGACCGCGAGGATCGCGGACTCACCGGGGTTGAGGATCGGGGTGCCGGTGTCGACGCCGAAGACGCCGACGTTGGTGATGGTCACCGTGCCGCCCTGCATCGCGGCGGGGGACGTCTTGCCGTCCCGCGCCGTGGCCACCAGCTCGCCCAGGGACTCGGCCAGCTGGGGCAGGGTCTTGTCGTGCGCGTCCTTGATGTTCGGCACGATCAGACCGCGCGGGGTGGCCGCGGCGATGCCCAGGTTGACGTAGTGCTTGAGCACGATCTCCTGGTTCGCCTCGTCCCAGGAGGCGTTGATGTCCGGGTTGCGCTTGATGGCGACCAGCAGGGCCTTGGCGATCAGCAGGAGCGGGTTGACCCGCAGCCCCTGCATGTCCTTGTCCTGCTTGAGTTCTTCGACCAGCTTCATCGTGCGGGTCACGTCCACCGTCACGAACTCCGTGACGTGCGGGGCCGTGAACGCCGAGCCCACCATCGCCGCCGCGGTGGCCTTGCGGACCCCCTTGACCGGGATCCGGGTCTCCCGCGCGCTGTCGTACGCCGCCACGGGCGCCGCGGCGGCCGGGGCGGGAGCGGCCACTGCGGGCTCCGGGGCCTTCGGCGGGGCCACGGCCGCGTGGACATCCTCGCGGGTGATGATGCCGTCCGGGCCGGACGGGACCACCGTGCTCAGGTCGACCCCGAGGTCCTTGGCGAGCTTGCGCACCGGCGGCTTGGCCAGCGGGCGCTCCTTCACCACCGCGGGACCGTGGCCGTTCAGCTCGGTCTGCACCGCCTGCACGGCCTGGACCGGGGCCTCCTGCACCGGGACCACCGGGCCCTTGCGCGGGCGGCGCTTGGTCGAGGACTCGGCCACGCCGTAGCCGACGAGGACCGGCTTACGGCCCTCGGGCTTCTTCTCCTGAACGGGCTCCTGCGCGGGCTCCGGGGCGGCTTCGGGGGCCGCCGCACCGCCCGACACGTCCACCGCGATGATCGACGTGCCCACGTCCACCGTGGTGCCCTCGGGGAAGTGCAGGGCGCGGACCACACCGTCGTAGGGGATGGGCAGCTCGACGGCGGCCTTGGCCGTCTCGACCTCGCACACCACCTGGCCGTCGGTCACCGTGTCACCGGGCTGGACGTACCACTTGAGGATCTCCGCCTCGGTGAGGCCCTCACCGACGTCCGGCATCTTGAATTCGCGTACGGACGCTTCCGTCATCGTCGTCACGACCCTCTCCTCAGTACGCCAGGGCACGGTCGACGGCGTCGAGCACCCGGTCCAGGCCCGGCAGGTACTCCTCCTCCAGGCGCGCCGGCGGGTACGGGGCGTGATAGCCCCCGACCCTGAGCACCGGGGCCTCCAGGTGGTAGAAGCAGCGCTCGGTGATGCGGGCGGCGATCTCCGCGCCGGAGCCGAAGAACACCGGCGCCTCGTGGACCACGACCAGGCGGCGGGTCTTCTCCACCGACGCCTGGATGGTGTCGAAGTCCAGCGGGGAAACCGAGCGCAGGTCCAGCACCTCCAGGGAGCGGCCCTCCTCGGCGGCCGCGTCGGCGACTTCCTGGCAGAGCTTCACCATCGGGCCGTAGGCGGCGAGGGTGACGTCGGTGCCGGCGCGGACGACCTGCGCCTTGTGCAGCGGTCCGGGGATCGCCTCGGTGTTGACCTCGGCCTTGTCCCAGTAGCGCCGCTTGGGCTCGAAGAAGATCACCGGGTCGTCGCTCTGGATGGCCTGCTGCATCATCCAGTACGCGTCGGAGGAGTTCGACGGGGAGACGATCTTCAGTCCCGCCACATGCGCGAACAGCGCCTCGGGCGACTCCGAGTGGTGCTCCACCGCGCCGATGCCGCCGCCGTAGGGGATGCGCACGACGACCGGGAGCTTGACCTTGCCCAGGGAGCGGGCGTGCATCTTGGCGAGCTGGGTGACGATCTGGTCGTAGGCCGGGAAGACGAAGCCGTCGAACTGGATCTCCACCACCGGGCGGTAGCCGCGCAGCGCGAGGCCGATCGCGGTGCCGACGATGCCGGACTCGGCGAGCGGGGTGTCGATGACCCGCTCCTCGCCGAAGTCCTTCTGGAGCCCGTCGGTCACCCGGAAGACACCGCCGAGCTTGCCGACGTCCTCGCCCATGACGAGCACCTTGGGGTCGGCCTCCAGGGCCTTGCGCAGCGATTCGTTGATCGCCTTGGCGAGAGCCATCTTCTCGGCCATGTCACTTGCCCCCTTCAGCGTCCGCGAACGACGCCTGGTAGGCGGCGAACTGGGCTCGCTCCTCGTCGACGAGCGCATGCCCGTCCGCGTACACGTTCTCGAAGATGGCGAAGTGGTCCGGGTCCGGCATGGCACGGACCGCCTCGCGCACTCGTCTGCCCAACGCCTCGGACTCGGTCTCCAGTTCCGCGAAGAATCCCTCGTCCGTGTGGTGTGCGGACTCCAGGTACTGGCGAAGGCGCAGGATCGGGTCCTTGGCCTCCCAGGCCTGGCGCTCCTCGTCGCCCCGGTAGCGGGTCGGGTCGTCGGAGGTGGTGTGCGCGCCCATGCGGTAGGTGTACGCCTCGACCAGCGTCGGCCCCTCGCCGCTGCGGGCCCGCTCCAGGGCCCACTTGGTGACCGCGAGGCAGGCCAGGACGTCGTTGCCGTCCACCCGGACGCCCGGGAAGCCGTAGCCCTGCGCGCGCTGGTAGAGCGGGACGCGGGTCTGCTTCTCGGTCGGCTCGGAGATCGCCCACTGGTTGTTCTGGCAGAAGAACACCACCGGCGCGTTGTAGACGGCCGAGAAGGTGAACGACTCCGCGACATCGCCCTGGCTGGAGGCGCCGTCGCCGAAGTAGGCGATCACCGCGCTGTCCGCCCCGTCCTTGGCGATGCCCATCGCGTAGCCGGTGGCGTGCAGGGTCTGCGAGCCGATGACGATCGTGTACAGCTGGAAGTTGTTGCTGTTCGGGTCCCAGCCGCCGTTGTTCACGCCGCGGAACATGCCGAGCAGATTGGTCGGGTCGACCCCGCGGCACCAGGCGACGCCGTGCTCGCGGTAGGTCGGGAAGACGTAGTCGTCCTCGCGGGTGGCCCGGCCCGAACCGATCTGGGCGGCCTCCTGGCCGAGCAGGGAGGCCCACAGGCCCAGCTCGCCCTGGCGCTGCAGGGAGGTGGCCTCGGCGTCGAAACGGCGGGTGAGCACCATGTCGCGGTACAGACCGCGCAGGTCTTCGGGGGTGAGGTCGGCGACGTACTGGTCGTACTCGGCGTTCTTGACGCGCTTGCCCTCGGGGGTCAGCAGCTGAACCAGCTCGGGCTTGGGGCTCGGGGACTTCTTGGTCCCGGCGCTGCGTCGCGGCTTGCGCGCGGCAGTGCTCTCCACGGTCACGTGTGCTCCTCCGTCGGTCCGGTCCCCCGGGGTTGCCGGTGAAACCAGTGCGGCTCACCTGGTCCGACACCCGTGCACGGGGTGGGTGTCACTCGGCCGGAACAGGCGTGACAGGTGCCCCGGCGAGCGCCCTGCAACCATCACGTTACCCAGTGCTCCACATTTCTGTGAAACCCCGTTTGACCTGCGATTTTGCTTGGATTTCCAAGTAAATCGCGAGGGGCTCGAAGAGTACTGGTCACAGCCTTGCAGGAGGCCGGAGCAACGGCACGTTATCCCGCGCACCCAGCTCAGAGGAAGAGTTTGCGCCGCTGACTTGCCGCCGGGCGAAGAAGGAAAAATCCGGGCATTCCTGCCGGGCGCCCGGGACGGCCGCCGACGCGATCGTGCGCGATTCGGCAATTCGGCGGGCGCGACGGTATCGGAAGCCACTTCGGGAGCATCTCGTGACCAAAAGCGACTGACGCTGCCTTTCTGTGACAACGCCCAGCTCACGGGGCCGGTGGGTGCCCTAGCATCTGCCGCGTGCCGCGCCCTTGTGTACCACCCCCCGTGCATCCCGCGCCCCCGCTGGGCGCCCTGCTCCGCCAGTACGCCGCCGGCGGTGCCGTCGCCTGTGTCCCCGTGGACCAGGGGCTGCTCAACCGCGGCTACCGGCTCCGCACGACCCGCGGCCGGTACTTCCTCAAGCACCACTTCGACCCCGAGACCGCCGACCCCGCCGCCATCGCCCGCCAGCACCGGGCCACCCGGCGCCTGGCCGACCTCGGTGTCCCGGTCGCACCGCCGCTGCCGGGGCGGGACGGCCGTACCGTCGCGGTGATCGGCGGCCACGCCTACGCCCTGCACCCCTGGATCGACGGCCGGCACCGGCACGGCGGCCAGCTCGCCCCGGGGCAGTGCGCCCGGCTCGGGGCGCTGCTGGGGGCGGTGCATGCGGGTCTGGAGCGCGTGATGCCGCCTCAGGGGCGGGCGCCCGCAGTGAGCGCGGACCCCGAGGAGACCTTCGTGCTCATCGAGGACCTGCTCGCCCGGGTGCGCCGGCACCGGCCCGCCGACTCCTTCGACGCGCTGGCCCGCCACCGGCTGCTGGAACGGCGCGCGCTGCTGGAACGGCACACCGGCCGGCGCCCGCCGTGCGGCGGCTCGGTGGGGTGGGTGCACGGGGACTTCCACCCGTTCAACCTGCTGTACCGGGGCGACGCCCCCGCCGCGATCGTCGACTGGGACCGGCTCGGGGTGCAGCCGCGCGCGGAGGAGGCGGTACGGGCCGCCGCGATCTTCTTCGTGCGGCCCGCCGGCACGCTGGACCTGCCGAAGGTACGGGCCTACACGCGCGCGTACCGGCGCACCGCGGGCGCCACGCCCTCCGAGCTGGCGGCGGCCGTGCACCGGGTGTGGTGGGAGCGCCTGAACGACTTCTGGATGCTGCGCTGGCACTACGAACGCGGCGACACCCGCGCGGACGCGCAGTTCCCGGCCGCCTCGGCGCTGGCGGTGTGGTGGACCCGGGAGTACGACCGGGTGTGCGACGCGTTCGTGCGGTGACGCCCGCCGGCGCGACCCGTCAGTCCTCGCCGCCGGCGCCGCCGTCGGTGCCGCCGTCGGTGGTGCCGCCGATGATCTCGTCGGTGGGCTCCTCCGTCGGTTCGTCCGTGGGCTCGCCGGTCGGCTCCTCGGTCGTCGGCTCGTCCGTCGGCTCCGTGGTGGTCGGCTCGTCCGTCGGCTCCGGCTCCGTCGGCGACGGGGTGACCGAAGGCTCCTCGGGAGGGGTCCAGCCCGAGCCGCCGCCGCCGGTGCCCGAGCTGTCGTCGGTGGCCGTGTCGGTGGGCTCCTCGGTCGCCTCGTCGGTCGGCTCCTCGCTGGCCGTCTCGTCGTCCTTGGACTGCGTGGCGGTCGGCGACTTGGTGGTGTCCGTGCCGGGGCTCTTGCCGTCCCCGCCGTTGAGCGCGAGGGCTACGCCCGCCGCGATGGCGATCACCGCGAGAACGGCGAGGATCCACAGCTTGCCCCGGCCGCCGCCCCGGTTGCCCTGCCCCTCGAAGCCGCCGTCGTCCCCGCCGTACCGGCCGCCGGGCAGGATGGGCTGCGGGATCGCGGAGGTGCTGGAGGCGTCCGCGCCGGAGTGGCCCATCACCGCGGTCTGCGCGAAGCCCGCCGCGGGGGTGTGCCGGCCGTCGTGCAGGTCGACCGGCCCGGTGTTCCAGGTGCCGGTGTGGCCGCCCTGGTCGTACAGCATCTGCAGGCCGTACTGGACCAGGCCGCGCATCTCCTCGGCGGTCTGGAAGCGGTCGTCCGGCTCCTTGGCGAGGGAGCGCATGACCAGGCCGTCCAGCTCCGGCGGGCAGGCGTCGGAGGCCTCCGACGGGGGCGTCGGGATGTCCTGGACGTGCTGGTAGACCACCGAGAGCGGGGTCTCGCCGGTGAACGGGGGCCGCAGCGCGAGGAGTTCGTAGAGGAGGCAGCCCGTCGCGTACAGGTCGGAACGGTGGTCGACCGCCTTGCCGAGCGCCTGCTCGGGGGAGAGGTACTGGGGGGTGCCCATGACCATGCCGGTCTGGGTCATCGTCGTGGACGCCCCGTGCAGGGCGCGGGCGATGCCGAAGTCCATGACCTTGACGGCGCCGTTGTTGGTGATGATGACGTTCGCCGGCTTGATGTCCCGGTGCACGATGCCGTGCTGGTGCGAGTAGGCGAGCGCCTCCAGCACACCGGAGACGATGATCAGCGCCTGCTCGGGGCCGGGCGCCTCGGCGTTGAGCAGGAGGTCGCGGATGGTGCGGCCCTCGACCAGTTCCATGACGATGTACGGCACGCTCTGGCCGCCCACGAAGTCCTCGCCGGAGTCGTACACGGCGACGATGGCGTGGTGGTTGAGGCCGGCCACCGACTGTGCCTCGCGGGTGAAGCGGGCCTTGGAGACCGGGTCCTCGGCGAGATCGGCGCGCAGCAGCTTGACCGCGACGGTGCGTCCCAGCCGGACGTCCTCCGCCGCGAAGACCTCGGCCATGCCGCCCCGGCCGAGTCTGCGGGTGAGCCGGTACCGGCCGTCGCCGACCAGCCCGCCGTTACCCCACAGCTCCGGCGCATCTGACATACCGCCGCCAGCCGCCTCGGGGTCGGACGGGCCCTGAGCGCGCTGCTGTGCCATCAGTCCTCGCCGTCGTTTCTGCCCGCGGTGCGCGCGGTGTTGTTACGGTCTCCGTCGGCCACGCTACAGCCTCCGCGCAAGCCGCCGGTCCGGGACGGACCAGCGGCCGGTCCGTGACAGACCGGCCATGAAACCCGCTAGCCGGTCCGTCGTGCAAATTCTGTGTACCGGCCGTACGGCCCCTGTAACGCTTGCGCGACGCTTCTTTCGCGTACGGTCACGGATCGGGCACCGAGCTTGACGTGTCAGTGCCCTGGGGCAGACTTGGCCGGGAATAGCACTGTCGATCAACACGGATCGTCGACAAACGCCGGGCCAACGGGCTATGGGGGACGCGGAGACATGAGCCAGGACGGCGCACAGGGGCGGTATGCGGGACGGGCGCTGGCGGCCGGCCGCTATCAGCTGCGCGACTTGCTCGGCGAGGGCGGCATGGCCTCGGTGCACCTGGCCTACGACGCGGTGCTGGACCGTCAGGTCGCGGTCAAGACGCTGCACACCGAACTCGGCCGCGAGCAGGCCTTCCGCGAGCGCTTCCGCCGCGAGGCCCAGGCCGTGGCCAAGCTCACGCACACCAACATCGTCTCCGTCTTCGACACCGGCGAGGACGATGTCGACGGGATGACGACTCCGTACATCGTCATGGAGTACATCGAGGGCCGCCCGCTCGGCTCGGTGCTCGACGAGGACGTACGGCAGCACGGCGCGATGCCCGCCGACAAGGCGCTGAAGATCACCGCGGATGTGCTGGCGGCGCTGGAGATCAGCCATGAGATGGGGCTGGTCCACCGCGACATCAAGCCGGGCAACGTGATGATGACCAAGCGCGGCGTCGTCAAGGTCATGGACTTCGGCATCGCCCGCGCCATGCAGTCCGGTGTCACCTCGATGACCCAGACCGGCATGGTCGTCGGCACCCCGCAGTACCTCTCCCCCGAGCAGGCGCTCGGCCGCGGCGTGGACGCGCGCTCCGACCTCTACTCGGTCGGCATCATGCTCTTCCAGCTGGTCACCGGGCGGCTGCCGTTCGACGCGGACTCGCCGCTGGCGATCGCGTACGCGCATGTGCAGGAGGAGCCGGTGGCTCCGTCCTCCGTCAACCGCTCGCTGCCGCCGGCCGTGGACGCGCTGGTGGCCCGCGCGCTGAAGAAGAACCCCAACGAGCGTTTCCCCAGCGCCGAGGCCATGCGCGACGAGTGCCTGCGGGTGGCGTCCTCCTTCCGGGCCGCCGCGCCGAACATCGTGCCGGGCTCGCCGGCCGCCAGCGGCTCGGGCGTCGGTTCCGCGGTGTTCCCGCCGGTCGACCAGTCGACGTCGGCGCCCACGGGCCCGGTCCACACGCCGTACCAGCCGGCCCCGAACCCCTACGGCACCCCGGCGCCCACCCCGGCCCCGTCGTACGGCTATCCGCAGCAGCCCGGCTACCAGACCCCGGCGCCCGCGGGCTACGGCGCGACTCCGCCGCCGTACAACATCACCCCGCAGCCGGCCGGGTCCGGTTCCGGGGGCGGGGGACGGAACAACAAGCCGGTGATCATCGGCTCGATCGTGGTGTCCGTGCTCGCGGTGGGCGGCCTGGTCGCCGCGCTGACGCTGAGCGGCGGGGGCACGAAGGACGACGAGGGCGGCGCGAGCCCCAGCCCGTCGGCGACGACGGCGGAGGGCTACCGCGGCCCGGACCCGAGCCGGACGATCGACCCGGAGGAGTGCAGCGAGCCCCAGGAGTCGTACAACGACCCCAAGAAGGTGGAGATGCCCAACTTCGCCTTCAAGAACATCGACTCGGTGAAGAAGTGCCTGAAGGCCGCCGGGTGGTCGGCCGACACCCGGGACGTCGACGAGTCCACCTGGGGCGACGGCACGGTGATGAAGCAGTTCCCCGCCGCGGGCACGGACATCGACCCCGAGGACCCGGGCACGTTCCAGTTCGACGTCTCCTCGGGCAACCCGGCGTGACCGGGCTGCCCGCTGCTCGTCGGCGGTAAGGGTGGTCCCGGGCTACAGGTAGGGCCCGCCCGAGCGGCCGCCCGGGTGGTGCTGGTCCTCGCCCTCGTGGCCGACGCCCGGGGGCAGGGCCCGGCGCATCTGCTCCAGCTGGGCGCGGGCCGCCATCTGCTGGGCGAACAGCGTGGTCTGGATGCCGTGGAAGAGGCCCTCCAGCCAGCCGACCAACTGGGCCTGCGCGATGCGCAGTTCCGCGTCGGACGGGGTCGCCTCGTCGGTGAAGGGCAGGGACAGCCGCTCCAGTTCCTCGACCAGCTCCGGGGCCAGGCCGTCCTCCAGCTCCTTCACCGAGCTGGCATGGATCTCCTTGAGCCGGACCCGGCTGGCCTCGTCGAGTGGGGCCACGCGGACCTCCTCCAGCAGCTGTTTGATCATGCTGCCGATCCGCATGACCTTCGCCGGCTGTTCGACCATCTCCGTCACGGGAACCTCACGGGAGTCCTCGTCGCCTCCGCCGCCGATGGACATCCCGTCCTGGCCCACGACCAGGATCTGCGGATTCTCCGGCGACCGTTCGTTCCTCGGCATCTCCATGCCGCCATTCTCTCGCACGCCTGCATCCCATCAGCGTGGTGCCCCCCACGGCAGGTGATCCACCGTTTACGTACCGGGACTTTCCGTCACCCGGTGGCGGAGTCCGGCATGCCCGACATGACAGTCGGTGTGAGGCTTGGTCCGTGACTCGATGGCTGCGGACAGTACGGGCGACGGCGCTGGCCGTCGTCCTGGTGGCGGGTTGGGGGTGCCCGGTGGCGTACGGCGAGGAGGCCACGCCGTCGGCGTCCGGCTCGGCGTCCCCCTCGCCCTCCTGGGCCGGAAGCGCGGCCGGGCAGGGGCGGGAGCGGCCCGGCCGCCAGTGGGTGAGCGTGCCCGAGGAGGAGACGCCCCCGGCCGAGCCCTCCCCGGCGGCTCCGGCGGAGGCGGTCGGCTCCCCCGTGTCGGCCGGGCAGGACGTCGTACGGGCCGAGCCCGTCATTCCGGTACTGCCGCTGGGCAGTGGCCTGGTGCTGATCGGGCTCGGCCTCGGGCTGGCCTTCCTGGGGCTGCGGCTCAGACGGACGGACTGAGCCGCCCGCCCCTGACCTACCTGGCCCCACACGAGCAGCCCGCCCGCACCTGATCCACCTAACCCGTCACGAGCAGCACCTTTCCGACGTGCCCGCTCTCCTCCACGATCCGGTGCGCGTCCGCCGCGTCCCGCATCGGGACCTCCCGGTCGACCACCGGACGCACATGACCGCCGTCCAGCAGCGGCCACACATGCTCGCGTACGGCCGCCACGATCGCCGTCTTCTCGGTCAGCGGGCGGGCCCGCAGCGAGGTCGCACTGATCGCGGCCCGCTTGCTCAGCAGGGTGGCGATGTTCAGCTCGCCCTTGATGCCGCCCTGCATGCCGATGATCGCGAGGCGGCCGTTGACCGCGAGGGCCCGGACATTGCGGTCCAGGTACTTGGCGCCCATGTTGTCCAGGATGACGTCGGCGCCCGCCCCGTCGGTGGCCTTCCTGACCTCCTCCACGAAGTCCTGCTCCCGGTAGTTGACCAGGATGTCCGCGCCCAGCTCGGCGCACCGCTCCAGCTTCTGCGGGGTGCCGGCGGTGACCGCGACCTTCGCGCCGACGGCCTTGGCGAGCTGGATCGCCATCGTGCCGATGCCGCTGGAGCCGCCGTGCACCAGCAGCGTCTCGCCCGGCCGCAGGTGGGCGATCATGAAGACGTTCGACCAGACCGTGCAGACCACCTCGGGCAGCGCCGCCGCCCGCACCAGGCCGACGCCCCGGGGCACGGGCAGCAGCTGCCCGGCCGGGACGACGACCTTCTCGGCGTACCCGCCGCCCCCGAGCAGCCCGCAGACCTCGTCGCCCACGGACCAGCCGGCGACACCGGGGCCGATCTCGGCGACCCGGCCCGAGCACTCCAGGCCCGGGTAGGGGGACGTGCCGGGCGGCGGGTCGTAGAAGCCCTGCCGCTGGAGGATGTCGGCCCGGTTCACGGCGCTCGCCGCCACCTCGACCAGGACCTCGCCCTCTCCGGGCACCGGATCCGGTACCTCGGCCCAGACCAGCGCCTCGGGCCCACCGGGTTCGTCAATCGTGATCGCATGCATGAGGGCGACGCTACTCCTCGGTCCCTGGTCCCATCCCGGCTCGGTCCTTGGACCGGTTCCCCCGAAAAACCCTGTGCGCAACCGATGAGTTTGCGCGACGGTAAAGGTCTTTCCCTGCGTAAACCCGTGTACGCGGAAGGACATCCCACCATGAGCCAGCACACGTCAGCCCTGGCCATCGAGACGGCGGGTCTGGTGAAGACGTTCGGCGAGACCAGGGCCGTCGACGGCGTCGACCTGTCGGTCCCGGCCGGTACCGTCTACGGCGTTCTCGGCCCGAACGGCGCCGGAAAGACCACCACCGTGAAGATGCTCGCCACCCTGCTGCGCCCCGACGGCGGCGAGGCCCGCGTCTTCGGCCACGACGTCGTGCGCGAGGCCGACGAGGTACGCGGCCGGGTCAGCCTGACCGGCCAGTACGCCTCCGTCGACGAGGACCTCACCGGCACCGAGAACCTGGTGCTGCTGGCCCGGCTCCTCGGCCACGCCAAGCAGGCCGCCCGGCACCGCAGCGAACAGCTCCTGGAGGCCTTCGGACTGACGGAGGCGGCCGGCAAGCAGGTCAAGCACTACTCGGGCGGCATGCGGCGCCGTATCGACATCGCCGCGTCCATTCTCAACACGCCCGATCTGCTCTTCCTCGACGAGCCGACGACCGGGCTCGACCCGCGCAGCCGCAACCAGGTGTGGGACATCGTGCGGGCGGTGGTCTCCCAGGGCACCACCGTGCTGCTGACCACGCAGTACCTGGACGAGGCCGACCAGCTGGCCTCCCGGATCGCGGTCATCGACCACGGCAAGGTGATCGCCGAGGGCACCAAGGGCGAGCTGAAGGCGTCCGTCGGCGCCGGATCGGTCCATCTGCGGCTGCGCGATCCCGAGCAGCGGCCGGAGGCGGAGCGGGTGCTGCGGCTCGCGCTGGACACGGACATCCAGCTGGAGCCCGATCCGGTGGCGCTGACGGCCCGGCTCGGCGCCGCGACCGGCGACAGCGCGGCGGAGCAGGCCTCGCGGGCGCTCGCCGAGCTGTCCCGCAGCGGCATCACGGTCGACAACTTCTCGCTGGGCCAGCCCAGCCTGGACGAGGTCTTCCTCGCCCTCACCGGACACGACACCAGCCACGACACCAAGGACGAGGTGGCGGCATGAGCACCGCGACAACCCCAGAGGCCAAGGAACTCGCCCCGGTCAGCGCCGACTCGCTCGCCGCGCTGCTGGTGACCGGTGAGCGGCCGCCTCGGCCGAGCGCGCTGTCGGCCTCGCTGACCTTCGGTTGGCGGGCGATGCTGAAGATCAAGCATGTGCCGGAGCAGCTCTTCGACGTCACCGCGTTCCCGATCATGATGGTGCTGATGTACACCTACCTGTTCGGGGGCGCCCTGGCCGGGTCCCCGAAGGAGTACATCCAGTTCCTGCTGCCGGGCATCCTGGTGATGTCGGTCGTGATGATCACTATGTACACGGGCGTCTCGGTCAACACCGACATCGAGAAGGGCGTCTTCGACCGGTTCCGGTCGCTGCCGATCTGGCGGCCGTCGACGATGGTCGGCTATCTGCTGGGGGACGCCCTGCGCTACACCATCGCCTCCGTGGTGATGCTCGTCGTCGGCATGATCATCGGTTACCGCCCGGACGGCGGGGTCACCGGCGTGGTCGCCGGGATCGCGCTGCTGGTGGTGTTCTCGTTCGCGTTCTCGTGGATCTGGACGATGTTCGGGCTGCTGCTGCGCACCGAGAAGTCGGTGATGGGCGTCAGCATGATGGTGATCTTCCCGCTGACCTTCCTGTCCAACGTCTTCGTCGACCCGAAGACCATGCCGGGCTGGCTGCAGGCGTTCGTCAACAACAGCCCCATCACCCACCTGTCCTCCGCGGTGCGGGAGCTGATGGCGGGTGACTGGCCGGCCGACGAGATCGCCTGGTCGCTGGGGTGGGCCGGGCTGTTCGTGCTGGTCTTCGGGCCGATCACGATGCGGCTGTACAACCGCAAGTAGCCGGAAAGCAGTCAGTCCTGGGGAATCGGGCGGACGTCGGGCGCGATCTGGACGCCCGGCGTGGCCCGGACGATGGTGATGACCCGGTCCGTGGCCTCCAGGGTGCCGACGGCCGGGTCGTCGTATCCGAGCACCCGGTGCCCGCGGACGACGCTCACCACCAGGTCGGACGTCTCCCGGGGCCCCTTGCCCACCTCGGCCTTTATGACCGGCCTTTCGATGATGTCGAGCCCGCTGCCCTGCTGGATCAGGTCCTCCATCACCATGCCGGCCGCCGGGCTGAGCACCGACAGGCCGAGCAGCCGTCCGGCCGCGCTGGCGCTGGTGATGACCGCGTCGGCGCCGGACTGCTTGAGCAGCGGGGCGTTCTCCTCCTCGCGGACCGCGGCCACGATCTTCGCCCCGCGGTTGAGCTGGCGGGCCGTCAGCGTCACCAGCACGGCGGTGTCGTCGCGCTGGGTGGCGATGATGATCTTCCGGGCCTTGTGCACCTCGGCCCGCATCAGCACATCGCTGCGGGTCGCGTCGCCCACGATCCCCGCGTAGCCCTCGGCGGTCGCGGCGTCGATCACCTTGGTGGAGGGGTCGACCACCACCACTTGCTCCTTCTTCAGTCCCGTCGCGCAGACGGTCTGGATCGCCGAGCGTCCCTTCGTACCGAAGCCGACGACGACGGTGTGGTCGCGCAAGGCGGACCTCCAGCGGTTCAGACGCCATTCCTCCCGGGTGCGCTCGGTGAGGACCTCCAGCGTGGTGCCGACCAGGATGATCAGGAACAGCACCCGCATGGGCGTGATGACAAGGATGTTGGTGAGCCGGGCTGTGTCACTGACCGGCGTGATATCGCCGTAGCCCGTGGTGGAGAGGCTGACGGTCGCGTAGTAGAAGGCGTCGAGCAGGTCGATGGAGCCATCGGAGCTGTCACCGTAGCCGTCACGGTCGGCGTAGACGATGAGCGCGGTCGCCACCAGTAGCGTCAGCGCCATGATCACCCGCTTGGCGACCTGGCGGAACGGGTGCTCGACCACCTTCTTCGGCAGCTTGACCCGGTGGGTCACCAGGTGTTCGTCCGGCTGGCGGGCGATGACGTCATAGCCCGGAAGTTTCACGTGAAACACACCCCGATCCCGGAGGACGCCCATGGCAGGTCCAGCAGTTCCGCCTCCGCACCGGCCGCGGTCCCGCCGGGCGGTACGACGGCCAGGGCGTCGGCGGCCGCGATGCCGCGCAGCATCGCCGGGCCGTTGTAGTGCAGCGGCACGGCGTGGTCACCGCGCAGCACGACGGGCACCAGCCGGGTGTCGTAGGGATGCCCGTGCGCCGCGTCCTGCAAGGGCAGGGTGTACGGCTCGGGGGCGGGCCGGGCCGTGAGGGCGCGCAGCAGGGGCTCGGCGAGCGTCAGCAGGCCGGAGACGGCCGCGAGGGGGTTGCCCGGCAGGCCGACCAGGTGCTGGTCCTCCTTGAGGCGGGCCAGCAGCATGGGGTGGCCCGGACGTACCTTGACGCCGTCGACCAGGAGCTCGGCGCCCAGGCGGCGCAGGGTGGGGTGGACATGGTCCAGGGGGCCGGAGGCGGTGCCGCCGGTGGTGACGATCAGCTCGGCCTCGGAGTAGGCGAGGGCCTTGTGCAGCGCCTCGGCGTCGTCGCCGAGCCGGCGCACGGTGGCGACCTCGGCGCCGAGCGCGCGCAGCCAGGGCGGCAGCATCGGGCCGAGCGCGTCCCGGATCAGCCCGTCGTGCGGGAGCCCTTCGGTGAGCAACTCGTCGCCCAGGACGAGCACTTCGACGCTCGGGCGGGGCAGGGCGGTCACGCTGTCGTAGCCCGCCGCGGCGGCGAGGCCCAGGACGGCCGGGGTCACCAGGGTGCCGACGGCGAGGAGTTGGTCGCCGGAGCGGCACTCCTGTCCGCGGGGGCGGATGTCCTGGCCGTGCTGGAGGTCGCGGGTGGCGTGCAGGTGGCCCTTGTCGTCGCTGCGGCCGTGTTCGCTGCGCAGGACGGCGGTGGTGTCCAGGGGGATGCGGGCGCCGGTGGCGATACGGGCCGCCTCGCCGTCGGTGAGCGGGGCGGGCGCCGCGTGTCCGGCGAGGACGCCGCACTCCCGTACGGTCCAGGGTCCCGGTCCGGCGACCGCCCAGCCGTCCATCGCGGAGGTGTCGAAGGAGGGCAGGTCGGTGAGGGCGGTGAGGGGGGCGGCCAGGGTGAGGCCGAGGGCCCGGTCGAGGGGGACGGAGAGGGGGGTGCGGCGGGCGCCGGGGCGGCGTCCCGCGCGGGCCGCGAGGGCGCGGGCCTCGGGCCAGGGGGTGGCCCGGTGGTCCTCGGCCGGGTGCTGCGGGGCGCTTTCGGGCCGGGGCCGCGGGGTGGGGGTGTGCTCGCCGGTGGGGCGGTTCTCCTTCACGAGCGCCAGTACCTCCTCGACGTCGAGGTCCTCGGCGTCCTCGTCCCGGACGCTGCGGGCGGTCATCCGGCGTCCGGGGTGGAGTTCGGTTCCGCGTCCGCGGTGGCGGCCGGGGTCTGCTCCGACGCCCAGCGCGCGGCGAGGTCCGCGGCCTTGCGGGCGGCCTCGGCGACCGCCTGGGGGCCGCCCTGGGCCTGGGCCGCGGCGTAGCCGACGAGGAAGGTGGTCAGCGGCGCCGCGGGGCGCGCCACGCCGTGGGCGGCGTCGCGGGCGAGGTCCAGCAGGAGCTTGGTGTCGACGTCGAGGTCGATGCCCAGCTCGTCCTTGACTGCGGAAATCCATTCATCCAACACGTGCCCATGCTCCCTGATCCGTGCCCTGGCGGTGGCGATGTCGTCCCAGGTGTCGCAGTCGAAGGACGCGACGGGGTCGGGGACGCGGCTGAGGCGGAGGCCGGCGATGAGCCTCCGCAGGGGAAGACCGGTGAGGCCGCCGTGCTCCTCGGAGAGCGCGGCGAGCCCCTCGCGCAGCGCCCGTGTCCGGTACGCGGCGACGAGGGGCTGGTCGCGGCCGTCGGCGTCGGTGAGCAGCACACCGTCGTCGGTCCCGTCCCGCAGGGCGGCCGTCAGCCGCCGTACGGTGCCCTCTTCGAGGAAGGGCAGGTCGGCGGAGAGCACGACGACGAGGTCTGCGGTGGTGGGGCGCAGGCCCGCGGCGAGGGCGGCGAGCGGGCCGCCGCCGGGCGGGTCCTCGCGGGCCCAGGTCACCGGGCGTGCGGTGGGCCTGGGGTCGGCGACGACGACGGTGCCGCGCGCGCGGGCGCAGGCGGTGAGCACCCGGTCGAGCAGCGGGCGCCCGCCGACGCTCAGGCCGGGCTTGTCGGCGCCGCCGAGCCGCCGGGCCGCACCCCCGGCGAGCACGACGGCGTCGTACGCCTCAAAACCCGGCTCTGCCGGGGGCTCGTACGCGGTCACCCCCTGAGTATGCGTGCCGCGGCGATCACAGGGAATGCGGGGGCGGCCGCGTGATCAAAGGGTGCGCAGCAGAACCGCCGGCTGTTCCACGCAGTCCGCCACATAGCGCAGGAAGCCGCCCGCGGTGCCGCCGTCGCAGACCCGGTGGTCGAAGGTGAGCGAGAGCTGCACGACCTGGCGGACCGCCAGCTCGCCCTCGTGCACCCACGGCTTGGGGATGATGCGGCCGACGCCGAGCATCGCGGCCTCGGGGTGGTTGATGATCGGGGTGGAGCCGTCGACGCCGAACACGCCGTAGTTGTTCAACGTGAAGGTGCCGCCGGTGAGTTCCCCGGGCGTCAGGGCGCCGGTGCGGGCCGACTCGGTGAGCCGGGCGAACTCGGCGGTCAGCGACTCGGCGTCCCGCGCGTGGGCGTCCCGGACGACCGGGACGACCAGGCCCCGCTCGGTCTGCGCGGCGAAGCCGAGGTGGACGTGGTCGAACCGGACGACCTCCCTGGCCTCCGTGTCCACGCTGGAGTTGAGCTCGGGGAACCGGGCGAGGGCGGCGGTGCAGATCCGGGCGAGCAGGGCCAGCAGGGAGATCTTCCCTCCCCCTGCCGCGTTCATCGCGGCGCGGGCGCGCATCAGCTCGGTCGCGTCGGCGTCCACCCAGCAGGTGGCGTCGGGGATCTCGCGCCGGCTGCGGGAGAGCTTGTCGGCCACGGCACCGCGGATGCCCTTGAGGGGGGTGCGGGTCACTCCGTCGGCGACGGCGGCGATGGGGGTGACGGGAGTGTCGGCGGGCGCCGGGGCCGGTGCCGGGGCTGTGCGGCCCTGGGCGGGTGCGGCGGCGGCACGCAGGGCGTACTCCACGTCGGCGCGCAGGATCAGTCCGTCGGGGCCGGAGCCGGTGAGCTCCCGCAGGTCGAGGCCGTTCTCCCGGGCTAGGCGGCGGACCAGGGGGGAGATCACGGGGACGGGGCCGTCGGGGACCTCGGGGGCCGGTGCGGGGGCAGGGGTTGCGGGCCGCGCGGGCGCCGGAGCTGGGGCTGCGCTGCGCGCGGGACCCTGGCCGTTCGCCGCCGCGGCCGGCGCCGGGCCGGTGGACGCCGGCTGGGCCGGGCGCACCCGCCTGCGTCGCGCGGGGGCCTCGGAGGTGCCGTAGCCCACCAGGACGTTCCCGGAGCCCTCGGCCGGATCGCCGTCGGCGTCCGCCCCGACGGCGACCGTGATCAGCGGTGCTCCCACGGGAAGCTCCGTGCCCTCCTCGCCGAAGCGGGCGGTGACCACACCGGCGTAGGGGCAGGGGACGTCGACCATCGCCTTGGCCGTCTCGACCTCGACGACCGGCTGGTCGACGGCGACGACATCGCCGACCTGGACCAGCCAGCGCACGATCTCCGCCTCGGTGAGCCCCTCACCGAGGTCGGGAAGCTTGAACTCCAACACCTGTGCCATCAGCTCTCGGCCTCCCATTGCAGACGCCCCACGGCGTCCAGGATCCGGTCCACGCCGGGCAGGTGGTGACGCTCCAGCATCGGCGGCGGGTAGGGGATGTCGAACCCGGCCACCCGGAGCACCGGCGCCTCCAGATGGTGGAAGCAGCGCTCCGTGACGCGGGCCGCGATCTCCCCTCCCGGGCCGCCGAACCCGCCCGACTCGTGCACGACGACCGCTCGTCCGGTCCGCCGCACCGAGGCGCAGACCGTCTCGTCGTCGAACGGCACCAGCGAGCGCAGGTCGACGACTTCGAGGTCCCACCCCTCCTCCCGGGCCGCCTCGGCGGCTTCGAGGCAGACGGGCACGGACGGACCGTACGTGATGAGCGTGGCGCTCCGGCCCGAGCGCCGCACCACCGCGCGGCCGATCGGTTCAACGCTCTGCGGCTCCTCGGGGTTCCAGGAGTCCTTCGACCAGTAAAGGCGCTTGGGCTCCAGGAAGACGACCGGGTCGTCGGAGGCGATGGAGGCGCGCAGCAGGCCGTAGGCGTCGGCGACGGTGGCGGGGGTGACGACATGGAGCCCCGGGGTCGCCATGTAGTACGCCTCGGAGGAGTCGCTGTGGTGCTCGACGCCGCCGATGCCGCCGCCGTAGGGCACGCGGATGGTCAGGGGCAGCGGCATGGCGCCCCGGGTGCGGTTGCGCATCTTCGCGACATGGCTGATCAGTTGCTCGAACGCGGGGTAGGCGAACGCGTCGAACTGCATCTCCACGACCGGGCGCAGGCCGTACATGGCCATGCCGACCGCGGTGCCGAGGATGCCGGCCTCGGCGAGCGGGGTGTCGGTGCAGCGGTCCTCGCCGAACTCCTTGGCGAGTCCGTCGGTGACCCGGAAGACACCGCCGAGGGTGCCGACGTCCTCGCCCATGACGTGCACGGACGGGTCGTCCGCCATGGCGTCGCGCATCGCGCGCGTGAGGGCCTGTGCCATGGTGGCGGGCTTCACCGCGACGGTGGTCATCGCTGGTCCCCCTCGGCGTCCAGCTCGGCCTGCAACTGGGCCTGCTGTGCGCGCAGTTGCGGTGTGGGTTCGGCGTACACGTGGGCGAACAGGTCCCGAGGGTCGAGCTGCGGGTCCTGGTTCATGCGGTCGCGCAGGTCGGCGGCCATCGCCTCGGCGGCGTCCCGCGCGGCCTGCTTGCCGGCCTCGTCGAGCAGGCCGCGCTCGGTCAGCTCGTGCTCCAGCAGGGCGATCGGGTCGTGGCCGCGCCAGGTCTCGACCTCGGAGTCCCCGCGGTAGCGGGTGGCGTCGTCGGCGTTGGTGTGGGCGTCGATCCGGTAGGTGACCGCCTCGATCAGGGTGGGGCCGCCGCCGGCCCGCGCGTGGCGCACGGCGTCGGACAGCACCTCGTGCACGGCGGCGGCGTCGTTGCCGTCCACCAGCCGGCCGGGGATGCCGTAGCCGACGGCCTTGTGGGCCAGCGACGGGGCCGCGGTCTGCTTGGCGAGCGGGACGGAGATCGCGAAGCCGTTGTTCTGCACCAGGAAGACGACCGGCGCCTGCCACACGGCGGCGAAGTTCAGCGCCTCGTGGAAGTCGCCCTCGCTGGTGCCGCCGTCGCCGACCAGGGCGAGCGCGACCACGTCGTCGCCCTTGAGGCGGGCGGCGTGCGCGAGGCCGACGGCGTGCGGGAGCTGGGTGGCGAGCGGCGTGCTCAGGGGGGCGACGCGGTGCTCGCGGGGGTCGTAGCCGGTGTGCCAGTCGCCGCGCAGCAGCGTGAGCGCCTGGACGGGGTCCACCCCGCGGGCGACGGCGGCGAGGGTGTCGCGGTAGCTCGGGAAGAGCCAGTCGCGCTCCTCGAGGGCGAGCGCGGCGGCGACCTCGCAGGCCTCCTGGCCGGTGCTGGACGGGTAGACGGCGAGCCGGCCCTGCTTGGTCAGGGCGGTGGCCTGGGTGTTGTACCGACGGCCGCGCACCAGTTCGGCGTACAGGCGGCGCAGCAGGCCGGGGTCGGCCCGGTCCGCCGCCTCCGTGCCGAGGACGCGGTAGGGCTCCGCGTCGGGCAGCAGGGGCGCGGGGTCGGTGCGGGGCTGCCAGGCGGGCGGCGGCGATGGCCGGTACGCGCCCCGCTGCTCCATGACCGTCATGACGGCACCTCCTCGTGGGAGCGGCTACGGGAGGCGTGTCGGCTGTGACCCGCCTCACCTACCGATTGTTCGGTCGTCGGCACATTTTGGCTACAGGCGCCTCCAGGCTGTGGACAAACGGTTCTCCACAGCCTGCAATGAACGCAGGACGTCCACGACAGGGAGGCGGGGGGACATGGCACCTGAACAAATGGCCGAGGGTCCCGAGGGCCCCGGTCTGCCGCCCCCGCGTCCCCTGGACGCCATCGATCAGGACATCCTCCAGATGCTCCAGGCGGACGGCCGTGCCTCGATACGGTCCGTCGCCGAGCGGGTGCACGTCTCGCGGGCCAACGCCTACGCGCGGATCAACCGCCTCATCGAGGACGGCGTCATCCGGGGCTTCGGCGCCCGCGTCGACCATGAGCGCGCGGGGCACGGGACGTCGGCGTACATCACGCTGAAGATCGTGCAGAACAGCTGGCGCACGGTGCGCGAGCGGCTCAGGGAGCTGCCCGGGGCCTCGCACATCGCGCTGGTGGGGGGCGATTTCGACGTGCTGCTGCTGGTGCACACGCCCGACAACCGGGCGCTGCGCGAACTGGTGCTCACCCGGCTCCAGGCCATCCCAGAAGTGCTCAGCACCCGCACCCTGCTGGTGTTCGAGGAGGAGGACCTGGAGCCGCAGGGCTGACTCAGGCGGCCCGGCGCAGGCCGCCGAAGACCAGCTGCACGACGGCGCCGGCGACCTCGCGCTCGTTCATGCCCCGGCCGTCCGGGCGGTACCACTCGACGATCGAGTTGATCATCCCGAAGACGAGCCGGGTGGCGAGCCGCACCTCCACGTCGCCGCGCACGTCACCGTCGGCGGCCGCCGCCTTCAGCAGCTCGGCGACCTTGTGGTCGAAGTCGCGGCGCCGCTCCAGGGCCCACCGCTCGGTGTCGGTGTTGCCGCGCACCCGCAGCAGCAGCGTCACGTACGGCAGCTCGGCTATCAGCACCTCCACCATGCGCCGTACGACGTGCTCCAGGCGGTCGGAGGCGGGCCCCCCGCGCGCGGGCGGCTCGTCGAGGATCCCGAAGAGACCGTCGAGCGCCCGGCTCACGGCGCGGCGCAGCAGTTCCTCCTTGCCGGTGACGTGGTGGTAGATCGACGACTTGGAGATGCCGGCCGCGCGCGAGAGGTGCTCCATGGAGGTGCCGTCGTAGCCGCGCTCGTTGAAGACCCGCACGGCGACCGTCAGCAGCGTCTCGGGGGTGTACGTGTCGCGCTTGGCGGTGGTCATGAGCCGTTGCCCTCCCGCTTGTCCGTGGCGTACGCGTGCCGGTACAGCGCGAGGGAGGGCGCGTACCGCCCGGAGGGGTCGCGCAGATGGAGGTCGTCGAGGAGGGAGTAGGCCCAGTTTCGGCCGAGCCGGCGGCTCCACTCGAAGGGGCCGAGCGGGTAGTTCACGCCGAGGCGCATCGCGGTGTCGACGTCCTCCTCGGTGGCCACGCCCTTGGCGACGGCGTCATGGGCGAGGTCGATGATCCGCGCGACCGTACGGGCGACGATCATGCCGGGCACGTCGCCGATGACGCTGACGTCCTTGCCGAGCGCCTGGAACAGGCCGGTGGCCTCGGCGAGGGTCTGGGGAGAGGTGTCCTGGGAGGCGGACAGGGCGATCCGGGTGGCCCGGCGGTAGTCGAGCGCGAGGTCGAAGTAGACGACGTCCCGGAACTCCACCGACGTCTGCCCGTCGGCGAGCGCCAGCTGGCCGCCGGACGGCAGCACCAGCCGGGTGCCGTGGTCCTCCTCTTCCTCGCGCACCGGGATGCCCGCCTCGCGCAGCAGGGTGAGCAGTTCGGCGGCCGGGCCCAGATCGCCCTCGGCGACGACGTACGCGGGCGGGCGCTCCCGCTCGGCGGTGTGCGGTTCGGGTCGCTCGGCGGCCCCGGCGGAGTAGTCGTACCAGCCGTGCCCGCTCTTGCGGCCGAGGCGGCCGGACTCGACGAGGCGGCGCTGGGCGAGGGAGGGCGTGAAGCGGACGTCCTGGAAGAAGGACTGCCACACGGAGTGCGTGACGGACTCGTTGACGTCCTGGCCGATCAGGTCGGTCAGTTCGAAGGCGCCCATCCGGAAGCCGCCGCACTCGCGCAGGACGGCGTCGATGGTGGCCGGGTCGGCGCCCTGGGCCTCGTGGACGGCGAAGGCCTCGGCGTAGAAGGGCCGCGCGATGCGGTTGACGATGAAGCCGGGGCTGTCCGCGCAGGCGACCGGCGTCTTGCCCCAGGCGCGTGCCGTCTCGTACGCGCGCGTGGCCGAGGTGACGTCGGTGGCGAACCCGGAGACCACCTCGACCAGCGGCAGCAGCGGGGCGGGGTTGAAGAAGTGCAGGCCCACGAAGCGGCCGGGGTGGGCGAGGGCGCCGCCGATGGCGGTGACGGAGAGGGAGGAGGTGTTGGTGGCGAGCAGGCAGTCGTCGGCGACGACCTCCTCCAGTGCGCGGAAGAGGTCCTGCTTGACGTCGAGGCGCTCCAGGACGGCCTCGACGACCAGGGCGCAGTCGGCGAGGTCGGTGAGGTGCTCGGCGGCCGACAGGCGGGAGCGTGCCGCGTCCCGGTCGGTATCGGTCAGGCGGTCCTTCTCGACGAGCCGGTCGAGGCGGGCGCCGATCGCGTCGGCCGCCTCCTGGGCCTTCCCGGGGACGGCGTCGTACAGCCGTACGGGGTGGCCGGCGACCAGCGCGACCTGGGCGATGCCCTGGCCCATGGTGCCGGTGCCGACGACGGCCACGGGGCTGCTGAGGTCGATTGCTGTCATGTGCGCGATCCTCCCGCACGGGGTTTTCCACAGATGCGGCGGACCCCCTTGTACCGACCGATCGTTCGGTTACTCTAACTCTCGATGGCTCTTCCTGCCCATGTTTCTGCCCGGTCATGAACTCGACGGAGAGTTCTTGAGACGAGGAGTTGGTCCCGCATGGCCACCGCCCTGACCCCCTACGAGCTGATCGCCAAGCACCGGCCCACCCTCGACCAGGCGCTCGAAGCCATCCGCACGCGCGCGTACTGGTCCCCGCACCCCGAGCACCCCAAGGCCTACGGCGAGAACGGCAGCCTGGACATGGCGGCGGGCAAGGCCGCCTTCGACGCCCTCCTCGGCACCCGGCTCGACCTCGGCCAGCCCGGCACCGACGACTGGGTGGGCGGCGAGGTCTCCCCGTACGGCCTCGCGCTCGGCGTGGAGTACCCGCACGCCGACGTGGACGTGCTGCTGCCCGCCATGAAGGCGGGACAGCGGGCCTGGCGGGACGCGGGAGCGGAGACCCGCGCGGTGGTCTGCCTGGAGATCCTCAAGCGGATCAGCGACCGCACCCACGAGTTCGCGCACGCGGTCATGCACACCTCCGGACAGGCGTTCATGATGGCGTTCCAGGCGGGCGGCCCGCACGCGCAGGACCGTGGCCTGGAGGCGGTGGCGTACGCGTACGTGGAGCAGGTCCGCACGCCCGAGAACGCCGAGTGGACCAAGCCGCAGGGCAAGAAGGACCCGCTCGCGCTGACCAAGGCGTTCACGCCGGTGCCGCGCGGGATCGCGCTGATGATCGGCTGCAACACCTTCCCGACCTGGAACGGCTACCCGGGCCTCTTCGCCTCGCTGGCCACCGGCAACGCCGTCCTGGTCAAGCCGCATCCGCGCGCGGTGCTGCCGCTCGCGCTGACCGTCCAGGTCGCGCGCGAGGTGCTGGCCGAGGCCGGGTTCGACCCGAACCTCGTGGCGCTCGCCGCGGAGCGGCCCGGCGAGGGGATCGCCAAGACGCTCGCCCTGCGCCCCGAGATCCGGATCATCGACTACACCGGCTCGACCTCCTTCGGCGACTGGCTGGAGACCAACGCCCGGCAGGCGCAGGTCTACACGGAGAAGGCCGGGGTCAACACGGTCCTCGTCCACTCCACCGACGACTACAAGGGCATGCTGTCCAACCTGGCGTTCTCGCTGTCGCTGTACAGCGGGCAGATGTGCACGACGCCGCAGAACCTGCTGATCCCCCGGGACGGCATCCGCACGGAGGAAGGTCCGCGGACCTTCGACGAGGTCGTCGCCGATCTCGCCCGCTCGATGGAGGGCCTCCTCGGTGACGACGCCCGCGCGAACGCGCTGCTCGGCGCGATCGTGAACCCGGACGTCAAGGCGCGCCTGGAAGCCGCGGCGGGCCTCGGCGAAGTCGCCCTCGCCTCCCGCGAGGTGACCAACCCGGACTTCCCGGACGCGGTGGTGCGCACGCCGGTCATGGTCAAGCTGGACGGCGCCAAGCCGGACGACGAGGCCGCGTACATGAGCGAGTGCTTCGGCCCGGTCTCCTTCGCGGTGGCGGTGGACTCGGCCGGCCACGCGGTGGAGCTGCTGCGGCGGACGGTCCGGGAGAAGGGCGCGATGACCGTCGGCGCGTACACCGTCGACCCGGAGGTCGAGGAGGCCGTGCGGGAAGCCTGTCTGGAGGAGGCGGCGCAGTTGTCGCTGAACCTGACGGGCGGGGTGTACGTGAACCAGACGGCCGCGTTCTCGGACTTCCACGGGTCCGGTGGCAATCCTGCCGCCAACTCCGCCCTCACCGACGGTGCGTTCGTCGCCAATCGGTTCCGGGTTGTCGAGGTGCGGCGGGAGGCCTAGGAGCTCGGGGGGGGGCGGTGGATTGCGCGGCCGGCTGTTCGTCGTGGCTTGTCGCGCAGTTCCCCGCGCCCCTAAAGGGGCGCTCTCGTGCCCGCGCTCCAATGGAACAGGGTCATCCCTACGCTCGTCGCCAGGTTGTAGCTGGACACCTGGGGGCGCATCGGCAGGGACAGCAGGTGGTCCGCACGCGCGCGTACCTCCGGTGACAGGCCGCTGCGCTCCGAGCCGAAGGCCAGGACGGCGTCGTCCGGGAGCCTGACGTCCCGGATGTCGTCGCCCTCGGGGTCCAGGGCGAACAGGGGGCCCGCGGGGAGTTCGTCCGCCGCCAGGCGTTCCACCGCGGTCGCGAAGTGCAGGCCGGCGCCGCCGCGTACGACCGTGGTGTGCCAGGGATCGAGCGTCCCGGTGGTGATCACTCCCGTCGCCCCGAAGCCCGCCGCCAGGCGGATCACCGCGCCCGCGTTGCCGAGGTTGCGCGGGTGGTCGAGGAGCACGACCGGGGCGGTGCGCGGGGTCCGGGCCAGCAGTTCCAGGTTGGCCGCGCGGGACGGCCGTAGCGCCAGTGCCGCCACGGCCGTGGGGTGCGGGCGGGGGACCAGGGAGCGGTACGTCTCCTCGGGGACCTCCGTGAGGAGGGCGGCCAGGGTGTCCGTCACGTCCGGGGCCAGTTCGTCGGCCAGGGCGAGGGCCGCCTGCCGGTCCACCGCCACCGCCACCGGGACCCGGGCCGCGAAGCGCACCGCGTGCTTGAGGGCGTGGAAGCCGTCGAGCAGCACGGCGGTGTCGGCGAGGCGGTGCCAGGTGGTGACGGGCGCGGTCATGACGGGGAGCCTACGTGGCGCGGCTCGGGGTTCTCCGGGCTGCGGGGCTCCGGGAGCGCCGTACCGCCGCCCTTGCCCCGCCGCGGCAGGCGGGCCGCCCGGGCGCCCAGGCGGCGCAGGAACGCCGTGGGCAGGAAGACCACGTCCGCCGCGATCATCGCCAGGGAGAAGAACGGCAGGCCGAGGACGACCGCGATCACCGCGTGCTCCGTGATCATCGCGGCCAGCAGAACGTTCTTGACCCGCCGGTTGAACAGCGTAAACGGGAAGGCGACCTGGACCAGGACCGTCCCGTACGTCACCAGCATCACCAGGGTGCCGCTGGCCGAGAGGGCGTCGGCGAGGGCGGGCCAGGGGGAGAAGTAGTCCAGGTGCAGGGGGTAGTAGACGGCGGTGCCGTCCTGCCAGCGGGAACCCTGGATCTTGTACCAGCCGGCGGTGGCGTAGATCAGACAGGCCTCCGCCATGATCACCAGCAGGGCGCCGTTGTGCACGATGTTCCCGACGACGTCGAGCAGGATCCGCGGCTGGTCCGTCCGCGCCCGGCGCCCGACCAGCCACCACACGGCCTGGGCCGCCCACATGCCCCACAGGATCGCCGGTATCAGCCCCTGCCCGCCGACCCATGTCTCCAGGAAGGCCACTCCGACAGCGACCGCCCGCGCGGGTCCGGACCCGGCCTCGTCGGAGGGCCAGTCGTCGCCGAGCTTCCCGGTCAGCGTCGCCCCGGCCAGCACCAGCCCGAGCACGCCCCACAGCAGCGGACCCACCCGGTCCGTCACCCGCTCCCCCCGCGCGCGTGCCGCCCGTTCCCGGCCGGCCCTGCGCGCGTCCAGCGACCACACCTGGCCGCAGCGGATGAAGACCAGGTAGATGCACATCAGGTGCAGGACGTTGTCGCCGCCGTCGCCCATGAAGACGGAACGGTTCTGGAGCGAGAGCACGCCGACCATGAACAGCACGGACGCCGTGCGGGTCCGCCAGCCCAGCAGCAGCAGGACGCAGGCGAGCACGGCGAGCGCGTAGACCGTCTCGAACCACAGCCGGCTGTCGGACCACATCAGCACCGAGAAGGCGCCGTTCATGTCGATCAGCCGCTCGGCGAGCCCGAAGCTCCAGGGGCCGTCGGGACCGTACAGCTCGTGGCGGTGGGGCAGCTCGCGCAGCAGGAAGAGCAGCCAGGTCACGGCGAAGCCGATCCGGACCACGGCCGTCTGGTACGGGCCGAGAGCGGAGTCCGTGACCCGGGCGATGCCGGCCGAGAGCGCGAGGGCGTAACGGTTCATGCCGGGTCCCCCTCGGCCTCGTCCGCGGGGACCTCCCACCAGGGCATCTCCCGGTAGACCGGCTTGTCCGACACCTGCTCCCGGCTCCACTCGGGCGGGCGGACGTGGGTGGTGGACGAGCGGAGCTGGACGCGCTCGACGACTCCGCCCGGTCCGGCCGCGTCCTCGCGGTCCAGGCGCAGGACCACGATCCGGCGCAGATACGACTCGGCCAGCTCGCCGCGCTCACCGACCGGGCGGTTGTCGCTGCCGTGGGTGGCGAGCAGGAAGTCCCAGGCCCGGCGCAGTTCGTTCTGCTGGGTGTGGCTCGGCAGCAGGTTGCCGTCGATGTCCCGGCCGTCGCGGGCGGACAGGTCGTACCAGCCGGTGGTGCGCATCTCGCCGTCCGGCTCGCGGATCTCGGCGCGGGCCTGGACGGCGATGTTCTGCTGGAGCGGGTTCGGCGCGAACAGCTTCCAGTTCTGCTCGAACTCCGGGTAGATCCAGTCCTCGATGGCCGAGCCGTGCTGCTTGCTGACCGTGTTCGAGGGCGCGACGTGCAGGAAGACCATGCCGATGTGGACACAGACGGCCACCGCCACGACCGCGAGGGCGAGGGCGGCGGCGATCTGGTAGCGGAGCCTGAGGGCGGCCACACCGGTCCGGGGTCCGGGCGCGGGCGGCGGCCCGTGGCGGGCGTCGCCCGCTGCGTCGTACGCGTCCATTGCGCCCCGTCTCCCGATGCCGGTCCCCGACAGGGCGTGCCCCGGACGGCCCTGCTCGGGGTGACACCTTACGGCGCCCGGCTCACGACGGGGTCACGTCCGCCGAGCGGTCGGTAGGTGCCCTGTCCGTACCGTTCCCTTCTGCTGGAACGTGTTCTATCTTGACGCTCCGTCAGATCTCCGTGGGCGCGGGAGGGCAGGGACCGTGGACTTTTCCTTCACCGAGGAGCAGCAGGCGGCGGCCGAGGCGGCGCGGGGGGTGTTCGCCGGGGTCGCGCCGGACGCCGTGCCGAGTCCCGCGCTCACCGCGGGCGCCGTGGCGGAGGACTTCGACCGCGCGCTGTGGGCCCGGCTCGCCGACGCCGACCTGCTGAGCCTGCTGCTCGCCGAGGAACACGGCGGGGCGGGACTCGACGCCGTCGCGCTGTGTCTGGTGCTGCGGGAGGCGGCGGGGGTGCTGGCTCGGGTGCCGCTGCTGGAGCACAGCGCGGCACTCGCGGTCCTGCAGGCGTACGGCGGTCGGGAGCTGCGGTCCGGGCTGCTCGCGCGGGCCGGGCGGGGGGAGACCGTGCTGACCGTCGCCGCGCACGGGCGCACCGGGCACGACCCGGCGCAGCTCGCGGTGACCGCGCGACGCGACGGCGCCGAGTGGGTGCTGGACGGTGCGCAGACGGCCGTGGCGTGGGCCTACGACGTGGATCTCGTCGTCGTACCGGCGTCCGCGGACGGGGACCGGACGGTGCTCGCGGTGGTGTCGCCCGGGCAGGACGGGCTGGGGCTCGCCGAGCAGTACTCCACCAGCGGGGAGCGGCTCGGGGAGGTGCGGCTGGACGCCGTGCGGCTCGCGGAGCGGGACGTGGTGGAGGCGCCGGGGGCCTGGGAGCGGCTGCGGGAGCTGCTGACGGTCGGGACGTGCGCGCTGGCGCTCGGCCTCGGTACCCGGGTCCTGGGGATGACCAGCGAGTACACGGGCAAGCGGGAGCAGTTCGGCCACCCGCTCGCCACCTTCCAGGCGGTCGCCGTGCAGGCCGCCGACCGGTACATCGACCTGCGGGCGATGGAGGCCACGCTGTGGCAGGCCGCGTGGCGGATCGCCGCGCAGGCGCCGGGGGCGCTGCCCGTCGCCGGGGATGTCGCCGTGGCCAAGATCTGGGCCTCGGAGGGGGTACGGCGGATCGTGCAGACCGCGCAGCATCTGCACGGCGGGTTCGGGGCCGACGTCGACTACCCGCTGCACCGGTACCACGCCTGGGCCAAGCAGCTGGAGCTGGCGCTCGGCCCGGCGGCGGCGCACGAGGAGGCGCTGGGGGATCTGCTGGCGGCGCATCCCCTGAGTTGAACTGGGGGACTGGGGGACTGTGGGTCAGGGGGTTATGGGACTGGGGGTTACAGGACGAAGCCCGGCTTGCCGTCGTCCGTCACGACCGGTCGGCCACTCGCTGCCCAGACCTGCATGCCGCCGTCGACGTTCACCGCGTCGACGCCCTGCTGGACGAGGTACATCGCGACCTGGGCGGAACGGCCGCCGGAACGGCAGATCACGTTGACCCGGCCGTCCTGCGGGGCGGCCTCGGTCAGCTCGCCGTACCGGGCGACGAAGTCGCTGATGGGAATGTGCAGGGCCCCTTCGGCATGGCCCGCCTGCCACTCGTCGTCCTCGCGGACGTCCAGGAGGAAGTCGCCGTCCTTGAGGTCCGCGACCTCCACCGTGGGCACACCTGATCCGAAATGCATGACTCAGACGCTACCGGAGGGCGGGGCGAGCAGGTCCGCCAGTTCCGCCTCACGTGCGGAGACGTCCGACAGCAGCTGCTCGGCGATCTCCTCCAGCAGCGTGTCCGGGTCGTCCGGGGCCAGCCGCAACATGGAGCCGATCGCGCTCTCCTCCAGCTCACGGACGACGACCGTGAGCAGTTCCTTGCGCTGGGAGAGCCACTCCAGGCGGGCGTAGAGCTCCTCGGCGGGGCTCTGCGGGGGCTCCTCGGGGACCGGGCCCGCCGCCCACTCCTCGGCCAGCTCCCGCAGCAGGGCCTCGTCGCCCCGGGCGTACGCGGCGTTCACCCGGGTGATGAACTCCTCCCGGCGGGCCCGCTCGGCGTCCTCCTGGGCCAGGTCGGGGTGGGCCTTGCGGGCCAGCTCGCGGTAGAGCTTGCGGGCCTCCTCGCTGGGGCGCACCCGCTGCGGGGGCCGTACCGGCTGGTCCGTGAGCATCGCGGACGCCTCCGGGAACAGGCCCTCGCCGTCCATCCAGCCGTGGAACAGCTCCTCGACGCCCGGCATCGGCATGACCCGGGCCCGGGCCTCCTCCGCCTTGCGCACGTCCTCGGGGTCGCCGGAGCGCGCCGCTCTGGCCTCGGCGATCCGGGCTTCCAGCTCGTCGAGGCGGGCGTACATCGGGCCCAGCTTCTGGTGGTGCAGCCGCGAGAAGTTCTCGATCTCGACGCGGAAGGTCTCCACGGCGATCTCGTACTCGATCAGGGCCTGCTCGGCAGCCCGAACGGCCCGCTCCAGCCGCTCCTCGGGCCGGGGCACGGACTCCTCGTCGGGCTGGGACTGCTCGGCTTCCGGGGTCGTCACCCGACCAGACTAGGCCACCGGCCGAGGGCGCCGGACGGCTCGCCGATCCGCCCGGGGTCGGACGGGATGCCTCATATCCCCGTCTCCGCCGCGATCCTCCCCGCCCGCACCGCCGTCACCAGCTCCGCGTGGTCCGCCTCGGTGCGGTCGGCGTAGGTGACCGCGAAGGTGGCGATCGCCTCGTCCAGTTCCTCGTTCTTGCCGCAGTAGCCGGCGATCAGGCGGGGGTCGGCGCAGTGGCTGTGGGCGCGGGCGAGCAGCGCGCCGGTCATGCGGCCGTAGTCGTCCAGCTGGTCGGAGGAGAGGGCCGTCGGGTCCACGCTGCCCTTGCGGTTGCGGAACTGGCGTACCTGGAAGGGGTGGCCGTCGACGGTCGTCCAGCCCAGGAGGATGTCGCTGACCACCTGCATGCGCTTCTGGCCCTGGATCACCCGGCGGCCCTCGTGGTCCGCCGTCGGGGTGTCGAAGCCGGCCGTGGCCAGGTGCGGGACGAGGGCGGAGGGGCGGGCCTCCTTGACCTGGAGGACCAGGGCCTCGCCCCGGTGGTCGAGGAGGAGGACCACGTAGGAGCGGGTGCCCACGCTGCCGGTGCCCACCACCCGGAACGCCACGTCGTGCACCGCGTGCCGGGCCAGCAGCGGGAGACGGTCCTCCGAGACGGTCTCGGCGTACCGCTCCAGGGACGCGGCCACCGCGGCGGCTTCCTCGTCCGGGACCCGGCTCAGTACCGGCGGGGCGGCCACGAAGCGGCGGCCGCCGTCCGGTGTCGGCTCCGTCGACTTCGCCGCGAACCGGCCGCTGGTGTTGGAGCGGGCCTTCTCGGCGACCCGCTCCAGCGTGCCGAGCAGGTCATGGGCGTCGGTGTGGGAGACCAGCTCCTCGTCGGCGATGGCGTTCCACGCGTCCAGCACCGGGAGCTTGGCGAGCAGCCGCATCGTGCGCCGGTACGCGCCCACCGCGTCGTGCGCGGCCTGGCGGCAGGTGTCCTCGGACGCGCCTCCCTCCCGGCCGGCCAGCACCAGCGAGGCCGCGAGCCGCTTCACGTCCCACTCCCAGGGGCCGAGCACCGTCTCGTCGAAGTCGTTCAGGTCGATGACCAGGCCGCCGCGCGCGTCGCCGTACAGGCCGAAGTTCGCCGCGTGTGCGTCGCCGCAGATCTGGGCGACGACCCGGGTCATGGGGGTGCGGGCCAGGTCGTGGGCCATCAGGCCCGCGGAGCCGCGCAGGAAGGCGAACGGGGTCGCCGCCATCCGGCCCACCCGGAGCGGCGCGAGCTCCGGGATCCGGCCGCGGTTGGACTCCTCCACCGCCGCCGTCGCGTCGGGGCGGGACAGGTCCAGTTCCAGGAGGGCGTGCGACGCGCGCGGGACGCGGTCCCGCAGCGCCTTGCCCTCCTGCTTGGCCGTGCTGTTCCCCGGCCACTCGGCGAATCCGGGCACCCGGGGAAGCCGCCGCTCGCCCGACTCCGTCGTCTCCTGCCCATCGGCGTCGCTCACACCGACCGCCTCCCCCCGTACCGGGGCCGTCCCCCGGCCCGCACGAACATCAACTCGTGCCGACGGTACAGCGGGGGGAGGCAAACGCGTCAGTCCCTGTGGACAACCGGGGTCCGGGCTTGTGGACGAGGCCGGGTCTGTGGAAAACCCCGTACCCCTATCGGGGTCCGGCCGGGTCTCCCCGCACGCTCAGGAACGCCGTGAACGCCTCGATCACCAGCCGCAGCGACGCCTCCACGGCCGCGTCGCCGTCCGGCGTGGCCGCCGGGCGGACGGGCACGGCACCCGGCTCCCTGCTGCGGCCGGTCTCCAGGTAGGCGAGGACGTCCTCGGCCCGCAGCGGTGCCCCGTCGGCGGGGCGGGGCAGGGCGTCGAGCAGACCTTGCAGGGTGTCGAGCAACTGCCGCCGTTCCGCGGCGGGTTCGCGATTCATACCGCCAGGCTGGTGAAGAGTGGTCAAGGACCGTTCAAGGCGCCGCCAACCTTTCGGGGCGCGGCTGGTCGGCGGTGGTGGCGAGGATGAAGCGGGCGACCGCCTCGGGTGCGTCGTGCATCGGAAGGTGACCGCATCCCGGCAGCACCTGCGCCACCGTTCCCTCTGGGAGTTCGTCGAGGAACCGGGCCTGCCCGGCCCGCAGGACGGCGTCCCGGGAACCGAACGCCACGCGCACGGGGATGCCTATCCCCTGGCCGCCGGTGAACCGCGTCGTGCTGACGGCCCGCCAGGTGGCCTCGAACCCCGGGGCCCGGGCCATGTCGCGGGCGGCGGCGCGGGCGTGGGCGTAGGGCACGCGCACGGGGCGGCCGTAGATGCCCGCGAGCAGTGCGGTGCGCGCGGGCGCGGTCCGCAGGAGGGGGGCCGCGGGGCCGGCCAGCCAGGGGGCGGCCCGGCGGCAGGAGCGCAGGAGGAGACGGGTGGTGAACGGGGTGGTGTCGCGCCACAGGCCCGCCGGGGAGATCAGGCTCAGGGTGCGGACCCGGCCGGACAGGGCCAGTTCCAGGCCCACCCAGCCGCCGAGGGAGTTCCCCGCCACATGGGCCGTCTCGATTCCCCGCGCGTCCATGAACCGTCCCACGGCCCCGGCGAGCTCCCGCGCGGTGGGCCGCAAGTCCGCCGCCAACGCGGGGCTGTCGCCGAAGCCGGGCAGATCCACGGCCAGCACCTCGTGCCGCGCGGTGAGCCGCCCGATCACCGGCCCCCAACACCGCCGACCACTCCCGATGCCGTGCAGCAGCAGAAGGGGAGCACCGGTGCCGTGCCGACTGTGCGCGAGGGCGGGAAGCGGCGCGGCGGCGCCCCGGCCCGGCTCCCCGGCCGCGGACGACTCCCGCCCCACACCCGAGGCCGCGCCCACCCCCCGGCCCGGCCCAAGGCCCGGCTCCCGCCGCAAGCCCGACGCAGGGGACGGCTCCCCGCCCGCGGCCGAGCCCGGCTCCGAGCCCTCCACATCAGGCTCCAAGTCCGGCCTCCGCCGCACGCCCGAGGCCGTGGACGGCTCCCCGCCCACGCCCGAGACCGCGCCCACGACTCGGTCCAAACCCCGGCCCGAGCCCGGATCCCGCCACCGGCCCGCGGCCGTGGACGCCTCCTGGCCCGCTCCCGGCTCCGGGCCCGGCTCGCCCCCCGGACCCGCGGCCCAGCGCCATCGGCCCCGGTCCGCCGACCCCCCGCTGCTGGTCATGCCGCCGTCCGGGCGGGGCTTGGCGTCGGCACGGTGGCGGGGGGTCCGGCGGCCTCCGTTGCGCGGTCCACCAGGTAGGGGGCCGCTCCGAGGTACTGGGTGGGGTCCAGGAGTGCGGTGAGCTCCGCCGGGGTCAGGTGGCGGAGGATCTCGGGGGCCGTGGCCAGGACCTGGGCCAGGTCCGTTCCCTGGTCCGCCGCCTCGTGCGAGGCACGGGTCAGCAGGGACCGGGCCGCCGACTTTCCGAGCAGCGGGGTGAGGACGGCGGCGACCCGTTCGGAGACGATCTGTCCCCCCGTCAGGTCGAGGTTCCGGCGCATGCGTTCCGCGTCGACCGTGAGGCCCTCCAGCAGTTCCGCCGCCGTGTGCGCCGAGCCGCCCGCCAGCCGCAGGCACTCCCGCAGGGGCGCCCACTCCGCGTGCCAGGCGCCGCCCGAGCGCTCGTCCTCCGCGAGCATGGTGCCGTACAACACCGCGGCCAGCTGCGGCACCTGGAGCGCGGCCGAGCGCATCAGCGTGGCCAGCACCGGGTTCCGCTTGTGCGGCATCGCCGAGGACGCGCCCCGCCCGGCCACCGCCGGTTCGGTGACCTCGCCGACCTCGGTGCGGGCCATCGACTGGACGTCGACGGCGATCTTGCCCAGCGCGGACGTGAGGTAGGCGCACACCGCGCCCGTGTCGGCTATCGGCGTCCGCAGCACATGCCAGGGCAGCGCGGCCGGGGCCAGGCCGGTCTCCCGCGCGTACTCCTCGACCAGGCGGCCGGCGTAGTCGTCGCCGACGGGACCGGCGTGCTCCAGGTAACCGGCCAGGGTTCCCGCGGCGCCGCCCAGCTCGACGGGGAGGGAGGCGGCCAGTTCGTCCAGTCGGCGGCGGGCGTCGGTCACCAGCTGGAGCCAGCCCGCCGCCTTCAGGCCGAAGGTCGTGGGCACGGCGTGCAGCGTGAGGGTGCGGCCCGCCATCGGGGTCGCCCGGTGGGTGCGGGCCAGGCGCTCCAGGGCCGCGACGCAGCGGTCCAGGTCGGCGCGGACCAGGGCGGCGGCCCGCCGGACGACCAGCATGGTGGCGGTGTCCAGGATGTCCTGGCTGGTGGAGCCCCGGTGCACGTACTCGGCGGCGGCCGGGTCCTGCGCGGCGACCACGGCGGTCAGCGCCTTCACGAACCCGACGACGGGGTTGGCCGTCTCCCGGGCCGCACGGGCCAGCGCGACGAGGTCCAGGCGCTCGGGGTCCGCCGCGTCCACGATCGCCCGCGCCGCCGACCGGGGCACCGTGCCGAGCCGGGCCTGCGCCCGTACCAGCGCGGTCTCGGCCTCGACCATGGCCGCCAGCCAGGCCGCGTCGGACACCGCCGCCTCCACGGGCGTACCCGCCCGCACCGGGGACAGCAGCCCGGAGTCCAGGAGGGAGGAGGGCTCCGGGGAGAGTGGGATGGTCATGAGGTGGTCCTCTTCCGGTGATGGTCAGGGGGCTCCCGGAGCACCCGCGGCCCGCGCCGCCGGGCGCGGGCCGCGGGCCGGGGTCACGCCGCCGTCCGCTCCAGACGGTCCCGCCGCTCCAGCACCGCCGAGAGCGCCGCCTGGGCGATGGCGTCGGAGTCGGTGAGGGTCACCGAGTTGACGCCGGGGCGGATCCCCGCGGCCGTCACCCAGTGGACCGACTCCGTGGGCACGCCGAAGGCGAACCGGCGCGGGTGCGGGCGCCGGGCGGCGTCCAGCAGCTGGAAGGGGCGCGGGGTGACCGCGAGCCCTTCGGTGTAGATCCAGGTGCCGTTGCGGGTGGCGATCCGGTGCGTGGCGCACTGGCCGGTGTCCAGCAGATGCCGCAGCAGCGGATCCTCGGTGCGGCTGAGCGTGATGTCGGGCAGCCGCGCCTCGATCAGCACCTCGGCACTGATCCGGGAGCCCGGCACCAGCGGTGAGTGGGCGTGGAAACCGTGCCGGTCGACGTCGACGCGCAGACCGGGGCCGACGATGTGCAGCACCCCGGCCTCGATCAGCGCCGCCGCCTCCTCGATCCGGGACACGGGCGGCCCGATGGAGAGGAAGGCGTTCAGCGGCGTGTACCAGCGGTCCAGGTGCTCACGGTGCGAGTCGCCGTGCAGTCCGCCGTGGTCGACGACGAGCCGGATCTCGTTGCGCAGGTCGCGCAGCACGTCCAGGGCGGCCTTCAGCGGACCGCTGACATTGCCGCTCCGCGCCTCGGCGACGTCCTCGCGCAGATGGTCCAGCAGCCAGGCGGTGAAGTCCTCGGGGCCGCCGAACTCCTGGTCCCGGTACGGCTGGGAGAGCCGGTCCCAGTCCCACCGGTCCTTCTCGCCGATCTCGTACGCGTCGAGCACCGTCTCCTCCGCGGACGTGCCCGGCAGCGCGCTGAGAAAGGCCCGCTGGAAGGCCTCGGCGCGGTCCCCGCGACCGCGCGAGGCCAGCAGCGTCCGGTAGTAGACGGTCTCGACCTCCTTGGCGACCAGCGGCCACACGTCCCGCAGGAAGTCGGCGCCGCCGGAGCCGCGCGCCGCCCGCATCCGGGCGATCCGGGCCGGGGTGAGCAGCAGCGGCTCGTGCCGGCCGTGCGGCCCCTTCTCGTTCTCGCCGCGCGCCTGGTACGGCACCCCGCGCCGGGAACCAGCGTACAGCCGGGGCTCACGGCCGGACGGCAGGTAGACGAGACGGCCGGACACACGGGTGAAGCTGCCGCCGCGGCCGGTGGTGAGCAGGGCCATGTAGTCGAAGAAGTTCAGCCCCAGGCCGCGCAGCAGGACCGGCTGACCGGGGCGGATGCCCTCCAGGTCGGTGTCGGCCGGGTTGGCGGGGGCGAGGTGGGTGAGGCCGTACTCGCGGGCGAGGTCGGCGAACTGCTCCTCCACGGCCGTCGGCCGGGCCGGCAGATGGCCCTGGGCCAGGACGACGGCGTCCAGGTGCTCCAGAACCGTGCCGCTGTCCAGGGTGACCCGCTGGCGTGGTGGGTGCCCGGTCGCCAGGGCCGCGGCCTCGTCATCCAGGGCCACCGCGCGGGACCGGTGCCAGGTGACGGTCACGCACCGCGGGGCCGCCGCGACCGTGCGCTCGAACGCCCAGCGCAGGTAGTGGCCGTAGAACGCCCGGGTCGGATAGGTGTCGGGGCCCAGCGCCCGGGCCTCGGCGAGCACCGGGGCGGGGTGGTGCCCGGGGATGTCACCGGCGGCCAGCGACTGGGCCCAGGCGTGCAGGCTGGGGCCCGGTTCCAGCGGTCCGGTCAGCTCGACGCTGGCATCGGTGAACACCGAGATCTGTCCGGCCACCGTGTTCATCAGCAGGTGCGCGGACTGGGTGGTGCGCCAGACCTGGCCGGCACCCGGCGCGTGCGGGTCGACGACATGGATGCCGATGGCGGTGTCGGGGGCGGCGGCACGGGCGGCGGCGCAGAGCCGCTCGATCACGGAGAGACCCCGCGGGCCGGCGCCGATCACGCACACGGTGTGCTGTCTGGTGGTCATGTCTGCTGTCCGTCCTGCTGGATACGGGACTCGGTACGGGAAGTGGGGGAACCGGACGGCCACGGCAGGGCGACCGCCGCGATCATGCGGCTGCCGACGACGGCGCAGCGGCCCGTGGTGCCGGGCGCGGGACCGCGTACGACGGTGAACGTGACCGGTACGGCCGGGTCCTGGCCGGCCGGCGGCTCCTGCCACGCCAGCTCCACGGACTGGAAGGAGACGCCGTCCTGGGTGTCGGGCGGCAGCGCCTTGTACAGGGCCTCCTTGACGCAGAACAGCCGCAGCACGGCACGCGCCGGGTCGGGGCTGTCGCGCAGCCGGTCGCGCTCCTCGGGGGTGCACACGTAGTGCACGGCGGAGAGCAACTCCTCGCCGGTGTCCAGGGGTTCGATGTCGACGCCGAGCCCGACACCGCGGTCGGGCCCGGTCACGCACAGGGCGACCCGGTTGGTGTGACTGAGCGAGCCGGCCACGCCGTACGGCCAGCTCGGCGCCCCCCGGCCGTCGGCGCCCAGCCAGCGGGGCATGCCGGTCAGCGCGGCGGTGGCCCGGGCCGCGGCCAGCCTGCCCGCGGTGAAGGTCTCGCGGCGCAGCGGCGCGGTGTAGCCGCGCAGCAGCTCCCGGACCGGCGCGGGCAGCCGGCCGAAGTCCAGTTCGCCGGTGTGCGCCTGCGCCGCGATCACGGGCGGCTCGAACAGGGCCGCCACGGCGGCCAGGTCGACGGGCTCGGGGTCACCGCTCACCGGCGCCGCGGCCGGCGCCGGGGCCGGGAGCAGGGCGCTCACCGCAGGGCTCCGACCGGGGTACGGGCCAGACCGGCGACCGCGTTGTGCACCACGAGCCGGCCGGTGCGCCCGGCGTAGGTCATGATCGACTCGGGGTGGAACTGGACCGCGGCGAGCCGGCGTCCGGGTGCCTCCACGGCCATCGCGACCCGTCCGTCCTCGGTGGCCGCCGTGACCCGCAGGGAGTCGGGCAGCCGGGCCGGGTCGGCGTACAGGGAGTGGTAGCGGCCGACGGTGAAGCTCTTGGGCAGGCCGTCCAGGAGCATCGAGTCGGCCTCGGTGCGCCGGACCCTGGAGGGCTTGCCGTGCACCGGCTCGGGCAGCACGTCCAGGGTGCCGCCGAGATACTCGACGATGCCCTGGAGGCCGAGGCAGACGCCGAACACCGGGATGCCGAGCCGTTCGGCCTCGGCGAGCGTGGCGCCGACGCCGAAGTCGGACGGGGTGCCCGGTCCCGGCGAGAGGACCACCAGGTCGGGCCGCTGCTCGGCGAGCAGCGGGAGGTGTCCGCCGCTGCGGTAGGTGCCGACCTCGGCGCCGGTCTCGCGCAGATAGCCCGCGAGGCAGTGCACGAAGGAGTCGCGGTGGTCGACGAGCAGGATCCGCCGGCCGGTGCCGGGACCCTCCGTCACGGTCAGCCGGGGCACGGCCGCCGTGGGCTCGTCCAGGACGCCGAGCAGCGCCTTCGCCTTCAGCTCGGTCTCCAGCTCCTCGTCCTCGGGGGTGGAGTCGTGCAGCAGGGTCGCGCCGGCCCGGACCGTGGCGACGCCGTCGTGCAGATGGATGGTGCGCAGGGTCAGGACGGTGTCCAGGCCGCCGTCGAACCCGATCCGGCCCACCGCTCCCCCGTACCAGCGGCGCGGGGAGCGCTCGTGCCGTTCGATGAACTCGACCGCGGACAGCTTGGGCGCGCCGGTGACGGTGACCGCCCACAGGTGGGCGAGGAAGGCGTCCAGGGCGTCCCGGTCGGGCCGCAGCACGCCCTCGACCCGGTCGACGGTGTGGATGAGGGTGGAGTACATCTCGATGCGGCGGCGGGCGGTGACCTGGACGGTGCCGGGCAGGCAGACCCGGGACTTGTCGTTGCGGTCGACGTCCGTGCACATCGTCAGCTCGTGCTCGTCCTTGGCCGAGTTGAGCAGGGTACGGATGCGTTCGGCGTCCTCCAGGGCGTCCCGGCCGCGGGCGATGGTGCCGCTGATCGGGGAGGTCTCGACGAGGGCGCCGGCCGCGTCGCGCGGGTCGACCCGGACGAACATCTCCGGTGAGGCGCCGACCAGGTACTCGTCCTGGGCGAGGTTCATCAGCAGGCTGTGCGGGGCGGGGTTGCGCTCGCGCAGGGTGCGGAACAGCTGGGACGGCGGGCGCCGCACGACGCGGTGGAAGGACTGGCTCGGTACGACCTCGAACAGGTCGCCGGAGCGGAAGAGCGGGCCGGCCTTCTCGACCACGCGGGCGTACTCGCCGGGGGCGTGGTCGCGGGGCGGGGCCTCGGTGGCCGGGACGAAGCGGCGGGCCGGGGTGGAGCGGTCCAGGCCGTCGGTGCGGGAGGCGCCGACGCGGAACTCGTAGTCGTGGCGGGTCGCCTCGTCGGCCTTGAGGTCGAGTTCGTAGAGGGTGTCGGGCAGGTGCAGCACCATGTCGCGGTCCTCGGCGGCGCGGTGCTGGGTGAGGGTGACGGGGTCGACCTGGAAGATCAGGTCGTAGCCGAAGGCGCCGTACAGGCCGAGCAGCGGGTCGTCGCCGATCGCCAGCCCTTCGACGACGGCCCGGACCACGGCGAACACGCCGACCTGCCGGGTGCGGTCCTCCTCGGCGAAGGTCCCGTCGGGGACGCCGCCGCGCACGCGCAGGGTGTCACCGTCGGCCTCCACCCGACCGCCGGGTCCGATGGCGTCGGAGAACAGCGCCAGCAGGGCGGGGAGCAGGACTCGGCCGCGCTGGTTGAGCGCGGTGGCCCGTATCTCCGGGCCGGTCGCGGTGATCTCCACGGGTGGGTCGCAGTAGCCGATGACCCGGTCGGGCCCGCGGAACAGGAGCATTCCGCGGCGTTCGTCGAGCGTGTCCTCGAGGTCGGTGCGGAGGGTGGCGGCGGAGCCGAGGAGCTCCGTGGTGCGGACGACCTCGACTCCGACGGGTGTCGTCCACCGCCCGGACGGGGCTGCCCGGCCGGTGCGCGGCCGGGAGGTTTCCAGCAGGGGCATCCCCCAAATTCCTTTCGTGAACCCGGTGATGTCCGGGGCTGGCATGAGGTCGACCCGCGACGGGGACGCGGGAGCGGGTGGTCTGGCGGGTGTGGGTCGGCGGGTGCGTGTGTGTGGGGGCTGGTCGCGCAGTTCCCCGCGCCCCTGGGGAAGCTGATCGGCCGGAGTGATCACGCGCCGAGGGCCGGAGCGGGTGGGCCGGCGGGTGCGGGTGCGTTGTGGCTGGTCGCGCAGTTCCCCGCGTCCCTGGGGAGTTGAGGGGCCGGAGTGGTCAGGTGGTGGTGGTCCATACCTCCGTGGCTCGGGCGGCTTGGACGTGGGTCCAGCCCTGGTTCAGTTCTTTCGGGCGGCAGACGTACGCCGTGGGGGTGCCGGCCGCCGTCAGGCGTTCGGCGAGGGCCGAGCGGGCCGTGCGATCGGCGCCGGGGAGTCCCGCGCCCGGGGCCACGGCCACGATGTCGAGGGGTACGGCGGCGGCGAGCGCGGCGACCGAGTCGACGAGCCCGGACACCGGCTCCTCCGCCGGCGCCGGCGCCTCGACCAGCAACCCCAGCACCGCGTCCGGGAGTTCGGCCCGCAGCGCCCTCAGCCGTTCCCCGGCCTGCTCACCGGCGGCGACCAGCAGGGGCCCGTCATGGCCCGCGGGCGGCCGCTCCCCGGGTGCGAGGAGCAGCGCGTCGCCCGCAGCCGCGGACCCGCCGGCCGGCACCAGCGACGGCACCGGTCCCTCCGGCAGCGCCGTCACCCCGTCGCCGATCTTCGCGAGCTGGGGATCGAGCCGCAGCAGCACGTCCGCGGTGGACTGACCGGTGCGGGTGAGCAGCCGCAGCATCAGCGTGGCCGGGTCCAGGGCGCGGTGCTCCTCGGGGTGCGACCACATCCGCAGGCTGGCCCAGGCGGCCTGCTGCACGGACTCCACGATCGGCCGCCGGGTGGCCTCGTAGGCGGCCAGCGCCGCGTCCACGTCGTCGCTGTGCTCGGTGAGCCGGTGCGCCAGCTCCACCGCGTCCTCCAGCGCCAGCGTGGTGCCCGAGCCGACGGAGAAGTGCGCGGTGTGCACGGCGTCCCCGAGCCCCACCAGGCGCCCGGTGGACCAGCGGGCACCGGAGATGTGCGGGAAGGTCAGCCAGCGCGAGCCGTTGCCGAGCAGCTTCGCCCCGCGCAGGTGCTCGGCGAACACCTCGGCGCAGAACGCCATGGCCTGCTCGTCGTTCCAGCCCGGGGGCTTGGTGGCACCCTCGGTGAAACCGGCCCGCTCCCAGGTCCGCTCGCCCAGCTCGACCAGGAACGTGGACCGGTCCGGGCCGTAGGGGTACACATGGGCGCCGACCGGCCCGTACGCGCTGTCCGCGAACAGGAACGTCATCGCGTCGAAGGCCCGGTCCACCCCGAACCAGGCGTACCGCCCCCGCCCGGGGACGACCTCGGCCCCGAACTCCCGGGCGAACGCGGTCCTCGTGCGGCTGCCGGAGCCGTCGGCGGCGACCACGACGTCGTAGCGCCCGAGCAGTTCGCCGGCGTCGGCCTCGGTGCCGAAGTGCAGCCGGGCGCCCGCCTCCTCGGCGAGTTCGGTCAGCGCGGTGAGCAGGCCGCGCCGCTCCACCGCGGCGAAGCCGTGGCCGGAGGAGCGGACCCGCTCGCCGTCCCGGCGGACCTCCACGTCGTCCCAGCGGGCGCCGCGGTCCAGCAGGGCGGCGACCACGTCGGGCGCGGCGCGGCGCAGCCGGGCCAGGCTGAAGCGGGAGAAGACCACGCCGAAGCCGTAGGTGGCACCGGCCGGGCTGCGTTCGTAGACGTCGACCTCGTGGCCGCCGAGGCGGCGCAGCAGCAGGGCCAGCATGAGCCCGCCGGGGCCCGCGCCTATGCAGGCGACGCGCATGCCGCTCACGCTCCTTGGTCCACGGGCGGCACCGGGGCGGCGCCCGGCATGCCGTCGGCGAACCGCTCCCGCAGCTTGCGGCGCAGGATCTTGCCGGCCGCGCTGCGCGGGATCTCGTCGACGAACTCGATCCGCACCGGCCGCTTGTAGCTGGCGAGTTCGCTCGCGCAGGCCTTCAGCAGGCCGGCCGCCGAGAGCTCCTCGCCCTCGGCCACCACGAACGCCACCGGGACCTCGCCCCACTCCTCCGAGGGGGCGCCCACCACGGCCGTGTCGGCGACGCCGCGCTGGGCGCCGAGGACCCGCTCGATCTCGGCCGGGTAGACGTTCTGCCCGCCGCGAATGAGGACGTCGTTGATCCGGTCGACCAGGTAGAGGTAGCCGTCGGCGTCGGAGTAGCCGAGGTCACCGGTGCGCAGCCAGCCGTCGCGCAGGGTGGACTCGGTGGCCGTGGGGTTGCGCCAGTAGCCGCGCATCAGACCGTCGCCGCGGACGCAGACCTCGCCGATCTCGCCGGGCGGCAGCGCCTTGCCCTCCTTGTCCTGCACCTCGATGTGGCAGCCGGGCAGCATCCGGCCGGCCGAGCGCAGCCGCAGTTCCCGGGCGGCGGCGTCGGCGCCGTGGTCCTCGGCCCCGCCGAAGACGACGGTGGCGATCGGGCCACCGCCCTCGGTGATGCCGTAGATCCCGCGGAACGGGCAGGGGAAGCGCTCCAGGGACTCGCGCAGCAGCTCCTCCGGCATCGGGGCGCCGCCGAACATCACGTCGACGAGGGTGGACAGGTCGGTGGAGTCGAACGCCTTGGTGCGCAGCGCGAAGCGGACCATGGACGGCACCAGGAAGGCGCGGGTCGCGCCGCGCTGCTCGGCCTCGGCGAGGAACCGCTGCGGGGCGAACTCCCGCTGCAGTACCAGAGTTCCGCCGGCCGCGAGCAGGGCCAGGCCGATCACCATCGAGCCGTGGAACAGCGGGCACGGGTTGAGCATCACGTCGTCGGCGGTGAACCGGGCCTCGCCGGCGAGCGCCGTGTAGCAGGCCGACACCGAGCGGTGGGTGACGGCGACGCCCTTGGCCCGGCCGGTGGTGGCCGAGGTGTGCAGGATCGCGACCAGGTCGTCCATGTGCGGCAGCGGCAGTGTCCGGCGCGGGGTGGCGAGCAGCTCCTCGTAGGCGGGGCTGTCCAGGGCGAGCCGCCAGCTGTCGCCGAACGCGTCGCCGAGCCGGTCCAGGACGCCCTGCTCGGCGATCACGCCGCGCGGCGCGGAGTTGGAGACGACGTGCTCGACCTCGGGGGCCGGGAAGGAGTGGTTGACGGGGCAGACGATCGCCCCGGCCTTGCCGGCCGCGATGTACAGCTCCAGCACCTCGACCCGGTTGGGCGAGCTGACCACCAGGCGCTCACCGGGGCCGATGCCCCGGTCCAGCAGGGCGGCCGCCAGCGCGTCGGTCCGTTCGTCGAGTTCGCGCCAGGTGAGCGAGAGCCGCTCGTCGGCGAGGGCCAGGGCGTCGGGGCGCTGTCCGGCGTGCCGCCGGACGAAGTGGGCCAGCCACATCAGCGGACCTCGCTCACGGAGGCGGAGCGGGCGGTCAGCACCTGGTCGATGCCGGCGACGGTGTGCAGCGCGGTCAGTTCGTCGTCGTCGAGCGGGCTGCCGGTCTGCTCCTCGATGGCGAGGGCGAGCCGGATCAGGTCGCCGGAGTTGAGCCCGGCCGTCGTCAGGTCGTCGTCACGGCCGATGCCGTCGAGAAGTTCGGGCAGGTCGACGAACTCCAGCAGGAGCGCGTGGCCCGGGGTGAGCTGGTCGGACATGGGAGTTCCCCTCGGATGTTCGGATGGGAAGTGAGGCCCGGCGGGGCCCGGGTGGCCGTGGGCCCCGCCGGGGGTTCTGCGCGCCGGCCGGGTCAGCGGCCGACGTCTGCGGGCGTACGCCCGGGGTCCACCGACGTGTCGGCGCCGGCGGGCGCGGGGACCGGCTCGTCCTCTCCTTCGCTCAGGCCGAACCGCTCGTAGACCCGGGTCAGCGGGCGCGGGGCCCACCAGTTGTAGCGGCCGGCCAGCCGCATGAAGGCCGGGACCAGGACACCCCGGACGAGGGTGGCGTCCATCAGCACCGCCAGGGCGAGACCGAGGCCGAGCAGCTTCATGTAGGTGATGCCGGAGACCAGGAAGGAGACGAAGACCAGGGCGATCAGCGCGGCGGCCGCGGTGACCAGGCCACCGGTGCGCTGCAGGCCCAGGGCGACGGCACGGGTGTTGTCGCCGTTCCGGTCGTACTCCTCCTTGATGCGGGAGAGCAGGAAGACCTCGTAGTCCATGGAGAGGCCGAAGGCCACGCAGAACATCATGATCGGGGTGGTGGCCACGATGCCGCCGGTGACGGTGAAGTCGCCGGTCAGCCACATCAGGTTGCCGTCCTGGAAGACCCAGACCATGGCGCCGAAGGTGGCGGTGAGGCTGAGCAGGTTGAGCACGAAGGCCTTCACCGGCATCAGCACGCTGCCCGTCATCAGGAACAGCAGCACGAACGTGGAGACGGCGATCAGCAGCAGCGCCCACGGCATGCGGTCGGTCAGCGAGGTCATCGTGTCCTTGAAGGAGGCGGCGGTACCGGCGACCTTCACGTCCTCGAACGGCGCCTTCGCGTCCCGGATGTCACCGACCAGGTCCTGGCCCTCGTCGGTGTAGGAGCCGACCTCCGGGATCACCGACAGCCAGGTGCCCTCGCCCTTTTCGTAGCGCTCGCTGATCGCGCCGGCCGGGGCGATCTGCCTGCCGTCGGTGTAGGAGCCGGTCAGGGCGTCGACGCGGGCGACGTTGTCCAGCCGCGACAGGGTCTCGGCGTAGGCCGCGACCTTGGTCTCCCGCTCGGCCGGGGTGCCGGCGTTCTCGGCGACGACCATGAGCGGTTCCATCTCGCGGGCCGAGTAGTCCTCGATCAGGACCGTGCCCACCTGGTGGGCCTCGGCGTCCGCGGGCAGGGTGCGTTCGTCGGCGAGGTTGAGCTTGATGCCGAGGAACGGCGAGCCCAGGAAGAGCAGGATCACGATGACACCGGTGGCCAGCGGCAGCGGGCGGCGCATCACCAGGGTGGCGAGGCGGTGCCAGAAGCCGTTCTCCACGGCCTGCTCGGGCTTCTTGCGGTTCCAGGACCACTTGTTGATCCGGGTGCCGATCACCGCGAGCAGCGCCGGCAGCAGCACCAGGGCGGCGACCACCGCGAAGGCGACGACCGCGATACCGGCGTAGGCGAAGGAGCGCAGGAAGTACATCGGGAACAGCAGCAGCGCGGAGAGCGAGAGCGCCACGGTGATCGCCGAGTACAGGACGGTACGGCCCGCGGTGCGCAGGCTGGTGGCGATGGCGTCGTTGACGGCGACGCCCTTCTTCAGCTCCTCCCGGTACCTGCTGACCACGAACAGGCTGTAGTCGATGCCGAGTCCGAGCCCGAGTCCGGTGGTGAGGTTCATCGCGAAGACCGACACGTCGGTCAGCTCCACCAGCACGCGCAGCACACCGAGCGCGCCGATGATGGCGACGATGCCGACGGCCAGCGGCAGCAGGGCCGCGATGACCCCGCGGAAGATGAAGACCAGCAGGATCAGGGTGAGCGGCAGCACCAGGGTCTCGGCGAGCGCGAGGTCCTCCTGGGTCTGCTCGTTCATCTCCGCGTACGCCTCGGCCCGGCCGCCGAACTGGATCTGCAGACCCTCGAAGCCGTCCTCGTAGTGCGGGCGCAGCTTCGCCAGGTAGTCGTCGACCTCGTCCTCGTTGCCCTCCAGGTGGGCGAGGACCAGCGCGGAGTCGGACTTCTCGGCCTTCAGCGAGGGCGCCTTGTCCAGGGTCCAGTAGGAGGCCGCCTCCTGGACGCCGTCCTCGGCGGCGAGCTTCTCGGTCAGCTCGGCGCCCTTGGCGGCGGTGTCCGGGTCGTCGACTCCCTTCGGGGTCTTCACGAGCAGCACGAGGTTGGGCTCACCGGTGCCGAACTTCTCGCTGAGGATCTCGTTCGCCTGCGTCGAGGGGGCGTCGGGCACCTCGTAACCACCGGAGGACAGCTTGCTGTTGACGGCGCCGCCGAGTCCTCCGGCCACGACACAGAACAGCAGTCCCAGCCAGAGAACCAGCTTCCGGCGGCCGGTCGCCAAGGCGGCCAGCTTGTTGAACATGGGTATTCCTCCAGGAATGACGGGGCGGGGCAACGCCCCGATGGGGGGATGTGTCCGCCCGTACGCTCAGGCGGGGGTACGGGCGGCGGGGAGTTGACGGCAGTCGACGCGGACGTGTCCGCCGGCCACGCAGTCGTGCACGGCCAGCGACTCGTCGACGGACCGGTCCCAGGCGAGGAGCCGGTTGTGCACCGAACCTCGGGTGAAGTCGGCGAACTCGGGGTGGGTGGTCCGGTGCCGGGAGCCGAGGTACGCCAGCACCGGGTCCAGGAGCAGCCAGCGGCCCTCCTCGAACACCTCGGTCCAGGCGTGCTCGACGCCGACCAGACCGAGCAGGAAGCCGCGCCGGGTGCGGGCGCGGACGCCCGCCTCCTCGGCCCACCGCTGCATCTGCCAGGCGGCGACGACACAGTCCACGGCGCGGTGCTCGATCGCGGCGGCGGGGCGGGCCCGCAGTGCCTCGGGCACCCAGCCGTACTGGTACTCGCCGGAGACCAGCCGGTCGAGCAGGTCGTCGTGGATCCGGCGGACGGTGTCGGTGCGCGGGGCGTCCCGGTGGCCGCGGGTGGTGACCGTGGCCACCATCGAGCCGCCCTCCTCCTTCGTCCACTCGGTCAGCCGGCCCTCGTACAGCTTGGGGGCGGGTTCGGCGGGGACCGGGGTGGTGACACAGCTGGTGCAGCCGGCGGCCGAGCAGGTGGCGGTGAGCCGGATCCGGGTGACGCGCTCGGTCAGCCACTGCTCGGGCTGTCCGGCCGCCATCCGCATGCACTGGCGTTCGCCCAGCTCGGCCAGGGAGCGGCCGAGGCCGGACCGGAGCCCGAGGTTGCGTACGTCGTGGTGGTCGTAGCGCAGCCCGTCCGGGGTCTCCTCGGCGGGGAAGCCGGCGCCGACCAGGTTCTCCAGGACGGCCTCGTCGACGGCGAGTTCGCGGGCCGCCTCCTCGTGGGTCAGCCGGGCGTCGCGGTACTCCTGGGGCACCGCGACGAGCCGTTCCACCGCCGGGAGCCAGTGGTGCCAGAGTTCCGCCGCCGTGGTGGTCCGGCGCGGCGCGGCGGTCGTCATCGTTCCTCCCCTGCCGTGGCCAGGACCGGCAGGTCGCCCGCGGCCAGCCGGCGCGCCACCTCCAGTCGCTTGACCTTCCAGGTCGCGGTGTGCGGGATGTCGTCCCAGCGGCACTGCACCGGCGCGGCGAGCCCGGGCAGCGCGGCGACCGCGCGGCGCCAGGCGGCCAGGTCCAGCGGGGCATCGCCGCGGGTGACCACGAGCGGGACCGCGGGGCCGTCGGGCATCGGGATGATCACGGCCTCGGTGAGCTGCGGCAGGGCTTCGAGGATGTCGTCCTCGGCCGCCAGCAGGCTCGCCACGCCGCTGCCCCGGTCCACGATCCGGTCGAACAGGTGCAGACAGCCGCGGTCGCTGACCAGGCCGTAGTCGCCCATCGCCCACCAGCCGTCGACCCGCTGGTCGGGGGAGCCGAGGTAGCTGGGGGTGACGCCGGAGGAACGGGCGAAGATCTGGCCGGGGGTGCCCTTGGGGGCCTTGTCGCCCTCGTCGTCGAGGACGCGGATCTTGGTGTGGCCGAGGACGGCCCGGCCGACGCACCGGCCGTCGTCGCAGCGGCTCTTGAGCTTGTGGGACTTGACGGTGACCGGTCCGGTCTCGGTCTGGCCGTACGCCTGCATGTAGCGGGCGCCGGGCCGGGCGGCACCGAGCAGGGTGCGGATGGTGCGCGGGTGGGCGGCGTCGAAGGAGCTGACGAACAGCCGGGTCTGCGCGAACAGTTCGGGCTGCCGCTCGGCCACCTCCTCCCAGCGGATGAAGGCGTTCGGGACGGTCTCCACCACGCCCGGCCGGACCGCGGCGAGCAGCTCGGCCGCGTTCTCGGGGGCGGTGTCGGTGAGGAAGCCCAGCGGCAGGCCGAGCGCGAGGATGGCGAGCATCCCGGACATGCAGCGGGCGTGCACCGGGGAGAGGCACATCAGGTACGGGTCGCGCACCCGCAGCACCTTGCCGATGGTGATCTGCGGACGGGCGTGCCCGGCGAAGCTGTGCACGGAGTGCAGCACCAGCTTGGGCACCCCCGTCGTGCCCGAGCTGTGGGTGACCAGCTGCGGGGTGTCCTCGCGGGGCACGGCGGCGGGCGGGACGGTGCCGCGCTCGGCGTCCAGCAGGGACAGCCCGTGCTCGCCGCGCTCCCCGGCGTACCAGCGGGGCAGCACGGGGTCGACGGAGTCCAGCACGCCGGCCGCCTCGGTGGTGGCGTCGGTGATGATGGCCGCCGGGGCGGCGCGTTCCGTCATGACGCCGAGCGCCTGAAAGCCGACGGCCGAGTGCACCAGCACCGGCACGGCGCCGATCCGGGCGCAGGCGAAGGCCAGCAGGGGTATGTCGAAGTTGGGCTGCTTGACGACGAGGATGCGCTGTCCCTCGGTGACGCCGGCCCCGGCGAGCAGGGCGGCGGCCTCCTCGACCAGGCCGGCGAAGGCGGCGTAGTCGAAGTCGCGGCCGGCCTGCGGGAACAGGTCGAGCGGCCGGTCGAGGCGGATCGGTACGGCGCCGTGGCGGCGGGCGGCCTCGGCGGGGGCGGTGGCCAGCGCGAGCCGGCGGTTCACGCGGGCCATCACGCACCCCCCGCCTTGGCCGTACGGCGCTCCAGGTGCCCGGTGACGTGGGCGAGCAGCGCTTCGTAGGACGAGAACGCCTCGGTCGGCTGGTCCAGGTCCCACTCGATGCCGAAGGCGTCCTCGACGTCGGCGAGCAGGCGCATGAAGCCCGCCGACGTGAGCCCCAGGTTCCACAGCGACGCCGTCCGGGCCGCCGGGTCGTCCAGCGGCAGCGGAGCGCCGACCGCGTTCTCCAGCAGGCCGCGCAGGTGCTCCGCGACCGTCGTGCTGTCGTACATGTCTCCTCCAGTGACGGCCCGCGGGGTCGCGCAGGCTCGGGGTTTCGTCGTCGACGGACGGGTCAGGCCGCTACGGGGTGGACGATGCGGTCGTTGCCGCTGTTCTCCTCGAAGCCGCGCAGGGTGCGCAGGTAGTAGAGGAGGTACTCGGCCAGCTCCTGCTCGCCGGTGGGCGCGTAGGAGGCGTCGGCGCCGCAGACGGCGGCGGTGTTGGTGAGATCGAAGCGCTTGTTGTAGCGCAGGTAGGAGCGGTAGAAGTTCATGCCGCCGTCGAGGGCCTCGTCGATCGCGGTGAAGCCGTCGCGGTCGTCCACCCACAGCGGCTCGCGCAGGCCGAGCAGCTCGAAGATCTGGGTGACCATGTCGCGGACCTTGGGGCCCTCGGAGTTGCCGAGGTGGAAGTACGTCTCCGGCGAGTCCGACAGGGAGATGGCCACGGCGTTGCGGGCGACGATGTCGACCGGGACGAGGTTGACCACGGTGTCGGGGTCGGCGAGCAGCCGGACCCGGGCGTGCGAGAGGAAGGTGCCGAGCTTGCGGGAGGCGGTCTTCTTGAAGACCAGCACCTGACGGGCGAAGCCGTACAGGCCCGACCAGTTCAGCCCGTGCCGGGTGACGCTGTGGCCGATGACGACGGTGGGCCGCAGGATACGGATCCGCAGGTCGCCGGCGGCCTCCTCGACGAGGGCCTCGGCCCGCATCTTGGTCTGCTCGTAGCAGTTGTTGGCCACCGACGGGTCGGTCACCGGACCCTCGGTGATCAGGTCGGTGCGCGAGCCCGCCACGTAGGCGGTGGAGACGTAGTTGAAGGTGCGCGCGCCGACCTTGCGGGCGAGCTCCAGGACGTTGGCGGTGCCCTGGACGTTCTGCGCCTCGATCTCGGTGCGGTACTCCTCCTCGTAGCGCAGCGAGGCGGCGCAGTGCCAGACCTCGTCGACCGGCGGCACCCCGGTCAGGTCGGCTCCGCAGCCGTCCACGGTCATGTCGCCGTGCACGGCGACGGTCCGGCGCAGGATCTCCGGGTGCAGGTCGGAGCGGCCGTAGCCGTCCGCCATCGCGGAGAGGGTGTCGTGCAGGCGCTGCGTCGCCTCGGCGTCGTCCTTGCCGCGGACCAGTGCGATGACGGGGTCGTCGGTCTTGTCGAGGAGTTCGAGGACCACGGCTCCGCCGACGAAGCCGGTGGCCCCGGTCAACAGACGTGTTGTCATGAGTGCTTGTCTCCAGCGTCGGGACGTGGTGTGCGTCGTTGTGGTGCTGCGGTGGTGCAGCGGATCGGGGTTCGGGGGGTCGGGGGGTGCGGGCGGGCGGCGCGGAGGGGGGCCGGCGGGTCCGGGGTCACCGGGCCCCGGCCGTCCCCCGGTCGCCCGTCCGGCTACGCGCCGGTGACCGCGGTGGCGGTCTCGGACGCGTGGCGCGCCTCCAGCTCGTGTACGAACTCGGAGACGGCCGTCTGGAAGCCCTGCGGGTCGTCGAAGAACGGGACGTGGCCCGCGTGCTTGAGGGTGACGGCGCGGCTGTCCGGGATGCGGTTGAGCGCGTCCTCGATGACGGACGCGCTCCAGGCGAAGTCGCCGTCGCCATTGATGATCAGCGTCGGGGCGGCGAGGCGGGCCAGCTCCTCGGGGTCGTCCTCGATGTCCAGGGAGGCGAGCAGGTTCTCGCGGATGGAGCCGACGGAGAGCAGGGACAGGAAGTTGTCCTTGAGCGCCAGGTAGGCCGCGGTGCCGCCCTCGTGGATCATCTGGTCCGGGAAGACCAGCGGGTAGAGGTGGCCGAAGAGCTGCTGGGTGCCGCCGGACTCCAGGCTCGCCAGCCAGGAGCGGCTGACCAGCTTGCGGCGCAGGGTGCCGTTGGGCGAGAACGCCGGGCCCACCAGGACCAGGCCGGCCACGCGCTCGGGGTACTTGAGCGCGAACTCCCGGGCGATGAGGGTGGATATGGACGTGCCGACCAGGTAGGTCTTCTCGATGCCGAGGTGGTCCAGCAGGCGGCGCACGTCCTCGACGTGGTCCCCGAACGTGACCGGCTCCGGGCCCGGGTTGGAGGCGCCCTGGTTGCGCAGGTCGTAGTGGACGAGCCGGAAGTCGTTCGCCAGCTCGGTGGTGAAGTTCCGCCAGATCGGGCTGACGATGTAGAAGTTGTTCAGCAGGGTCACCGCCGGGCCCTCGCCGCTGTCCTCGTAGTACAGCTCCCCGCCGCCGGGCAGGGCGAGCGCGGAGTGGTTGAGGTAGCGGACGTCGAGCTGGCCGAACTGCTGGTCCGTCATGGGGTCTCCTTGGATGGTTCGTTCGGACGTGCGACGGGGAGCGATCCGGACGGGCGACCGTCGCCGGGGTCCAGACTCCGGTGGCCCGTTCAACACCCGCCCAAGGCGTGTCCAAGAGCGGGAAAACGTGCTGTTCAGGGCCGTTTTTCGGGGGTTGTGCGGGGCGCTGGTGCGGGCGTTCGGGACAGGCTGGAAATGAGTTATGTGGCGGGGGTCACCGGACGCCGCCGCGGCGGCCCGGGAACCGGCCCGTGCGGCCGGGCCGCGAGCGGCCCACGGCGAACGGCCCCGGCGCCGTAGGACCGGTCGACGTCGGGCCCGACGGGGTCGGTACGGCGGGCCTCCGGCCAGGCGGGGTCGATACGACAGGCGTCGGACCGGGCGGGGTCGTTCCGAGGGGAGTCGGTCCGCCTGGCGTCGTCCCGGGGGGAGTCGGCGCGGGCGGCGTCGATCCGGGGGGAGTCGGCGCGGCGGGCCTCGTCCCGGGCGGGGTCGGTACGGCCGGCGTTGTTCCGGGGAGAGTCGGCGCGCCCGGCGTCGGACCGGGCGGTGTCGGCGCGGCCGACGTCGGAGCAGATGGGGTTGATGCGCCCAGCGTCGTTCCGGGAAGAGCCGGTACGGCCGATGCCGGACCGGGCAGGGTCGGCGCGGCGGGCGTCGTCCCGGGCGGGGTCGGTACGGCGGATGTCATCCCGGGAGGAGCCGGTACGGCCGACGTCGGACCGGGAGGAGCCGGTACGGCCGAAGTCATCCCGGGAAGAGCCGGTACGCCCGACGTCGGACCGGGAAGAGTCGGCGCGGCCGACGTCGGACCAGACGGGATTGATGCGCCCGGCATCGTTCCGGTGAGACTCGGCGCCCCCAGCGTCGGACCGGACGGGGTCAGTGCTCCCCACGTCGGACCGGGCGGAGTCCCTCTGTCCGGCGTCGGACCAGGCGGAGTCCCCCTGGCCCGCGTCGGACCGGGCGAAGCCGCTCCGCCCGACGTCGGACCAAGCCGAGTCCCTCCGCCCGCCGACCCCGCCGGCCGCGTGCGCCAGGACACCGAACCGGACGATCTCCGGCACCCGGAAGGTGGCCGAGGCGCCCCGCCGGTCGTCGGCGAGGACCAGGACGTGCCGGTCCAGCAGCCGCCCCACCACCGACTGGGCGCCCCAGGTGTCGAGTTCGAGCACCGCCTTGACCTGCTCGGTGTCGAAGGGTCCGGGCCCCGCCGCGGCGAGCAGGAAGACCGACCTGCGCAGCCAGGGCGCGAGCCGGGCCAGGGCGCTGTCCGCGCGGGCGAGCGCCGCGCAGGCCTCGTCCTGGAGTTCGGCGACGAGACGGTCGTCGTCGAGGAGTCCCGCGGCCAGGTCGCTGAGCGTCCACATGGGCCGCGCCGCGTACAGCTCGCCCACGGCACGCAGCATCAGCGGATGCCTGCCCATCCGGGTGACCATGTGCCGCAGCGCCGCATGGTGCCCGGTGATGCGCTCCTCGCCGACCAGCCGCTCGAAGAACGCGGCCGCGTCCTCGGCGCCGAGCGGCCCGAGCGTGAGGCGCCGGGCGCCGGGCAGTCCGGACAGCCGGACCCGGGAGGTCACCAGGGTCAGGCAGGAGTCGCCGCCGGGCAGCAGCGCGAGCACCTGGTCGGTGGCCGCGGCGTCGTCGAGCAGCACGAGCAGCGAGCGTTCCCGGGCGGCGGCCCGGAAGAGCGCCGCGAGCCCGTCGGTGTCCTCGGGCTGCCGCGGCCGGCCGATGCCGAGCCCGTCCAGCAGGGACCGCAGGACGGCCTCCGGGGAGCGCGGCCGGTCGGCGGCGTCGTGCAGGGAGGCGTACAGCAGCCCGTCGGGGAACCGTTCGGCCATCGCGCGGGCGGCCCGTACGGCGAGCGCGGTCTTGCCCACGCCGGCCGGGCCGAGCAGGGTGATCACCTGGGCTCCGGGAGCGGTGAACGGCTCACCGATCCGGGCCAGTTCCCGCTCACGCCCCGTGAAGTCGGGTGTCTCCAGCGGCAGTTGGTCCACCGCCGGAGTGACACGCGCCGGGGCCGCGGGACGCCGTACGACCACCCTCTCGGGCTTGGCGGCGGGCGGCAGGACCTCGCGCAGTATGTCCTGCTGGAGCTGGCGCACCCGCTCGGAGGGCTCGATGCCCAGGTCGTCGACGAGCCGGTGGCGCAGCCGCAGATAGGCGTCGAGGGCCGTGCTGCGCTGCCCGGACCGATGGGCGGCGATCATCAGCTGGGCGGTGAACCGCTCGTCCAGCGGGTGGTCCACGGTGAGCCGGCGCAGCTCCGCCACCAGCGCCTGGTGGCGGCCGAGCTGGAGGTCGGCCTCGATCCGCAGCTCCAGGGCGCTCAGCCGGGCCTCGCCGATCTGCGCGATCCGCGCGGTGAGCAGCGGACCGGCCTCCAGGCCCGCGAACGGTTCGCCGCGCCACAGCGCGAGCCCTTCGCGCAGCAGCCGGGCGGCGTCCTCGGCCGCTCCGGAGGCGAGCGCGGCACGGGCCCGGCCGGCCCGCTGCTCGAACTCCCACAGGTCCAGCTCCCCCGGCCGCGCCGTCAGCCGATAGCCGCCCGGCCCGGTCTCCAGGCGCTCCCCGGCGGCGTCGGTGCTGCCCTTGAGGGCCTGGCGGAGCTGGTAGATGTACGTCTGCACGGTCTTGCGGGCCAGCCGCGGCGGCTCCTCGTCCCACAGCTCCTCGACGAGGGCCTGCGTGGAGACCAGATGGTTGGCGTCCAGCAGCAGGACGGCCATGGCCCGCCGTGCCATCGGGGCGGTGAGGGTGCGGCGCTCGCCGCCCACGTGGATCTCCAGCGGGCCGAGCACCTTGATGCGCAGCTCGGGCAGGCCGGTGACGGTGGCGGTCATGTCGTCCTCCTCCGGCCCTTGGCGTTGCCCCGGTCCCGTGCGGCCGGGTGCGGTGCCGTGTTCTGGGGGGTCACCGTGCGGGCCGAGACCAGGCGGCCGGGGCAGGACGACTCCGGTTCGAGGCCGCCGGGCAGCAGCAGGCCGAGGAAGTGCTCGACGGTTCCGTAGCGCGCCGTCGGGGCGGCGCCGGTGGGCGCGCTCATCGCCGGGCTCCGGCGTTCGCGGCGGCGTCGGTGTCCACGGCGTCGGTGTCCAGTCGGTGGACCATGGCGCGGCGCTCCTTGCGGAACTCGCTGGGCGTGACGCCGTAGCGGCCGCGGAACAGGCGGCTGAAGTGGGACGCCCCGTACAGACCGGCCCGCTCGCCGATCAGCGCGACGGGCAGGTGGTCGAGGGCGGGGTCGGCCAGTTCCGACCGGCAGCGGGCGAGCCGCTCGTCGCGGATCCAGCGGGCCGGGCTGACGCCGAACTCCTGGAAGATCTTTTGCAGGTAGCGCAGCGAGATGTTGTGCCGGCGGGCGACCTCGACGGGGCTCAGGCTCGGTTCCGCGAGGTGCTCGCGGACATGGGCCTGGATCCTCAGCATCAGCGCCTGGCGGGCGATCTCGCTGTCGGGGGCGAGTTCGCGCATCCGCTCGGCGAACAGGACCGCGGTGAGCCCGGCGACGCTGCCGCCGAGCAGGTCGACGGCCGTCTCGACCTCCTCGCCGTGCCGGTCCAGGCCCTCCAGCAGGCTGCTCAGCAGGGCGGCGGCACCCTGGTCGCCGCTCCAGGCGCGGGCGGTGAGCCGCTGGGTGTCGGCGGCGGTGAGCCCGACCAGGGAGTGGGTCACCATCACGTCGACCATCCGGAACTGGTCCGGCATGATCACCTTGAACGGGCGCCCGGTGTCGAAGGAGATCAGCTGCGGAGGCCGTACGACGCCGTGGCGGCCGTCCTGGAACACCCAGACCTCGCCGTGCAGCGGCCGGCACATCCGCAGCCGCGACCGCTCACCGGCACCGATCAGCCGGGCCGGCCGCACCAGCTCGCGGGGGCCGCCCTGGACGAGCGAGACGGTCACCTCGCCGAAGCGGTGGCGGGCCGTGGTCCCTTCGAGGATCTCCTCGTGGCTCTTGACGATCTGCAGGCCACCGCGTTCCGCGGGCGGCGGATCGGACGTGCACCTGCGCAGCTGGCGGGGCTTCACCTCACTGACACGTTGCATCGCGTACCCCCTGTTCCGATGTCGGAGCTCTCGATGAAGCACCCCAAGAGAAACATACCCGCATGCGGGTTTTCTACTTGGATCGGGAGTTTCGATGATTCGGCCAGGGCCCGCCGGTGCGGCCGGCCGTCTCCGGTCCGGCCGCACGGCCCGGTATGCGGTGCGAAGGTGCTGGTCAGGCCGCCTGCGCGATCCGCGGGCGGGCGGCGGCCGGGACGCCGCGGTCGGCGTACAACTCGGCCACCTGGAAGGCGAGATCGAGTGCCTGGTAGCGGTTGAGGCGGGGGTCGCAGGCAGTCTGGTAGCGCCGGTGCAGATCCGTCAGACCGATCGGGTGGCCGCCCCCCACGCACTCGGTGACGTCGTCGCCGGTGAGCTCGATGTGGATGCCGCCGGGGTGGGTGCCGAGCTCGCGGTGCGCCTCGAAGAAGCCGGTCACCTCGTCCAGGACGTCGTCGAAGCGGCGGGTCTTGTGGCCGCTGGCCGCCGAGAAGGTGTTGCCGTGCATCGGGTCGCAGATCCAGGCGATCGGCGCCTCGGCCTCGGCGGCCGCCTCCACGAGCGAGGGCAGCACGTCCCGGACCTTGTCGCGGCCCATGCGCGCGATGAACGACAGCCGGCCCGGCTCCCGTTCGGGGTCGAGCCGGTCGATGAGCGCGAGCACCTCGTCCCGCGAGACCGACGGACCGAGCTTCACGGCGACGGGGTTGCGCACGGCGGCGGCGAACGCCACGTGCGCGTGGTCGAGCTGGCGGGTGCGCTCGCCGATCCAGACCATGTGCCCGGAGACGTCGTAGGCGTGCCCGGTGCGCGAGTCGGTACGGGTCAGGGCGGCCTCGTAGTCGAGCAGCAGCGCCTCGTGGCTGGAGTAGAACTCCGCGAGGTGGAACTCGCCGGGGTCGGCACCGCAGGCGGCGAGGAAGGTCAGGGCGCGGTCGATGTCCCGGGCGAGGGCCTCGTAACGGGCGCCGATGGGGGAGTTGTTGACGAAGTCGCGGTTCCACTCGTGGACCTGGCGCAGGTCGCCGTAGCCGCCGGTGACGAAGGCGCGGATGAGGTTCAGGGTGGAGGCGGAGGCGTGGTACATGCGCTTGAGGCGTTCCGGGTCGGGCCGGCGGGCCTCCTCGGTGAACTCCTGGCCGTTGACGGCGTCACCGCGGTAGACGGGCAGCGTGAGGTCGCCGCGGACCTCGACCGGCCGGGAGCGCGGCTTGGAGTACTGGCCGGCGATCCTGCCGATCTTCACCACGGGCACGGAGGTGGCGTAGGTGAGGACGGCGGCCATCTGCAGCAGCGTCTTGACCTTGTCCCGGACCTGGTCGGCGGTGACCCCGTCGAAGGTCTCGGCGCAGTCGCCGCCCTGGAGCAGGAAGGCCTCGCCCCGGGCCACCCGGGCGATGCGCTCGCGCAGCTGGTCGCACTCCCCGGCGAACACCAGCGGCGGGTAGGACGCCAGCTCCTCGAGTACGCCCTTGAGGGCGTCCGGGTCGGGCCAGTCGGGCTGCTGGGCGGCAGGAAGCAGGCGCCAGGAATCCACATCCGTGATGCGCTGATCAGCGTTCATGTCGGGCTGAGCCTCACTCTTGTCCGGGGACGGGTGTCGGTTCGGGAGTCCGGGGAAGGGCCGGTGCGGGGCCCTGCGGGCGCGGGTCCTGGGGTACGGAGCGGCCCTCCCGCCGACCGGGACGCTCCTCGCCGGGGGATGTACGAGGAGGGCACCGGTCGGCGGGAGGGCCGCGACTCGGGGGGCGAGCGACATCCGGCCCGCCTACGGCCCCGGACTCACCGCGATGCCCCGACTCTACGAACGCCCCCGCCCCCGTGGTTGCCACCCCGCGCACCGTCCCTTGCCGAAACACGCGTGAGCGGACGTGAAGGCCGGAACTTAATATTCCGCGGGCGCCGGAATTGATCATTCCGAGCGAGGGGATCAAGAAAGGGGAATTCGAGGGACTTCTTTCGGCCAAGCATGAATGCGGAAGCGTAAATTCGGAATTACTTCTTCCGGGACCCGGGAAGACCAAAGGGCGGCCCCGGACCACCAGAGCCGCCACACCTGCCCACTGCCTCGCGCCTGCCGCGCCGCCGGCGCAAGCCCTTGCTACCGGATTCGCGCACCGCCCCTGGCACGTTGGCGCACACCCGCCCGGCGCACCGGAGCCGTGCACACCGCGTCCGTGGCCACCGCCCGCCGCCCCTCCTCCGCCGCCTCGAGGATGGTCCGGGCGTACGGCAGCAGCCGCAGACCCGCCTCGGTCAGCGCCAGTTGACGATGGCTCCGGTCGAACAGCGCCGCCCCGACGGACTCCTCCAGGTTCTGGATCTGCGCCGTCACCGTGGACTGCGCGTAGTTGAGGTTGCGCGCCGCCCGGGTCACGCTCAACTCGGCCGCCACCTCACGAAATGCCCGTAGCTGCTGGATCTGCACGTGCCGCTCCCCTCCGGCGGCCCCCGCAGGGCCGCCCAGAACCACTCTCAGACGGAGCTGTGGACCGCGGCCCCGCGGGTCAGCCGCTTGCCGCGCTCGGCGGTGATGTCGAGCCGGGCGTACACCTCGGGCCGGGCCAGCGAGCGGGCCATCAGGTCGTAGAGGACGGCGATCCGCTCCTCCACGTCGGCCCGGTTCGTCATGATCTCCGACAGCAGCTGCACGCCGGTGAAGGCGCCCACCGCCGCGTCGGACACCGTCCCCACATCGATGCCCGGCACCAGCTCCCCCAGGTGCTGGGCCTCCCCGAGCAGCCGGGTACTGACCTCGATCCAGGCCCGGTAGGGCACCTTCCGGTCGATCACGTCATGCCCCTGGTCGACCGCGAGGCGAATGCTGCCCTGGAGCATCCGGTCGAAGGTGAGCCGGTGCGCCACGAGCAGCGTCACGTCCACCCACTCCTGGAGCTTCGGCGCCCCCGGCTCCTGCGGCGGCGCGAAGTACCGGAACTGCTCCGCCACCTGCTCGTCCAGGACCGCCTGCGCCAGCTCCGCCTTGGAGGTGAAGTGGAAGTAGAAGGCCCCCTTCGTCACACCGCACCGCTGGTAGACGTCCGAGATCCTCGTGGCGGAGTAACCGCACTCCGCGAAGACCTCGCCCGCCGCTTCCAGAATCGCCTGGCGTGTCCTGATGGCTCGATCCTGCTGCGCCACTGGGCCCCCTTCCTTCGTCGTTGTTGATGATGAACACATGCGGGACTCATATGCGGAACCACCGGCTCTCATTGAAAAACATACCCGCATGCGCGTATCTTACCGGCGGGGTTGGAACCAGTCACCCGTCATGCACCTTCTCGTTCCAGAAGGAAGAGCAATGACCACCAACATTGGTATTCACCGGGGCCGACACCGCCACGGGGGGATAAGGAAGACGGTGTTTCCGGCCAGGCCGGCCGCACCGCTCAGGCCGTGCATCCCGCCGTCCGCGGCGTCGGTCGACACCAGGCTCGTGCATCGCACGTACCGGAAGGACGTACTGCCGACCGGCATCACCAAGCACGACGACCGTCACTACACCGTCTTCACACAATGGCCCGCCGATCACCGCCGTTTCACGGACCAGGAGGGCAACTTCCTGCCGTCACTGGTCATCGAGAGCGTCCGCCAGGCCGTGATCCTGGTCGCTCACGACGGCCTCGGCGTACCGCTCGGGCACCAGTTCCTGGTGTCGTCCGCGCACCACCGCGTGGACCCGGGCCGGCTGCTCGCACCCGGCGCGCCGGCCCGGCTCGAGCTGGACGTCTCCCTCCACGACCTCAAGCACCGCCGGGGCGTGCCGTCCTCGCTCCAGGCCCGGGTGGTCATCCGGGTGGACGGCGAGATCATCGGCACCGGCGGCGGCGACTGCTCCGTCATGACCGCCGAGGTCTACCGCCGGCTGCGCCGCGGCCGTACCGACACCGCCTGGCCCGCGGCGCTCGCCGCCCCGCTGCCCGCACCCGTGCCCGCCCGCTCCGTCGGCCGCGCCCACGACTGCGACGTGGCCCTGGCTCCCGGGGACACCCCCGGCCACTGGCTGCTGCGGGCCGATGTGACCAACGAGTTGATGTTCGACCACCCGAACGACCATATGCCCGCCATGGTCCTCCTCGACGCCGCCCAGCAGGCCGCGCACGCCGTCTTCGGCGAGCGCCCCTTCCGGCCGTCGTCCTGCGAGGTCCTCTGCTCCCGCTACGTCGAGTTCGACTCCCCCTGCTCCGTCCGCGCCGACCTCCGGGACGACGGCCCCGGCGGATACGTCCTGTCCGTGACCGGACACCAGGACGGCGAGCAGGTCTTCGAGATCCTGTTCCGGGAACTGCCCTCCGCGCGCTAGGCGGTCACCGCCCGGCCCCGCCCGTCCGCGGGAGCCCGTACGCGCAGAGCCGGCACCTCCTCCCGGACCCCGCCGGAAGCTCACCGGCCGCACGGCCCACCCTCGGGCACCGCCCTTGCGACGCTCCGCTACCGACGCCCAGGCGCTCGCGCCGCCCCAGCCGCACATCCGTACCCCGGCATGTGTGGCCCCCGCGGCCCTCACGCGCCGGGTCCTCCTCGGCGTGACCTCGCCGGCATCCGCCCATCCACCGCACCGCCCTTCGACCTTCGTCCCGCAGTCAGCTGACCCGGCCCGCCCACGGGCCGTCGCTCGCCGGCCCACCCCGTGAACCGCCGTCGTGCGCGGCGGCCCGGGTGGGCGGGGCCCCGGCCCCGGCCGGGCACCGCGCCTCGTTCCGCCTCAGTTCAGGAGCCCGTCTCCCATGACCCGCACCGCCGGAGCCCGCACGGCACGACCTGCCACCGCGGCCCCTCCGCCCCTCCCCCCGCACCCCTCGCCCGCCGGCCACCGCCGCCCGGCACCACCCTCCTCACCGCACCGTCCAGCCGCCGTCCACCGGCACCGTCGCGCCGACCACGAACGAGGCCCGGTCGCTGCACAGCCAGGCCGCCGCCTCGGCGATCTCCTCCGGCCCCGCGATCCGCGGCAGCAGCGCCGCCCGCGCGAGTTCGTCCGCCACACCGGGAACCTTCGCCATCCACGCGTCCGTCATTTCGCTGTGGGTCGCCCCGGGCACAAGGGCGTTGATCCGAATTCCACTCGCCGAATATTCAGCGGCGGCCGCCTTCGTCAATCCGATGACCGCATGCTTGGCGGCGATATAGGGCGCGGCCACCGGAGTCGCCACCAGCCCCGCCGTACTACTGGTGTTCACAATGGCGCCACCTCGGCCGAGCATCGCTGTGATTTCATGGCGGAGGCAGTTCCACATGCCACGGACATTGGTGTCCATGAGGGTGTCGTAGACCTCGTCGCTCATCAGGTGCATGGGCGTGCCCTCGGCCGCGACCCCGGCGTTGTTGAACGCCACGTCGAGCTTCCCGAATCTCTCCAGAGCCGCCGCCACACCCGCCGCCACCTGGTCGTTCCTCGCCACGTCGACGACGACGCAGTGAGCCTCGTACCCCTCGGCACACAGCTCGTCGACGAGCGCGGCGAGCCGTTCGTGGCGGCGGGCGGCCAGGGTGACCGACGCACCCTCCCGGCAGAAGACCCGGGCCGCCGCCGCCCCGATGCCACTGCTGGCGCCCGTGATGAACGCGTGCTTTCCGTCAAGAAGTCCGCCGTTCGGCATGGCCTCATCTCACCCGTCTGCTGAGTCCCCGATTCGCGCCGTACTCGGTTCCGGCTCGAATTCCCGCACGCTCCCTTTACGCACCGACGGCAACCCCACGCGCCGCTTTCTTCCCCCCTCCGTGCCGCACTGCCTGCCCTGATCCCTTTTCCCGAGACGAGATCGGAAAGAAATCCCACATGGCACCCACGCGACGGATACTGATCACCGGTGGCACCGGCTTCGTGGGCTCCCACGTCACCGGCCTGCTCTCCACCGGCCCTGCCGCGCTGGACTCCCCGCAGCTGCGCCTACTCGTCCACAACCGCCCCCCGGCCCTCGACGACACGGGCCGGGTGGAGGTGCGCCACGGCTCGCTGCGCGACCCGCGCTCGCTGCGCGGTGTCTGCGACGGCGTGGACACCGTGCTCCATCTGGCCTCGCTGATCGGCGGCAGCCCCGCGGACTGCGCGGCCGTCAACGACGCGGGCACCGAGGCCCTGCTGGCGGAGGCCGCCCGCGCGGGGGTCGAGCGGATCGTCCAGCTGGGCACCACGGCCGTCTACCGGGACGAGCCGCACACCGGGGCCAGGGAGGGCGAACCGGAGCTCGGCCCGTCCTCGCCGACCAGCGTCAGCAGGCTCGCCGGTGAACAGCGGGTCCTCGCGGCCGGCGGCCTGGTCCTGCGCCCGCATCTGGTCCACGGCCCCGGAGACGTCTGGGTGGTCCCGGCGCTGGTGGACTTCCTCACCGCCTTCCCCCACTGGATCGACGGCGGACGTGCCCGCACGTCCGTGATCGGTGTGCACGATCTGGCCCGGGTCGTGGCCGCGCTGGCCCTGCGGCCCGAGCTGCCGCGCGGTGCGGTCCTGCACGCGGCCCGGCCGGAGCCGGTCCTGGTGCGGGACCTGATCGAGACGGTCTGCCGCGAGCTGCGGCTGCCGCCGCCCGAGGGCGAGGTGTCCTACGTCCGGGCGGCCGCGCTGACCGGCGCCGACCGGGACAGCCTGGTCCGGCGGCGTCTGTCGTTGCTCGCGGTCGACCACTGGTACGACAGCTCCCGTCTGTGGCAGTTGCTCGACATGGCGCCCACGGGTGCCTTCGCCCGTGACTTCGCCGTCGGTGCCACCTGGTACCGGTCGCTCCTGGCCCGCCGTACGGACGGCGAGTTGTTCTCCACGAGGTGACGACCGGAACCGTGACACGGCCGCGAACCCCACCGGACTGTCCCCGGTCCGGTGGGGGCGCCGCTGCACCGAGGACACGCTAGGCCGCCACGCCGCGATCCTCTCGCCCGGCCGCGCACGCGCAGTGGCACATCCGCGCACGACGACAGGGGTGCCGGAACGGCGGTTCGACGTGCCCGTACCCGGTGCCACGTTCACGCAGGATCTCTGGCCCGTTCGCGTCCGGCGGGCCCGTCCGGCCGTCCGCCGGGCGATGGTGTCAGGACGTATCGACGAATTGGCCCCGCCGGATCCGAGGAGAGTTCAGATGGCCCCGCACGGTGACGACGTACTGGTGACAGGTGTCGGTGCGCTGACACCGCTCGGCGCGACCGCCGCCGCGTCCTGGGACGGCCTGCTGGCCGGGCGTTCCGGCGTCCGCGACCTCGGCCCCGACTGGCCCGAGGAGCTGCCGGTGCGCATCGCCGGCACCGTGGCGGGCGATCTCACCGAGGCGATCGGCCGGGCGCAGGCCCGCAAGCTGGACCGGGGCGAGCAACTGGCCGTGCTGGCCGCCCGCGAGGCCTGGCAGGACGCGGGGGTGCCGCGGGTCGAGCCGGAGCGCCTCGCGGTCGTCGTCGGCACCGGCATCGGTGGCATCCTCAGCTCGCTGGGCCAGGACGACCTCTACGAGAGCACGGGCATGCGGCGGCTGTCGCCGTTCGCGGTGCCGATGCTGATGCCCAACGGCCCGGCCGCCTGGGTCTCCATGGAGCTCGGCGCCCGGGCCGGCGCCCGCGCCCCCGTCAGCGCCTGTGCCTCCGGCGCGGAGTCCCTCGCGCTGGGCCTGGACCTGATCCGGGCGGGCCGCGCCGATGTCGTCGTCGCGGGCGGCACCGAGGCCACCCTGCACCCGTTCATGATCGCGGCCTTCGCCCAGATGAAGGCGCTGTCCGTGCGGGGCGGCGACCCGGCGGCGGTGTCCCGCCCGTTCGACGCGGCCCGCTCCGGGTTCGTGATCGCCGAGGGAGCCGCCCTGGTCGTCCTGGAGCGCGCGGAGTTCGCCCGGGCGCGCGGGGCCCGGGTCTACGGCGCGCTCGCGGGCGCGGCCGTGCAGTCCAGCGCCCAGCACATCACCGCCTCCGACGCGGAGGGCCAGATCCAGGCGATGCGCACGGCGCTGGCCGACGCGGGCGTCGAGGCGCGGGACATCGGGCACGTCCACGCGCACGCCACCTCCACCCCGAGCGGGGATCTCGCGGAGGCCGAGGCGCTGCACAAGGTGGTCGGCGACGAGGCCGCGGTCACCGCCACCAAGTCCATGACGGGCCACATGCTGGGCGCCTCCGGTGCGTTCGGCGCCCTGTCCACGCTGCTGTCCCTGCACCACGGGGTGGTCCCGGCGGTCCGCAACCTCGACGAGCAGGACCCCGAGATCCGGCTCGACGTGGTCCGCGGCGAGAACCGCACCGGCTCCTGGGACGCGGCCCTCGCCAACTCCTTCGGCTTCGGCGGCCACAACGTCAGCCTGGTCATGAAGCGCGCCTGAGAGCTTCCTCACAGAGGAGACGCCTCTGCCGGTCACCGGACAACAAGAAAGAGCGGCATCTGATCGATGCCGCTCTTCCGGTAGTGCGCGAGGGGGGAGTTGAACCCCCACGCCCTTTCGGGCACTGGAACCTGAATCCAGCGCGTCTGCCTATTCCGCCACCCGCGCATTGGGTGTGTCCTCAGGCCCTGTCCCTTGCGGTTCCGCGCCTTCCGACATCGAGAACATTAGCACGCTGGACCGGGTGGGTTCACATCCCTTCCGCCGGGGCAGCAGCCCCCCTGCGCGGCCCTGACGCGTCTCAGGCCGTCTCTGTTCACGTATCAACCTCGTACCGGTCCGGCCCGTCTGCCCCACAGCCGGTCCGGGTCCACAGTCAGGTGCGGGACACTGGTCTGCGGCCGCCTCTACGATCCTTGGCAGGAGTACGCCCGAGAAGAGTTCGAAGGCGAGCTCCACAGGGAACTTCGTCAGGCGTCGACACCCGTCGACCGGGCCGACAGGGGGAACCAGCCGATTCACCGGCGCGTGGATACGATCAGTAAGCAGTACCAGGTAAGGCAGTACCCGCAGGGCGGGACGCAGGACACAAGCAGCTACGGAGGAGGTGCCCCATGGGAGTCCTGAAGAAGTTCGAGCAGCGTCTCGAAGGTCTGGTCAACGGCACGTTCGCCAAGGTGTTCAAGTCCGAGGTCCAGCCCGTGGAGATCGCGGGAGCCCTGCAGCGCGAGTGCGACAACAACGCGACCATCTGGAACCGTGACCGCACGGTCGTCCCCAATGACTTCATCGTGGAGCTCAGCGCACCGGACTTCGAGCGCCTGAGCCCCTACTCCGGGCAGCTCGGCGACGAGCTCGCCGGCATGGTCCGCGACTACGCCAAGCAGCAGCGCTACAGCTTCATGGGCCCCATCAAGGTCCACCTGGAGAAGGCCGACGACCTCGACACCGGCCTGTACCGCGTACGCAGCCGCACCCTGGCCGGCTCCACCGACCAGCAGGGCGGCCAGCCCGCCGCCGCCCCGGCCGGACGCCCCGGCGGCTACGGCTACCCGCCCGCCGCCGCTCCGGCCGCGCCCGCGGGAGCCCCGCCGATGCCGAGCGCGCCGCCCCCCGGCGGCGCCCGCCCCGGCGGCTACGGCTACCCCCAGCCCGCAGGCGGCCCGCGTCCCGCGGCGCCCGCGGCCGCCGGCCGCACCCGCTACTGGATCGAGATCAACGGCACCCGCCATCAGATCTCCCGCGCGACGCTCGTGCTGGGCCGCAGCACCGAGGCCGACGTGCGGATCGACGACCCCGGCGTCTCCCGCCGGCACTGTGAGATCCGGACCGGAACGCCCTCGACGATCCAGGATCTCGGGTCCACCAACGGCATCGTGGTGGACGGACAGCACACCACCCGCGCTACGCTCCGCGACGGCTCGCGGATCGTCGTGGGCAACACCACCATTCTCTATAGGCAAGCCGAAGGGTGAAGCGGGGGCAATGTCAGAGCTGACCCTCACGGTCATGCGGCTGGGTTTCCTGGCCGTCCTGTGGCTGTTCGTGATCGTGGCCGTGCAGGTCATCCGCAGCGACCTGTTCGGTACGCGCGTCACCCAGCGCGGGTCGCGCCGGGAGGCCGGACGCCAGCAGCAGCAGGCGCGCCAGGCGGCGCCACCACAGCAGCGCCAGCAGACGGGCGGCGGTGGCCGTCAGCGCCGTAACGCCCCCACCAAACTCGTGGTCTCCGAGGGCACCCTCACCGGCACCACGGTCGCGCTCCAGGGCCAGACCATCACGCTGGGCCGGGCGCACGACAGCACGATCGTGCTGGACGACGACTACGCCTCGAGCCGGCATGCCAGGATCTACCCGGACCGCGACGGCAACTGGATCGTCGAGGACCTGGGCTCCACCAATGGCACGTACCTCGACCGATCGCGGCTGACGACCCCGACCCCGATTCCGCTGGGCGCGCCGATCCGCATCGGCAAGACCGTTATCGAGCTGCGGAAGTAGTGCTGCATCATGAATAGGCGCGAGCGGAGCGAGCACGCAGCGGAGGCCCCCACGACGGGCCCCGGCGCGCTCCCGACCGGAGGGTGGGCACCGTGCGGATGTACCCGGAGCCGACGGGCGAGGTGCGCATGAGTCTGTCACTGCGCTTCGCCGCCGGATCGCACAAAGGCATGATCCGGGAGGGCAACGAGGACTCCGGATACGCCGGTCCCCGGCTGCTCGCCATCGCCGACGGCATGGGCGGCGCGGCGGCCGGCGAGGTCGCCTCCTCCGAGGCCATCTCCACCATCGTCGCCCTCGACGACGACGTGCCCGGCTCCGACATCCTCACCTCGCTCGGCACCGCCGTGCAGCGCGCCAACGACCAGCTGCGCTCGATGGTCGAGGACGACCCTCAGCTGGAGGGCATGGGCACCACGCTCACCGCCCTGCTGTGGACCGGGCAGCGCCTGGGCCTGGTGCACGTCGGCGACTCGCGCGCGTACCTGCTGCGCGACGGTGTGCTCACCCAGATCACGCAGGACCACACCTGGGTGCAGCGGCTCGTCGACGAGGGCCGGATCACCGAGGAGGAAGCCACCACCCACCCCCAACGCTCCCTGCTGATGCGGGCGTTGGGCAGCGGCGACCATGTCGAGCCGGATCTGTCGATCCGCGAGGTCCGGGCCGGCGACCGCTATCTGATCTGCTCCGACGGCCTCTCCGGCGTCGTGTCCCACCAGACCCTGGAGGACACCCTCGCCAGCTATCAGGGCCCCCAGGAGACCGTGCAGGAGCTCATCCAGCTCGCGCTGCGCGGCGGCGGCCCCGACAACATCACCGTGATCGTCGCGGACGTCCTCGACCTGGACACCGGGGACACCCTCGCCGGGCAGATCTCCGACCAGCCCATCGTGGTCGGCGCCGTCGCCGAGAACCAGCACCAGCTGCACGACAACGGCATCATGCAGACCCCCGCGGGCCGCGCCTCCGGGCTCGGCCGCCAGGTGCCCGGACAGGGCGGCGGAGGCGGCGAGTTCGGCCCGCCCGGCTCCGGCGACACCACCGGCTACATCTCCACGGCCGACTTCGGCGACTACGGCGACGACGACTTCGTCAAGCCCCGCAAGGGCCGCAAGTGGCTGAAGAGATCCTTCTACTCGGTGCTCGCGCTGGCCGTCGTCGGCGGCGGTCTGTACGGCGGCTGGCGCTGGACGCAGACCCAGTACTACGTGGGCGCCAACGGCGAGCACGTCGCCCTGTACCGGGGCATCAGCCAGGACCTCGCCTGGGTCTCGCTGTCGGATGTGGAGAAGGACCACCCCGAGATCGAACTCAAGTACCTCCCGCCGTACCAGCAGGAGCTTGTCGAGGCGACGATCCCCGAGGGCGGGCTCGACGACGCCCAGAAGAAGATCGACGAGCTGGCCCTGCAGGCCTCCGCGTGCAAGAAGCAGTCCGAGCGGCAGGCGGCCGAGCGCGAGCGGAACTCCCGGACCGGCGAGGGCGAGGCCGGAGGCACCACGGGAACCACGCGTACCTCCCTCACGTCCAAGGCACCGACACCCACGCCGTCGGACAAGCCCTCGAACTCCCCGTCCCCGTCCGCGACCGCCCCTACTCCCACTCCCGGCCCCACCCTCTCGGAGGAAGAGCAGAAGGTCGTCTCGAAGTGCGGTACGCAGTAGGCAAGCCGTGAGAGGCCCCGTCACACGATGAGCAGTACGCCCAACACCTCGACGCATCACACGTCCACGATCGGCTCCATCGGCGCACCGAGCCGACGCAACACCGAGCTCGCGCTGCTGGTGTTCGCCGTCGTCATTCCGGTTTTCGCCTATGCCAATGTGGGGCTGGCGATCAATGACGAGGTGCCCACCGGCCTCCTGGGCTACGGCCTGGGCTTCGGTCTGCTGGCCGGGGTCGGCCATCTCGCGGTCCGCAAGTTCGCGCCGTACGCCGATCCGCTGCTGCTGCCCCTCGCCACGCTGCTCAACGGCCTGGGACTGGTCGCCATCTGGCGTCTGGACCAGTCCAAGCGCCTGCAGCAGAGCAACATCTACGTCGAGGCGGCACCGCGCCAGCTGCTGTACTCGGCGATGGGCCTCGCCCTGCTGGTGTGCGTACTGATCCTCCTCAAGGACCACCGCGTCCTGCAGCGCTACACGTACATCTCCATGGCCGCAGCGTTGTTCCTGCTGGTCCTGCCGCTCGTGCCCGGACTCGGCGCGGATGTCTACGGCGCCAAGATCTGGATCAAGATCCCCGGCCTCGGCACGCTCCAGCCGGGTGAGTTCGCGAAGATCGCCCTCGCGGTCTTCTTCGCCGGCTACCTCATGGTCAAGCGAGACGCCCTGGCACTGGCCAGCCGCCGCTTCATGGGCCTGTACCTGCCGCGCGGCCGCGACCTCGGACCCATCCTCGTGATCTGGGTGCTCTCGATCCTCATCCTGATCTTCGAGACCGACCTCGGTACGTCCCTGCTGTTCTTCGGGATGTTCGTCATCATGCTGTACGTCGCCACCGAGCGGACCAGCTGGATCGTCTTCGGTCTGCTGATGTCCGCGGTCGGCGCCGTCGGCGTGGCGAGCTTCGAACCGCACATCCAGACCCGTGTACAGGCCTGGCTCGACCCGATGCGCGAGTACGAGCTCTCCCGTGCCGGGGTCCAGGACGGCATCGTCCACTCCGAGCAGGCCATGCAGGCCCTGTGGGCGTTCGGCTCCGGCGGCACCCTCGGCACCGGCCTCGGACAGGGCAACTCCGACCTGATCGGCTTCGCCGCCAACTCCGACTTCATCCTGGCCACGTTCGGCGAGGAGCTGGGCCTGGCGGGCGTCATGGCGATCCTGCTGATCTACGGCCTGATCATCGAGCGCGGCATCCGTACCTCGCTGGCGGCCCGCGACCCGTTCGGCAAGCTGCTGGCCGTCGGCCTGTCCGGCGCCTTCGCCCTTCAGGTCTTCGTGGTGGCCGGTGGTGTCATGGGCCTCATCCCGCTGACCGGTATGACGCTGCCGTTCGTGGCCTACGGCGGTTCGTCCGTCATCGCCAACTGGGCCCTGATCGGCATCCTGCTGCGGATCAGCGACACCGCGCGCCGCCCGGCGCCCACCCCCGCCCCCAACCCCGACGCCGAGATGACCCAGGTGGTGCGCCCGACATGAACAAGCCCCTGCGCCGGATCGCGATCTTCTGCGGACTTCTGATCCTCGCCCTGCTCGTCCGCAACAACTACCTGCAGTACGTCAAGGCCGACGACCTGGCGGACGACAGCGAGAACCGCCGCGTCAACATCGAGCGGTACTCGACCAAGCGCGGAAACATCATCGTCGACGGCAAGGCGATCACCGGCTCCGTGGAGTCCGAGAGCGGCGACTACAAGTACAAGCGCACCTGGACCGACGGGGCCATGTGGGCGCCGGTGACCGGCTACTCGTCGCAGGCTTTTGGCGCCAACCAGCTGGAGCGGCTGGAGGACGGCATCCTCACCGGGACGGACGACCGCCTCTTCTTCCGCAACACCCTCGACATGCTGACGGGCAAGCCCAAGAAGGGCGGCAGCGTCGAGCTCACCCTCAACGCCGCCGCGCAGAAGGCCGCGTACGAAGGACTCGGCTCCAAGAAGGGCGCCGTCGCCGCGATCGACCCGGCCACCGGCAAGATCCTGGCGCTGGTCTCCACCCCGTCGTACGACCCGTCGAAGTTCGCCGGGAACTCCGACAAGGACGCCGAGGCCTGGAACGCCGTACAGAAGAAGAACAACCCCGACGACCCAATGCTGAACCGGGCGCTGCGCGAGGTCTACCCGCCGGGGTCCACCTTCAAGGTGGTCACCGCGGCCGCGGCGCTGGAGAACGGTGAGGTCTCCGGGATCGACGAGGCGACCAAGACGCCGGACCCGTACCAGCTGCCGCAGACCACCGGGGACCCGCTCACCAACCAGCACGGTGAGTGCAAGAACGCCACCCTGAAGTACGCGCTCATGGTGTCCTGCAACACCGTCTTCGCGAAGATGGCCGACAACGTCGGCAACGAGAAGATGATCGAGCAGGCGGAGAAGTTCGGCTTCAACGACCCGGAGCTGGACACCCCGGTGCGTGCCGCGGAGAGCATCTACCCCGAGGACAACGCGCCGCAGAACGCCATGGACGGCATCGGCCAGGCCTCCAACCGGGCCACCCCGCTGCAGATGGCCATGGTCGCCTCGGCTGTCGCCAACGACGGCAAGCTGATGAAGCCGTACATGGTCGACCAGCTCAAGGCCGCGAACCTCGACACCATCGCGACCAACGAGCCGGAGGAGCTGTCCCAGGCCGTCTCCGCCGACACCGCGCAGAAGCTCCAGGAAATGATGGAGGCCGTGGTCAACGACCCGCAGGGCACCGGCTCCAGCGCGCGGATCGACGGCGCCACGGTCGGCGGCAAGACCGGTACCGCCCAGCACGGCCTGAACAACAGCGAGAAGCCGTACGCCTGGTTCATCTCCTACGCCAAGCTGTCCGACGGCAGCTCTCCGGTGGCGGTCGCCGTGGTCGTCGAGGACGGTGCCGCCAACCGTGACGACATCAGCGGCGGCGGTCTGGCCGGCCCGATCGCAAGGGACGTGATGAAGGCAGTCATCGACAGCAAGAAGTGACCCCGCTCACGTTGCCTTCACATCGGTGCACGTTGCGATACCGGTCCTGTATCGGGTGACGGGCTTGGCCAGGTCACACAGAGCGAGCCGGGTACGGTAGGCCCGGACGGCAGCCTCCGACCGTACAAGCATGCCGGTCGGGACCGACGGAGAGGGCTGGTAGGTAGCTTATGGAAGAGCCGCGTCGCCTCGGCGGCCGGTACGAGCTGGGCCAAGTGCTCGGCCGTGGTGGCATGGCCGAGGTCTACCTCGCGCATGACCAGCGCCTCGGCCGCACCGTGGCAGTGAAGACGCTGCGCGCGGATCTCGCGCGAGACCCGTCCTTCCAGGCCCGCTTCCGCCGGGAGGCCCAGTCGGCCGCCTCGCTCAACCACCCCGCGATCGTGGCGGTCTACGACACGGGCGAGGACTACATCGACAACGTGTCGATCCCGTACATCGTCATGGAGTACGTCGACGGTTCCACCCTGCGTGAGCTTCTGCACAGTGGCCGCAAGCTGCTGCCGGAGCGCTCGATGGAGATGACCATCGGCATCCTCCAGGCGCTGGAGTACTCGCACCGCAACGGCATCGTCCACCGCGACATCAAGCCGGCCAACGTCATGCTGACGCGCAACGGCCAGGTCAAGGTCATGGACTTCGGTATCGCCCGCGCGATGGGCGACTCCGGGATGACGATGACGCAGACGTCGGCCGTCATCGGCACCGCCCAGTACCTCTCGCCGGAACAGGCGAAGGGCGAGCAGGTCGACAACCGGTCCGACCTCTACTCCACGGGCTGCCTGCTGTACGAGCTGCTGACGGTACGGCCGCCCTTCGTGGGCGACTCCCCGGTGGCCGTGGCCTACCAGCACGTCCGCGAGGAGGCCCAGCCTCCGTCGGTCTTCGACCCCGAGATCACGCCCGAGATGGACGCCATCGTCCTGAAGGCGCTGGTCAAGGACCCGAACTACCGCTATCAATCCGCCGACGAGATGCGGCTCGACATCGAGGCCGCCCTCGACGGCCAGCCGGTCGCGGCCACGGCGGCGATGGGCTCGGTCGGCTACGGCGGCTACCCCGACGACCAGCCGACGACGGCCCTGCGCTCCTCGGACGCCGGCGCCACGTCGATGCTGCCGCCGATGAACCCGGACGACGGCGGCTTCGGCTACGACGACCGCCCGGACCGGCGCCGCCAGAAGAAGAACAACACCTCCACGATCCTGCTGGTCGTGGCCGCGGTGCTGGTCCTGGTGGGCGCCATCCTGATCGGAAAGTGGATCTTCGACGGCGAGGGAGTCTCCAACAACACCACGAAGGCGCCGGACTTCGTGGGCCTCACCCTCGAGAAGGCCGAGCAGCGGGCCAAGAACGCCGAGCTGACGCTGAACCCCACCGAGAAGCCCTGCGAGGACCAGACCAAGGGCAAGATCTGCTCGCAGACGCCGACCGGGGGCGCGACCGTCGACAAGAACTCGACCATCGACGTCGTGGTGTCGACCGGTGCGCCGAAGGTGGCGGTGCCGAGTGTGCTCGGGGACTCCTTCGAGGACGCCAAGGCACGGCTGGAAGACGACAAGTACGAGTTCGTCGTCAAGAAGAAGGAGGAGGTGTCGTCGGAGCCGGAAGGCACCGTCACGGCACAGGACCCCGAACTCGGCGCGGAGGTCGAGAAGGGCTCCACGATCACCCTCACCGTGGCCAAGGCCGAGGAGAAGGCGACCGTTCCCGATGTCGTCGGCAAGTCCTGCGACGAGGCGAAGACCCAGATGACGGCCAGCGAGCTGGTCGGCGAGTGCACCGAGGTCGAGACCCAGGACCCGAACCAGGTGGGCAAGGTCATCAAGACCACCCCCGCGGCCGGCCAGACGGCCGACCCCGGTTCCAAGGTCAACATCGAGGTCGGCAAGCAGCCCGCGAACACCCAGGTCCAGGTCCCGCAAATCCAGGGACAGAAGCTCAAGGACGCCAAGAAGATGCTGACGGACGCGGGCCTGGCGGTCGGCAACATCGGCGGATCCCAGGACGACAACGCCACGGTCCTCAGCTCCAACCCGGCCCCGGGCACCGCGGTCAACAAGGGCCAGACCGTCGACATCATCGCCGTCGACGGCGGCGGCGAGGACGGCGGCAACGGCAACGGCAACGGCAACGGAGGAATCTTCGGCGGAGTGAACGGCGTGACGCTCCGCACGGAGAACTGACCCCGGCTCAGCCCGTACGACGGCCCCGGATCCCCTTCAGGGGGAGCCGGGGCCGTCGTCGTACCTCTGGCTAGCGCAGTTCCTTCGGCGGGGTGCGCTGGGCGTCGACCTTTTCCACGCGGTCCAGTTCGCCCCACACGACGAAGCGGTAGCGGCTCGTGTAGACCGGGGTGCAGGTCGTCAGGGTGATGTAGTGGCCCGCCTTGGTGCGGCCCGATTCCTCGGGGACCGCGCCGAGGACCTTGACGTTGTACTTCGAGGTCTCCGGGAGGGCGGCGTAGACCTTGTAGACGTACCACTTGTCCTTCGTCTCGAAGACGATCGGGTCGCCCTTCACCAGCTTGTCGATGTTGTGGAACTTCGCGCCGTGGCCGTCGCGGTGGGCGGCGAGGGAGAAGTTGCCCTTCTTGCCGGAGGTCGGCAGGGTCGCCTTGACCGGGTCGGTGTAGTAGCCGGCGACGCCGTCGTTGAGGATCTTCGCCGTCGTGCCCTTCTCGACCAGGATCTCGCCCTTGGTCATGTCCGGGACGTGCAGGAAGCCGATGCCGTTCTTGGAGTCGTAGGCCACCGGGCCGTCACCGGCGTCCTGGGCCCAGCCGTCGCGGACCTGGTCGCCCTGCTGGTCCGCCTTGCGGTCCGCGATGACGTTCGTCCACCACAGGGAGTAGACGACGAACAGACCCAGCACCAGGCCCGCCGTGATGAGGAGTTCACCGAAGACGCTGATCGCCGCCGCGACCCGGCCGGGACCCCGGCGCCGGGGGGAGGTGGGGGTGCCCGTCAGCTCTTGCTGCTCGGTGGTCGCTGCCACTGTTCATCTGCCCTTACTGGACGAGCGCATCCGGCTTGCCCTTGCTGCGCGGCCGTTCCTCGGCCATCTTGCCCCAGACGATCATCCGGTACTTGCTGGTGAACTCCGGCGTGCACGTGGTGAGGGTGATGTAGCGGCCGGGCCCGGTGAACCCCGAGCCCTTCGGCACGGGGTCCAGCACGCTCACATTGCTCGGCGCCGTCACCGGCAGCATCGAGGCCATCTTGTAGACGAAGTAGTCGTCCTGCGTCTCCACGACGATCGGGTCGCCCGGCTCCAGCCGGTTGATGTAGCGGAACGGTTCCCCGTGGGTGTTGCGGTGCCCCGCGAGACCGAAGTTCCCCGTCTTCGCCTCCGGCATCGCCGTCTTCAGCGCGCCCTCCGCGTAGTGCCCGACCATCCCCCGGTCCAGCACCTTCTTGCTGCTGATGCCCTCGGCGATGGGGACCACCACATCCAGCTTCGGGATGTGCAGGATGGCGAAGCCCTGCCCCGGCTCGAAGGTCCCGGGGTTGCGCTTGCCGCTCTCCCAGTCCTCCTGGAGGCTGTTCTTCTCCTTGTCGGCCTGCGCGTGCGCCCGCACGTTCGTCCACCACAGCTGGTAGCTGACGAACAGCAGCATCAGCACACCGGTGGTGATGAACACCTCGCCGATCGCCCGGCTGACCAGCACTCCCGGACTCGGCTTGCGGGCCCGCGCCTGCCGGCGCGCCTCCACCCGCGACAGCGGCCGGTCCGGCGCCGACTCCGCGGCGGACGCCTGAGCCGCGCCCCCATGACGCCCACGACGCCGCTTGGCGGCCTTTCTGCGGGCCGCACGCCCCCCGCCCGGGGTTCCGGAAGCGGCGGCACCGGACCCGCCCGCAGACGGGGATATCGGCCCGGACGGTTCCGGAACCCGCAGCGCCACCGTCTCGTCGTCGGCCGGCGCCCAGGGCTCCGCCGGCCCCGCGCTGTCGTACCACCCCCCGAGCGCACCGGAGTCCCCGTACGGCTGCTCTCCGTACGAGGCACCGGACTCGCGCTCGGGGCGCAGTTGGGTCACGCCGTGGCCCTGCCCACCACCGGGGCGAGCCCCGTCGACCTCGCCACGGCACCCTGGTCGCCGCACTCCGCCAGCCAGTTCGCCAGCATCCGGTGACCGTGCTCGGTCAGCACCGACTCGGGATGGAACTGCACGCCCTCGACCGGGAGTTCGCGGTGGCGCAGGCCCATGATGATGCCGTCGTGGGTGCGCGCGGTGACCTCCAGCGCGGCGGGCACGGTCGCCGGCTCGGCGGCCAGGGAGTGGTACCGGGTGGCCGTGAAGGGGGAGGGCAGGCCGGCGAAGACGCCCTTGCCCTCGTGCTCGACGGGCGAGGTCTTCCCGTGCAGCAGCTCCGGCGCCCGGTCCACCACACCGCCGTACGCCACCTGCATCGACTGCATGCCCAGGCAGACGCCGAAGACGGGAACGCCGGTGGCCGCGCAGTGGCGGACCATCTCGACACAGACGCCCGCCTCCTCGGGAGTGCCGGGTCCGGGCGACAGCAGCACACCGTCGAAGCCGTCCTGGGCATGCGCCGTGGACACCTCGTCGTTGCGCAGGACCTCGCACTCGGCGCCCAGCTGGTAGAGGTACTGGACCAGGTTGAAGACGAAGCTGTCGTAGTTGTCGACGACGAGAATGCGCGCGCTCACTGGTTGTCCACCGTCACATCACCGAAGGGAAGAAGGGGCTCGGCCCACGGAAAGACGTACTGGAAGAGGACGTACACCGCGGCCACGACCAGCACGAGTGAGAGCAGGGCCTTCACCCACGCGTTTCCCGGCAGATGCCGCCAGATCCAGCCGTACATGCCGTCCCTTCCGTAGCGCCACGGCACCAGACTCACGCCGTACCGCCCACCAGACTAACGGCGCAGGGCCGCTGGTTTCCCGGCCTCCACGGGCTGTGTGGCGTCCAGATGCGCCCAGACGATCAGCCGGTGACTGTGGCCCCACTCCGGTTCGCACGTGGTGAGCGTGAGATAGCGCCCCGCGCGCGTGTACCCCGACTTACGTGGGACGGGGTCGATCACCTCAATGTCCGTGGGCACGGTCTTGTAGGGACCCTTGTCGATGCGGTACGTGAACCAGGTCGTCCCGTCCGTCAGCACCACCGCGTCACCCCGGCGCAGCCTGGGGAAGTCCTTGAAGGGGTCGCCGTACGTCCGGCGATGGCCCGCGACCGAGAAGTTGCCCCGCTGCCCGAGCCGCGCGGTGTGCGCGTAGTGGCCGAGGCCCTTCTTGAGGGTGCCGGTCGTCGTGCCCTCCAGCACCGGCCTGTTCCACGTGAAACCGAGCCGCGGGATGTACATGATCGCGAACGGCCTGCCGCTCCGGTACGCAGCCGGCTCCGGCGGGCTGCTCGGCGTGGGCCGCACGCTGTCGCGCGCCCACTGCTCCTGGAGCTGGTCGATCTGGTCGTCCATCACATGGTCGGCCTTGACGCCGGTCCAGAACAGCACATAGGCGACGAACAGGACGATCACGGTGCCTACGGTGATGCACAGCTCGCTGACGGTCCTGACGACAAGGCGCACCGGCGGCTCCCGGTCGGTCTCACTCCACGGGCTGGGCGTACTGCAGATCCACTGTGCCCGAGTAGCCGGGAAGAGTCACCGCCCCGTCCTCGGTCACTTTCCAGCCCAGGCCGTAGACATTGACGTAGACCATGTAGTTCTGGATCGCCGGACTCTCCGCGAGCGCCTTCTGCAGCTTCTCCGGCTCCCCGACCGCCGTGATCTTGTACGGCGGTGAGTAGACGCGGCCCTGGAGGATCAGGGTGTTGCCGACGCAGCGCACGGCGCTGGTGGAGATCAGCCGCTGGTCCATCACCTTGATGCCCTTGGCGCCGCCCTGCCAGAGCGCGTTGACCACGGCCTGCAGGTCCTGCTGGTGGATGACCAGGTAGTCGGGCTGCGGCTCGGGATAGCCGGGGAGCTTCGCGGTGGCGTCCGGCGGGGCGTCGTTCAGCGTGACCGTGATCGCCTCGCCGGTCACCTTCTGGGTGCCCGCGCTCTTCTCCAGACCCGCGAGCTTCTCGTCCTCGGCCTTGGTGCTGCCGTCGTCCCGCTCCGCGAGGCTCTCCACGTCCTCGCGCAGGGCGGCGTTGGACTCGTCCAGCTCGCCGTTCTTCAGGCTCCGCTCGTGGATCAGGTCCGACAGCTTCAGCAGGGAGGCGTCCGTGCGGATGTTGGTGCCCTTGGCCGTGTTGAAGCTGGTGAAGAAGATGAGGCCCGCGAGAGCGAAGACGGCAGCGGTGAGCACCCGCACGGGCCGGAAGCGGTGCCCGCGGGCAGGACTGGATCCCGGTGGGGGGAAGTCGGCAGAATTGCTCAACGTACCCTTATCTCCTTCGGCGCCACGGAAGCACTACGCTAACGGACGCCCGGGGGAGCACTCAGTGTCCCCTTGTACGCTGCCCCGAGCCAGCCACAGTTCCCTGCGCGGCCACACAGCGCATCGACAGGAGAGACCCTCGTGCCGAAGTCACGTATCCGCAAGAAGGCCGACTACACGCCGCCGCCGGCGAAGCAGGCGACCGCCATCAAGCTGACCAACCGCAGCTGGGTGGCGCCCGTGATGCTGGCCATGTTCGTCATCGGGCTGGCCTGGATCGTCGTGTTCTACGTGACCGACGGTTCGCTGCCCATCGACGCCTTGGGCAACTGGAACATCGTGGTGGGCTTCGGGTTCATCGCCGCCGGATTCGGCGTCTCCACGCAGTGGAAGTAGCGGCCACCACCCGGTGAACCCACCTCTGCCCAGGGCTATCCCCTGAGTTATCCACAGCGGTTTTCCACAGTGGGGAAAAGAAAGACGATCTGTGGATAACCCCTGGGGCGTTGACGCCGGTGTGACCGAAGTACCGGCATTCGAAAACGCGTTCGCCCCCTGCCTGACCTGCGGAAACGCGGGTCGGTGACAGGGGGCACAGCTGTTCCCGAACGGTATGCACAAGATCCGGCACTTGCTGTGGACAACAGTCCCGCTCAGGTGGGGATACGCACAGCTCAGGTGAGCTGTGCGGTCCTGAGCAGGACGATCCCGACGATCACCGCCAGCACCAGCGCACAGGTGCCGTACTGGATGAGGGCCCGCCGCTCACGCGGGGCGTGGACCATGCCGTAACCGATCACCACGCCCGCCACGAGGCCGCCGATGTGGGCCTGCCAGGAGATGTTGAAGCCGGGGTTGAAGGTGAAGAGCAGGTTGATCGCCAGCAGGGCGAGGATGGGCCGCATGTCGTAGTTCATGCGCCGCATCAGGACGGCGGTGGCACCGAAGAGCCCGAAGACGGCACCGGAGGCGCCGAGGGTGGCCGTGGTGGGGGAGGCCGCGAGATAGGCGAGGGTGCTGCCCGCCAGGCCCGACACCAGGTACAGGGTCAGATAGCGGCTCCGGCCGAGGGCGGCTTCCAGGGGGCCGCCGAGCCACCACAGGCTGAGCATGTTGAAGCCGATGTGCCAGATCGCCTCGTGCGTGAACACCGAGGTGAACAGGCGGTACCACTCCCCGCCCGCGACGCCGTAGACGGGCGTGTAGGGCTCGGTGGGCACGGCACCGAGCAGGTAGAGGTCGCTCAGCAGCGACGGCCGGGCCTGCACGGCGATGAACACCGCGATGTTGATGCCGAGGAGGATCTTGGTGATCAGCCGGGGGTCCGCGGTGAGCGTGCCGCCCGCGATCGTGCGCGGCCGGGCCGCGGCGGGCGGGTGTCCGGTGCCGGAGCCGGTGCGCACGCAGTCGGGGCACTGGAAGCCGACGGAGGCACTGACCATGCACTCGGGGCAGATGGGGCGCTCGCACCGGGTGCAGCGCACGCCGGTCTCGCGTTCCGGGTGCCGGTAGCAGCCGGGCAGGCCCTGGGCCTGGTGCGCGCTGTCTGGCGCCTGGTCCATGAGATCCCCTAAGTCGTCGTCCCGGCGTGCACCCGCCCCGCCCATTTTTACGGATGAGCGGGGCGATTGGTTCCCTTCGGACAGGGCCTAGCGGGTCTCGACGACGACGGACTCGATGACGATGTCGGTGACCGGGCGCGTGGTGCGCGGGTTGATCTGGGTGGTGGCGATGGCGTCCACGACCTTCTGGCTGGCCGGGTCGACGACCTCGCCGAAGATGGTGTGCTTGCGGTTGAGGTGCACGGCCGGGGCGACGGTGATGAAGAACTGCGAGCCGTTGGTGTCCGGGCCGGCGTTGGCCATGGCCACCAGGTACGGCCGGTCGAAGCGCAGATCGGGGTGGAACTCGTCCTCGAACTCGTAGCCGGGGCCGCCGATGCCGGTGCTCAGCGGGTCGCCGCCCTGGATCATGAAGCCGCTGAGCACCCGGTGGAAGATCGTGCCGTCGTAGAGGGGGGTGCTCGACCGCTCCCCGGTGGCGGGATTGGTCCACTCACGCTCGCCCTTGGCGAGTTCGACGAAGTTGCGCACCGTCTTGGGCGCGTGGTTCGGCAGAAGCCGTACGTCGATGTCGCCTTGGCTGGTCTTCAGGGTGGCGTGGAGCTGCTCGGCCACGATGTGCCTTCCTTTGTCTACTGGTGACCCTCCGATCCTTGCAGAAATCCGGTCGAGTGGCCCCGAGCCGGGGGCGGGCAGCGGCGATCCGTGGCATTGTCGACGACAAGCTCCCGTTGCCCGGTATTCATCTGTCTGACCTTGATGCCACTGTGTGAACCTGATGCCTCTGCGTGACCCGGATGCCAGCCCTTCACATGCCCCCACGCTCATTCACAGGCATGATCCCTAAAAGGGTGGAAAGTCGAAATACGTAACGCCACCGAGGAGGAGGAACCGTGACCCGCAAAGACAGCGTGCGCGCCGCAGCCGGCTCGGCGAAGGACAGCGTGCGGCACGCCGCGGAAGTGGTGGCGCCCTACGCCGGCACAGCCAAGGACTCGGCCGTGCAATACGCACAGGAGGCACGCGTACGGCTTGCGCCGAAGGTGTCCCAGGCCGCCGAGCAGGCCCGCGTGCAGTACGACGCCCTGGTCGCCCCGCGACTGGAACAGGCCCTCACCCATGTGCCGCCGAAGGTCGACCACGCCGCCCAGGAAGCCGCGCTCCGCACCCGTATCGCTGCCCGCCAGGCGGCCGAGTACTCCCGGCCGAGGCTGGAGCAGGCGGTTGCGGTGGCCGTGCCCATGAAGGACGAGGCCGCGTCGCGCAGTGCGGCCGCGCTGGCCGCGCTGCGCGGACAGGTCTCGCCCCAGGAGATCCACAAGCTGGTCCGCAAGCACGAGCGCCGGGCGCGGGCCGGTCGGCTCGCGAAGACCCTGCTGGTCGCCGGTGCCCTGACGGGTGCCGCCTTCGCCGCGTGGAAGTGGTGGGACAAGCAGGCCAACCCGGACTGGCTGGTCGAGCCCCCGGCCGCCACCGAGGTCCCGGAGTCGGCCCCCCTCGCCTCCGTGGACGGCAGCGCCCCCTCGGTCCTCGACCCCGAGGTCCAGGAGAAGGAGGCCGAGGAGGCCGCGAACCGCGAGGAACGCCCGTGATCTGACGGCGTTCCGAGCCCAGCGCCCCGTGGGGCGGGAGACCTGTCGGGGGTTTCCCGCCCCACGGTGCTGTTTCACGTGAAACAGCGCCCGGGGGCCGTGGCCGGGGAGGTGATCGATCCGTTCGACGAAGCGTCAGCCGCGGTAGACACTGAAGCGCTTGGTCAGGGTGCGTACCAGCTCATGCTCCCCCACCACGCCGACCGCGCAGACGCCCAGTTCGCCCGGCGCGGCTCGGGCGATCAGGTCCCGGTAGGCGTCGAAGGAGTTGCTGAGCGACTGGCCCTGGGCGGTGAACAGCACGGTGGGCAGTCCCTCGGCCCGGGCGGCCTGGGCAAGAGCGGTCAGATGACTGCTCCGGCCGGAGAGCACCAGGGTGTTGAAACGGATGCCGGCGTGCAGCGCGCCCTCGGCGTCACGCACGTCGTCCGCGTAGATCCGGTCGTCGAGGCGGGCCAGCTGGCCCATGACGATCGCGGAGGCGTTGGCGACCGCTCCCGCGTCCAGCGACTTGTCGACGGCGATGGCGGTGCGGAGGAGATCGGACACTACTGCTGGTTCCTTCGCTCGAACACGACGAAGCTCATCGGCGTACCGGCCGAGAGCACCTCGATGGTCTTGAGACCATAGTGGTCGGCGCAGGTCTGGTTGGTGATGGCGGCCGCTCTACGGGGGTTCTCCAGGGCGCCACGGCAGGCCGCGCTGTTGGACGTGGCCTGGACCGCGTCGTCCGCGCGGCTCGCGACACCGGCTTCGAACAGGACCCTGGTCGCCGGGTGGTAGTGGACGGTGTCGAAGCGGTGGAGGGCTGCATGGTCCTCAGGGGCGGCGAGGACCATGTCGGGCAGCGTGCTGACGAACGCCTCGACCGCGAGCAGTTGCGGGTCGAAGAAGAAGGAGCGGATCTCCGGGTAGGCGCCGGCGACGAGCAGCGCGTCGTGCCGGCCGTCCTTCACCGATGTGGCGGCGAGTTCGAATGACGGATAGCCGAACAGCCGGCCCGCTCGTCCGTGTGCCGCCGCCCACCGCATTCCCACGGTGACGCTGCAGGTCAGACCGGCGGGATCGTCCGCGAGTGTGGCGGCGGAGTGGTAGCGCATGGTCGGGGTGATTTCCGTGGCAAATGCCGCCGCCTGCTGATAACCATCGATCTGTGCAGTCATGGTTCAGCTCCCTCTCACATAAGAGAAGAAGCGGGAATAATCACTGCTCGATTTCATAGAAACCCACCCCGTCGAGATATCGAATCGTCCCCATGTCACGGTGGACGATTTCTTCCACTTCATGCATCAGATTGACGATCACGGGATACGTGGTGTCGTCCACGGTCGGCACGATCCGGTCACCCGCCCGCACGAGCTCCCACGCTTCCCGGAAGCTCTCCATCGACTTGATCCGGTCGAGCTCGGGATATCCCGCGAGTGTTCCTGCGACCGGAGAAATGAGCGCCACCCAGGCGAAGTACCGGTCGATCTCGTAGGGCTCGCCCCGGCGGGCGAGGAAGCGCCTGGGCCGGACATAGGCGTCAACGGCCCAGTCCAGCTGGGACTCGCCGGTGGCCAGCTGGGCGTAGTACGGCAGGTCGCCACCGGACAGCCGGGCACCCGCCTCGATGAGACAGGGGCCCTGCGGGGTCATCTTGAGCTCCACATGCGCCGGGCCGTGCCGGATGTCGAGCGCGTCCAGTACGGCGAAGGCGTACTGGACCAGCGCGTCCTGGACCTCGCCCCGGCGCGGCACGATGTAGCACGCGCCGGACAGGTCCGTGATCCCGTTGACGGAGTACCGGGAGCTGCGCCAGATCTCGGCGGCGTGGTGGCGGCCGTCGAGACTCGCCGTATTGACGATGTACTCCGTACCCACCAGGTATTCCTGGGCGAGGACCGCCGTATTGGTCGCGGAGAAGATGTCGTCGGACCCGATGAGCCGGCGGAAGGCCTCGGCCGACTCCTGCGGAGTGTCGCAGAACGAGACGCCGTCCCCGCCCGCACTGCGCAGCGGCTTGACGACGATCCGGCCGCCGGTCTCCCGGTGCCAGTCCACCAGTTCGGCCTCGGTCTCGGCCCGCAGCTGCCGAGCGGTGAGCAGGCCCGCAGCGCGTACGGCCTCGGTCATCGCGGCCTTGTCCCTGCGGGCCTCGCTGAGTCGGGTGCCGTTGGACGGCAGTCCGAGAGCCTCGCCCAGGACGTCGGCGAAGGCCACTCCGTACTCGCCGCCGGCCATGACGGCGACCGGCCGGTACGGGGCGAGCTCCTTCAGGGTCCGGTCGAGATCACCGTCGTGCACGATGTTCGCCGCGTAGTTCTCCAGCGCCGGGCACGACGACCGGTACACCGCGGGCGGCTCGGGGGAACTCTGGACCCGTACGCACGGAAATCCGGCCCGAATAAACACCGGCGCTATATGGCGAGCGGTCTGTGGAACACCGTGCGATGCCGTTTCATAGATATCCACGAGAACAACATGTGGCTTCCCTGCCGTACGAGCGTTAGTTTTCACTACTTCCCCCGTGCTCGTTGAAACCATATGCATCCTTCACTGCTCCCACGCGGTCCGTCAACCTCCTATCTCACCATCCGGAATGGAGCTCGCCAGCAGCCGACATCGACAGCCGAGCCACTATCGTGCAAGGATTTCCGCCCATGTGGACCAAGCGAAATCCCGCCACGGTCGGGCGTTTTTCAGCCATAACCCAGGCCAGATTCGGCGGCCTTCCCCGACCTTTCTGGATTCTCTGGTCAGGAACCCTGATCAACCGGCTCGGCACGATGGTCATCCCCTTTCTCTCCTTTTATCTGAGTCGTGAGCGGGGATTGGCCGCCACGGAGGTCGGTGCCGTTCTCGCGGTGTTGGGGATCGGCGGGGTGCTCTCCCAGCCGATCGGTGGAGTGATCGCGGACCGCTGGGGCCGTCGCGTCGCGTTGACCGGCGGCATGCTGGCCACGGGCGCGCTCATGCTGGTCCTCGGCTACGCCGAGAGCACCCCCGTCATCGTCGTGGTGGTGTTCCTCCTCGGCATCGCCCTGGACCTGTTCCGGCCCGCGTCCCAGGCGATCGTCGCCGACCTGTTCCCGCCCGAGGGACGCCCCAGGGCCTTCGGGATGCTGCTCTGGGCGGTGAACCTGGGCTTCGCCCTGTCCATGGCGCTCGGCGGGGTACTGGCCAGGGACGGGTTCCTCACACTGTTCTGGATCGACGCGCTGAGCTGTGCCGTCTTCGGCCTGCTCGTCTGGCGGGGGGTGCCGGAAGGGCCTACCCATCAGACCGGGGTCGGCCAGGGGCGCGCCACCGACGTCCTGCGGGATCACGTGATGGTCATCTTCGTTCTCCTGACCCTTCTGTGCGCCTTCGTCTTCATGCAGGCCCTCACCACCCTGCCCCTGGCCATGGAACGGCAGGGGCTGCCCACGTCCTCGTACGGCCTGGTCATGGCCCTCAACGGGCTGACCATCGTGGTGCTCCAACCGCTGTTGGGGCACCGGCTCGGGCAGTTCGACCGCACCCACGGGCTGGTCCTCGGCATGGTGCTGATGGGCGCCGGCAACGCCGCCACGGCCTGGGTGTCCACCACCCCCGGGTACGCCGCCGCGGTCGCCGTCTGGACGGTCGGCGAGGTCCTGCTGACCTCGATCGGCTCCGCCCTGGTCGCCGACCTGGCACCGGAGCACCTGCGCGGCCGGTACAACGGCCTTTACGGACTGGCCTGGGGGGTCGGGTCGTTCACCGCGCCGCTAGGCGGCACCCGTCTGCTGGAGACGGGAGCCCCCGTGCTCTGGTACACGTGCGCCGCGCTGTGCGGTGTGGCGGCCGCCGGGCAGTGGGCCCTCCGCGGCGCGGTCCGACGCCGGATCGTGGCGACCGAGGGCTGACCGAACGGCGGCCCGGTCGCACTCACCCGGGACACCGCGCTGTCCCGCCTTCCGCGGAGCGGCCCGGTCCAGCCTTCCCGAAGCGCAGGTTCACCTGCCGGTTGTCTCCTTGTGGAAACGCTTCGCCGCGACGAGGACGCGGTCGTTCGCGGTGCGCTCCCCGAGGGTGATCCGCACGCCCTCGCCGTCGAACGAGCGCACCAGGATTCCCTCGTCCTCACAGGCCTGTGTGAAGGCAGCCGTACGCTCGTGGGTGGCGAGCCACACGAAGTTGGCATGCGACGGAGGCACGGCCCATCCCTGCTCGGTCAGTGCCGACGTCACCCGGTCCCGCTCGGCCACGAGCGCGGCCACTCGTTCCCGCATCAGGCCGTCGGCCTGCAGTGAAGCGATGGCCGCGTCCTGCGCGAACCGGGTCACCCCGAACGGCACGGCCGTCCTGCGCAGCGCCACTGCGACGGGTTCGTGCGCCACGGCGAAGCCCACTCGCAGTCCGGCGAGCCCGAACGCCTTGGAGAAGGTGCGCAGGACACAGACATTGGGGCGGTTCCGGTACACCTCGATCCCGTCGGGAAAGTCGTCGTCTCGGACGAACTCGATGTACGCCTCGTCGAGAACCACCAGCACGTCCGAGGGAACCAAGTCGAGGAAGCGTTCCAGCTCCGCTCGGCGCACGATGGTTCCGGTGGGATTGTTGGGGTTGCAGACAAAGACGAGTCTGGTGCGCTCGGTGATCGCGGAGGCCATCGCGGCGAGGTCGTGCGCCGCCCCAGTGGTGTTCGGGACCCGCACGGAGTCCGCCCCCACGATCTGCGTGAGTACCGGATACGCTTCGAACGACCGCCAGGCATAGAGGACTTCGTCCCCCGGACCGACGGTAGCCTGAAGCAGCTGCTGTGTGACGCCCACGGATCCCGTGCCCGTCGCGATGTGGGACTCCGGCACGTCGAGGTACCTGGAGAGCTCACGGACGAGTTCCCCGCAGGCCAGATCGGGATAGCGGTTGACGCTGGCCGTACCGGCGAGCGCCCGCTCCAGCACGCCGGGGAGCGGCGGAAAGGGGTTCTCGTTGGAGGACAGCTTGTACACGGAACCGGCCTGCGCGCCGGAAGACGACACTGAGCGCCCCGGCCGGTAGCCGGGTATCGACTCGAGGACCGGCCTCAGTCTGGGTGCCTGCTCGCCCACTCGCTCTGCCTCCTCAGCTCACGACAACATGAGCGGCTGTGGTCCTTTGAGCCTTTCGGCCCGCCATGCTGAGCACCGTAAATCAGCAGAGCCCCTCTGACCTGCATCTACGCAGGTCAGAGGGGCTCTCGGGCTGTGGAGCCTAGGGGAGTCGAACCCCTGACATCTGCCATGCAAAGACAGCGCTCTACCAACTGAGCTAAGGCCCCTCAACAGGGGACGTCCGGCCGGAACGGTCACGCATCCGGTGGGCGCCGCGCACCAGAGTACCGGGTCGCCCGGGGTATCTCGCAAAAAGATTGGGGGTCCCGGTGGCCGACCACTCTCCGTAAGATGCTCCGCGTGGTTCGCTGGAGCGAACCGCGGTTCTGGGGAAGCGATGGGGAGACGCAATGGACGCCGCACAGCAGGAAGCGACAGCGAGAGCGCGGGAACTGCAGCGGAACTGGTACGGGGAGCCGCTGGGGGCGCTCTTCCGTAAGCTGATAGACGATCTTGGTCTGAACCAGGCTCGTCTGGCGGGGGTACTCGGCCTGTCCGCACCGATGCTGTCGCAGCTGATGAGCGGTCAGCGGGCGAAGATCGGCAATCCGGCCGTGGTGCAGCGAGTGCAGCTGCTCCAGGACCTGGCGGGGCAGGTCGCGGACGGCAGTGTGAGCGCGGCCGAGGCCACCGAGCGCATGGACGAGATCAAGAAGTCTCAGGGGGGCTCGGTGCTCAGCAACAACACGACACAGTCGACGACCCATTCGGGAGCGCCCACGGTCAAGCGGGTGGTCCGCGAGATCCAGTCGCTGCTGCGCTCGGTCGCCGCCGCCGGTGACATCATCGAGGCCGCCGACACCCTCGCCCCGACCCACCCGGAGCTGGCGGAGTTCCTGCGGGTCTACGGGGCGGGCCGCACCTCCGACGCGGTCGCGCACTACCAGTCCCACCAGAGCTGACCCCGCGCCCCGGTCGCCGAAGGGGGTTCGGCGGGCCGGGGGGACGGAGGAGAGATGCGAGGGGGTCGCATCTCAGCGGCGCGAGGGGGAGTCGTATCGCTCGTCGAGGGGGAGGCAAGGGGGGTAAGCGGAGGGGGAGGAGCGGCGCACAGCCATGGGTGAGGTCTTCGCCGGGCGGTACGAACTCGTCGACCCGATCGGACGCGGAGGGGTGGGCGCCGTATGGCGCGCCTGGGATCACCGCCGCCGCCGGTACGTGGCCGCCAAGGTGCTCCAGCAGAGCGACGCGCACTCCCTGCTGCGCTTCGTGCGCGAGCAGGCCCTGAGGATCGATCATCCGCATGTGCTCGCCCCCGCCAGCTGGGCCGCCGACGACGACAAGGTCCTGTTCACCATGGACCTGGTCGCCGGCGGTTCGCTGGTCCATCTGGTCGGCGACTACGGCCCCCTGCCCCCGTTCTTCGTCTGCACCCTGCTCGACCAGCTCCTCGCGGGGCTCGCCGCGGTGCACGCCGAGGATGTGGTGCACCGTGACATCAAGCCCGCCAATGTGCTGCTGGAGGCCACCGGCACGGGCCGGCCGCGGCTGCGGCTGTCCGACTTCGGCATCGCGATGCGGCTGGGCGAGCCACGGCTGACCGAGACCAACCTCGTGGTGGGAACGCCCGGTTACCTCGCGCCGGAGCAACTGCTGGGCGCGGAACCGGACTTCCCGGCCGATCTGTTCGCCGTAGGGCTGGTGGCGCTGTATCTGCTGGAGGGGGCCAAGCCGGATGCCAAGGCGCTGATCGAGTATTTCGCGGCGCATGGCACCCCGGGGGCACCCAAGGGGATTCCCGAGCCGCTGTGGCAGGTCGTGGCGACGCTGTTGCAGCCGGATCCGCAGGCGCGGTTCCGCACGGCGACCGGGGCCCGCAAGGCGCTCGCCTCGGCGGCCGAGCTGCTGCCCGAGCCGAGGCCCGACGACGAGATCATCGAGATCTTCGACCAACTCGGTCCGCTGCCCGAGGGGTTCGCTCCCGAGGGGCCGCTGAAGAGGGCACCCGGCGTGGACGCCACCCCGCCGAAACCCAGGCCCATGTCGGACACCGGCAGCTTCCACCTGCCACCGCCTCAGGCACAGCCCCAGGAACAGCAGCAGCCCCCGCACAGCCCCGCTCATGTCCTGTCCACCCCCCGTCCCCACGTCCCGCAGTACCCCGCGCAGCCGCCCACTCCGGTGCCGCACCGGCGTTCCGACACCGCCTCTACTGCTTCGTACACCGCTCAGGCCCCGGAGGTTCCCCCTCCGACCACAGGCCACCGCACGGCCCGCCGCCGAGCCGCCCGTCAGGCCGCCCGCCGCCCCGGCCCGCCCTTGAAGATCGCGCTCCCCCTGCTGCTGCTCGCCCTGGCCCTCTACGCCACGGGTTTCTGGGCCCTGGCCCGCACCTGACGACGGACACCGACCCCGCAGGCGGCCCCGACCCCGGAGGCAGACCCGACCCCGGAGGCAGACCCGACCCGGAGGCGGCCCCGCCCGCGGAGGCGGCTCAGACTCCGGAGGCGACCCCAACCCCGCAGGCGACCCCGACCCCGGAGGCCCCGCCCCAGCACCGGAAGCCCCGCAACACCCAAGCCCGTCTACCCCGCGACCCCGCCCTCGCCCCGGGCGCCCGCCCCCGCTGCCCCCGCCGCCCCCGCCTCACGAAACCCGGCGTCGCCCCGCCGTCGTCCACACCGCCAGCACCGCCACGATCACCGTCCCGCCCCCGATGCCGCTCACCGCGAGGATCGTCATCAAGGCGTCGTCGTCTCCCGCGCTCCCGCCCCCGGAAGGCACCCCGCCCAGCTCCCCCGCGCCCCCGGGCGGCGCGAACACCCCCTGCGGCAGGAACCGGCCGTCATAGGCCGGCCCGCTCCGCGCCGGGCCCTCCACACGCACCCGCAGCGTCAGGGCGAACGGCCCGTCCCCGAACCGCTCGGCCACCTGTGCGCTCAGATGCACCACGAGGTAGTAGGAGCCCCCGAACCGCATTCCCCTGATCCGGTCGCTGTTCCCGTACCGGTTCTCGTACACCGCCGGCGGCAGCGGATCCAGCGAGGCGGAACGCCGGCTGCCGTTGTAGTTGAGGCTCGCGTCGTCCAGCGGCGCCCGCACCGGGTTGTGGACCGACAGCTCCAGCGCCCCCACGACCACCCGGGAGCCCTCCCCCGAAGCGGCCAGCTCGGCGGTGGCGTACAGCCGCTCCCCCCAGTCGACCGGCACCTTGTAGAACACGGTCCGCCCGGGCGGCAGGTCCGAGCGCCACACGCCCTGCCCGAGCGGGACGGCGGAGGCGAACCCCGCGCCCCCGTCCCGTCGTACCGCCTCGTCCGTCAGGGGCGCGGGTGTGCCGGAGTCCCAGGAGCCGGGGGCACTGGTCGGTGCGGCCCGGTCCAGCGGGGGCTCCGAGAAGGTGGCGAGTTCCAGGTCCCAGGCGACGTCGCCGGGGGCCGGCGTACCCACCCGCTCCACGACCACGTAGTAGGGGCCCGCCTCCGCGCACCGCCCGCGGTCCCCGGACCGTTCCCGCATCGCCACGGCCGTGAGCGGACGCGCGCTGCTGCCGCCGCCGAAGGTCTCCGTCTCGAAGGAGCAGGAGCCGCCGTCGGCGTCCTGCACCGACACCCGGATCCCGTCGGAGGCGGAGACGGCCGCGTCGGCCGGCGGGACCGCGGTGGCGGAGACGTACGCGGTGGAGGTGCCGTCCAGGTCGAGGCGGTAGTAGACGTCGGTGCTCACCGGCAGCGAGCTGCGGTACGCCCGTCCGGGTTCCAGCCGGGCGGCGTCCGCCGTGCTGCCGACGCCCGGGACGGTGGTGGCGTCGGGGGAGAAGCCATAAGGGGTCGGCGCGGGGGCCGCAACCGCGGAGGGCAGCAGGGCACCGGTCCCGGTCGCGCACAGCACCGCCGTCACCACGGCCACGCGGCACACCGCACGCCACCACGCCGTAGGCCGCCCCATCACGCGCCACCCCTTGTCGTCGCCGGACCGGGAACGTGCCCCATCCTGCCCACCCGGGCCGCGAGCCATCCGCGGAAAACACAAAACCCCGACCGCAACCACGGCCGGGGTCTGTTCTCAGCTCAGCTTGTCGGAATTCTCACGAACCCGCGGGCACGGAGTCGGTCGCCTCCGTCCACAGGTCCTGCTCGGCGCGATCCGCCTGGATCTGGCGGTACACAAGGAGCCCGCCGATGGCGGCCAGTGTGACCAGGAGAAGCTTCTTCACCGCGCGACCTCGTCCTTCGTTGACGTAGGGGACCTCTGGCGCCCGACTATACACACCGACCGATATCGATCGGTGACCTGTGCGAGCCCGCCAACTCACCGCGCCTGGACCGCAGTAGCAGCGGCGGTCGGCACTCCGATCCGAGGGTGATCGCCCCCTCACGCACGGTGATTTTGGGCTCCCTTCTCCGCGTTTCCGGCCACTTGCACCCATCCGAGTGGTGTTCATCTGAACATCGACGCGCCACGGGCGTAGGTCCACCACTTCGCGGCCCCCATACACATCATGAGGAAAGTACGCAAATCGCCCAACCTGAAAGTGAGGGGCCATGGCCCGGAACAAGGTCATGAAGCTGTGGACCGCCATCGTCACCGCCTTCCTCGCGCTGTGCACGGCGCTCGGACTCGTCACCACGACCGCCGCCGCGGCCGTACCCCCCATCGAGTCGGCCCGCACCAGCGGCAGCGACAGCACCGCGCAGGCCCCGGTGCCGGCGATGTCCCTCTGGACCTGGTCCTACGCCAGGTCACTGCCCCCCACGATGAAGCAGCGCATCCGCGCCGAGGCGCACGGCAAGACACCGAGCTGCCGCCACCACGGGCCCGCGGACACGGAAGCGGATCCGGCCGCGCTCGACTGCGACTCCACCGATGCCGAGGCGGAGACCGAGGCGGAGGCCGAGGCGCCCGCCGGAGCGACCACCGGCACCAGGGACATCCCCCTCCAGCGCTGACCGCGCACCGCCCGCGCACCTGATCCTTCTCCCCCATCCGTCCTGGCGAACTTGCGTACAGCTCCGCCCTGTTCCGAGGCCCGGCCACGCGAAGACGCGGCCGGGCCTCGTCGTAGCCTGGCCCCATGTCTCGCACACCCGCGGTGCGCCGGCGGGTCGTCATCGTCACCGCTGTGCACGGCCCCTCCGCCCGCTTCCTGCCGGAGGCGTACGCCTCGTTATGCGCGCAGGAGCTGCCCGACGGCTGGGATTGGCACTGGCTCGTGCAGGAGGACGGGACGAGCGACACCGTCGCCCCCCATGTCCCCGACGACCCCCGTGTCACCTTCCGCCAGGGCCGGTCCGGCGGCCCCGGAGTGGCCCGTACCATCGCGCTCGCGCACGCCGACGGCCCCTATGTGAAGGTGCTGGACGCCGACGACCGGCTCACCCCGGGAGCGCTCGCCCGCGATCTCGCGGTCCTGGAGCGCGACGCGGGGATCGGGTGGGTGACCTCACGGGTGCTGGATCTGCTGCCCGACGGTTCCACCGCCGCCTTCCCCCACGACCCCGACGACGGCCCGGTCGAGCGTGGCGCGGTGCTGGACTTCTGGCGGGCCAACGACTTCCGCGCCCAGGTCCACCCGGCCTCCCTCTGCGTACGCCGCGAGCTGCTGCTCGCCCTCGGCGGCTGGATGGCGCTGCCCGCGTCCGAGGACACCGGGCTGCTGCTCGCCCTGAACGCCGTGAGCCGCGGCTGGTTCTCGGCCGAGACCGGGCTGCTGTACCGGAAGTGGGAGGGGCAGGCCACGGGCCAGGCATCGCACGTCGATCCGGCGGAGCGGGCGGCGCGGATGGCGGTGGCGGAGGCACGCGCGCGTGCGCTCGCCGCCAGCCGGTGGAGCTACGACTCGCCGATCACGATCGCCTGGGACGGGCACAGTTCCGCCGCCTCCCGCACCTCCGGCTCGCCCCCGCTGTCCTCACGCCCGGCCCTGACGGCCCCGAAGCCGTCCCGCACGGTGAAGACGGACGGCACGCGGTAGACGCACTCGCCGGATCCGTAACACAACTCGGGGTCCACGGAGACCTTCGTCATCTGCACTCCCGTCTCTCCCCGGGTGACTGCCCCCGCCGGAGGGCCGTCAATCAGCGGTCGAAGGGCAGATCGAGCATCCGGATGGCGTTGCCGCGCAGCAGCTTGTACGTCACCTCGTCCGACAGGCCCGCCATGTGCTCGGCCGCGACCTGCTTGGTGTGCGGCCAGGTCGAGTCGACGTGCGGATAGTCCGTCTCGAAGGTGGCGTTGTCCACCCCGACCGTCTCGATGGCCTCGATGCCGTGCCGGTCCCGGAAGAAGCAGCAGAAGATCTGCCGGTAGTAGTACGTCGACGGGGGCTCCGGGATCAGGTCCTTCACCCCGCCCCAGGCCCGGTGCTCCTCCCAGACGTCGTCCGCGCGCTCCAGGGCGTACGGGATCCAGCCCATCTGCCCCTCGCTGTAGGCGAGTTTCAGCCGCGGGAACTTCACCAGGACCCCGGAGAAGAGGAAGTCCATCATCGAGGCCATGGCGTTGTTGAAGCTCAGCGAGGCCTGCACGGCGGGCGGCGCGTCCGGGGAGGCGGCCGGCATCTGGGAGGAGGACCCGATGTGCATGTTCACCACCGTGCCGGTCTCCTCGCAGGCCGCGAAGAAGGGGTCCCAGTAACCGGTGTGGATCGAGGGCAGTCCGAGATAGGTGGGAATCTCGCTGAAGGTCACCGCCCGGACCCCGCGAGCGGCGTTGCGGTGGATCTCCGCGACCGCCAGGTCGATGTCCCACAGCGGGATCAGGCAGAGCGGGATGAGCCGGCCGCCGCTGTCGCCGCACCACTCCTCGACCATCCAGTCGTTGTAGGCGCGCACACAGGCGAGTCCGACCTCCTTGTCCTTGGCCTCCGCGAAGGTCTGGCCGCAGAAGCGGGGGAAGGTGGGGAAGCAGAGCGAGGCCTCGACATGGTTCATCTCCATGTCCGCCACACGGGCCTTGGGATCCCAGCAGCCCCGCCGCATCTGCTCGCGGGTGATCCCGTCAAGCGTCATCTCGTCCCGGGAGAACCCGACGGCCGCGATGATCCGCTTGTACGGGAAGAACTCGCCCTCGTACTCCCACCAGTCGGTGATCTGGCCGTCCGGGTCGGTGGTGAACCGGTACTTTCCGCCCACGTACTCCAGCTCACCGATGCCGGCGGTGAAGGGTTTGGGGCCTTTGTCCCGGTACTTGGCCGGAAGCCAGGTCTCGAAGAGGTGCGCGGGCTCGATCACGTGATCGTCCACGCTGATGACCTTGGGCAGTTCCCTGGTGCCGTTCACGACCTCGACCACGCCGGCTCCCTCCCGCCTCACATCTGACGGTTCGTCAGAAATGAAGGTAAGCCCACGGGGTGAAAGCGGCAAGCATCAGGGGCAGGCGAGGGGAGCGGATGCCGCGTCGTTCGGCACCGGTCCCTCCCCTCGCGGGGACCGGTGCCAAACGACGCGCTGGTGTCGGTCCCCGCCGGAGCGGGACCGAGGACTCGGGAGGTCTCGGGGTGCGCGGACGGGAAATCGTTCTTCCGTCACTGCGGCAAAGGCAGCGGAGGCCGGCAGCCTCTCCGGACGACGCGCGGTTGACTGGCTACGCGGTGTGATCCTGCCAGTTGGGACCCTTCCCGAGGAGGTTCCGGTTTTCCGCTCAGGGCTTTGGCCCAGGTCAGCCGTATAAAGTGAGTTTTCCGGTCCGGACGTCCAGGTGCGGGGAAAGTAAGGGGTGGAGGCCTTGAGTTCCGACTCAGGGGCACGCACAGCCTTCGCGGAACGCCTTGCGCTGCTGTACCGGGAGGCCGGGAACCCGCCCCTCAAGCGGGTGTCCGAGGCGGTCGTCCAGCTCCAGCGGGTGGATGAACGAGGGCGTCCGGTACGGGTTTCCGCGCAGCGCATCAGCGACTGGCGGCGCGCGAAGAACGTACCGGCACAGTTCGCCGCCCTGGCCGCCGTACTCCAGGTGCTGATCCCGCAGGCGCGGCGGGCCCGTCCGGCGCCGGTCTCCCCCGGGCTGTACGACCTGCCGCAGTGGCAGGTGCTGTGGGAGCGGGCGGTGGCCGACCCCGTCTCCGAGGAAGCGGCCGAGGAGCCGCCCCCCGCGGTGAGCGTCTGCCCCTACCGGGGCCTTGCCTCCTACCGCCAGGAGGACGCCCGGTGGTTCTTCGGCCGGGAGCGCAGTACCGCGGCCCTGGTCGAGCAGCTCCGGTCGGCGGAGCGCGGCGGCGGGCTGCTGATGCTGGTCGGCGCCTCGGGCGCGGGGAAGTCCTCGTTGCTCAACGCCGGTCTGGTGCCCGCCGTACAGGACGAACGGGACGTGCTGCAGCTCGTCCCCGGCGCCGATCCCCTGGCCGAGCTGACCCGGCGGATCCCCGAACTGGCCGCGGTGGGCGGGCGGGAGAGCCCGGGGTTCGGGGACGCGGCGCGGGACGCCGTCGCGGCGTGGGCCGGGCGGACGCCCGGGGCCCGGCCGGTCGTCATCGTCGACCAGTTCGAGGAGGCGTTCACCCTCTGCGCCGACGAGACCGACCGCCGCACCTTCATCCAGTTACTGCACGCCGTCGCCTCACCCGCCGCCGACGGCGCCCCGGCCCCCGCACTCGTCGTCCTCGGCATACGCGCCGACTTCTACGAGCAGTGCCTCGGCTACCCCGAACTCGCCGACGCCCTCCAGCACCGGCACATGGTGCTCGGCCCGCTGACCAGCGCCGAGCTGCGCGATGCGGTGACCGGACCGGCCAAGGCCGTCGGCCTGGAACTCGAACCCGGCCTCGCCGAACTGATCGTCCGCGAGGTCAGCGCGGACGGCCCGCGCGGCGCCCATGACGCCGGGGTGCTCCCGCTGCTCTCGCACGCCCTGCTGGCCACCTGGCAGCGCCGCAAGTCCGGGCGGCTGACCCTGGCCGGCTATCGCGCCGCCGGCGGAATCCAGGGCGCCGTCGCGGCGACCGCTGAGCGGGCCTGGTCCGGCCTCGACCCGGCGGCCCGTACGGCGGCCCGGCTGCTGCTGCTGCGGCTGGTCCGGCTCGGCGAGGACACCCAGGCCACCCGCAGGCGCGGCACCCGGCGGCAGCTGGCGGCGGAGTCGGCCGACCCCGACAAGACGGAGGAGTCGCTCGAAGCGCTGGTCCAGGCCCGGCTGGTGACCCTCGACGCGGAGACCGTGGAGATCACCCACGAGGCGCTGCTGCACGCCTGGCCGAGGCTGCGCGAGTGGATCGACGAGGACCGCGGCGGCAACCTCCTGCGCCAGCGCCTGGAGGAGGACGGCCGCTCCTGGGAGGACTCCCACCGCGACTCCTCCCTGCTCTACCGGGGCTCCCGGCTGGAGCAGGCGCACAGCTGGGCGAGGTCGGCGGGGGACACCTTCCTGACCCGCAGCGCGGTGGAGTTCCTGGCGGCCTCGGTACGGCTGCGCCGGCGCACCCTGTGGGTCCGGCGCGGTGCGGTGGCGACGCTGGTGGTGCTGGCGCTGGTGGCCGTGGGCTCCGCGGTGGTGGCGTGGCAGCAGCGCAACGACGCCGTGTTCGAGCAGGTGGTGGCCGAGGCGGACCGCGTGCAGTACACCGACCCGTCGCTGTCGGCCCAGCTCGACGTGGTGGCGCACCGGCTGCGCCCGGACGACGAGGGCACCAACAACCGGCTGGTGTCCATCGTGAACGCCCCGCTGGCCACCCCGCTCCTCGGCCACACCGGCGCCGTCTACCTCACCTCCTTCAGCCCCGACGGCAAGCTCCTGGCCACCGCCAGCTACGACCGCACGGTCCGGCTCTGGGACGTCGGCGACCCGCGGCGCCCCAAACCCCTGGGCAAGCCGCTCGTCGGCCACACCAGCTGGGTGAGCAGCGCGGTCTTCAGCCCGGACGGCCGCACCCTCGCCAGCGCGGCGGACGACGGCACGATCCGGCTGTGGGACGTACGGGATCCCCGCCGCCCCAAGCCGCTGCGCACCCCCCTGACCGGCCACCGGGGCACGATCTACCTGCTCGCGTTCAGCCCCGACGGCCGCACCCTGGCCTCCGCCGGCGAGGACCGCACGGTCCGCCTGTGGGACGTGGCGGGCCCGGACCGCCCGAAGACCGTCAGCACCCTCACCGGCGCCCGCGCCGCCGTGCGCTCGGTGGCGTTCAGCCCGGACGGCGACACGCTCGCCGCGGGCGGCGACGACGACACGATCCGGCTGTGGAACACCGCCGACCCGCGCCGCCCGAAGCCGTACGGCACCCCGCTGACCGGTCACACGGACCTGGTGCACTCCGTCGCGTTCAGCCCCGACGGCCAGACCCTGGCCAGCGGCGCCGCCGACGACGCCGTACGCCTGTGGGACGTGACGGACCCCGGCCGCGCCACCGCGCTGGGCCCGCCCCTGACCGGCCACACCGGGCCCATCTGGTCGGTGGCCTTCAGCCCCGACGGCTCCACGCTCGCCGCGGCCAGCGCGGACAGCACCGCCACCCTGTGGAACGTCAGCGATCCGGCCTACCCCGCCCAGGTCGGCGAGCCGCTCGCGGGCAGCAGCGGGGAGATGTACGCGCTGGGCTTCAGCCCGGACGGCAGGACCCTGGCCACCGGAAGCGGCGACAGCAAGGTGCGGCTGTGGTCGATCCCGGCCTCCGACATGTTCGGCCGCAGCGGCGCCTTCCGCCCCGACGGACGGGTCCTCGCCACGGCCGCCCGCGACGGCAGCGTCCGGCTGTGGAACGTACGGAACCCGGACCGCCCGGCGACCCTGAACAAGCCGTTCATGCCCGACGACGGCGGCCAGCGCTCCCTGCTGTTCTCACCCGACGGCCGCACCCTCGCGGTGCTGACGGGCGCCCGCGCGGTCTTCCTGTGGGACGTCTCCGACCCCACCCGCCCGGTCTCCCACGGCCCGCCCCTGACCCTGCGCACCCGCTTCATGGGCCCCGACGCCCTGGCGTTCAGCCCCGACGGCCGCACCCTCGCCACGGCCTACGACGACCGCACCCTGCGGCTGTGGAACATCTCCGACCCGCGCCGGCCGACGCCCTACGGCTCCCCGCTCACCGGCCACCGCGGTTACGTCAACACCCTCGCCTTCTCCGCCGACGGCCGCACCCTCGCCAGCGGCAGCGCGGACGGCACGATCCGGCTGTGGAACACCGCCGACCCCCGGCACACCACCCCGGTCGGCTCCCCGCTCACCGCCCACGAGGGCCCCGTCAACGTCCTCGCCCACAGCCCCGACGGCCGCACCCTGGCCAGCGGCAGCGACGACGACACGGTCCGCCTGTGGGACGTCACCGACCCGGCCGGGACGCGCGAGCCCGCGGCCACGCTGACCGGTCACACGGAGGCGGTCGTCTCCCTGACGTTCAGCCAGGACGGCCGCACCCTCGCCAGCGGCGGCAACGACAACACGGTCCGCCTGTGGAAGGCCGCCACCCCCTCCGAGGCGGCCCCCATCGGCGAGTCGATGAGCCCCAACGCCAAGACCGGCAACTTCCTGTCCTTCAGCCCCCGCAGCAACATGCTCGGCGTATCCAGCGGCACCGACACGGTCCGCCTGTGGAACCTCGACGTCGACCGGGCGGTGAACCGCATCTGCGCCACCACCCGCGGCGTCCTGACGGAGGAGAAATGGGACGAATACCTCCCCCGGCTCTCCTACGACCCCCCGTGCGACCCGTGACGACCACGTGATCCCGCTCACAACCCCCACCCGGTCCCGAACGGCCGCCTCCCGCCGCTCCACCAGCCTTGTTACTGTGGTTCACAGCCCGATCGCTGGTGCATCCCCCGTCGCCAGCGATCGGGTCTTTTCACGCCACGTCAGCGCCCCCGCACAGAAGAAAACCCCCGGTCCTGCTGGACCGGGGGTTTCTCGAACTGTGGGGCTAACAGGATTTGAACCTGTGGCCTCATCCTTATCAGGGATGCGCTCTAACCAACTGAGCTATAGCCCCGCCGCGCTCTGCGGTGTGTGTCCCGCGCGCTGACTCCTGAAGATTAGCGCACGACGTGCGCAGTCCCAAAATCGGTTGTCGGGGAGGCGTCAGGAGAGGTCGGAGCGGTGTTCACTCGTCCTCGGCCAGCGTCAGCTCCACGCCGCCGACGAAGCCGGCGGAGAGGTTGTAGATGAAGGCGCCGAGGGTGGCGAGGGCCGTGGCGAGGACGACATCGATGACCGCGATGATCGACGTGAACATCAGGACGTTCGGCAGCGACAGGAACGACTGGAGGTCGAAGCCGTTGGACTCGTTCGAGCCCGTCGCCTCCGAGATGGTGCCGCCGACCGTCGAGAAGACGCCCATCGCGTCCATGACCATCCACAGCACCGCCGCCGCGACGATGGTGCAGATGCCGAGGGCGATGGAGAGCAGGAAGCTGACCTTCATCACCGACCACGGGTCCGCCTTGGCCACCCGCAGACGTGCCTTGCGGGTGCGCGGCACGGTCCTGGCACCCGTGCGGGGCCTGCGGACCGCGTTCGCCGGGGCGGCGGCCGCCGGGTAGGCCTGCGGCGGGTGGTAGGGCCCGGAGGAAGGCTGGGGCTGCCGCTCGCCGGGCAGCGGCGACGGCGCCGGCGCGGGCTGCGCCGACTGCTGTTGAGCCGCCGGGGCCTGGCCGGCCGCGTACTGCTGGGCCTGCGGGCCTCGGGTGTCCGTCACAGTTCCCCCCTGGGATCCATGCGTATCGGGCGAGGGCGAGTCCGTGGTCTGCGCGGCGGAGCCACGGCCGCCGCCGTCCGTCTCCGTACCCGTAGAGGTACCGGCCGATCCGGCGCCCGTGGCTCCGCTCACGTGACTCACTCCTCGTGCTACTCGGCCGAGGGCGCCTCACCCTCGTCCGTGCCGGCGGCCTGGGCCGTCTCGGCGGTCTCGTCCACGGCGTCCACGCCGTCGACTTCCTCCGCCTCGCGCCCCGCCTCGGCGTTACGTGCGATACCGACCACGGCATCGCGCTTGCCCAGGTTGATCAGTTGGACGCCCATGGTGTCACGGCCCGTCTCCCTGACCTCGTTGACTCGCGTACGAATCACACCGCCGCCCAGCGTGATGGCGAGGATCTCGTCGGTCTCCTCGACCACCAGCGCGCCGACGAGCGATCCGCGGTCCTCGACGATCTTGGCGGCCTTGATGCCGAGACCGCCACGTCCCTGGACGCGGTACTCGTCGACGGGGGTGCGCTTCGCGTACCCACCGTCGGTTGCAGTGAACACGAACGTACCGGGTCGAACAACATTCATCGAGAGCAGCTCGTCGCCCTCGCGGAAACTCATGCCCTTGACACCCGAGGTGGCACGGCCCATCGGGCGCAGCGCATCGTCCGTTGCGGTGAACCTGATCGACTGCGCCTTCCTGCTGATCAGCAGCAGATCGTCCTCGGACGAAACGAGCTCGGCTCCGATCAGTTCGTCGTCGGAACCGTCCTGCTGCTCCCGGAGATTGATCGCGATGACGCCTCCGGAGCGCGGCGAATCGTAATCCTTCAGAGAGGTCTTCTTCACCAGACCGGCCTTCGTGGCGAGCACCAGGTACGGCGCCGCGTCGTAGTCCCGGATGGCGAGGATCTCGGCGATCGCCTCGTCCGGCTGGAAGGCCAGCAGGTTCGCCACGTGCTGGCCGCGCGCGTCCCGGCCGGCGTCCGGCAGCTCGTAGGCCTTGGCGCGGTAGACGCGGCCCTTGTTGGTGAAGAACAGCAGCCAGTGGTGCGTGGTCGAGACGAAGAAGTGGTCGACGATGTCGTCTTCCTTCAGCTTCGCGCCGCGCACACCCTTGCCGCCGCGCTTCTGCGAGCGGTAGTCGTCCGTCTTGGTCCGCTTGACGTAACCGCCGCGCGTGATGGTGACGACGATGTCCTCTTCGGCGATGAGGTCTTCCATCGACATGTCGCCGTCGTAGGGCACCAGCGTGGTCTTGCGGTCGTCGCCGTACTTCTCGACGATCGCGGCGAGTTCCTCGCTGACGATGCCGCGCTGGCGGACCGGCGAGGCCAGGATCGCGTTGTACTCGGTGATCTTCGCCTGGAGCTCGTCGTGCTCCTGGACGATCTTCTGGCGCTCCAGGGCGGCCAGTCGGCGCAGCTGCATCTCGAGGATGGCATTGGCCTGGATCTCGTCGATCTCCAGGAGCTCCATCAGGCCCGTGCGCGCCACGTCGACCGTGTCACTGCGCCGGATCAGCGCGATGACCTCGTCGATGGCGTCCAGGGCCTTGAGCAGACCGCGCAGGATGTGCGCCCGCTCCTCGGCCTTGCGCAGCCGGAACTTCGTACGGCGGACGATGACCTCGATCTGGTGCGTCACCCAGTGGCGAATGAACGCGTCCAGGGAGAGGGTGCGCGGGACGCCGTCGACGAGCGCCAGCATGTTGGCGCTGAAGTTCGACTGAAGGTCGGTGTGCTTGTAGAGGTTGTTCAGCACCACCTTGGCGACCGCGTCCCGCTTCAGCACGATGACCAGGCGCTGACCGGTGCGCGAGGAGGTCTCGTCGCGGACGTCCGCGATGCCGCCGATCTTGCCGTCCTTCACCAGGTCGGCGATCTTCTGCGCGAGGTTGTCGGGGTTGGTCTGATAGGGGAGCTCGGTGACCACCAGGCACTGGCGGTTCTGGATCTCCTCGACCTCGACGACCGCCCGCATGGTGATCGAGCCACGGCCCGTGCGGTACGCCTCCTCGATGCCCTTGCGGCCGACCACCAGGGCGCCGGTCGGGAAGTCGGGGCCCTTGATGCGCTCCATGAGGGCGTCCAGGAGCTCCTCGTGAGAGGCCTCCGGGTTCTCCAGGTACCACTGGGCGCCGGCCGCGACCTCGCGCAGGTTGTGCGGCGGGATGTTGGTCGCCATGCCGACCGCGATACCGGCCGAGCCGTTGATCAGCAGGTTCGGGAAGCGGGCGGGCAGGACGGTCGGCTCCTGGGAGCGGCCGTCGTAGTTGTCCGTGAAGTCGACGGTCTCCTCGTCGATGTCGCGGACCATCTCCATCGACAGCGGCGCCATCTTGCACTCGGTGTAGCGCATGGCCGCCGCCGGGTCGTTGCCCGGCGAGCCGAAGTTGCCGTTGGAGTCCACCAGCGGCATCCGCATCGACCACGGCTGGGCGAGGCGCACCAGGGCGTCGTAGATCGAGGAGTCGCCGTGCGGGTGGTAGTTGCCCATGACGTCGCCGACCACGCGCGCGCACTTGTAGAAGCCGCGCTCGGGCCGGTAGCCGCCGTCGTACATGGCGTACAGGACGCGGCGGTGGACGGGCTTGAGGCCGTCCCGGACGTCCGGCAGCGCGCGGGACACGATGACGGACATCGCGTAGTCCAGGTACGAACGCTGCATCTCCGTCTCGAGCCCGACGGGCTCGACACGCTGGGCGATGATGCCGCCCTCTTCAGAGGTGACGGGGGTGTTCTCGTCGGCCATTGCTGGTGAAGATCCTTCCTGGTGCGGTCAGCTGAGACCGACTCAGATGTCGAGGAACCGGACGTCCTTGGCGTTGCGCTGGATGAAGGCGCGGCGCGCTTCGACGTCCTCGCCCATGAGGACCGAGAACAGGTCGTCGGCCTGGGCGGCGTCGTCGAGGGTGACCTGGCCGAGGACGCGGTGCTCCTGGTCCATCGTCGTGATGCGCAGCTCCTCGGCGTTCATCTCGCCGAGACCCTTGAAGCGCTGGATGGAGTCCTCGCGCACGCGCTTGCCGCGCTGGCGGCCCATCTCGATCAGCGCGTCACGCTCGCGGTCCGAGTAGGCGTACTCCACGTCGTCCCGGCCCCACTTGATCTTGTACAGCGGGGGACGGGAGAGGTACACGTGCCCAGCCTCGACCAGCGGCCGCATGAAGCGGAACAGGAAGGTCAGCAGCAGGGTGCTGATGTGCTGCCCGTCGACGTCGGCGTCCGCCATCAGGATGATCTTGTGATAGCGGAGCTTCTCGATGTCGAAGTCCTCGTGCACACCCGTACCGAAGGCGGAGATCAGCGCCTGGATCTCCTGGTTCTGCAGGATCTTGTCGATCCGCGCCTTCTCGACGTTGAGGATCTTGCCCCGGATCGGGAGGATCGCCTGGTACTGCGGGTTGCGGCCGGACTTGGCCGAGCCGCCGGCGGAGTCACCCTCGACGATGAAGATCTCGCACTTGGTGGGGTCGTTCGACTGGCAGTCCGAGAGCTTGCCCGGCAGCGACGCCGACTCCAGCAGGCCCTTGCGGCGGGTCAGGTCGCGCGCCTTGCGGGCCGCCACGCGCGCGGTGGCCGCCTGGATGCCCTTGCGGATGATGTCCGCGGCTTCCACCGGGTTGCGGTCCAGCCAGTCGTTGAGGTGCTCGTAGACCGCCTTCTGGACGAAGGTCTTGGCCTCGGTGTTGCCCAGCTTGGTCTTGGTCTGGCCCTCGAACTGCGGCTCGCTCAGCTTCACCGAGATGATCGCGGTGAGACCCTCGCGGATGTCGTCGCCGGTGAGGTTGTCGTCCTTCTCCCGGAGCAGCTTCTTGTCGCGCGCGTACTTGTTGATCAGGTTGGTCAGCGCCGCGCGGAAGCCCTCTTCGTGGGTGCCGCCCTCGTGCGTGTGGATGATGTTGGCGAAGGAGTACACGCCCTCGCTGTAACCGCTGTTCCACTGCATGGCGATCTCGAGGGAGAGGGCCTTGTCCTTGTCCTCCGCCTCGAGGTCGATCACCGAGGGGTGCACCACGTCTCCCTTGCGGGAGTTGAGGTACTTCACGAAGTCGACGATGCCGCCCTCGTAGTGGTACGTGACCGTCTTGACCTCGGCGGTCTCGTCCGCGCCGGCCTCGTCCGCCCCGGAGGTGGCCTTCGCCGAGTCGCGCTCATCAGTGAGTTTGATCGTCAAACCCTTGTTGAGGAACGCCATCTCCTGGAAGCGCCGCGAGAGCGTCTCGAAGGAGTAGTCCGTGGTCTCGAAGATGTCGCTGTCGGCCCAGAAGGTGACCGAGGTGCCGGTCTCCTCGGTGGCCTCGTGCTTGACGAGCGGCGCCGTGGGGACGCCCATCTTGTAGTCCTGCGTCCAGCGGTGGCCGTCGGTGCGGACCACGACGGCGACCTTCGACGACAGCGCGTTCACCACGGAGACGCCCACGCCGTGCAGACCACCGGAGACCGCGTAGCCGCCGCCGCCGAACTTGCCGCCCGCGTGCAGCACGGTCAGCACGACCTCGAGGGCCGGCTTGCCCTCGGAGGCGACGATGCCCACCGGGATGCCACGGCCGTTGTCCACGACCCGCACGCCGCCGTCGGGGAGGATCGTCACCTCGATGGTGTCCGCGTGACCGGCCAGCGCCTCGTCGACGGAGTTGTCGACCACCTCGTACACGAGGTGGTGCAGGCCGCGCTCGCCGGTCGAGCCGATGTACATACCGGGTCGCTTGCGGACCGCGTCCAGACCCTCGAGGACGGTGATGGCACTCGCGTCGTACGCCGTGGCATGGGCCTCGGGTACGCCTGCCACGGCGTCGGTGGACGGGATGTTCTCGTTGGGGTTGCCGGAATCGGCCACGAAGCGCCCTTTCTGGCACAGCACTAGCCAGGCTCGTCGGCAGGTTGCCGGAGCGGCTGCGGCATGTTGCGTTGGTAAGCCTTGATCAGCGTTGCTCAGCGTTTCCCGGGCGGTCCCCACGAGTGGGGCGGGATTGGCTTCCAGTCTACCGGTAGCGCCGACAGTGATGGGGGTTTGCCGGTACCTGAGTCCGCATGTGCCGCCCTGAACCGGTCTCTCCCGACTCCCCATATACGGAGCGGGGCTCCAAGAGGCTCACAGCGGCACTCAGCGCTTCGAGGTGTCAACCCTTTGCTACTTGGGAGTCAGGTCGCCCGCACGAGGGGATCCGCGACCGCGTTCAGTGCTACGCCGGAGCCGTCCCGAACTGCCGGTACGTGATGTACGTCACCCATAGGTGTCGCCGGGTCCGGTGCTGCCCGGGGCCCTGAGGGGGCCGTAGCGGCGTTCGGGGCCGCCGGGGCCCAGGACCTTGATCACCTTCACCGTGCCGTGCCCGAGATCCTCGTTCAGCCGGGCCACCAACTGCGGGGCGAGCAGCCGCAGATTCGTCGCCCAGGCCGTCGAGTCGCACCGCACGACCAGCACCCGCTCGTCCTCGTCGTAGGTCTGCGGCTCGCAGTGGTTGGCCAGGTCCGGCCCCACGATCTGCGGCCAGCGGCCCATCACCCCGCCCACCGCGGCCGGCGCCTCCCAGCCGCGCTCGGTGATCAGCCGGTTGATGGCGGCACCCAGCGCCATCGGGTCGCGGCCGTCGGCGCGCGCACCGGAGCGCAGGCCGCCGCCGCGCCGCGCCTGCCTCTTCTGCTGCGCCGCGTCCCCCCGCGCGCGTGCCTGTTCCTTCGCCGCGCGCAACGCCACGCGCGCGAGGTCGACGCCGGACGGCTCGGGGGCCTTCTTCACCGGCTCCTCGGCCTTCTTGGGGCCCACAACTTTGCGGGGATCGTCGGCGGTCATACGCGCTCCACCGCCCCCTCGGCCACGGCGTACCGCGCCCCCGCCAGCACGTGCGGCACGTCGTCCTCGACCGCCGCCGTCACCAGCACCTGCTCCCCGGGGGCGACCAGCTCGGCCAGCCGCTCGCGGCGCCGGGTGTCCAGCTCGGCGAAGACGTCGTCGAGCACGAGCACCGGCTCATTGCCCTCGGCCCGCAGCAGGTCGTACGAGGCCAGCCGCAGTGCCAGCGCGTACGACCAGGACTCGCCGTGCGAGGCGTACCCCTTGGCGGGCAGCTGCCCCAGCTTGAGCAGCAGATCGTCGCGATGCGGACCCACCAGGGTGACGCCCCGCTCGATCTCCTGCTTACGGGCGTCCGCGAGCACGGACATCACCTGCTCGTACAGAGCCTCACGCGTGTGTGCCTCGCCGGGCGCGGACGGCTTGTACTCCAGCGCCAGCGGGCCGCCGCCGGGCGCCAGCTGCTCGTACGCCTTGTCCGCCAGCGGCTGGATCGCGGCGATCAGGTCCATGCGCTGGGCGAGCAGTTCGGCGCCCGCGCGCGCGAGGTGCTGGTCCCACACGTCGAGGGTGGACAGGTCCATCGAGCGGCCGCCGTGCCTGCGGGCGAGTACGGCCGACTTCAGCAGGGTGTTGCGCTGCTTGAGCACCCGGTCGTAGTCGGAGCGCACGCCCGCCATGCGCGGGGAGCGGGCGGTGATCAGCTCGTCGAGGAAGCGGCGGCGCTCACCGGGGTCGCCCTTCACCAGCGCCAGATCCTCCGGCGCGAACAGCACCGTACGCACGATCCCGAGGATGTCCCGCGGCCTGACCTGCGACGATCTGTTGATCCGGGCGCGGTTGGACCGGCCGGGGTTCAGCTCCAGCTCCACCAGCTGCTGCCGCTCGCCCTGCCGGATCTGCGCCCGGATGATCGCGCGGTCGGCGCCCATGCGCACCAGGGGCGCGTCCGAGGCGACGCGGTGACTGCCGAGGGTGGCGAGATAGCCGACGGCCTCGACGAGGTTCGTCTTGCCCTGGCCATTGGGGCCCACGAAGGCGGTGACGCCCGGGTCGAGCGGAACCTCGACCCGGGCGTACGAGCGGAAGTCGGCGAGCGACAGATGCGTGACGTGCATGGTGGTGCGCCGACCTCCCCCGGTGCTGGTTCTCGCTGGTTACTGCTTCTTCTCGACCGCGTGGCCGCCGAACTGGTTGCGCAGCGCCGCGATCATCTTCATCTGCGGGGAGTCCTCTTGGCGGGAGGCGAACCGCGCGAACAGGGACGCCGTGATCGCGGGCAGCGGCACGGCGTTGTCGATGGCGGCCTCCACGGTCCAGCGGCCCTCGCCGGAGTCCTGTGCGAAACCGCGCAGCCGGTCCAGGTGCTCGTCCTCGTCGAGGGCGTTGACCGCGAGGTCCAGCAGCCAGGAGCGGATGACCGTGCCCTCCTGCCAGGAGCGGAAGACCTCCCGCACGTCGGTGACGGAGTCGACCTTCTCCAGCAGCTCCCAGCCCTCGGCGTAGGCCTGCATCATCGCGTACTCGATGCCGTTGTGGACCATCTTCGCGAAGTGCCCGGCGCCGACCTTGCCGGCGTGCACCGAGCCGAAGTCGCCCTCGGGCTTGAGCGCGTCGAAGACCGGCTGCACCTTGGCGACGTTCTCCGCGTCGCCGCCGTACATCAGGGCGTAGCCGTTCTCCAGGCCCCAGACGCCGCCGGAGACCCCGCAGTCGACGAAGCCGATGCCCTTGGCGGCCAGCTCCTCGGCGTGCTTCTCGTCGTCCGTCCAGCGGGAGTTCCCGCCGTCCACGACGACGTCCCCGGGCTCCAGGAGCTCGGCGAGCTCGTCGATGGTCGACTGGGTGGCGGCACCGGCCGGGACCATCACCCACACGACGCGCGGGCCCTTGAGCTTGCCCACAAGCTCTTCCAGGCTGTGGACATCCGCGAGGTCCGGGTTGCGGTCGTATCCGACGACGGTGTGGCCCGCGCGGCGGATCCGCTCGCGCATGTTGCCGCCCATCTTGCCGAGGCCGACGAGACCGAGCTCCATCAGTTGTTCCTTAGGTTGCTGTGGCGTGACTGGCACCTTCGTACCCATGTCCGAGCCTAAACCCGGACCGTCACGCACACCTGTGGGCATACGCGCTCAAACGTATGCCCCGACCTGCGGTGTTGCCGTCAGCCGCTGAGCCGGACCGGCATGATCAGGTACTTGTACGCCTCGTCCGCCTCGGCGTCCACCGCGGGCTTGCCGCTCAGCAGCGCCGGCTTCGTCGAGGTCGTGAACGACAGCTGGGCCACCGGGGAGTCGATCGCGCTCAGGCCGTCCAGCAGGAAGGTGGGGTTGAAGGCGATCGAGATGTCGTCGCCCTCCAGCTGCGCGTCGACCCTTTCCACAGCCTGTGCGTCGTCGCTGGAACCGGCCTCCAGGATCAGCACGCCCTGCTCGAAGCTGAGCCGCACCGGGGTGTTCCGCTCGGCCACCAGCGCCACACGCTTCACGGCCTCCACGAACGGGGCCGTCTCGATCACCGCGACGGAGTTGAACTCGGTCGGGAACAGCGTGCGGTACTTCGGGAGGTCGCCCTCCAGCAGCCGGGTCGTCGTCCGCCGTCCCGCGCCCTCGAAACCGATCAGGCCCTCACCGGCACCGGAGCCGGACAGCGCCAGCGTCACGCTGTCGCCGCTGGTCAGTGCCTTGGCGGTGTCCAGCAGCGTCTTCGCGGGCACCAGCGCGACCGCGGACGCGTCAGGGTTCTCCGGCTTCCACAGGAACTCACGGACCGCGAACCGGTAGCGGTCGGTGGAGGCCAGCGTGACCCGGTCGCCCTCGATCTCGATGCGCACACCGGTCAGCACCGGCAGCGTGTCGTCACGGCCGGCGGCGATGGCGACCTGGGAGGCCGCGGAGGCGAAGACCTCACCGGGGACGGTCCCGGTCGCGGTCGGCATCTGCGGCAGCGCCGGGTACTCCTCCACAGGCAGGGTGTGGAGGGTGAATCGCGAGGAGCCGCAGACCACGCTCGCCCGTACACCGTCTGTGGAAATCTCCACCGGCCGGTTCGGCAGCGCACGGCAGATGTCGGCGAGCAGCCGGCCGGAGACGAGGACCGTGCCCTCCTCCTCGACCTCGGCGTCCACCGACACGCGTGCGGAGACCTCGTAGTCGAAGCCGGACAGGCTCAGCTGGCCGTCCTCGGCCTTCAGCAGCAGGCCGGCGAGGACAGGGGCCGGCGGGCGGGCCGGGAGGCTGCGCGCCGCCCAGGCCACGGCCTCCGCGAGTACGTCGCGTTCCACCCGGATCTTCACTGTTGCCGCCTCCTGCTGTTGCCGGCGCTTCTCGGCCTGCCTGGCTTCGTCGTCTGTCGCGGTGTCCTCGGTCCCTGTGTTCGGGGAGGGACACCGGGGAACAGTCTGACGCACGGCACTGACAGTAGGTGCCCCTCGGGGTCAAGTCGTGACGAGGGGCAGCCGGGAGCCGGAGGGCGAGTTGTGCACAGGACCCACTTCGAAACGGATTCCCAGCTCTCTCTAGTCGTCAGTAGTAGTAGGGCCTGTGGAAACCGTGGATAACTCCGTTTGCCCAGCTCAGGGCGCAAATTTTGTCCACCGGTCCTGTGGGCGGAGGCGGTGGACAACCGGGCGTATCTGTGGAGAACAGAAAGTTCTGCACACCCCGTGCACAGGTTGAGGCGAGTTCTCCCCAGCACCGTCCCCAGGTTTACCCGGCTTTCCCACAACCCAACCCGGCACCTTCGTGTGACGCCTTTCACTCGCGTCGGTGAGAAGGTGCGTCGCGTTGCCGAACAGTGGACAACCATGTGGAGAAACCGGCGATCGCTGGGGACAACCGGCCCCAGCCTGTGGGTTGCCGGTGGACAACTCCGTGCACACCCTGTGGACCGACGCGTTGTCCACAGTCTGTGGAGATCCTTCGTCCACGAATCCACAACCGGCTGAGCTGGGCTGATGGTCTTTCAACAGCGCAGCCTGTGGACACGATCTGGACAACTCCGCAGTCCCCAGGATGTGGACGGAAGAAAGTCACCGAATCTGTGGAGAGTGGCCGTAACCTCGCAGGTAATCGAACACCGGGTGACACCGGCACAACGAGGAACGCCCCCCGGATCTTCTCCGGAGGGCGCCCTGGATGCCGTGTCGGCGTGGCTGTCAGCCGTTCTTGATGCGGTTGGTGAGCTCGGTGACCTGGTTGTAGATGGAGCGCCGCTCGGCCATCAGATTGCGGATCTTGCGGTCCGCGTGCATCACCGTCGTGTGGTCGCGGCCGCCGAAGAGGGCGCCGATCTTGGGCAGCGAGAGGTCCGTCAGCTCACGGCAGAGGTACATCGCGATCTGGCGGGCCGTCACCAGCGCGCGACCGCGCGAGGTACCGCACAGGTCCTCGACCGTGAGGCCGAAGTAGTCCGCGGTGGCGCCCATGATGGCCGTCGAGGTGATCTCGGGGGCGGAGTCCTCGCCGCCCGGGATCAGATCCTTGAGGACGATCTCCGTCAGGCCCAGGTCCACCGGCTGCCGGTTGAGCGAGGCGAACGCCGTCACCCGGATCAGCGCGCCCTCCAGCTCGCGGATGTTGCGCGAGATCCGCGAGGCGATGAACTCCAGGACCTCCGGCGGGGCGTTGAGCTGCTCCTGGACGGCCTTCTTGCGCAGGATCGCGATACGGGTCTCCAGCTCGGGCGGCTGGACGTCGGTGATCAGGCCCCACTCGAAACGGTTCCGCAGCCGGTCCTCCAGCGTCACCAGCTGCTTGGGCGGCCGGTCGCTGGAGAGCACGATCTGCTTGTTGGCGTTGTGGAGCGTGTTGAAGGTGTGGAAGAACTCCTCCTGCGTCGACTCCTTGTCCGCGAGGAACTGGATGTCGTCGACGAGCAGGATGTCCATCTCGCGGTAGCGCTTGCGGAAGCTGTCGCCCTTGCCGTCGCGGATGGAGTTGATGAACTCGTTGGTGAACTCCTCCGAGCTCACGTAGCGCACGCGCGTGCCGGGGTAGAGGCTCCGCGCGTAGTGCCCGATCGCGTGCAGCAGGTGGGTCTTGCCGAGTCCGGACTCCCCATAGATGAAGAGGGGGTTGTACGCCTTCGCGGGCGCCTCGGCGACGGCGACGGCGGCCGCGTGGGCGAAGCGGTTCGACGCTCCGATGACGAAGGTGTCGAAGAGGTACTTGGGGTTCAGGCGCGCGGTCGGCTCGCCCGGCCCGGTGGCCGGCGCGGGCTTCGCGCCCAGCGGACCGGGGGCGCCGCCGGCGGAGGGCATCGAGGACCCGGCCGGTCCGCCGCGGTGCCCGTGACCCGGGCCGGGGCCCGTGCCGCCGGACGGCTCGTGGCGCTCACGGCGGGAGTCGCGCTGGTCGTAGTCGGAGCGGCCCTGGCCGTAGTCGCCGCGCGGTTTGTCGTAATCGGGGCGCGGCTTGTCGTAGTCGGAGCGCTGACCCTCGTACTCGGAGCGCTGGCCGTCGTAGGGCGGGCGGTCCATCGACTGCGGGCGGTAGTCCTGCTGCTGACCGTAGCCGTCCTGGCCGTAGCTGTCCTGGGACGGCGACGCGTAGGGGTCGCGCTCGGGGAAGCCGAGGCGCTGCTGCTGCCAGCTGTACTCGTCCTGCTGCGGACGCGGCCAGGCGCCGGGCTCGGGGCGCTGGTACTCGGACGGGTAGGCGGGGCGGGCCGTCGGGAGCTGGTCGCCCTGATCGGACCGGGCCGGGTAGGCGTCGCCGTCGGCGCCGCGGTGGCGGCCGTAGCCCCCCTCGTACTGGCCGGAGGGGAGCTCGGGCTCCTCGTAGCGCGGCTGGGAGCGGGGTGCCGGAGAGGGCGAGGGATCGCCGGCGGAGTCGTCTACGGTGATCGCGATGCGGATCGGGCGCCCGCACTCGCGGCTCAGGGTCTCGCTGACGACCGGCGCGAGACGGCCCTCCAGTACGCCCTTCGCAAATTCGTTCGGTACGGCGAGCAGGGCGGTGTCCGCGACCAGAGCCAGGGGCTGACAGCGGCGGATCCAGTGCTCGTCCTTCGCCTCGACCCCCTGGCCCCGGCCCTCACCGAGGAGCTGCTCGAGTACTCGTGGCCACACTGCGGCAAGATCGGCAGGTACGTCAGCCACAGGGCACGCTCTCTCACGGGTCCCACGAACGTGTGATGTGGGACGAATCGGGATTCAAATCGGGTGGGACGGGCGAATCGGAGTTCAGCCACGGTAGTCAGGGCGACGGGTGCGGTTCAAGTTGTTGTCCCCAGCCTGTGGACAGTGTCTCCCGGCTGCCCCTGGTTTGACCGGATGGCGTAGCCCCGCGTACCGTAACCAGGTCGAGTTGTCGATGGCTGCTGCCGCCTGCCTCCGATGGGCACAAGATCACGTCCCCGCCAGTGCGGGGGTGAACCGGTGATCGGGAAGCGGTGCACTCGGGCGTAACGCGAGCTACTCGTGGGCGCACGGTGACAGCCAGGACGGCACCCGCAACCACCGATTTGATTTCTGGAGCCCCCGAGTGAGCAAGCGCACTTTCCAGCCGAACAACCGTCGTCGCGCCAAGACCCACGGCTTCCGGCTGCGTATGCGGACCCGTGCCGGCCGCGCGATTCTCGCGACCCGCCGTAGCAAGGGTCGCGCCCGACTGTCCGCCTGATCCCGGTCAGGTCATGCCGTCGTGCTGCCCACCGAGAACCGGCTGAGGCGGCGCGAGGACTTCGCGACCGCGGTACGACGGGGCCGCCGGGCCGGCCGTCCGACCCTCGTCGTCCACCTTCGTAGCGGTGCCACGGACCCGCACGCGCCTGGGGAGAGCGCTCCCCCGACGCGTGCGGGTTTCGTCGTGAGCAAAGCCGTCGGCGGTGCGGTCGTGCGCAACAAGGTGAAGCGCAGGCTTCGCCATCTGGTGCGCGATCGGGTCGACGTCTTTCCCCCCGGTAGCCTGGTAGTCGTACGAGCGCTGCCCGGTGCGGGTGACGCGGACCATGCACAGCTGGCCCAGGACCTGGACGCCGCTCTGCAGCGGCTGCTGGGAGGGGGCGCGCGATGAAGTACCCGCTACTGGCCCTGATCAAGATCTACCAGTGGACGATCAGTCCGCTGCTGGGGCCGGTCTGCAAGTACTACCCGTCGTGCTCTCACTACGGCTACACAGCCATCGACCGGCACGGTGCGGTCAAGGGCACGGCGCTCACGGCCTGGCGCATCCTGCGCTGCAACCCGTGGTCGCTGGGCGGTGTGGACCATGTCCCGCCGCGCAAGCGCCCGCGATGGCACGAGATGCTGCGGGGCGCATGGCGCGCACGCAAGGGCGGGCCCTCCGCCGCCGAAACGGCCACCGAGGACCATGGTTCTTCGAGCCCGGCCGCAGAGACCCCGTCCCATGCCCAAGGAGCATGATTAGTGGACACGATTGCCAGCCTCTTCAGCTTCATCACGACACCCGTTTCCTGGGTCATCGTCCAGTTCCACAAGGTGTACGGCGCCCTCTTCGGCGAAGACACCGGGTGGGCCTGGGGCCTGTCCATCGTGTCCCTGGTGATTCTGATCCGTATCTGCCTGATCCCGCTCTTCGTGAAGCAGATCAAGGCGACCCGGGCCATGCAGACGCTGCAGCCCGAGATGAAGAAGATCCAGGAGCGCTACAAGAACGACAAGCAGCGCCAGTCCGAAGAGATGATGAAGCTGTACAAGGAGACGGGTACCAACCCGCTCTCCTCGTGCCTTCCCATCCTGGCGCAGTCGCCGTTCTTCTTCGCGCTGTACCACGTGCTCAACAGCATCGCGAACAACGACACCATCGGTGCCATCAACCAGGGCCTGCTGGACAGCGCGCAGAAGGCCCACATCTTCGGTGCCCCGCTGGCCGCGAAGTTCACCGACAGCTCGTCGGACGTCGCGGCGCTGGACGCCTCGCTGACCACCGTCCGCATCGTCACCGCGGTCATGATCGTCCTGATGTCGGCGTCGCAGTTCTACACGCAGCGCCAGCTGATGACGAAGAACGTCGACACCACGGTGAAGACGCCGTTCATGCAGCAGCAGAAGATGCTGCTGTACATCTTCCCGGTCATGTTCGCCGTCTTCGGCATCAACTTCCCGGTCGGTGTCCTCGTCTACTGGCTGACCACCAACGTGTGGACCATGGGCCAGCAGATGTACGTGATCCACAACAACCCGACCCCGGGTTCCAAGGCGCAGGCCGCCTACCTGGACCGCCTCACCAAGCACGTCACGCAGCACGGCAAGGCGCGCCGGCGCAGCCAGCGCGTCATCATCAAGGCGATCGTCGCCAAGGGCCGTGACCGCAACGAGTACGAGCGCAAGTTCATCAACGGCCTGAACAAGGCGGGTCTTGCCGCGCAGACCGACGGCAGTGTGGTGAAGAGCGAGTCGCCCGTCGCCGTCGAGACCGAGGACGGTACGCCCACGACGGCGCCCAAGCGCCAGCAGCCCAAGCGGCAGAGCAAGTCCCGGCGTCAGTCCGCCGTCGCGAAGGCACCGGGCGGTGAGCCCGAGGCCAAGACGTCGCTGACCAAGTCCGATGCGCCGGAGGACGCCAAGCCGCCCGCTGCCAAGAAGGGCGGCTCCGGAACCCGCAGCAAGGCCCAGTCCGGACAGCGCAAGGGTCCGCAGCGGCCCAAGTCCCCGTCCAAGAAGTAAGAAGGAGTCCATCCCGTGACGGAAGGCACCACCTCCGCCGCTGCCGAGGGTGCAGACACCCTGACCCGCCTGGAGCAGGAGGGCGAGATCGCGGCGGACTACCTCGAGGGTCTGCTCGACATCGCCGATCTCGACGGCGACATCGACATGGACGTCGAGGCCGACCGCGCCGCTGTCTCGATCATCAGCGACGCGGGCAGCCGCGACCTGCAGAAGCTGGTCGGCCGCGACGGTGAGGTGCTGGAGGCACTCCAGGAGCTCACGCGCCTGGCCGTGCACCGGGAGACCGGCGACCGCAGCCGGCTGATGCTGGACATCGGCGGCTACCGTGCCCAGAAGCGCGCCGAGCTCTCCGAGCTGGGCGCCAAGGCGGCGGCCGACGTCAGGAACACCGGCGAGCCGGTGAAGCTGAAGCCGATGTCGCCGTTCGAGCGCAAGGTCGTGCACGACGCCGTCAAGGCCGCGGGTCTGCGCAGCGAGTCCGAGGGCGAGGAGCCGCAGCGCTTCGTCGTCGTGCTGCCCGCCTGATCGGTCCGTACGTTCCTCCGGCCCCGTCTGCCCGGCAGGCGGGGCCGAACTTTGTCAGCCTGATAGTTCTGGTGGTTCTGGTGTCGGCGCCCGGGTGGCGCTGACACGGTACGGAAGGACGGTCCCTCGTGACGGAGGCAGCGGAGCTCCCCCCCGCGCCCGAACAGGCGCGTGAGGTGTTCGGTGATCGCTTCGCGGACGCGGTCCGATACGCGGAGCTGCTCGCGGAGGCGGGCGTGCAGCGCGGTCTGATCGGGCCCCGTGAGGTGCCCCGGCTCTGGGAGCGGCATCTGCTGAACTGTGCTGTGCTCTCGGAGGTCGTGCCCGAGGGGGTGACGGTGTGCGATGTCGGGTCCGGGGCGGGACTGCCCGGCATTCCGCTGGCCCTGGTCCGGGAGGACCTGAAGATCACGCTGCTGGAGCCGCTGCTGCGCCGGACGACCTTTCTCACCGAGGTCGTCGAGCTGCTGGGCCTCGATCATGTGACCGTCGTCCGGGGCCGTGCCGAGGAGGTCATGGGCAAGATCCAGCCGGTCCATGTGGTGACGGCACGGGCCGTGGCCCCGCTGGACCGGCTGGCGACCTGGGGCATCCCACTGCTCCGCCCGTACGGGGAGATGCTCGCGCTCAAGGGCGACACCGCCGAGGAGGAGCTGAAGAGCGCCGCCACGGCGCTGAGCAAGCTCGGCGCGGTGAGCACCTCCGTCCTGCAGGTCGGCGAGGGCCTGGTGGACCCGCTCTCGACGGTGGTGCGGGTCGAGGTCGGGGAGAGCCCCGGCGGGGTGCGCTTCGCTGCGAAGCGGGCGAAGGCGGCGCGGACCGGACGGGCCCGACGGCGCCGTTGAGCAGGGGGGCGTCTCTGAACCGTCCTGAGGACGAGACGTACTCCACACAAGCTGCCAAACCTACGCATGCCGGAGTGTCGGCGGCGAATCGGCCTCGGCTGCTGTGCATCGTGTTTCACGTGAAACGTCGCTCACTGTTGCACGGCATCATCGGCCGGGGCCGCGCCGCGGCCGAACCCCGCGACCGTAAGCCTCTCGGGTCACTCGGAGGGGCAAAGGAGTTGTCCACAGAGGTGGATTTCTCCACAGAAGACCAGGGCTCACTGGTTCACGACCCCGAAGACATGGGAGGCTCTGTTCATTGCGAGCCTGAAGTCGAGGAGAGTGAATCCTTGCGGTCCGACGCCAACATCGCGGGACCGATGACCGATCCGGTCCCCGGTCCCCGTACCGAGTCGATGGGGGACGATGTTTCACGTGAAACACCGCCCCCGATGGACGACACTCCCATCGGTCGTGCTGCCCAACTGGCGGTGGAGGCTCTTGGCCGTGCCGGTGAGGGTCTTCCACGGCCCGACCAGACCCGGGTCATTGTGGTCGCCAACCAGAAGGGTGGTGTCGGCAAGACGACGACGACCGTCAACCTTGCCGCGTCGCTGGCTCTGCACGGTGGCCGTGTCCTGGTGATCGACCTCGACCCCCAGGGCAACGCGTCCACGGCCCTGGGCATCGACCATCACGCCGAAGTTCCGTCGGTCTACGACGTGCTGGTCGAGAGCAGGCCGCTCGCGGAAGTCGTCCAGCCCGTCCCCGATGTCGAGGGTCTCTTCTGTGCCCCCGCCACAATCGATCTCGCCGGTGCGGAGATCGAGCTGGTGTCCCTGGTGGCACGCGAGAGCCGGCTTGAGCGGGCGATTCAGGCGTACGAGCAGCCGCTGGACTACATCCTCATCGACTGCCCGCCCTCCCTCGGCCTGCTGACGGTCAACGCCCTGGTGGCCGGGCAGGAGGTCCTGATCCCGATCCAGTGCGAGTACTACGCCCTGGAGGGCCTGGGTCAGCTGCTCCGCAATGTCGAACTGGTACGGGGGCACCTCAACCCCACCCTGCATGTGTCGACGATCCTGCTCACCATGTACGACGGCCGGACGCGCCTCGCGTCCCAGGTCGCCGACGAGGTGCGCAGCCACTTCGGCGACGAGGTGCTGAGGACGAGCATTCCGCGCTCGGTCCGGATCTCCGAGGCACCGAGCTACGGCCAGACGGTGCTGACCTACGATCCGGGATCCAGCGGCGCGCTGTCCTATCTTGAGGCGGCACGAGAAATCGCGTTGAGGGGTGTCGGCGTCGGCTATGACCCGACCCACGCCCACGTCGGCGCACAGAGCGACCCGAGCATGGTGGAGGGGATCCAGTGAGTGACCGACGGAGGATTGGTCTGGGCCGTGGCCTGGGCGCACTGATCCCTGGCCCAGCGGACAGCACGGCGGCCCCGGCCGCGGCGGGAAGCGTCGCGTCCGCGTCGCCGACGGCCGTTCCCGTGCTGACCACCGATCGTGGCGTGGCCGCGGCGAAGGTGACCGCGCTGCCGCCTGTTTCACGTGAAACAGAGGAGCCGTCGGTAAACGGCACGGCGGAGATGCCCGCGCCTCCCATCGGCGCCCACTTCGCCGAGCTCCCTCTCGACTCCATCTCGCCGAACCCGCGCCAGCCGCGTGAGGTCTTCGACGAGGACGCGCTTCAGGAGCTCGTCACCTCCATCAAGGAGGTCGGACTCCTCCAGCCGGTCGTCGTACGCCAGCTGGCTCCGGGCCGCTACGAACTCATCATGGGTGAGCGGCGCTGGCGGGCTTGCCGTGAGGCGGGCCTGGAGGCCATCCCGGCGATCGTGCGAGCCACGGACGACGAGAAGCTCCTCCTCGACGCGCTGCTGGAGAACCTGCACCGCGCCCAGCTGAACCCGCTGGAAGAGGCCGCCGCCTACGACCAGTTGCTGAAGGACTTCAACTGCACGCACGACCAGCTGGCGGACCGCATCGGCCGTTCCCGCCCTCAGGTCTCCAACACCCTGCGGCTGTTGAGGCTCTCGCCGAAGGTGCAGAACCGGGTGGCGGCTGGCGTCCTTTCCGCCGGGCACGCGCGGGCGCTGCTCTCGGTGGAGGACCCGGAGGAGCAGGAGCGGCTGGCCTACCGTGTGGTGGCCGAGGGCCTCTCGGTCCGGTCCGTCGAGGAGATCGTCACCTTGATGGGCTCCCGGGCCCAGAAGGCGCCGAGGGCCAAGGGGCCGCGCGCCGGTGGCCGGGTCTCCCCGGCGCTGACCGACCTGGCGACCCGGCTCTCGGACCGCTTCGAGACCCGCGTGAAGGTCGAGCTGGGTCAGAAGAAGGGCAAGATCACCGTCGAGTTCGCCTCGCCGGACGACCTTGAGCGGATCCTGAACACGCTCGCCCCGGGCGAGCGGCTCGCTCTCCAGAAGAGCCTCCTGGAGGACGGCGCGGAGGACACCGAGGACTGACCTCCTGGGACTTGTGCCAGAGCGGACCCGCTGAAGGGCGGGCCGTGTCCGGTCGTACCGGAACACGGCCCGCCCTTTGCCTTCTCCCGGTATCGATGCCAACGCATCGTGGATACGATGCGATCGGGTATGGCGCATCCACCTGGCGGCACCTCTTAGGGGAGGCGGGGGCCATGCGAACGGTGAGCCGGACCGGACTGGTGAGCGCGGGTCTCGGCCTGGGGGCGGTCGGCGGGTTCGTCGGCAGCCTGCTCAGGGAACGGAGCGCCCTGACAGCCGCCCGTGACGCAGCGGGCGAGGGAAGCGAGGATCAGCCTTCATGGGGCGTCGGCTCGTACCGCTCACGCTGGACAACCTTCAGGACATTCCCCAGCGCTGCCGCTCGTGTGTCTTCTGGGAGCTGGATCCCGTCAGCGGCAAGGCCGCGGTAACCGGCGGCACGTCGGAGCTGGAGAAGGAATCCTGGATCTCCGCCGTGCTGCTGGACTGGGGGTCCTGCGGCCGGGTCGTCTACGTCGACGACGTCCCGGTGGGCTTCGTGCTGTACGCGCCTCCGGCCTACGTCCCCCGCTCGACCGCGTTCCCCACGAGCCCGGTGTCTCCGGACGCCGTCCAGCTGATGACGGCGTTCATCCTGCCCGGGTACCAGGGGCAGGGGTTGGGGCGGGTGATGGTGCAGACGGTCGCCAAGGATCTGTTGCGGCGGGGCTTCAAGGCGATCGAGGCCTTCGGTGACGCGCGCTGGAAGGAGCCCGGGTGCGTGCTCCCCGCCGATCACTTGCTGGCCGTGGGCTTCAAGACGGTACGGCCTCATCCGGCCTACCCGCGGCTGAGGCTGGAGCTGCGGACGACGCTCTCCTGGAAGGAAGACGTGGAGATGGCGCTGGACCGTCTGCTGGGGGCCGTGCAGAAGGAACCGGTGCTGCGGCCGCTGTGAGACCTACAACGGACACAGCAAAAGGGCCGGCCCACATGGGCCGGCCCTCTTCGTGTTTCACGTGAAACAACGGCTAGTCGGCGATGAAGTCCTCGAGGTCGCGGATGATCGCGGCCTTCGGCTTCGCACCGACGATGGTCTTGGCGACCTCGCCGTTCTGGTAGACGTTCAGCGTCGGGATGGACATGACGCCGTACTTGGCGGCCGTACCCGGGTTCTCGTCGATGTTCAGCTTGACGATCTCGATCTTGTCGCCGTACTCGGCGGCAATGGCCTCGAGGGACGGCGCGATCTGGCGGCACGGACCGCACCAGGCGGCCCAGAAGTCCACCAGGACGGGCTTGTCGCTCTTGATGACGTCCTGCTCGAAGGAGTCGTCGGTCACATTCTTCAGGGTGCCGGCCACGGCGGGCTCCTTAACTGGTTGGTGCGTGGGGCGGGTGGAGGTCAGACGGCGGCGGTCTTCTCGGGCTCGGCCTTCTCCTCGTCCGCGAGGGCGGCGAGGAAGCGCTCGGCGTCGAGGGCGGCGGAACAACCGGTGCCGGCGGCGGTGATCGCCTGGCGGTAGGTGTGGTCGACCACGTCGCCGGCGCCGAAGACACCGGCGAGGTTGGTGCGGGTGGAGGGGGCGTCGACCTTGAGGTAGCCCTCCTCGTCGAGCTCCAACTGGCCCTTGAAGAGTTCGGTGCGCGGGTCGTGGCCGATCGCGATGAAGAGGCCGGTGACCGGAAGGTCGGAGAGCTCGCCGGTCTTGACGTTGCGCAGCTTCAGAGCCGCGAGCTTCTGGTCGCCCTGGACCTCGGCGACCTCGCTGTCCCACACGAACTTGATCTTCGGGTCGGCGAAGGCACGGTCCTGCATGGCCTTGGAGGCGCGCAGGGTGTCGCGACGGTGGACGATCGTCACCGATTTGGCGAAGCGCGACAGGAAGGTGGCCTCCTCCATCGCGGTGTCGCCGCCGCCGATCACGGCGATGTCCTGGTCCTTGAAGAAGAAGCCGTCACAGGTGGCGCACCAGGAGACGCCGCGGCCGGAGAGGGCGTCCTCGTTCGGCAGGCCGAGCTTGCGGTGCTGGGAGCCGGTGGCGACGATGACGGCCTTGGCGCGGTGGACCGTGCCCGAGGTGTCGGTGACGGTCTTGATCTCGCCGGAGAGGTCGGCGGAGACGATGTCGTCCGGGATGAGCTCGGCGCCGAAGCGCTCGGCCTGACCGCGCATGTTGTCCATGAGCTCGGGGCCCATGATGCCGTCCTGGAAACCGGGGAAGTTCTCCACCTCGGTGGTGTTCATCAGGGCGCCACCCGCGGTGACGGCCCCCTCGAACACCAGCGGCTTCAGCGACGCGCGCGCGGTGTAGAGCGCCGCCGTGTAGCCGGCGGGCCCGGAGCCGATGATGATCACGTTACGGACGTCGCTCACGGCTTAGTTCCTCGTCTCTGGACTGCGTCATAGGTCCGGTGGGAGCCCGTTTCAGGACTCTCACCCCACCCAACGGATCCTAAGGGGCGCGCATTCCCGCTGTGTCCGGGCACACGAAGGGGCGACACCGCTTAGCGCCTACCACGCAGGGCGGAGACGAAGCGTCCACGCCTGGGAACAGGTGCTCAGGAGGTGCGGGTATAGGTGTGGGTCAGCAGAACGTCGCCCTTGCCCACGGAGGGGTCACTCACGCAGGCCGTGTCCACGATGTACGCGGTGACCTTCGTGGAGTCGGACGGGTCGGACAGGACCACCAGCAGCGCCTCGGTGCCCTGGTAGATCCCTTCCTCGGTCACCAGGGCGGTGTCGTTGCGCCCGATGCCGTCCTGCACGCAGCCGGGGACCGTCGGCTGCTTGAAGACATGGGGCTCCTTGGAGCCGGGAACGGATTCCACGCCCATGCTGCTGAGCGGTGTCCGGCCGTCGCCGGTGGTCTTCTCGGCGAGGAGATCGTCGACCTGCTGCTCCAGGGTGCTCGCGGCGAAGGTGTCCGAGGCGGTGGCCTGCCTGCTCTCGCTCTCGGGTCCGCCGTCCGATCCGTCATGGAGCGAGGACAGCAGTACGGAGCCGAGTCCGAGGGCCGCCACGGTGAAGACGGTTCCGAGGACGGCGATACGACGGCGTCCGCCCCGTCGTCGCTCCTTGCGGCCGGGGCCCGTGGTCGAGGGGCGGGCGTGGCCCGCGGGACGGTCCGCCGTGACCGATGTTTCACGTGAAACACGCGCCTCGTCGTCGGAGCGCTGGGGCGTGCCGAGCGGCACCGAGGGCGTCGCGTCCTCCGGAGCCGTGGCGTCGAGCAGCGCCTCCGCGGCAAGTGCGGCGTCGATCCGTCCGGCGACGTCGGCAGGCATCAGCGGGGGTCCGGGCAGGGTGCCCAGCAGTCCGCGGATCTCCTCCAGGGACGCGTAGACGTCCGCGCACAGGTCGCACCCCGTGAGGTGCTGTCGTACGTCCGCGCTGCGGGACGCGGGAAGCAGGCCCTCGGTGAGGTCGGAGAGCTCGGTGACGTCCGGGTGCCCGGCCGTGTCTGTCGTCGACGTCACGCTCGCCCACCTCCGCCCTTCACAGCAGCTGAATCACTTGGCCCGGCGTCGCCCGGACCTGCGGCATGCGGGGCCGCTGCCGGTGGGACGGATGTCCCCTCCGCACGGTTCCGCCCCTCGCGCGCTTCCTTGCCGGTGTTTCCCGGCCGCAGATGGGTGAGCAGCGGCAGCAGTCTGGCTCTGCCCCGTGCACAGCGGCTCTTCACGGTGCCGGTGGGGACGTCGAGGATGCGGGCGGCCTCGGCGACGGGGTAGCCCTGCATGTCGACGAGAACGAGCGCAGCCCGCTGATCGGGCGGGAGCGTGGCGAGGGCTTCCAGCAACTGCCGATGCAGATCGTTCCGCTCGGCCGGCGCGGCGGCCGACTCATGCGGCTCCAGGAGTTGTTCGAGCCGCTCGGTGTCGTCGACGGGGGAGGTCTTGCGGGAGGCCGCTTTACGGGCCCGGTCGAGACAGGCGTTCACCGTGATCCGGTGCAGCCAGGTCGTGACGGCCGACTGGCCCCGGAAGGTGTGGGCGGCGCGGTAGGCGGAGACCAGCGCGTCCTGAACAGCGTCAGCGGCCTCCTCGCGGTCGCCGAGCGTCCGCAGGGCCACGGCCCAGAGCCGGTCGCGATGGCGGCGCACGAGTTCGGCGAAGGCGTCGGGGTCGCCCTCTACGTGGCGGGCCAGGAGGTCCTGATCGCTAGCGTCGGCGAGTGCGGTGCTGTCCGCCATCGGACCCCCTCCCCTCCAGCCTCAGCCGGTCACCTTGATGTCCATGACCCTGCCGCGCCACTTGCCGTCGTCCGCCTGTATCGGCAGCTCGGTCAGCCACACCAGCAGGTACCGGGAGTTGAGGCTCTTGCCCGGCTTGAGCGTCACCGTCGTGCCCGAACCCTCGGCCACCTTGGCGTAGCTCTCCAAGGACGTCGGCACCGCACCGGTGCTGCTGGAAGCGGCACGGAGTTCGACAGATGTACTGCCCATGAAGGAGACGGTCACCTTGCCGACCCGCTGGGCCTTGCCGAGGTCGAGGATGACGCCGACGCCCGGCTTCAGGTTCCCGAAGGTGGCGTTCCCGTAGAAGCTGGTCTGCCAGAACGACGCCGGGTCGGCGTCGTAGACCTTGTACACGTCCGCCGGGTACTCGGTACCGTCGTCGCCGAGCGGGTCGAAGTCATGAGCCTCCTGGATGGCGATCGGCTTGCCTGCCGTCGGCTTCTTCGGGCTCTTGTCGTTCCCGTCGGTCGTCTGCGTCTGGTTGGTGTCCTCCGCCTTGTTGCCCTGGTCCATGAGGGCGTCGGCCAGTTGCCAACTGCCCAGGCCCAGGGCGGCGATGAGCAGCGCGGAGACGGCCCACTTCAGGGCCCTGCCGGTGCGGCTCTGGAGCGGGGGCGGCGGGGTCGGGACCGGCTGGACGGCGCCGGGGTGCGGGGACTGGCGGCCGTAGGTGCCCTGCTGGTACGTCGTGTGCTGGTAGTCCGGCGGTGCGGTGAACGCCGGCTCCGGCGGGCGGATGCGGGGCATCTCGCTGATCGCCTTGACCAGTTCCTCCGGCGTGGTGCACGGGGACTCGTGGCGGGAGGCGGTCGCGCCGTCGTTGACGAGCGCGCGCATGGCCAGCTCGGACAGCCCGCGGTGCACACCGGCCCGCACCTGGTCGGGCGCGATCAGACCGATATCCTTGGGCAGCCCGGTCAGACCGTAGGCGTCGTTCTCGTACGGCCAGCGCTGGGTGAGCCCCGCGTACAGCAGGGCCCCGATCGCTTCGGTGTCGGCGCGCTGCGGGGTCTCCGAACTGATGCCGCGCAGGGCGGCGTTGACGGCCAGTCCGCGGATGCGCCACTGACCGGTCGAGGTACGCAGCACCGCGTTCGGGTTCAGCCGCAGATGCGCGAGGCCCTCCCGGTGCGCGGCGGCCATGGCGGCGGCGACCTGGGAGACCATCTGGTAGCCGTCGTACGGCTCCAGCGGACCGGCGGAGAGCAGGGCGGTCAGCTCGGTGGCGTCGGGCAGCCACTCGTGGACGACGTAGACGACGTCGTTCTCCTCGACGGCGTCCAGCACCTGGACGAAACGCGGGTCACCGAGCAGCGCGGAGGAGCGGGCGGCGGCCAGCACGGAGCGGGCCCGTGAGTGGTCGGCGGGCAGGATGTGGACGCCGACGGCACGCCGCAGTTTCTCGTCCACCGCACGCCAACTGCTGAACCCGTCCAAACGGGTGACGCACTCCTCGAGCCGGTAACGTCTGGCGAGCTTGTGACCGCTGTGCAGTTCGGGCGGTGAGGCCTTCCCGGAACCCTCGGTCCCGCCACTCCCCTGTGCCTCGTCGGTGTCCGTGTCCCGCTCCCGATTCTGGGCCACCCCGTCGGCCGTGGACTGGTCCGCCTGAGCGGTCAGCGGCTCGTCGCCGCTGTTGTCTGCCACGTCGACGGCAGCCGTGCTCCGTTCTGCCACCGTCGCTCCTGCCTCCCCATCCGTTGGGCGCTCCAGACGCCGAAACCAATTGTGCCCACAGTCCGCCGCAATGCACGACACGCGGTGGCGGACGATGGTTGTGCGCGTACCCCCGCCTCAGCGCCCCAGACGCCCGCGGACCATGCCGACCAGCGAGTTCAGCTCCTCGATCCGCATCTTGCGGGCGAAGACGAAGAAGATCCCGAGCAGGACGGCTCCGCCGGCCAGCAGGGCGGCGAAGGAGCCGAGGGCGCCCTGGCCGAGGCTCTGGGCGATGCCGTAGCAGGCCGCACCGCTGAGCAGCGCGGCCGGGATCGAGGCGATGCAGAGCCTGGCGTACGTCCGCATCACCCGTGCGCCGTCCAGGTCGCCGCCCAGCTTCTTGCGCAGCCGGGCCCAGGCGACGCCGACGCCGATCGCGTAGGCCAGACCGTACGAGGCGGCCATGCCGACGACGGCCCAGCGGGCCGGGAGGACGAAGAAGCAGACGGCCGAGGCGACCGCGTTGACGGCGGCCACGATGACCGTGTTGTAGAAGGGGGTCCGGGTGTCCTCGTAGGCGTAGAAGGCGCGCAGCACCACGTACTGCACGGAGTACGGGATCAGGCCGAGGCCGAAGGCCATCAGCATGAAGCCCATGTTGGTGGCCTCGCTGGTGCCCGAGGTGCCGAACATCAGCGTGCACATCGGGATGCCGAGGGCCACGAAACCGAAGGCGATGGGAACGATCGCGACGGCCGTCGTCCGCAGGCCCTGGGAGATGTCGTCGCGGACGGCACCTTGGTCGCCCTCGGCCGCCGAGCGCGAGAGGCGCGGCAGCAGGGCGGCCATCAGCGAGACGGTGATGATGGCCTGCGGCAGGCCCCAGATGAGCTGGGCGTTGGCATAGGCGGCGAAGCCGGTTCCGTCGACGTCGGCGTTGACGCCGGCGGCGGTGGACAGCTGGGTGACGACGAGCGCACCCGCCTGGTTGGCCAGGACGAACAGGATGGTCCACTTGGCGAGCATCGCCGCCTTGCCGAGACCGTGGCCCTTCCAGTCGAAGCGCAGCCGCGGCCGGAAGCCCGTCTCGCGCAGGTAGGGGATCATCGCCAGGGCCTGGACGACCAGGCCGAGCAGCACACCGAGGCCGAGGAGCCGCTGGCCCTCCGGCGGGATGCTGGTGACCGCCATGCCGGAGCGCTCCGCGGTGCCGTACACCCACAGGAACATGCCGAGGGTCACGATGATGACCACGTTGTTCAGGACCGGCGTCCACATCATCGCGCCGAACCTGCCGCGGGCGTTGAGGATCTGGCCCATCACCACGTGGACGCCCATGAAGAAGATCGAGGGCAGGAAGAAGCGGGTGAAGGTGACCGCCACGTCGTTGGCGGCGGGGTCGTTGGCGACCTTCGTCGACAGGGCGCTCACCAGGAGCGGCGCGGCGAGCATCGCGAGGGCGGTGAGTGCGGCGAGCGCCACCATCACCAGCGTCAGCAGGCGGTTCGCGTACGCCTCGCCGCCGTCCTCGTCGTTCTTCATGGCGCGCACCAGCTGCGGCACGAAGACGGAGTTGAGGCCGCCGCCGACGGTCAGGATGTAGATCATCGTGGGCAGCTGGTAGGCGACCTGGAAGGTGTCGCCGAGCAGGCCCACACCGAGAGCGGACACGATCATCGCCGATCGGATGAACCCGGTGAGCCGGGACACCATGGTGCCCGCCGCCATCACCGCGCTCGACTTCAGCAGGCCCCCGGCCTTCCCGCCCCTCCTGGCAGCGGGTACGGGAGGCGGTGAGGCCGGCGGCGGGACGGGCGCGGTGCCGAGGTTCATGGTGGCGTCGGCCGCGGGCGGCGGGGCGGGCGTCTGCGGCTGCTGGTACGGCCCCGGCTCCGGCGCCTGGCCCGGCACCGATGGCTGCTCGTACGGCGGGGTGGAGCCCTGCTGCTGGTCCCTGAACAGGTGGGCGAAGGCGTCGGGCTCGTGGCGCTCGTCGGAGGAGTGCGTGACCAGGTCGTCCACGCCCACGTACTGCGTGGTGCGCGGGTCGTCGCCGTACGGCAGGTACTGGGTGGCGCCGTCCGGCTCGGGCGCCGGGGTCTGGGCCCACACGTTCGGGTCGGGCGCGTAGGGGGACTGCTGGGGCTGGGCGTACAGCGGCTGCTGCGGCGCGTAGCTGCCCGGGGGCGGCGGGGGGTGCGCGGCGCGGTCGTAGAGCGCCTCGGCGACCGGGTCCTGGGCCGAGAGGTCCTGGGCCCGGTAGGGGTCCTGCTCGTAGGCGTCCTGGAGGTACATGTCCGCCGGGGGCTGCGGCGGTACCTGGCCCTGCTCGGGCGGCGGGCCGTCGGGGTAGCCCGAGCTGCCCGCGGCCTGGCCGCGGTCACCGTCGTACGGCGCGTTCATGGTTACCCCACCTCATCGTCCCCGGCCCACCGGCCACGACATCCTCAACGGTCCACTCTCTCACCCGTTCCGGACGGGTCGGCGCTTTCCACTGGGGTGTCCCCTGCCGGGTCACTCGGCTGCTCATACTCGCCTGCCCCGGCACCGGTTGCGGACTCCTCCACAGGACGGTCCTCGGCGCCCTCGGGGTTCTCCGGGACGGTGGCGATCTCCTCGGGGCCGGTCTCGCGCGGCTCGCGGGCGGCACGCTTGCGCTGCGTGTACATCCGAAAGCCGGCGAGGACGAGGAGGAGGAAGCCGCCGCCGATGACCAGCATCACCGTCGCGGTGAACTCGGTGACCCGCACATCGAACTTCACGGGGTCGCCGTACTTCTGCCCGTCCTCGGTGTAGAGCTGGGCGATCACCTCGGCCCGGCCGTTGGCCTCGGCGGAGGTGGTGAACTTCACCGTCTGGCTGTGTCCGCCCGAGACCGTGACCGGCTGCTCCTCGTAGGCGTAGCCGCCGATCTTCAGGCGCCTGGGGCTGGTCGAGGTGAGTCTCAGGACCAGGTTGTCGACGCCCTGGACCAGGTTGTTCTGCACGGTCACGGGGATCGTGGCGCTGCGGCCGGACAGCTTCGTCTCGGACTTCTCGATCAGCGTGACCTGGCCGGCCAGGGATTCCAGGTACGCCTCCACGTCGTTGCGGTACACCACCGCATCCGTGCCGCGACCGCGCCACGACGTGGACATCTCACGGTTCATGGCGCGACCGAAGGGGGTCACGACCCGGGACTCGTTGTTGAGGATGACCTTGAACTTGCCGAGCTTGTTCTGGGTGGCCGCGATCTGCTCGAAGGCCGACCGCTGGAGCTCCTGCTTGCGCAGCGCGGAGGGGTAGGCGGACGCCGCCGGGACCGTGGTCGTGGCGTCCGGGTCCGGCTTGGCCGCGGCGGCCTCGGTGAGGTCCTGGGACTCGGTCCAGCCGCCGTCCTGGAGGGCGGTCAGCGCCTCCGCCAGCGCCCGGGCCTGGGCGCCCGTCGGCATGCGCTGCGGGGCGACGACGATACTGCGTTCCTCGTCCGTCTGGAGGTTCAGCGCCAGGCCCTGGGCCAGGAACCGCTGGACGGCGAGCGTCGAGGCGGACGCCCTCGTCATGTCGCCCTGGAACAGGGTGGACAGCCTGGCGTCCGCGACCACCGCCGTCGTGCCGCCGCCGATGGGGCGGGCCGCGGACGGCGTGTAGGTCAGGCCCGCCGTCTCGTCCAGGCTGTCGCTGCGCGCGATCACCTTGTCCGCCCCGGCCGAGGTGGCGACCTTCACGATGGACGGGTCCACGGCGCCGTCCACCGGCCAGGCGAAGTCGGTGGTCGGCTCCACATGGAGGATCGAGCCGACGGTGTCGGCGGCGACGTCGGTCGCCTCCTTGAGGTGGCCGAGCGAGCCGGTGACGGCCGTGCCGTTGTGGGCGAGGGACGCCAGGTCGGGGTCGGCGAAGGGCAGCGCGACGACCTCGTTGTCGGCCACCGCTTCCTGGAGCCCGACGAGCCACCGCTTGGCGAGCTCCTGGTCGGCGCGGGTGCCGGCGGTGGTGGAGTCGCCCTCGCCCTGGACCCGGTAGCTGCGGGTCATGGCGTCGACGGAGGCCAGCAGGTCCGGATCGACCACCCAGGTGACGTCGAGATCCTTGCCGAGGGAGACCATCTGCTCCAGGCGGCCGCCCGGCGCGAGCTCCTTGGCGAGGTCGTTGTCGCGGAAGACCGGCGTCTGCGACTCGTTCGACCCGGTCTGCGCCGTCATGTGGGCGGTGGAGATCAGCGGCCACAGCACGGTCGTCCTGGTCTGGGCGTCGGGCCCGTCGGGCAGCCACGGCAGGAAGGTCCGCTGGATGCCGAGCACCTGAGGCCACGGCTGAGCGGCGGTCTGGCCGGACAGCGAGACCGCGACCTGGTAGATGCCGTTGTCGCCCAGGTCGAGCTCGTCGACCGGCACGGAGATGGTGAAGGGCTGGGCGACGCCCGGAGTGAGCGTGGAGAACTCCTCGACGTACTTTCCGCCGACCGGTTCCCCGTCGCTGCCCGGCTGGTGGCCGGTGGCCTTGGCGGCGGTGTCGATGCCGGAGCGGGTGTTCAGCTCCTGGCCCACGCGCAGGTCCACCTGGGCGTCGGTGACCGCCTGCCTGCCGTTGTTCGTCACCGTGCCGGACATGGTCAGCGTGTCGCCGTCCGTAGGGACGCTCGGGGTGAGGGAGTCGACGGAGACAACGACCGTCTCGTCGATGCCGGCGGCCTGGGCGGGTGACGCGGCGGGCAGCTGCAGCAGCCCCGCCAGCAGGGGGACACCGGCGAGCAGCGCCCCGGTGCGCCGCAGCCAGCAGCGGGCAGGTGAGGCACTGGTCCCCTGGAAGTCTGCCGCCTCGGCCACGCGCTCGCCCGTCCCTCGTCGTCGTCAGTGGTCGTCGGAATGTGCGTCCACGCATGGTAACGATGCGCGCTGAGGGGAAGTGCCGCGGACTGCGCCACAAGATCGGCTCGTGCGCTCCGGCTGTCCCGTATGTGCCCGTATAAAGGGGAGCGGGTCTGTGCACGTTTAATGGAGGCGCTGGCGGCGGGTGCGGCCACGTACCCTCTTTTGTTGTGCCGAACGCCAACGAAGACAACCTCAGCGTCCTGAGCCAGGTGCAGCACCGCGCGGTGAGTGAACTGCTGCGGGTCGCGCCAGTCGCCGACGAACTCGCCCGCCGCTTCCAGGAGGCCGGGTTCTCACTCGCCCTGGTCGGCGGGTCGGTACGGGACGCACTGCTCGGCCGGCTCGGCAATGACCTCGACTTCACCACGGACGCCCGCCCCGAGGACGTCCTCACGATCGTGCGCCCGTGGGCGGACGCCGTGTGGGAGGTCGGGATCGCCTTCGGCACGGTGGGGGCGCAGAAGGACGGCTACCAGATCGAGGTCACCACCTACCGGTCGGAGGCCTACGACCGGACCTCGCGCAAGCCCGAGGTGTCGTACGGCGACTCCATCGAGCAGGATCTGGTCCGCCGTGACTTCACGGTGAACGCCATGGCCGTCGCGCTGCCGGAGAAGGAGTTCATCGACCCGCACGGCGGTCTCGGTGACCTGGCGGAGCGTGTACTGCGCACCCCGGGCACGCCCGAGGAGTCCTTCTCCGACGATCCGCTGCGGATGATGCGCGCGGCGCGGTTCGCGGCGCAGCTCGACTTCGAGGTGGCCCCCGAGGTCGTCACGGCCATGCACGAGATGTCCGAGCGCATCGAGATTGTCTCGGCCGAGCGGGTGCGGGACGAGCTGAACAAGCTGATCCTCTCCGCCCAACCCCGGAAGGGGCTGACCCTGCTCGTCGACACCGGGCTCGCCGAGCGGGTGCTGCCCGAGCTGCCGGCCCTGCGGCTGGAGAGCGACGAGCACCACCGGCACAAGGACGTGTACGAGCACACGCTGATCGTCCTGGAGCAGGCGATGGCCCTGGAGGAGAGCCGTCCCGACCTGACCCTCCGGCTGGCCGCCCTGCTGCATGACATCGGCAAGCCGCGCACCCGGCGCTTCGAGAAGGACGGCCGGGTCTCGTTCCACCACCACGAGGTGGTCGGCGCGAAGATGACCAAGAAGCGGATGACGGCCCTGAAGTACTCCAACGACCTGGTGAAGGACGTCTCGCGGCTGGTCGAACTCCACCTGCGCTTCCACGGTTACGGCACCGGGGAGTGGACGGACTCCGCGGTCCGTCGCTATGTCCGGGACGCCGGCCCGCTGCTGGACCGGCTGCACAAGCTGACCCGCTCGGACTGCACCACCCGCAACAAGCGCAAGGCCGCCGCGCTCTCCCGGGCGTACGACGGTCTGGAGGACCGGATCGCCCAGCTCCAGGAGCAGGAGGAGCTGGACGCGATCCGTCCGGACCTCGACGGCAACGACATCATGCAGATCCTGGGCGTCGGCCCGGGCCCGGTGATCGGTCGCGCCTACCAGCACATGCTGGAGCTGCGGCTGGAGAACGGCCCGATGGAGCGCGACGAGGCGGTGACCGCACTCAAGGAGTGGTGGGCCGAGGCGGAGCAGGGATGAAGCTGTGAAACGGGGTCATGTTTCACGTGAAACATGACCCCGGGCACGCGAGAGGGGCGGTGTTTCACGTGAAACACCGCCCCTTCGGCTTGAGCGAGGGACTACTTGGACGTGTAGTCCGACAGGCAGAGCGTGAAGTCGTCGCTGCCACCGGTCTCGGTGTACTCCGAGTACTTGGTGCGGTCGCAGCCGGCCGTGGTGCCGTCCTTCTTGTCCTCGACCTTGTACGCGGCCTTGGAGTCACCGCAGTCCACGACCTCCAGGCCCGGGTCGGTCGTGCTGTCCGGGTCCGAGATGCTCATGCAGTCCCCGACCTTCGCCGTGGCCGCGTCGTCCCGGCTCGCTATGAAGCCGCCGACGACGACCGAGACGACGGCCACACCGATGACGATGTTCTTGATCGTCTTGAAGCTGAGCTTGCGACGCGGCTGCTCCGGCGGAACCGGCGCGTAGGGGGCCGCACCCTGCTGCGGGAAGCCCGGCTGCTGCGGGTACGGAGCCTGGCCCTGGGGCTGGGCGTACGGGTTCTGACCCTGAGCGAACGGGTTCTGGCCCTGGGGCGGCGGCGGAGTGGTCACTTGGGGGTCCCCCTAAGAACATGGCTGATGGCGCGACCGGAGCGCGCGTAAGACCCACGTAAGTTATCGGGCCCCACTGACACACCTGTAACCAGGAGGGGCTCTGTGGCATTGATGTGACACTTACCGGCGCTCAAAGCGGGCCATAGTCACCGCAACCGCTCCGTAGATAACGGCGACTGTTATCACCAGGGGCACCGAGCGGCCGTCCGGCGGCAGTATCAGGGCCGCGACTGCGGCGGCGCCGACGAAGGCGACGTTGAACAGGACGTCGTAGAGGGAGAAGACGCGGCCGCGGAAGCCGTCGTCCACCGAGGACTGGACCACGGTGTCCGTGGCGATCTTGGCGCCCTGGGTGATCAGCCCGAGGACAAACGCCGCCACCAGCATGGGGGCCGCGGCGAACGGCAGCCCCAGCGCGGGCTCCAGTACCGCCGCCAGGCCGGCGCACACGACGATCCAGCGGCCGGGACCGAGCCGCCGGGCCGCCCAGGGCGTCAGGACGGCCGCAGTGAAGAAGCCGGCGCCGGAGACACCCAACGCCACTCCCAGCAGGGCGAGTCCGTCGTCGGTGGTCGTGGAGTAGGCGTACCGGCACAGCATCAGCAGCATGACCAGCAGGGCGCCGTAGCAGAAGCGCATCAGGGTCATCGCGCCGAGCGCCCACGCCGCCTCCCGGCGTGCGGGGGTGGCCAGATGCCGTACTCCCGCCACCAGATCGCGCGCGGTTCCGGCGAGCGCCGTCCGCAGGCCGGGCTGTACCAACTCCCGGTCGGGTCCCAGCAGATCGCGGGGCATCCGCAGCGACGCCAGCGCCGCGCACAGGTACAGGGCAGCGCCGAGCAGCACGACCGCCGCGTCGGAGTCCGACACCAGCAGCCGTACGACGAAGGCGAGGCCGCCGCCCACGGTCGCGGCGAGGGTTCCGGCCGTCGGGGACAGGGAGTTGGCCATCACCAGGCGCTCGTCGTCGACGACGCGCGGAAGGGAGGCGGACAGCCCGGAGAGGACGAAGCGGTTGACGGCGGTGACGCACAGGGCGGAGACGTAGAAGAGCCAGTCCGGGACGGGGCTGAGCATCAGCACGGCCGTCGCCGTCGCCAGCAGGGCGCGCAGCAGGCTGCCGTAGAGGAAGACCTGGCGTCGCCGCCAGCGGTCCAGGAGAACGCCGGCGAAGGGGCCGACGAGGGAGTACGGCAGGAGCAGGACCGCCATCGCGGAGGCGATCGCGGCGGCCGAGGTCTGTTCCTCGGGGGAGAAGACGACGTAGGTGGCGAGCGCGACCTGGTAGACGCCGTCGGCGCCCTGGGAGAGCAGCCGGAGGGCGAGCAGACGCCTGAAGTTGCCGAAACGCAGCAGGACGCGCAGGTCGCGGGCGACGGACATGGGGCTCAGCCTCACATACGGGAAGGTCCCCGGGCCGTACGACCCGGGGACCCTTCGCGGCCCTGGCAGGAGCAGCTCGCGAGCCTTCTTAGCGCTCGACCTCGCCCTTGATGAACTTCTCGACGTTGGCGTACGCCTCGTCGTCGAAGTACTGGACCGGCGGGGACTTCATGAAGTAGCTCGACGCGGAGAGGATCGGACCGCCGATGCCGCGGTCCTTGGCGATCTTCGCGGCGCGCAGAGCGTCGATGATGACACCCGCGGAGTTCGGGGAGTCCCAGACCTCGAGCTTGTACTCCAGGTTCAGCGGGACGTCACCGAAGGCGCGGCCCTCGAGGCGGACGTACGCCCACTTGCGGTCGTCCAGCCAGGCCACGTAGTCCGACGGGCCGATGTGGACGTTCTTCTCGCCCATGTCGCGGTCGGGGATCTGCGAGGTGACGGCCTGCGTCTTCGAGATCTTCTTGGACTCGAGGCGGTCGCGCTCCAGCATGTTCTTGAAGTCCATGTTGCCGCCGACGTTGAGCTGCATGGTGCGCTCGAGACGGACACCGCGGTCCTCGAACAGCTTCGCCATCACGCGGTGCGTGATGGTGGCGCCGACCTGCGACTTGATGTCGTCACCGACGATCGGGACGCCGGCCTCGGTGAACTTGTCCGCCCACTCCTTGGTGCCGGCGATGAAGACCGGGAGGGCGTTGACGAAGGCGACCTTGGCGTCGATGGCGCACTGGGCGTAGAACTTCGCCGCGTCCTCGGAACCGACGGGCAGGTAGCAGACGAGGACGTCCACCTGACGGTCCTTGAGGATCTGGACGACGTCGACCGGCTCCTCGGCGGACTCCTCGATGGTCTCGCGGTAGTACTTGCCGAGACCGTCCAGGGTGTGACCGCGCTGGACCGTGACGCCCTTGTTCGGGACGTCGCAGATCTTGATGGTGTTGTTCTCGCTGGCACCGATGGCGTCCGAGAGGTCGAGGCCGACCTTCTTCGCGTCGACGTCGAAGGCGGCGACGAACTCGACGTCACCGACGTGGTAGTCGCCGAACTGCACATGCATCAGGCCCGGGACCTTGGACGCCGGGTCGGCGTCCTTGTAGTACTCGACGCCCTGCACCAGCGATGCGGCGCAGTTGCCCACGCCGACGATGGCTACGCGAACCGAACCCATTCCGGTTGCTCCCTGTGTGTACGAGTGAGGCCCAAAGCGAGCTCTCACGTGGCGGTGTCGTCGGGCGTATCCGTCCCGGGGTCATCCCCGGGACGGGGCAGGCCGCCCGTCGCTCCAGATGTGGTGTCCTGCTGAGCGGGTCCCCCGGTGGCGGACCCCTTGAGGTCCCTCCCGGCCCGCTCGCTCTCGATGAGCTCGTTCAGCCAGCGCACTTCGCGCTCCACGGATTCCATTCCGTGGCGCTGGAGCTCAAGCGTGTAGTCGTCGAGGCGCTCCCTGGTGCGCGCCAAGGAGGCGCGCATCTTCTCCAGACGCTCCTCCAGGCGGCTGCGGCGGCCCTCCAGCACGCGCATGCGGACATCGCGCGAGGTCTGCCCGAAGAAGGCGAACCGAGCGGCGAAGTGCTCGTCCTCGTACGCGTCGGGGCCGGTCTGGGAGAGCAGGTCCTCGAAGTGCTCCTTACCTTCCGCCGTCAACCGGTAGACGATCTTGGCGCGGCGGCCGGCGAGGGACGCTGCGAGGGCGTCCTCGGGGGCGCTCCCCGGCTCCTCGATCAACCAGCCGTTGGCGACCAGCGTCTTGAGGCAGGGGTAGAGGGTTCCGTAGCTGAACGCTCGGAACACGCCCAGTGACGTATTGAGTCGTTTGCGCAGCTCGTAGCCGTGCATCGGGGATTCGCGGAGCAGGCCGAGGACGGCGAACTCAAGGATCCCGGAACGCCGGCTCATCCGCTCGCCTCCTCGTCTTATCTCGCGCTGATGTATCGACTCGATACATCATGACGATAGAACGGCCTCCCGCATGCGACAAGAGGGGAAAAGGTGAACGGGATCACATCACTGATTCATGGGATGCGAGTTGCCTGATTTGGGGTGAACTTCGGGGCTCGGCGGGTTTTGACGGTGCGTAGTCTGTGCGCCATGCACACCACCGGGAACCAAGTGACGTCTGGGGGCGTCGTCGTCCCCGGTGCAGTACGGGTGAATGCGGGAGCGCCCGCATCCGTACTTCGGGGGGACCGGAAACCTGCCGCCGTTTCCAGGCGCGTCACACGGGTGCGCCTGCCCGAGGAGTAGTCGTTCGATGAGCGAGCACCGTCGCAAACCGTCGCAGCCGCCGCAGGGAGGTGGACGTGCCGCGGCCCGACGCGGCCAGTCCGGCTCGTCCTCCGGCCGCCGCGCGGCACCGCGAGGCGCCACCGGGTCACCCGCCGACTCCTATGGGACGAGTTCCCACGGGTCGGAGTCGTACGGTCCGGGTGGTGAGGAGCGTCCGTACGGCGGTCGCGCCGAAGCCCGCCGCGCGGCCCAGAGGAGTGGGGGTGGCCGCCGGAGAGCGGCCGAGCCCGGCCGGGGTGTTCCCGGCGGTCCGGGGAGGGGCCGCGGCCGGGCCACCGGACCCGTCAAGAAGCGGATCATCGACTACCCGCGCGCGGGCAAGTACGGCTGGCAGCGCTGGGTGCCGTCCTGGAAGCTCGTGTCCGGCCTGTGCGTGGGCTTCTTCGGCAGCCTGGTGGCCATCGCCGGCATCGGCTACGCCATGGTGGGCGTCCCCGACGTGGCCAAGACCGCCGAGGCGCAGAACAACGTCTTCTACTGGGCCGACGGCTCCCAGATGGTCGCCACGGGTGGCGAGACCAACCGTCAGATCGTCAGTCTGGAGCAGATCCCCGAGGAGATGCGTAACGCGGTCATCTCCCAGGAGAACAAGACTTTCTACACCGACAGCGGCATCGACCCCAAGGGCATCGCCCGCGCCGTGCTCAACATGGCCAGGGGTGGCGAGACGCAGGGTGGCTCGACCATCACCCAGCAGTTCGTCAAGAACGCGATGCTGGACGATCAGTCGCAGACGATCTCGCGCAAGTTCCAGGAGATCTTCGTCGCGGTCAAGGTGGACGCCAAGTTCAACAAGGACCAGATCCTGGCCGGCTACCTGAACTCCGCGTACTACGGCCGCGGCGCCTACGGCATCCAGGCGGCCTCGCGGGCCTACTTCAACAAGGACTCGGTCGACCTGAGCCCCGGCCAGTGCGCCTTCCTCGCCGCCATGCTCAAGGGCCCCACCTACTACGACCCGGCCGGCGCGACCTCCATCGACCCGGCTGCCACGCCCGACGCGAATCGCAAGCGGGCCAAGATCCAGATGCAGGACACACTGGACAAGATGGTCGAGTACGGCCACCTCGACGCTGCGACCCGGGCCAAGTACACGGAGCTCCCGGCGTACCAGAACCCTCGGTCGAACACCGCGCTGAGCGGCCAGGTCGGCTACCTCGTCGACCTCGCCAAGGCGTACGTGATCAACAACACGAACATCACCGCCGAGAACCTCCAGCAGGGCGGCTACTCGATCTACACGACCTTCGACAAGAAGAAGGTCAAGGCGCTCGAGGCCGCGGTCAAGAAGGTCCTGAAGGAGAACATCGACCCCAAGAAGCGCTCGAAGGACACTCACGTCCAGTTCGGCGGGGCTTCGGTGGACCCAGAGACGGGTGCCATCCGGGCGATCTACGGCGGTGAGGACGCGACCAAGCACTTCACCAACAACGCCGACGTCACCGGTGCCCAGGTCGGCTCGACGTTCAAGCCCTTCGTCCTCGCGGCCGCCATGAAGTGGGGTGTCCGTGATCCCGAGGGCCCAGCGGAGCAGGCACAGGACGAGCGGACCAAGGTGTCCCCGAAGAGCCTGTACAGCGGCCAGCACGCTCTCAAGATCAAGAACTACGACGGGACCGTCTGGCACGACGACAAGGGCAAGGAGTGGCTCCAGGCCAACGACGGCGACGAGTCGCTCGGCGAGCCGCCGAACTACCAGGTCGACCTGCGCACCGCGATGCAGTTCTCGGCGAACTCCGCCTTCGTGCAGCTCGGCATGGACGTCGGTCTGGACAAGGTGAAGGAGGCCGCCGTCGAAGCGGGCATCAAGGAGGACACCCTGACGGGTACGACCTTCCCCTCCTTCTCGATCGGCATCTCCGAACCAAGCGCGATCCGCATGGCGGGCTCGTACGCCACGTTCGCGGCCAGCGGAAAGAAGCGTGAGCCGTTCTCCGTGACGGAGGTCAAGAGTGAGGAAGGCACGGTCTTCCGGCACAAGGGCAAGACGGAGCAGGCCTTCACCGCGCAGGTGGCCGACAACGTCACCGACGTCCTGAAGACCGTGGTCGAGAAGGGTACGGGTACCAGCGCCCAGCTGACCGGCCGTGAGGTGGCCGGCAAGACCGGTACCACCGACGGCAACAGGTCGGCGTGGTTCGTCGGGTACACCCCGCAGTTGTCGACCGCGATCAGCATGTTCCGTTACCCCGACGACGAGAAGATCAAGAACCGCAGGTTCCTGAAGATGTACGGCACCGGTGGCCAGCAGTCGATCCACGGCTCTTCGTTCCCGGCCGAGATCTGGCAGGACTACATGGAGCAGGCGCTGAAGGGAGAGCCGGCCAAGGCCTTCCCCACTCCGGAGCCCATCGGTGTGGTCATCAACGACATCCCGGAGCCGACGCCGACTCCCACGGTCAGCGAGACGCAGGAACCCAGCCCGACGCCGACCCCGACGCCCAGCCAGACGGAGCCCTCTCCGACGCCGTCCACGAGCGAGACCTGCCAGTGGGGCTGGTGCGAGGACGACGGAGGCACGGACACCGGTGGCACGGGCGGAGAGGTGACCACGTCTCCGTCGCCGACGGACACCGGTGATCCCGGCGGAAACGGCAATGGGAACGGCAACGGCGGACTATTCGGCGGCGCGGACTCGACCGGCTAGTCCGTCCGGCCGGGAAACCGGCGGATGTCCGGTTGGGCGCCATATCGCCGACCGAGGGTGTTTCACGTGAAACATGGGCCGCCGCACCGACCAGGTGCGGCGGCCCTCGGCGTATTCCCAGGCGCGTACGGCAGGATGTGCCCCATGCCCAGTGCAGAGACGACGCAATCGAGCGTGCACGAGCCGGACCCGGTGCGGCCGACCAAGGACGACGAGGTGGCCCGCAGCGGCAGCGAGCTGATCGGCGGCCCCATCGGTCGGCGTGCCCTGCTGGGGACGTCGTGGTGGACCCCGGTGCGGGTCATCGCGCTCGTGGCGATCGGCGTGTTCACCCTCGGCCTGGTCCAGAAGGCGCCCTGCTACAACGGCGCCTGGTTCTTCGGCGCCAGCTCGCAGTACACCCACGCCTGCTACTCCGACATCCCGCACCTGTACCAGGGGCGTGGCTTCGCCGACGGCCTCGTGCCGTACTTCGACAGGCTCTCCGGCGACATGGAGTACCTCGAATACCCGGTGCTGACCGGTGTGTTCATGGAGGTGGCCTCCTGGCTCACGCCGGGCAGCGGCAGCATCCAGGACCAGGAGAAGTGGTACTGGATGGTCAACGCGGGGATGCTGATGGCCTGCGCGGCCGTCATCGCCGTCTGTGTGACCCGTACGCATGCCCGGCGTCCTTGGGACGGACTGCTCGTCGCGCTGGCGCCGGCCTTCGCGCTGACCGCGACCATCAACTGGGACCTGCTGGCCGTCGCTCTGACGGCCGCCGCGATGCTGATGTGGTCGCGGGGCCGCCCGCTCGCCTTCGGTGTTCTCCTGGGGCTCGCCACGGCCGCCAAGCTCTATCCCGTCCTGTTGCTCGGCGCGCTGCTCGTGCTGTGCTGGCGTGCGGGGAAATGGCGGGACTTCGGCAAGGCACTGGGCGGTACGGCCGTGGCCTGGGCGGTCGTGAACGGCCCGGTGATGCTGCTCGCCTTCGACGGCTGGTCGAAGTTCTACACGTTCAGCCAGGAGCGCGGCGTCGACTTCGGGTCCTTCTGGCTGATCATGGCCCAGAACTCCAGTGACCCGCTCTCCACCGACACCGTCAACAACCTCGCCACCCTGCTGATGCTGCTGTGCTGCGCCGGTGTCGCCGCGCTCACGCTGACGGCGCCGCGGCGGCCTCGGTTCGCGCAGCTCGTGTTTCTGATCGTGGCGGCGTTCATCCTCACCAACAAGGTCTACTCGCCCCAGTACGTGCTGTGGCTGATCCCGCTGGCCGCGCTGGCCCGGCCCAAGTGGCGGGACTTCCTGATCTGGCAGGCCTGCGAGGTGGCGTACTTCCTGGGCATCTGGATGTACCTCGCGTACACGACCAGCGGAGACGCCCACAAGGGGCTGCCGACCGACGGCTACCACTGGGCCATCGGTGTGCATCTGCTGGGCACGCTCTACCTGTGCGCCGTGATCGTCCGGGACATCCTCATGCCGGAGCGGGACGTGGTGCGCCGGGCGGGCGACGACGATCCCTCGGGCGGTGTGCTCGACGGGGCGGAGGACGTCTTCGTGCTCGGCGCCGCGGCCCGTCCGCCCAAGCACGCGGCGCACTGCGACGGGCCGCAGGTGGAGTGGGGCGGGCCGGGGGCGGGCGAGCGTTCGCTCTGAGTGAACGGTCTCTGGGAGGCGTGGACTACGCGAACGGCTGAAGGTCGTATGTCGTAGACCAGCGAAAGGCCGTGCACGGGAAGCGTGCACGGCCTTTCTGCTGCCCTGGTGGGCGGGCTCAGCGGTCGACGAGGCGGTCGAACTGCGTGGTGGTGTGGCGCAGATGGGCCACCAGCTCGTCCCCGACCTTCGGCTCCGGCGCGTCCGAGGGCACGAACAGGATGGAGACCTGCATGTGCGGCGGCTCGGCGAACCAGCGCTGCTTGCCGCCCCAGACGAACGGAGAAAGGTTCCGGTTGACGGTGGCGAGGCCGGCCCGGGCGACGCCCTTGGCGCGCGGCATGACGCCGTGCAGCGCCTTGGGGGCCTCCAGCCCCACCCCGTGCGAGGTGCCGCCCGCCACGACGACCAGGAAGCCGTCGGAGGCCGCCTTCTGCTGCCGGTAGCCGAAACGGTCGCCCTTGGAGACGCGGGTGACGTCCAGGACGGCACCGCTGTACTCCGTGGCGTCGTGGTCCCCCAGCCAGAGCCGGGTGCCGATACGGGCGCGGAAGCGGGTCTGCGGGAACTGCTGCTGGAGCCGGGCCAGTTCGTCGGCCTTGAGGTGGCTGACGAACATCGTGTGCAGCGGCAGCCGGGCCGCGCGCAGGCGGTCCATCCAGCCGATGACCTCCTCGACGGCGTCCGAGCCGTCGGTGCGGTCCAGCGGCAGGTGGATGGCGAAGCCCTCCAGCCGGACGTTCTCTATGGCGGAGTGCAGCTGCGGCAAGTCCTGCTCGCTCACCCCATGCCGCTTCATCGAGGACATCACCTCGATGACCACCCGGGCGCCCACGAGGCCGTACACGCCGTCGATCGAGGACACCGAGCGGATGACCCGGTCGGGCAGCGGCACCGGCTCCTCGCCGCGCCGGTACGGCGTCAGCACCAGCAGGTCACCGCCGAACCAGTCCTTGATGCGCGCGGCCTCGTAGGTCGTGCCGACCGCGAGGACGTCCGAGCCCAGCCGCGTGGCCTCCTCCGCCAGGCGTTCGTGCCCGAAGCCGTAGCCGTTGCCCTTGCAGACCGGGACGAGGCCCGGGAACTGCTCCTGCACGTGCTTGTGGTGCGCCCGCCAGCGCGCGGTGTCGACGTAGAGCGTGAGCGCCATGGCCGGACCTGGAACCTTTCTGGTGGCTGCGGTGTATCAGAGGTATGGAAGCTATCGAAGCAAATGCCTGGGGCTCAGCGGCGCGACATGTAGATGTCGAGCGCCTTGTGCAGCAGCTTGTTCAGCGGGAAGTCCCACTCGCCGAGGTACTCGGCGGCCTGCCCGCCGGTGCCCACCTTGAACTGGATCAGGCCGAAGAGGTGGTCCGACTCGTCCAGCGAGTCGGAGATGCCCCGCAGGTCGTAGACGGTCGCGCCGAGCGCGTAGGCGTCGCGCAGCATCCGCCACTGCATCGCGTTCGAGGGCCGGACCTCACGGCCGATGTTGTCGGAGGCGCCGTAGGAGTACCAGACGTGCCCGCCGACCACCAGCATCGTCGCGGCGGCCAGGTTCACCCCGTTGTGCCGGGCGAAGTACAGCCGCATGCGGTTGGGGTCCTCGGTGTTGAGGGCCGTCCACATGCGCTGGAAGTACCCCAGCGGGCGGGGCCGGAAGTGGTCGCGCACGGCCGTGATCTCGTACAGCCGCTGCCATTCCTCGAGGTCGTGGTAGCCGCCCTGGACGACCTCGACGCCCGCCTTCTCGGCCTTCTTGATGTTGCGGCGCCACAGCTGGTTGAAGTTCTTGTGGACCTCTTCCAGGGAGCGGTTCGCCAGCGGCACCTGGTAGACGTAGCGCGGCTGGACGTCGCCGAAGCCGGCGCCGCCGTCCTCACCCTGCTGCCATCCCATACGGCGCAGCTTGTCGGCGACCTCGAAGGCGCGCGGTTCGATGAAGTCGGCCTCGATGTCACGCAGTCGCTTCACGTCCGGGTTCTGGATGCCCTGCTTGATGGAGCCCGCCTCCCAGCGCCGGATGATCACCGGCGGACCCATCTTCACGGAGAAGGCGCCCTGCTGCTTCAGGTGCGCGAGCATCGGCTCCAGCCAGTCGGTCAGATTCGGCGCGAACCAGTTGATGACCGGGCCCTCGGGCAGATAGGCGAGGTAGCGCTTGATCTTGGGCAGCTGGCGGTAGAGGACCAGGCCCGCGCCGACCATCTCACCGGTCCGGTCGTCGAACCACCCGAGGTTCTCGGAGCGCCACTCCGCCTTGACATCGGCCCAGGCCGGAACCTGCATGTGGCTCGCCGACGGCAGGCTCTGGATGTATGCCAGATGCTGCTCGCGACTGATCGTCCTCAGGGTCAGGCTCATTCGGGGCGCTCCTCGGGCTGGTGTGTCCCCATGGGTTCAGGGGCTCCGGCTCTCGCGCCGAAGCCTACTGCGCCTCGTGAGCGGCCTGACTGGGCGTACGGCAGCTTCGCCCCGGCTTTTGGGCCACCGGGGCGATCGCCGGCCGTGTCGGAGAGGTGTGAGGTGGTCCCTGGCGTCAGCCGACGACCCCGCCGAAGAGACCACCGTGCGCCATGCCCAGGAAGAAGCCGATGCTCGCGGCGCCCAGTCCCACGATCAGGCCGAAGCGCTCACGTGTCGTCTCCGACACCCACTGACCGTAGGCGCCGGTGGCGATCCCCAGCAGGCCGGTCCAGGAGCTGAGCAGATGCAGGTCATGGAACATCGCCGAGACGAAAGACGTGAGGCCCAGCACCAGGGTCACCGCGAGCAGGGCGTCCTGGAGAGGGTGGGGCTTTCCGTCCGTGGCGAAGAGGCCTCCGACGGGGTTGGGTCGCATTGCTTGTGCCATGAGGGCACCTCCTGCGGAAGGGCGGCGCATCGTAGCGCCGTACACACCCGATGTATCCAGATTGTCGGCCCTCCCGGCCGGATTTCAACCCGAAGGGGGTGTGCGGGTAGTCTGTAGCGTCTGCACCGGTGTCTGCCCATGTCACGGCCGGGACTCCTGAGAGGGACCCCGATTGTCAGTGGCGGCCGATACCGTTGCGTACGCATCACAACCCTCCTGCCACGGAACGACCGTGGCCGCTGAGTCCAAAGGAGGTGGGTTCCACATGCGTCACTACGAGGTGATGGTCATCCTCGACCCCGATCTGGAGGAGCGCGCTGTCGCCCCCCTGATCGAGAACTTCCTCTCCGTCGTCCGTGAGGGCAACGGAAAGGTCGAGAAGGTCGACACCTGGGGCCGTCGTCGTCTCGCGTACGAGATCAAGAAGAAGCCCGAGGGCATCTACTCGGTCATCGACCTGCAGGCCGAGCCTGCGGTCGTCAAGGAGCTCGACCGCCAGATGAACCTGAACGAGTCGGTCCTCCGGACCAAGGTCCTCCGTCCCGAGACCCACTGAGCTCCTCCGCTCAGTTGATCTCGGGTTCCGAGTAGCAGCACCAGCAGCCAGCAGCAAACCCGCCGAGAGGTTCCCCCATGGCAGGCGAGACCGTCATCACGGTCGTCGGCAATCTTGTCGACGACCCCGAGCTGCGCTTCACCCCTTCCGGTGCGGCGGTCGCGAAGTTCCGTGTCGCGTCCACTCCCCGCACCTTCGACCGTCAGACGAATGAGTGGAAGGACGGCGAAAGCCTGTTCCTGACCTGCTCGGTCTGGCGGCAGGCGGCGGAGAACGTTGCCGAGTCGCTCCAGCGAGGCATGCGCGTCATCGTGCAGGGCCGGCTGAAGCAGCGGTCCTACGAGGACCGTGAGGGCGTCAAGCGCACGGTCTACGAGCTGGACGTCGAGGAAGTCGGCGCCAGCCTGCGCAACGCCACGGCCAAGGTCACCAAGACCGCCGGCCGCGGTGGCCAGCAGGGCGGTGGCTTCGGCGGCGGTGGCGGTGGCGGCCAGGGTGGCGGCGGCTGGGGCGGTGGCCCCGGCGGCGGTCAGCAGGGCGGCGGCGCTCCCGCCGACGACCCGTGGGCGACCGGCGCTCCTGCCGGTGGCCAGCAGGGCGGCGGCGGTGGCGGCTGGGGTGGAAACTCCGGCAGCGGCGGCGCTGGCGGCGGCTACTCGGACGAGCCCCCCTTCTAGGCCCTCGGGCCAAGGGTGGGTCGTACCCACACTTCTTGATCACACAGGAGATACACCATGGCGAAGCCGCCTGTGCGCAAGCCGAAGAAGAAGGTCTGCGCTTTCTGCAAGGACAAGGTCACGTACGTGGACTACAAGGACACGAACATGCTGCGGAAGTTCATTTCCGACCGCGGCAAGATCCGTGCCCGCCGCGTGACCGGCAACTGCACGCAGCACCAGCGTGACGTCGCCACGGCTGTGAAGAACAGCCGTGAGATGGCGCTGCTGCCCTACACCTCCACCGCGCGATAAGGGAAGGGTGACCGACTCATGAAGATCATCCTCACCCACGAGGTCTCCGGCCTCGGTGCCGCGGGCGACGTCGTCGACGTCAAGGACGGTTACGCTCGCAACTACCTGATCCCGCGGAACTTTGCGATCCGCTGGACCAAGGGTGGCGAGAAGGACGTCGAGCAGATCCGTCGTGCTCGCAAGATCCACGAGATCCAGACCATCGAGCAGGCCAACGCTGTGAAGGCCCAGCTCGAGGGCGTCAAGGTCCGCCTGGCCGTCCGCTCCGGCGACGCCGGTCGTCTCTTCGGTTCCGTCACCCCGGCCGACATCGCTTCCGCGATCAAGGCTTCCGGTGGCCCCGAGGTCGACAAGCGCCGCATCGAGCTCGGTTCGCCGATCAAGACGCTGGGCGCTCACGAGACGTCCGTGCGTCTGCACCCCGAGGTTGCCGCCAAGGTCAACATCGAGGTCGTCGCGGCCTGATCGCCGTGCTCGGCTTGAAGAGCTGAGAGAAGGGGCCGCGCCCATGGGGTGCGGCCCCTTCTTCGTGCCTGGCGCCTCGGCCATGTTTCACGTGAAACAGGAACTCGGCCATGTTTCACGTGAAACGTCGGTTTCACGTGAAACAGTCAGCGCGTCGCGCCGGTGACGATCCAGCGACCCGAGCGGGCGCGGAGCCAGAGGGTCACCATCCGGACCGTCATCATCAGGGTCATCGCTCCCCAGACCGCGGTCAGTCCCCCGCCGAGGACAGGGACGAGCAGGGCGACCGGAGTGAAGACGGCGAGGGTGACCACCATGGCCCATGCGAGATACGGGCCGTCGCCCGCGCCCATCAGTACGCCGTCCAGGACGAAGACCACGCCGCAGATCGGCTGGGAGAGCGCCACCATGAGCAGAGCGGGCAGGGCGGTGTCCTGGACGACCGAGTCGCTGGTGAAGAGCGGCAGCAGCAAGGGCCGCGCGATCATCACGAGCAGGGCCAGGACGACACCGGCCGCGATGCCCCACTCCACCATGCGGCGACAGGCGGCGCGTGCCCCCTCGGCATCGCCCGCACCGAGGTAGCGGCCGATGATCGCTTGCCCGGCGATGGCTATCGCGTCCAGAGCGAAGGCGAGCAGGCTCCACAGCGACAGGATGATCTGGTGGGCCGCGATGTCGGCGTCGCCGAGGCGGGCGGCGACCGCGGTGGCGATCATCAGGATGGCGCGCAGCGAGAGCGTCCGCACCAGCAGGGGCACACCGGCCTGGGCGCAGGCCTTGATGCCGGTGGCGTCGGGACGCAGGGAGGCATGGTGCTTGCGGGCGCCGCGGACGACGACCACGAGGTAGGCGGCGGCCATGCCGCACTGGGCGATGACGGTGCCCCAGGCGGATCCGGCGATCCCGAGGCCGGCGCCGTAGACGAGGCCGACGTTGAGGACGGCGTTGGCGATGAAGCCGGCGAGGGCGACGTACAGCGGTGTCCGGGTGTCCTGGAGTCCCCGCAGGACGCCGGTGGCGGCGAGGACGACGAGCATCGCCGGTATGCCGAGTGCGGAGATCCGGAGATAGGTGATCGCGTACGGGGCCGCCGTGTCGGAGGCGCCGAAGAGTTCCACGAGGAACGGTGCTGTGGGCAGGACGACCGCGATGACAGCGGCACCGAGGATGAGGGCGAGCCAGATGCCGTCCATGCCCTGGCGGATGGCGGCCTGGAGATCACCGGCGCCGACGCGTCGGGCGACGGCCGCGGTGGTGGCGTAGGCAAGAAAGACGAAGACGCTCACGGCGGTCATCAGGAGTGCGGAGGCGACGCCGAGACCGGCGAGTTGGGCGGTGCCCAGGTGGCCGACGATGGCGCTGTCGGCGATGACGAACAAGGGCTCGGCGACGAGTGCGCCGAAGGCCGGGACGGCCAGCGCGATGATCTCTCGATCGTGCTGACGACGGGTGGCCTTGGGGGTCGCGGGAGCCTGTGTCATGAGCACCAATCTAATCGTCCACAGGTAAGAGATGCAATGGAGAAGTGACCCTTACTGTTCGTCTCAGCGTGTGTGCTCTCGCGCACCGTTCGAAGTGATCTTGCGCCGACGGGAAAACTTTTTCTTCTGCACAGCCGGTGGATGGGATATGGGCAGGTCAGAGGTGGTGTTTCGGAAAGCTGCGCGGCTTGTTCACAGGGCTGTCCACCGGGTCGTGCACAGGTTTTGCGGAGTTCTCCACAGCATCCGGGCCGTCGTCCACATGGCCTGTGGATAACCAGATTGGCTGACGGTGCCGCGGGGCCTACCGTGGACCGGCGCCCGCTCCGTCCGTCGGTCGAGAAAACGACACAAAACCGACGGCGCCAGAACCGGAGTTGGGCGTCTTATTTGTCAGTGGCGTGCCGTAGAAATGAGAGGCACGCGAGGGTCCGCTCGGCGGACGGGAGGAGGTGGCTCGGTGAGTATTTCCGAGCCCTTGGACGACCCGTGGGCCGACAGCGGGCCCAGTGATCGTCTGCCTGCTTCCCGCCGCCGCAGTGACGGGGGCCGGGGCCGGGACGAGCAGCACGACCGAGGCCGGGAGAGCGGCGAGTGGGACGGCGGCGGTTCGGCCTTCGAGCGGGTGCCGCCCCAGGACCTGGACGCCGAGCAGTCCGTCCTCGGTGGCATGCTCCTGTCCAAGGACGCCATCGCGGACGTCGTCGAGGTCCTCAAGGGCCATGACTTCTACAAGCCCGCGCACGAGACGATCTTCCAGGCGATCCTGGACATCTACGCCAAGGGCGAGCCGGCCGACCCCATCACCATCGCCGCCGAGCTCACCAAGCGCGGTGAGATCAACAAGGTCGGCGGCGCCTCCTATCTGCACACCCTCGTCCAGACGGTGCCGACGGCGGCGAACGCCGAGTACTACGCGGAGATCGTCCACGAGCGCGCCGTCCTGCGCCGCCTGGTGGAGGCCGGGACCCGCATCACTCAGATGGGATACGCGGCCGACGACGATGTCGACGAGATCGTCAACCGTGCCCAGGCGGAGATCTACGCCGTCACCGAGCAGCGCACCAGCGAGGACTATCTGCCGCTCGGCGACATCATGGAGGGCGCGCTCGACGAGATCGAGGCGATCGGCTCGCGTACCGGCGAGATGACCGGTGTGCCCACCGGGTTCACCGACCTCGACTCGCTCACCAACGGCCTGCACCCCGGCCAGATGATCGTCATCGCGGCCCGTCCCGCGATGGGCAAGTCCACGCTCGCCCTGGACTTCGCGCGGGCGGCGTCCATCAAGCACAACCTCGCGAGCGTCATCTTCTCCCTCGAAATGGGGCGCAACGAGATCGCGATGCGTCTGCTGTCGGCCGAGGCGCGGGTGGCCCTGCACCACATGCGCTCCGGCACCATGACGGACGAGGACTGGACGCGGCTGGCGCGCCGGATGCCGGAGGTCTCGGCCGCGCCGCTCTACATCGACGACTCCCCGAACCTGTCGATGATGGAGATCCGCGCCAAGTGCCGCCGGCTGAAGCAGCGCAACGACATCAAGCTCGTGATCATCGACTATCTCCAGCTGATGCAGTCCGGTGGCTCCAAGCGATCCGAAAGCCGTCAGCAGGAGGTCTCGGACATGTCCCGTAACCTCAAGCTGCTGGCCAAGGAGCTGGAGGTCCCGGTGATCGCGCTCTCCCAGCTGAACCGTGGACCCGAACAGCGCACCGACAAGAAGCCGATGGTGTCCGACCTGCGTGAGTCCGGCTCCATCGAGCAGGACGCCGACATGGTGATCCTGCTGCACCGTGAGGACGCCTACGAGAAGGAGTCCCCGCGCGCGGGCGAGGCGGACATCATCGTGGGCAAGCACCGTAACGGTCCGACGGCGACGATCACGGTGGCCTTCCAGGGCCACTACTCCCGCTTCGTCGACATGGCGCAGACCTGATCCCTCCGCTCAACGCTGATGCGCTCGACTCCCGCGGCCCCCTCGGGGTGGACTGGGGGGATGACGACACCTCAGGAAGAGTTGCTGCCCGGGACCCGGCGGGCGCTGTCCCACCGGATCGCCGTGGCCCAGGCCGAAGGGCGGACGCCCTCGCTGGTCGCGGCGGTCGTGCGGAACGGGCGCGCGGTGTGGCACGGATCCCGGACCTCGGTCGAGGGGCACGGTCCCGACGAGAACGTGCAGTACCGGATCGGCTCGATCACCAAGACCTTCACGGCCGTTCTGGTCATGCGGCTGCGCGACGAGGGGCTGCTCGACCTCGGTGACCCGTTGGAGAAGCATCTGCCGGGGACCGGCGCGGGGGAGGCCACGATCGCCGAACTGCTCGCCCACGCCGGCGGTCTGGCCGCCGAGTCCCCGGCGCCCTGGTGGGAGCGGACGCCCGGCTCGATGCGGCCCGAACTCGCCGATGTACTCGGAGAACGGCCCTTGCTGCACCCCGTGGGCCGACGCCACCACTACTCCAACCCCGGCTACACCCTGCTGGGCGCTCTGGTGGAGAAGCTGCGAGGGGCGCCCTGGGAGGACGCACTGCGCAGTGAAGTGCTCGAACCCCTGCGACTGAACCGCACCAGCGGGCGCCCGAAGGCGCCGCACGCGGGCGGCTGGGCGGTGCACCCCTGGGCCGATGTGATGCTGCCGGAACCCGCGGAGGACCTGGGGCGGATGGCTCCGGCCGGGCAACTGTGGTCCACCACGGCCGACTTGGCGCGGTTCGCGGCCTTCCTGGTCAAGGGGGACGACCGGGTGCTGAGCGCGGCGAGCGTACGGGAGATGCGGGAACCGGCCGCGCCGGGCGAGTCCGCGGATGTCGCCGACGGGTCCGCGTACGGACTGGGACTGCAGATCCAGCACCGGCACGGCCGGCTGCTCGCCGGGCACTCGGGGTCGCTGCCTGGCTTCCTGGCGAGCCTCTTCTTCAGCGAGAGCGACGATGTCGCGGCGGTCGTGCTCGCCAACTGCACCTCGGGCCCGCTGCTCTCCCTGGTCGCCGCCGACCTGGTGCGGATCGTCGCCGAGGCGGAGCCGCGGATCCCCGAACCCTGGCGGCCCATGACCGACGTCGATCCTGCCGTCCTGGAACTGGCGGGCCAGTGGTACTGGGGGACGTATGCCTTCGCGCTGCGGTTGACGGCCGATGGGTTCGTCTCGCTGGAGCCGTTGTCCGGCAAGGGCCGGCGCTCACGGTTCCGGGCCAACGGTGACGGCACCTGGACCGGTCTCGAGGGCTACTACGCCGGAGAACTCCTCCAGGCCGTACGGCGTCCGGACGGGACGGTGAGCCATCTCGACCTCGGGTCGTTCGTGTTCACGCGTCAGCCGTACGACGAGGGGGCTCCGGTGCCGGGTGGGGTGGACCCGGAGGGGTGGCGGGGGATTCCGTAGCGGCTGCCGAGGGGGAGCGCCCTGTTCTCAGCCCTGTCTCAGCCCTGTTTCACGTGAAACAGGGCATCCCGGCCGTCACAGGACGCGCTTGAAGCCCACGTGCGAGGCCTCGAAGCCGAGCCGCTGGTAGAAGCGGTGGGCGTCGGTGCGGGAGGCGTCCGAGGTCAGCTGGACGAGTTGGCAGCCCTGGCGCCGGGACTCGTCCACTGCCCACTCGATGAACTGCGTTCCCAGGCCGCTGCCGCGCTCGTCGGCGTGGACGCGGACGGCCTCGATGACGGAGCGGGTGGCACCCTTGCGGGAGAGTCCGGGGATGAGCGTGAGCTGGAGGGTTCCGACGACCCGTCCTCCCCGCTCGGCCACCATCAGATGCTGGTTGGGGTCACGGCTCAGGCGGTCCAGGGCCGTCAGGTAGGGGGTCAGGTCGTCGGGCGACTCGCGCTGGGCCCCCAGGGGGTCGTCGGCGAGCATGGTCACGATCGCCGGAACGTCGTCCGCGGTGGCGGGGCGTATCTCAAGATCTCCCATGCGGCTCACCCTATGCGGAGGGCGAACGCCGGCGAGGATCGGTTGCCTTCGCTTGCAGATAAAGCGCGTATGCAAGTATTGTCCTGACGCGTAAAGCTCTACTGCAATCTTCTGGGAAGGTGGCTCCCTATGCCGCTCGCGCTCCTGGCCCTGGCGATCGGGGCCTTCGGAATAGGGACGACCGAGTTCGTGATCATGGGCCTGCTGCCCGAGGTCGCGGCCGACTTCGGGGTCTCGATCCCTACCGCGGGCCTGCTCGTGACCGGCTACGCGCTTGGCGTCGTGGCCGGAGCGCCGCTGATGACCGTGGTCGGCACCAGGGTCTCCCGCAAGCGGATGCTGATGCTGCTGATGGGCCTGTTCATCGCCGGAAACCTGCTCTCCGCGCTGGCCCCGGCCTTCGCCGTCATGCTGACCGGCCGCATCGTCGCCTCACTCGCCCACGGCGCCTTCTTCGGCATCGGCTCGGTCGTCGCGGCCGAGTTGGTCGCCCCGGACAAGAAGGCCGGCGCCATCGCGATGATGTTCACCGGTCTCACCGTCGCCAACGTCGTCGGTGTCCCGCTCGGCACCTTCGTCGGACAGTCCATCGGCTGGCGCGTCACCTTCGCCATCGTCGCCGCCCTCGGCGTGATCGGCCTGACCGGCATCGCCCGCCTGGTCCCCGACCTGCCCCGGCCGGAAGGCGTACGGCTGCGCCATGAGCTGGCCGCCTTCAAGAACGCCCAGGTCCTGCTCGCGATGGCGATGACCGTGCTCGGCTTCGGCGGAGTCTTCGCGGCCATCACCTACATCGCGCCGATGATGACCCACGTCACCGGTTTCGCCGACGGTTCGGTCACCTGGCTCCTGGTGCTCTTCGGGCTCGGCATGGTCGGCGGCAACCTCGTCGGCGGCCGGTACGCCGACCGCGCGCTGATGCCGCTGCTGTATGTCTCTCTGGGCGCCCTCGCCGTCGTGCTGGCGCTGTTCACGCTCACCGCCCACCACAAGGTCCTGGCGGCCGTCACCATCACGCTCATCGGCGCCCTGGGCTTCGCCACCGTCCCGCCGCTGCAGAAGCGCGTCCTCGACCAGGCCCACGGTGCTCCGACCCTGGCCTCGGCCGTGAACATCGGGGCCTTCAACCTCGGCAACGCGCTCGCCGCCTGGCTCGGTGGCGTCGTCATCGCGGCCGGCCTCGGGTACACCGCCCCCAACTGGGTCGGCGCCGCCCTCGCCGCGTCCGCGCTGCTCCTGGCCTTCCTCTCGGCCGGCCTGGAACGCCGCGACCGGAGGACCGGGGCCGTCGTCGCCGGGTCCACGCCCGTCCCGCCCGTCGAGAAGCAGGCCGTGGCCCACCGCTGACCGGGCGGCGTGAGGCAGACCCTGGCCCACCGCTGCCCGGACGGCGAGAAGCAGGCCCTGACCCACCGCTCACCGAGCGGCGAGCTGAAGGCGGCCTTGTTCCACCGCTGACCAAACACGACCGCCGGTTCCCGACAGCTCCGGGAACCGGCGTAGTCGTGTCCGGGTGGCTCAGCCCGCCGCCACCGTGAGAGGGGCGAACCGCCGCTGCCAGTCCCCGGGCAGCTCGGGGATGCCGTAGATCATCACCGAGTTGAAGGCGACGGATGCCAGGCCCCGCTCCTTCGCCCAGGCCAGCAGCTCTTCGTGCCGTACGTCGATGTCGGTGCGCAGGGGCCGGTCGGTGTGCGCGGCGAGGGAGGCGATCAGGGACTGTGCGGTCCGGGTGTCACGGGCGATCAGTGGGCCGACGACATGGGTGTCCATGTTGGGCCAGGCGGCCGCGAATCCGGTGATCCGGCCGTCCTCCTCCGCCACCCGCAACTGATCGGCGAAGGCGGGCAGCCGGGTGAGCAGATGTGTGCGGTCCGAACCGAAGACCTCTTCGTCGAGCCGGAGAATCGCGGTGAGGTCCTCGGCGGTGGCCGCGCGCGTGGGGACCCCCGGCTCCGGGCCACGGGGCGTGAAGTAGCCGCGCAGCATCTCGGCTCGGCCCGTGGCCTTGAAGCCGAGTTCCTCGTAGAGCGGCCGGCCGTTCGGCGTCGCGTGCAGCGTCAGCGGGGTGGTGCCCTGGGCCGAGAGGACGTGCCGCATCAAGTGACGCCCGATGCCCCGGCGGGCGTGCTGCTCGGCGACCAGCACCATGCCGATGGCCGCCAGATCGGGGCGCCCGGGCCGGCCGTACTCGGTGACCACGCAGGCGCCGATGAGCCCGCCGTCGGGGTTGTCGATGCCGTAGCCCTGGCCCGCGGTGAGGAGGAAGCCCCACTTGTGTTCCTCCCGGGGCCAGCCCCGGTTCTCGGACAGGTCGGCGCAGGCGGCGAGGTCACGCGGCGTCAGGGGGCGGATGGGCAGAGCGGCGGGGGAAGGTGTCGACACGCAGGTCAGGCTGTCTGACGGGTGGCCTTGCCGTCCACCCGTTTCCGAGGAGTCGTACGAGCTTTTGCCCACAGCATGGGCTTGGGCTCCGGGGGCACGATGTTTCACGTGAAACATGGACGAACACCTCGCGCCGGACCGGCCGGACAGGGGCCCGTTCGCAGCCGTACCGACCTCCGGGGCGATCGGCGACGACCGCCGACCCCGTCCGGCCATGCGGCACTCCATGGAGCAGGATCGACGGGAACCCTATGAATTGGTGCGGCCTGCCCGGTAATTGAAAGAAGTCACGGCTTCACCCCCGGTCGTCATGTGACGGGGGATGGGGGGACTTGTGTGCGGAGCGCTGGCCGGTAGGGTCGACTCCGGTTCGCATCCGGGACGGGCTCCGGAATGACCGCACACGACCCGTGCGAGCCGGGAACAGGGCAACGCAGCCTAATGGGACGGAGAGATCGAAGACCCGCGATTGCGCTTATGCGGCCGGGGTGGGCACACGCGGTGGGACGCTGCGGTGACAGGACTGCGGCCAATATCACAGTCTTATGTTACTTGTCCGTACGAAGCGTGCATACAGGTTTGAATGTGGCTGTACGGGCCAGGGGCACCGAACGGGAAAGCAAGCCGTCTGCGGGGGAAAGCAGGCACCTTCCGGCCGAGGAAGTGCGCAGACCGACCGAAAGATGTTCGAGGCGAGGCACACACCATGGACGCTCCGACCACCACGTCGGCCGACAACGGCACTTCCGGCGGCGGCAGCGGCTGGTTCACGCCGCGCACCCAGCCGACGACCAGTCAGGGCAGTGAGCCGGAGACGACCGAGGGCAACCGGCTGGCCGCGATGCGCCCGGTGAGCAGGCCGGGGGCCGACGCCGGGGCGACCCCGGGTGCGCGGCAGGAAGCTGCACGGCCTGTAGCGCGGGAGGCCACAGCGCCCGCAGCGCAGCAGGCCACACCGCCCGCAGCGCCGGAGGCCACAGCGCCCGAGATACCCCTCCACCCCTCCACCACCCCCACCCCGCCCGAGCCCCGTCTCTCCGGTCAGCGCCCCGCCGCAGCGCAGCAGGCCTCCCCCGACGCCGTACTGGTCCGCCGGACGATGGCCGAAGTCGGTCCCGTCGCCGACAAGGTGACCTCCTACTTCTACGCGCTGCTCTTCGTCCGCCACCCCGACCTCCGCTCCCTGTTCCCGGCCGCCATGGACACCCAGCGGGACCGGCTGCTCAAGGCGCTGCTCACGGCGGCCGAGCACATCGACAACACCGAGGTCCTGGTCGCGTATCTGCAGAACCTGGGCCGGGGCCACCGCAAGTACGGCACCCGGCCCGAGCACTATCCGGCCGTGGGCGAGTGCCTCATCGGCGCGCTGAGCAAGTACGCCTCCGCCGTCTGGGACGCGGAGACGGAGGCGGCCTGGGTGCGGACGTACACGACCATCTCGCAGGTGATGATCGACGCGGCGGCCGCGGACGAGCTGCGCGCCCCGGCCTGGTGGTACGCGGAGGTCGTCGCGCACGAGCTGCGGACCCCCGACGTCGCGGTCGTCACCGTCCGCCCCGACCAGCCCTACCCCTTCCTCGCCGGTCAGTACACCAGCCTGGAGACACCCTGGTGGCCGCGGATCTGGCGGCACTACTCCTTCGCCTCGGCGCCTCGCTCCGACGGGCTGTTGTCGTTCCATGTGAAGGCCGTCCCCGCGGGGTGGGTCTCCAATGCGCTGGTGCACCGTGCCCGGCCCGGGGACATCCTGCGGCTCGGCCCGCCGGCCGGCTCGATGACCGTGGACCACACCACCGACAGCGGACTGCTCTGCGTCGGCGGCGGCACCGGCATAGCCCCCATCAAGGCCCTGGTCGAGGATGTCGCCGAGCACGGCGAGCGGCGGCCGGTCGAGGTGTTCTACGGCGCCCGCAGCGACCACGACCTGTACGACATCGACACGATGCTCAGGCTCCAGCAGGCGCACCCGTGGCTGGAGGTGCGCCCCGTGGTGGACCGGCACGGGCTGGTCCAGTTGCCGGACGCCATACGGGAGTTCGGACCCTGGTACGAGTACGACGCCTATGTCTCGGGCCCGCCGGGGATGATCCGCACCGGTGTGGACGCCCTCCGGAACACCGGTGTCCCCGCGGAACGCATCCGCCATGACGCACTGGAGGAACTGGTCGCCGCGGGGAGCTGAGCTCAGCCCAGGTCCGGGGCGTGCATGGCGCGTACGCCCTCGATGTTGCCGTCCAGATAGTGCCGCAGCGACAGCGGGACGAGGTGGACGGAGGCGATGCCGACGCGGGTGAATGGCACCCGCACGATCTCGTACTCGCCGATCGGCTCGTCGACCTCCGGACCGTGCCGCAGGGACGTATCCATCGACACCAGACGGCAGACGAAGAAGTGCTGCACCTTCACCCCGGTCGCGCCGCCGTCGTCGCCGATGTGCTCGACGGTGTCGACGAAGCAGGGGACCACATCGACGATCTTGGCGCCGAGTTCCTCGTACACCTCGCGGTGCAGGGCGTCCACCACGGTCGTGTCCGTGGGCTCGACCCCGCCGCCGGGCGTCAGCCAGTAGGGATCCATGCCCGGCTTGGTGCGCTTGATCAGGATCAGGTCGTCACCGTCCAGCAGAACGGCGCGGGCGGTGCGCTTGACCACGGGTCGGACGGTCATGGGAGAAATGTGGCCCGGCTGGTTCCACGTGAAACATCGCGACGGCGGCTCAGCACCAGTCGGCGGCCGCCTGCAGCAGCCACTCATGGGCGCGCGCGATGTGCGGCATCACCAGCGTCCCGGTGCGCACCACCAGGAAATACGTCCGCAGCGGCGGTACGGCGGGTTCGTGCAGGGCGACGACGTCACCGCGCTCCAGGGCGGGCGCACAGAGATAGCGGGGCAGCACCGCGAGGCCGGCACCCGCGACCGCGCAGGCCAGGGCCGCCCGTAGGTCGGGGACGATGACGGTGCCGGGCACGGCCGGGCAGGAGTCGAAGACGGAGGCCCAGTAGCGGGAGACGAAGGGCAGCGACTCGTGCACCTCGATCACCGGCACGTCCTCCAGTGCGGTCGCTCCGCCGCGGCACGGTGGTGCGGCGCAGATCCTCCCGGCCCACCGGGGAGCGGCGAGCAGGACCTGCTCCTCGTCGCAGAGCGCAGTCGCGGTGAGCAGAGCGCCGCGCGGGCGGGCGGTGCAGATGGCCAGATCATGATGTCCGGCGGCCAGCCCTTCCAGTGTCTCCTCGGCGTTTCCGAAGGAGGCCCGCAGCGCGAAGCCCTGGCCGTCGTCGCCGGTGAGCTCGGTCAGCGCGGGCAGGGCCCGTTCGGCCGTGAACTCGGGCGGTCCGGCGAGATGGAGGGTGCGCAGGGAGGACTCGTCGTCGAGGCCGGTCTCGGTGATCTCGACCAGGGCGTCCAGGTGCGGGGCGGCCTTGTGCGCGAGTTCGTCGCCGATGGTCGTCGGGGTCACGCCGCGCGCCTGCCGGAGGAACAGGGGGCGGCCCAGCTGCCGTTCGAGGGTGCGTATCTGGGAGGTCACGGCGGGCTGGGACAGCCCGAGCAGGGCGGCGGCGCGGGTGAAGGAACCGGCCCGGTGCACGGTCACGAAGGTGCGCAACAAGGCCAAGTCCATGCCCCACCCTCCCCTGTTCAGCCCTCCTCAAGCCCCCCGGCCGGGCCCAACTATAAATATGTCGATAGGCCTGTGTCGCTACTGTGATTGGACACTGACACACAGTCAACTAGCCTTGTTCGCGCGGTTCTTCGCGCGCGGAACCGAGGACGGTCCGAGCCACGAGGGGGGAGGCTCGGACCGTCCGTTGTACGTAGCGCAAGCCCCGCCGAGGCGCTCAGCGCGCCGACTCCTACAGCGCGCGCAGCACATCCGCCACCAGGTCCCCGGCGTCCTCGGCACCCACCGACAGCCGGATGAAGCCCTCCGGCACCGCGTCCCCGCCCCAGCGCCCGCGCCGCTCGGCCGTGGACCGCACGCCGCCGAAGCTGGTCGCGTCGTCCACGAGCCGTAGCGCGTCGAGGAAACGGTCGGCACGCGCACGCGTGGGGAGCGTGAAGGAGACCACGCACCCATAGCCCCGCATCTGCCGGGCCGCGGTCGGGTGGGAGGGGTCGGCCGGCAGCCCCGGGTAGCGCACCCCCAGCTCCTCGGGCCAGTCGCGCAGCGCCTCGGCGACCGCCAGGGCGGTGGCGTTCTGCCGGAGCACGCGCAACTGGAGCGTGGCGAGGGAGCGGTGGGCGAGCCACGCCTCCATGGGGCCCGGAATCGCGCCGACGATCTTGCGCCAGCGGCGGACGGCGGTCATCGCCTCGCCGGCGCGTCCGCAGACGTAGCCGAGCAGGATGTCACCGTGCCCGGTGAGCTGCTTGGTGCCGCTCGCCACCGAGAAGTCGGCGCCGAGCTCCAGCGGGCGCTGCCCCAAGGGCGTGGCGAGGGTGTTGTCGACGGCCACGAGGGCGCCACGCGCGTGTGCCGCCTCGACAAGGCGCCGGATGTCGCAGACGTCCAGGCCGGGATTGGAGGGCGTCTCCAGCCACAGCAGCCGGGCGCCGTCGAGGACGTCGAGCTGAGCGTCGCCGCCGGTCGGCGCGGTGCGCACCTCGATGCCGTACGCCCTCAGCTGGTCGCGTACCAGGGGCAGCGCCTGGTAGCCGTCGCTGGGCAGCACGACCGTGTCCCCGGCGCGCAGCTGGGAGAACAGCACCGCGGAGACGGCGGCCATGCCGGAGGCGAACACCAGCGTCTCGACGCCGTCCTCGTCCGGCGCCTCCAGCTCCCCGATGGCCCGCTCCAGATGGGTCCAGGTGGGGTTCTCGTCGCGGCCGTAGGTGTACGGGCCGGTGGGGTCGCCCGGCAGATGGAAGTGCGCGGCGAACACCGGACCGGGCAGGGTGGGCTCGTGCTTGACCGGCTCGGGCAGTCCGGCGCGCACCGCGCGCGTGCCGTCTCCCGGGCTCCCGGCGGCGCTCACGCCGCCCGCTCCCCGGTCTCCTGGCGCACCGCGTCCAGCAGACCGCCGCTCGCCGCCTCGACCATCGCCAGGCACTCCTCGAAGCCCCCCGCGCCCCCGTAGTACGGGTCGGGTACGTCGAGGTCGTCGCCGGCAGCGGGGCCGTAGGAGCGCAGCAGCCGCACTTTCGCCGCGTCCTGCTCGGTGGGAGCCAGCCGGCGCAGCGCCTTGAGGTGGCTCTCGTCAAGCGCCACGACCAGATCCAGACGGGCGAACCAGGACGCCTGGAACTGCCGGGCGATATGGCTGCTGTCGTAGCCGTGCAGCTCCAGGACCGCGACCGTGCGCGGGTCGGCCGGGTCCCCCTCGTGCCAGCCGCCCGTGCCGGCGCTGTCGATGTCGATCAGGCCGTCGAGCCCGGCCTCGGCCACCCGCGCGCGGAAGACGGACTCGGCCATCGGGGAGCGGCAGATGTTGCCGGTGCACACGAAGCAGACGCGGTAGGTCATCGGCGCTCAGTCCCCGTCGGGCAGGACGACGTTGAGCGCCCAGGAGACGACCGAGATGATCAGGCCACCGAGAACGGCGGTCCAGAAGCCCTCGACATGGAAGCTCAGGTCGACGGTGTCGGCGAGCCAGGAGGTCAGCAGCAGCATCAGCGCGTTGACGACCAGGGTGAACAGGCCGAGCGTGAGGATGAGCAGCGGCAGGCTCAGCAGGCTGACGACCGGCTTCACCAGGACGTTGACCACGCCGAAGATCAGCGCGACCAGGATCAGGGTGCCGACCTTCTTGCCGGTGCTGTCGCCGGTGAGAGTGATCTTGTCCAGCAGCCATACGGCGACCGCCAGGGCACCCGCGTTGGCGATCGTCTTGACTACGAAATTCTTCATGTGTCTGATCGTGGCAGACGAGATCAGCTGCGAGCAGTGTGACGAGGGCGGGCAAGAGCGATGAAGGCATTCCGGCTGGATGAACTGGAGGCGGAACGCGCCGCCAATGACGGCGCCTACCTGCAGTTTCTGCGTGAGCGGAACATGTCGGTCGGTCTGTACGCGCTCGACGCGGGCGATCACGATCCCCAGCAGCCGCACCAGCAGGACGAGGTCTACTTCGTCGTGAGCGGCCGGGCCGCGATCACGGTCGGCCTGGAGACCACCCAGGTGGCGCGCGGCAGCGTGGTGTACGTGCCGGCCGGCGTGGCCCACAAGTTCCACCACATCAGCGAGGACCTGCGGGTGCTCGTGGTGTTCTCTCCGCCTGAGAGCTGAGGGTCCGACCCCCGGATTCCCTAGGGGATCGATCAGGGGAGGACAGGGGGCGCGAGGCCCCCGCCGGAGCCCTCCGCGCCCCTAGCATCGAAGGCAGGCAAGACGAGACGGCTCGCCCGCGCAGCGCGGGCCGTCCTACCGGACCCGGCACAGTGACGGGCGGAGAGGTAAGGACGAGGGCGATGGGTGAGATCTTCGCGGGACTGCCGTGGTGGGTGAAGTGGATCGCGGTACCGGTCATCGCCCTGGTGGTGTTCGGCGGGCTGATAGCGAACATCGTCGGCTTCGTCATCGGGCTGCTGTTCAAGGTGCTGGTCTTCGTGGCCCTGGTCGGCGGACTCATTTACGTCGTACGGAAGTTCACGTCGAGCGCTTCCTCGCGGAGCGACTTCTGACGGGCCCACGTGCACCGGGCGAGCGGTAACCAGAAGCACTGGTTCCCTCGGCCGAGGGAAGTTTCCCTGGCAGGCCGTCTGCGAGCGGTGACGGACGAATAGAGTCCGGAAATCGACGCGGGGACGACCCCGCGAGCGGCGTACACCCCCACCCGTGTTCCCCGCACGGGCTGCCCCCTCGCGCTTCGGGAGTGACCCTTGGCCACGGTTGACACCGCACCCTCCGAAAACCCGACAGTCCGCAACCCCACAGTCCACACCCCCACAACCCACAACCCCACAGGCCGCGCACCCGACCGGGCCCCCCACCCCGGCGCCGGGACCCGCGCCCGGCCCCCGGTGCAGCCGACGCCCGAGCGCTCCGGGAATCCGCCCGATCCGGCGAGCGCCGCCCACTCCGCGACCCTCATCGGATCCGTCCAGCGCGCCATGCGCCTGCTGGAATCCGTCGCCGAGCACGAGCACGGCGCCCCCGCCAAGCAGCTGGCCCGGGAGAACGGCCTGGCGCTGCCCACCGCGTACCACCTGCTGCGCACCCTCGTCCACGAGGGCTATCTCCGCCGGGACAAGGGCCTGTTCTTCCTCGGAGAGGCAGCCGAGCGGCTGGGCACCAGCGGAGCCCAGCAGAAACGTCGCAGCTCGGTCGCCGACGCACTCGCGCACTGGCGGGACGCCATCGGGGTGCCCGTGTACTACGCGGTGTACCGGGACGGCGAGATCGAGGTCATGTGCGTCTCCGACACCCCGGGCAACCCCGCGGTCGAGGAGTGGGCCGACTTCCGGGAGACCGGGCACGCGCACGCCATCGGGCAGTGTCTGCTGGCCCAGGTGGACGAGGCCACCCGCCGCGACCATCTGGAGCGCTATCCCGTGCAGCCCATCACCCCGTACACCGTGCGCGACGACCACACGCTGCTGCGCCGGCTGGACCGGATGGACCGGATGGAGATGGTGACCGAGCGTCAGGAGTACGCGCTGGGAACGGTGTGCGCCGCGATTCCGATCACCGTCGGTACCACGGCGGCGACGATGGCCATCTCTCTCCCGGCCCACCAGGCCGACCGGCTGCTGGTCGCGGCCCGGCAACTGCAGAGCGAGATCGGACGGCATCTCGGGTCGCTGGCGATCTCTATCAGTATCTGAAAACTCACTCCTTGTGATCTCCCGTGTACGTTCAGCAAGATTCCTCTGTGTCGGGGAACCATTCCTGGCCACATCCACGGCAGATGACGGGGTAGGCGATGCACGAGTCCGTACAGGCAGAGGTCATGATGAGCTTCCTCGTCTCCGAGGAGCTCTCTTTCCGCATTCCGGTGGAACTGCGGTACGAGACCTGCGATCCCTACGCCGTGCGGCTGACCTTCCATTTGCCCGGAGACGCGCCGGTGACCTGGGCCTTCGGGCGGGAGCTGATGATCGACGGGGTGGGTCGGCCATGCGGTGAGGGTGATGTGCGGGTTTCCCCGGCCGACCCCGACGCGCTTGGCGATGTGCTGATCCGGCTTCAGGTGGGCGGCGATCACGCGCTGTTCCGTTCCTCCGCGGCGCCGCTCGTGGCGTTCCTCGACCGCACCGACAAGCTGGTGCCGCTGGGCCAGGAGGGTGCGCTGTCCGACTTCGACGCCAGTCTTGACGAGGCACTGGACCGCATCCTGGCGGAGGAGCAGAGCGCGGGCTGAAGCGGTGCGGCAGGGCGGCGGGAGACAGCCGTAACGCTTCAGCAGGCGGCCTGGGGTTGTGCAGGAACGCTTCTTCGCTGCACCGGGCCGTTGAGGCCGGAACCCAACCGTCCGTTGAAGCCGAAACCCAACTGTCGGGAGGTCCAGGCGGCGGCCCCGGGCCTCACCGCTTCCGCCGTCGCCCCCGTCCCCCTCGCGCCGGAGCCGGGCGTCCCCCGGCCGCGGCGGGCTCCCGCTCGGGGCGGTCGGAGGCGACCATCAGCGCGGCCAGGGCCGTGGTGACCGGGACCGAGGCGACCAGGCCGATCGAACCGACCAGGGTGCGCACGATCTCCTCCGCGACCAGCTCACTGTTGGCGACCGTGCCCACACTGCTCTGCGCGATCGAGAAGAGCAGCAGCAGCGGCAGCGCGGCGCCCGCATAGGCCAGGACGAGGGTGTTGACGACGGACGCGATGTGGTCGCGGCCGATCCGGATGCCGGCCCGGTACAGACCCCGCCAGCCCATCGTCGGGTTGGCCTCGTGCAGCTCCCAGACGGCCGAGGTCTGGGTGACCGTCACGTCGTCGAGGACACCGAGGGAACCGATGATGATGCCGGCGAGCAGCAGACCGCTCATGTCGATCTCCGGGTACAGCCCGTGGATCAGACCGGTGTTGTCGTCCGTGTTGCCGGTGAGGGCGGCCCAGTCGATGAAGACCGAGCCGAGGATGCCGATCAGCAGCAACGAGATCAGCGTCCCGAGAACCGCCACGGACGTCCGGGCCGACAGGCCATGGCACATGTAGAGGGCGATCAGCATGATGGCGCTCGACCCGACCACCGCCACGACCAGCGGGTTCGATCCCTGGAGGATGGCGGGCAGGATGAAGAGGGTCAGCACCAGGAAACTGACGGCGAGCGCGATCAGCGCCATGACACCGCGCAGCCGACCCACCGCCACGACGGCCAGCGCGAAGAGCCCGGCGAGCACCGCCATCGGGATCCGGCGGTTGACGTCGGTGACCGAGTACTGGAGGTCCTTGGGCGCCGAGGGCTCATAGGCGACCACGACCTCCTCGTCCTCGTGCAGCTGCCGCGACTGGTCCGGCTGGACGATCTCGGTGAAGGTGCGGCCCTTGTCCTTGCCGGAGTCGACGCGGATCGTCGCCTTCTTGCAGGTGCCGTCCTCCTGCTGCTGCGCCGAGGAGCCCTCCGCGGTGGAGGTGTCGCCGGTCGGGGGAACCCCGGAGGCGTTCACCGAGGAGCAGCTGACCTCCTCGACCTTGGTGACGGTGGCCTGCTGGGTCTGACGGTCGAAGCCGACACCCGTGCGCTCGTGCGAGGGCGCGCCACCCGGCCACAGCACCGCGAGCCCCACGACGACCGCCGCGGCGAACGGGATGAGGATCGCCGCGATGACCTTGCGCAGATGCTTGGAGACCGGGGCCGCCGGGCCATGGGCATGGCTGTGGGAATGGCCGTTTCCGTGCCCGTGCCCGTCACCACCACCGGTGGATCCGGAACCGGGGCCGCGGGGCGGCTCGGGCGGGAACGGGGGTTCATGCGTCGTGGTCACCGACCGATCATCGCAAGAACGACCGGGGCCCCCTGTTCACCGCGCCCGAATTGACGCTAGCGTGGGGGCACCTTTGTACACGCGGGAGCTCGGAGCACCGGGCTGAGAGGGCGCTGACCTCCGTCCCAGCGATGTTTCACGTGGAACGTCACCACACGCGAGTGACGTTGCACACGAAACATCGGCAGACGGAAGCCGCTGCGTCGACCGCCGAACCTGTTACCGGGTAATGCCGGCGTAGGGAGTAGGTCTCATGACCATCAAGGACGCACGCACGCCTGCCTCCACGCAGAACACGACGAACGGTGCGAACGGTTCGTCGAGCGATGAGGCCGGGAAGTCCATCGGCTGGCACAAGGCGTACGTCGAGGGCTCGCGCCCCGATCTACAGGTGCCGGTCCGTCAGGTGCACCTCACCAACGGGCAGTCCGTCACGCTGTACGACACCTCCGGCCCGTACACCGATCCGGGCGTCGACACCGACGTCCGCCGGGGACTTTCCCCGCTGCGGGAGAACTGGATCATCGGCCGCGGCGACACCGAGGAGTACGCGGGCCGTCCCGTCCGCCCCGAGGACGACGGGATCAAGCACACCTCACCGCGCGGCGGGCTGCGCAACCTCGACGCGGTCTTCCCCGGCCGCCCCCGGCTGCCGCGCCGCGGCCGGGACGGGCAGGCGGTCACCCAGCTCGCGTACGCCCGCCGGGGCGAGATCACGCCCGAGATGGAGTACGTGGCCATCCGGGAGAACGTGGCGCCGGAAGTGGTCCGAGAGGAGATCGCGGCAGGACGTGCGGTGCTGCCGGCGAACGTCAACCACCCGGAGATCGAGCCGATGATCATCGGCAAGCGGTTCCTGGTGAAGGTGAACGCCAATATCGGCAACTCCGCGGTGACGTCCTCCATCGAAGAGGAGGTCGAGAAGATGACCTGGGCGACCCGGTGGGGCGCCGACACGGTCATGGATCTGTCCACCGGCCGCAACATCCACACCACCCGCGAGTGGGTGCTGCGCAACTCCCCCGTCCCCATCGGCACGGTGCCGCTCTACCAGGCCCTGGAGAAGGTCGACGGCAAGGCCGAGGAACTGACCTGGGAGATCTACAAGGACACCGTCATCGAGCAGGCCGAGCAGGGCGTGGACTACATGACGGTCCACGCGGGCGTCCGCCTGCCGTATGTGCCGCTGACCGCCAACCGCAAGACCGGCATCGTCTCCCGCGGCGGTTCGATCATGGCCGCGTGGTGCCTCGCGCACCACAGGGAGAGCTTCCTGTACGAGAACTTCGAGGAGCTCTGCGAGATCCTCGCCGCCTACGACGTCACGTACTCGCTCGGCGACGGCCTGCGGCCCGGCTCGATCGCGGACGCCAACGACGAGGCGCAGTTCGCGGAGCTGCGGACGCTCGGCGAACTCAACCGGATCGCCAAGAGCTTCAACGTCCAGACCATGATCGAGGGCCCGGGACATGTCCCGATGCACAAGATCAAGGAGAACATCGACCTTCAGCAGGAGATCTGCGAGGAGGCGCCGTTCTACACGCTCGGCCCGCTGACGACGGATGTCGCCCCGGCGTACGACCACATCACCTCCGGCATCGGTGCCGCGATGATCGCCTGGTGGGGCACGGCCATGCTCTGCTACGTCACGCCCAAGGAGCACCTGGGCCTGCCCAACCGGGACGACGTGAAGACCGGCGTCATCACCTACAAGATCGCCGCCCACGCGGCCGACCTCGCCAAGGGCCACCCGGGCGCTCAGGACTGGGATGACGCCCTGTCCGACGCCCGCTTCGAGTTCCGGTGGGAGGACCAGTTCAACCTGGCCCTCGACCCGGACACCGCCCGGGAGTTCCACGACGAGACCCTCCCGGCGGAGCCGGCCAAGACCGCCCACTTCTGCTCCATGTGCGGTCCGAAGTTCTGCTCGATGAAGATCTCCCAGGACATCCGCCGGCAGCACGGCAGCACGGCGGGGGAGATCGAGGACGGGATGGCCCAGAAGTCCAAGGAGTTCGCAGCCGCGGGCAACCGCGTGTACCTGCCGATCGCGGACTGAGCACCGAGAACCGGTCCACGTCGGCCGAGGTCGGGCTGTTTCACGTGAAACAGCCGCGCCACAACACGCCACCACACACAAGGAGACGGGCGCCCCCAGAGCCAAAAACCACAAGCCCGGCGCGGGGCGGACAAGGGGGGGGC
>NZ_JBSFVG010000002.1:0-743631 GCF_053592195.1 Streptomyces sp. NPDC002776 | reverse complement strand
GCCCGCCCCCGGCCCCGCGCCCGGCCCCGCGCCCGCCCCCGGCCCCGCGCCCGCGCCCGGCCCCGCGCCTGGTCCGTCGTCCGTGCCCGGTCCCGCGCCTGGTCCGTCGTCCGTGCCCGGTCCCGCGCCTGGTCCGTCGTCCGTGCCCGGTCCGTCGTCCGTGCCCAGTCTTTCGCCCAGCCCCTCGCCCGCGCACACGGCCTCCGCCGCCGGCAGGTCGAAGCCGCCGACGAACACCGACAGTCGTGCCCACACCAACTGCTCCTGCGGGGTGCACAGTTCATGGCTCCAGTCGACGGCCGAGCGCAGGGTGCGATGCCGGGGCGCCGAGGCCGGGTCGCCGCCGGTGAGCAACTGATAGCGGTCGTCGAGCCGTTGGACGAGCTGGTCCACGCCCAGCGCGCGCACTCGCACGGCCGCCAGCTCGATGGCGAGGGGCAGCCCGTCGAGCCGACGGCACAGCCGGGCCACCGCCTGCTGGTTGCCCTCGTCGACCGTGAACCCGGGCAGCACGGCCGCCGCCCGGTCCGCGAACAGCCGCAGCGCGGGGAAGTGCTCGGCGGCCGAGGCGCCGAGCTCCGCCGGCTCGGGCGTGGGCAGCGGCGGCACCTCGTAGAGCCGCTCACCGGGGAGCCCGAGCCGGTGCCGGCTGGTCGCCAGGATGCGCACACCCTCGGTGGCGGCCAGCAGGGTCTGCGCGAGGCGGGCGCAACTGCGCGGCAGGTGCTCGCAGTTGTCCAGGACGAGCAGCAGAGCGCGGCCCCGCAGATGTTCCGCCAGGACGTCCAGCGGCGGCCGCCCGGATTCGTTGCGCACCCCCAGCGCGTCGGCCACGGCATGCGGCACGAACGCCTCGTCGGCCAGCGCGGCCAGGGGCACCAGCCACACCCCGTCGGGGAAGGCGCGCGCGGTCCGCTTCGCCACGTGCGAGGCCAGCCGGGTCTTGCCGACCCCGCCGGGCCCGGTCAGCGTCACCAGCCGGCCCTCGGCCAGCAGCCGTCTGACGTCCGCCGACTCGTCCCGTCGCCCCACGAAGCTGGTCAGCTCCGCGGGGAAGCCGGAGGTGCGCCGCGAAAGGGATCCGCCCACGATCCGGTCACGCCCTCTGCTGTGGTCACGCACGCGTGCTCTTCCCCGCAGCGTAAGCAGAAGATCCGCACAGCACGGCGGGTTCGCGGATTTCCCGCCGCTACGGGTGACCGGCCCGGGCCGCGGCCAGCACCGCCGCCACCACCCGCTCGGTCGACCCGGGATGCAGGAACAGGAACAGGTTCGGCTCGACCAGCTCCAGCTCCATCACCCGCGGCTGCCCGTCCTCCCCGTCGACGAGGTCCACGCGCGCGTACAGCAGCCCGGCCGCGTCCGGTACGGCGGCCAGGGCGCGCTCGGCGACGGCGCGTTCGGCCGGGCTCGGCGTCCACGGCTCCAGACCCGGGTGCGCCACCTTCTTCGCGTCGAAGGCCGTCCCCGGCGCCAGCACGGCCTGCTTGCGGCTGGCGTGCAGCAACCGCCCGCCGAAGAACTGCAGCGCCCGCTCACCCCGGCTGTCGATACTGCGCACATAGGGCTGCACCATCGCGGTGAACCCCTCCTCGTGCATCCGCGCGAGATGCCGTACGGCCGTGGCGTGCTGGTCGGGCGTGTAGCGGGCGGCATAGCGGGCGCCGGCCCCGGAGGTGGGCTTGACCACGTACTCGTGGTCGTCGGGGAGGTCCGCCGCGGCGCCCGGCGCGAGATACCGCGTGGGCACCACGGGCATACCCGCCCCGGCGAGGTCCCCGAGGTACCGCTTGTCGACGTTCCACCGCACGACGGCCGGCGGATTCGCCAGCCGCGTCACCTTGCCGCACCGCTCGACCCACGCCAGGAACTCGGCGGTGCGCCAGCTGTAGTCCCAGGTCGACCGGATCAGCACGAGGTCGTAGGCCCCCCAGTCGACGCCCTCGTCGTCCCAGTACGCGATGTCCGCCGCGGCCCCGGCGGCGGCCAGCGCCTCGCGCAGCACCGGCAGGTCACGGTCGTGGCTCGGCTCGGGCCGGGGGTCGTAGGTGGCCAGGGCTATTCGGGACACGGCGGGCTCCAGACTCGTACGGCAGGACGCCCGCAGGCTAACCACAGCGCCCGTGGCCGGGACAACCGCATTGACCTTCCCCCTCGGTGAAGCCCCAGCATCGACCCATGGAGGAGATGCTGACGATCGGGGCCTTCGCGCGGGCCTGCCGGCTGTCGCCCAAGGCGCTGCGCCTGTACGACGAACTCGGCCTGCTGCGCCCCGCGCGCGTGGACCCGGAGACGGGCTACCGCCGCTACGCCCCCGCCCAGCTCGAACGGGCCCGCCTGGTGGCCTGGCTGCGCCGCATCGGCATGCCGCTGGCCCGCATCCGGGAGGTCTGCGCACTGGACCCGCGGCAGGCGGCGGCGGAGATCCGGGCGTACTGGGCGGGCGTGGAGGCGGAGACGGCCGTACGACGGGACCTGGCCGCGTTCCTGATCGACCAGCTGACGACGACATCGAGGAAGGACACCATCATGCTGGAACTGCGCCACTCGGCCCGCTCGGACCGCGGCCTGGTCCGCCCGGCCAACCAGGACACGGCGTACGCGGGCACCCGGCTGCTCGCGGTGGCCGACGGCTACGGCCCCGGGGGCGGCCCGGCGAGCGACGCGGCGGTGGCCGCGCTGCGCTGCCTGGAGACGACGGACCTGCCCGCCGGGAACGTGCTGAACCTCCTGGAGGAGGCGCTCCGGGACGCCGCGCACGGGATGACGGAGGACGCCGGCACGACGCTGACGGCGCTGCTGTGGACGGGCTCCCGGCTGGCCCTGGTGCACATCGGCGACTCGCGCGCCTATCTGCTGCGCGGCGGGGGCATGTTCCGCATCACCCACGACCACACGGTGGTCCAGTCCCTGATCGACGAGGGCCGGCTGACCCCGGAGGAGGCGGCGGCCCATCCGCAGCGCGCCCTGCTGCTGAAGGCCCTGTCCGCGACGGCGACGGAGCCCGCGGACCTCCGCCTCCAGGACGCCGCGGCCGGCGACCGCTACCTGCTCTGCTCGGACGGCCTGTCCACGGTGGTCCCCGACGCCCGGATCCGCGACGCCCTGACCACGGCCCCCGACCCGGACGCCGCGGTCCGGTCGCTGATCGCCGCGGCGCACGAGGCGGGCGGCCCGGACAACGTCAGCTGTGTGGTCGCGGACGTGGTGGAGACGGCGGCCTGAGCCTCACCGGGCCGCCTCCTCCAGTACCAGCTGCGGAGCCTGGTCCGCTCCGAGCTGCCGCAGCAGCAGCGCGAGCAGCTCTCCGCAGCGGACGGTGACCTCGCTGCCGGGCGGCAGGGACCCGGCGAGGCCGATCAGCTGCCAGGCGCAGTGCGCCTCCATGAAGCACAGGTCGCGCAGGTCGAGGGCGATGCGGGCGGGCCCGGTGGGGTGTTGGCGGGACACCGCCTCGCGCAGGACCTCCACGTAGTCCGTGCGGGTGCCGGGGCTCTCCGTCACGCGCAGGGGGTGGGTACGGGCCATGCCGTCCAGCAGGGTTTCGCCGAAGCGGCGGCGGTCGTACCAGCAGATCGCCGTGAACAGCGGGTCCGCGAAGAGGGGGGCCACCGACGCCTCGTAGTCCAGCAGGCTGCCACCGTCGACGCCCGCCTGCGCGGCCCAGCCCATGTCCGCCGCCACTCGCAGCCCGGCCCATCCCTCCGCGTGGGCGGCTTCGACCTCGGCCCGGTACGCCTCGATCGTGCGTTCCTGGTGGAAGCCGCCGTCCGGGAGGTACATCTGCGGGGTGCGCTTCAGGGACAGCTGGCTCCGGGACCGGGCGGCCTCGGCGGCCCCGGTGCCGTCCTGGTCCAGCAGGGCGACCACCTCGTCGTCCTGGAGGTCGTCGGGGTCCAGCACCAGCAGGACCTTCTCGCGGCGGGCGAGGCTGGTGCGGGTGTAGGCGGTGAACACCGCCCACGCCGACTCGCCGTCCTCCGCCTCCAGGCAGGCGTGGTCGCCCAGTCGCAGCCGCTCGACGGGGACGGTCCGCTCGGGAAGCTCCATGACCGCGACCTTAGGCACCGGGGGATCACGGCCCCCCGGATGATCACCGATGACCGATTTCGATGGCGCTTTTTGGAGGGATGGGCGTCAGATCCGATCGGTTGAGCCCGTATGCGTACCGCCATCGACCGCCGGTTCCACCGCCAGCCGCTGCAGCAGCCCCCACGTGAACTCCGCCACGCACGCGTGCCGGGCGCCGCCGGCGTCCGGGGCCGTGAAAGACAGGCCCCAGCGGGTGGGTGCCGAGCCCTCCAGCGGGCGGGCCGGGGCGAACGCCCGGGCCGCCTCGTCGACCGTGCACGACCAGGGGGTCAGGTCGTCCAGGGTGCGCAGCGCAGGCGGCTCGGCGCCCGGGGCCCGGACCAGCCACTCGTTCCACACGGCGCCGGTCGGGGCCAGCAGCACCTCGAAGCGCAGGGTGGGCCAGAGCGGGAGAGGCCACAGCCAGGCCTCGCACTCCAGGTCGCCCACCGTGCGCGTCACCACCGTCTCCGGCGGGCCGAGGACCGAGCGGTACCGGGAGGCGGCGGCGCGGGAGCGGGGCGAGCGGATCATCGCCTGCCACTTCTTGTTCGACTCACGCATGTCGCTGATCGAGACGCCCAGTTCCTGCCGGGCGTCCTCCACCGGGCCCGGGTTGTGGTCGGCCATCCGGCGCAGCAGGACGAGCTGGAACTGAAGCGGGCCGAAGGGGCCGGGCCCCGCACTAGTGGACGGCATGCGATCCATGGTCGCGCACCGATCCGCCGGGGCGGCGGCCGTCCGGCAGGAACAGCACCGAGTTGACGTACCGCGGACCGCCCCCGGGCAGCACCCGGCGCAGCAGACCCCGGGTGACGACGTGCTCGGCCTGCTCCTGGTGGGCCTGGAGCGGGAAGCCGGCCAGCGGGACCCAGCTGTCGCCGGGCAGCACCCAGCCGGTGTAGCGCAGCAGGGACAGGTAGGTGACCACCGGGGCGATCGGCTGGATCCGGTACTCCAGTTCCACGAACAGGGCCGGGCGGTCGCGGGCCAGGATGCCGGTCGCGCCGCGCAGCACCGCCAGTTCGTTGCCGTCCACGTCGATCTTGATGAACCCGACGTCCCGCAGCCCGAGTTCGTCCAGGGTGACGCAGCGGACGTCCAGGGCGCGGCCGTGGATGTCCCGGCGGACCAGGGAGGAGACCCCCCGGTCGCCCGCGTCGCCGGACGGCAGCCAGAGCCGGTCGGTGCCGGGGCGGTCGGAGGCGGCGGCCTGGATCACCCGGACGTTCGGCGGGGCGCCGGCGGTGAGGAGCCGGGCCAGCCGGGGGACCGGCTCCACGGTCACCACCCGGCGGGCCCGCCGCGACAGCCGCCGCGTCCAGGGGCCGTACCAGCCGCCGACGTCCACCGCCGTACCGCAGGACGGCGGGCACATCTCGGCGAGCCGGGCCAGCTCGGGCTCGAAGCGGGGGTACACCGCCCGCGCGGCCGCGGCCACTAATCGCACCGGAAGGAAGGGGGCCACACGGGCCGCGAGGGTCGTGGTCATGGCCTCATCCGTTTGAGGAGCGCCTCGTGCTCGTCGTCGCCGACCTGCTCCCCGGAGGACGGCAGCAGTTGCGGGATGCCGTCGATCACCGGGTAGCGGCGGCGCAGTCTCGGGTTGTACAGCGCCTCGCCCGGGTCGGCGGGACCGTCCGGCGGGAGCAGATGCAGCGGGCCCTTGTCGAGCGGACAGGCCAGAATCTGCAGCAACGGGTCGTCCGGTTTCATGGTGGAGTCAACTCCTTGGCGCTCATGGGGGGTTCGGTGCGCGCCGGCTGGTCGTGCCGGGGCATGGACAGCAGTACGGCGATGGCCAGCGCGATGCCCGCGAGCCGCAGCGCGAGCCGCAGCGGGTCCTCGGGCAGCGCCTCGCCGAACGAGAGCGTGCCGAGCACCGCCGTGTACAGGCAGGTCACGGTCGTGCACACCGGCACGATCAGCGAGGCCCGGCAGCGCTGGAGCGCGGCCTGCGACATCACCAGGCCGAACGCGCCGGTGAACAGCAGCAGATACGGGTACGGCGAGCGCAGCAGATCGACGAGCGCGCCGCCGAGCCCGTCGTCCGTCAGCCGGCTGGACACCCCCTTGATGGCCAGCGAGCTGACCCCGTACAGCAGGCCCACCGCCACGCCGTACTCCACGCCCGTGGTCGGCAGCCGGTGCCGGTGCCGGGCGCGCCGCTCGGCGGAGCTGTACAGCCACACCCCGCCGGCCAGCGAGGGCACGCACACCAGCAGGATCAGCGGGTACGGCGCGTCCTGGCTGACCGTCTCCGAGCCTTCGCGCAGCGACAGCACCACCATCAGCAGCGCGGCGAGGATCGCGGCGAGGGCGTACCGCTCCCGGCCGCTGGTCTCCTCGCCGAGCAGCCGGGCCGAGAGCAGCACGAGCAGGACCAGACCGGAGACGAACAGGCCCTGGGCGGCGGCGATCGGCAGCGTGCGGTAGACGGCCAGCTGGGCGGCGAATCCGGCGGCGAGCGCGAGGGAGCCGCCGATCCACAGCGGGCTGCCCAGCACCAGCCGCAGCAGGCGGGCGGGTTGCCGGATCGTCACCTCGGGGAGGGCGGCCAGGGCCCGCTTCTCCAGGACGAATCCGGTGCTGTACAGGACGTTCGCCAACAGGGCCGCGGCCACTCCCCACCACATGGTCCCCGTCCCCTTCCTAGGTCTTGCGCGCGGGTGTCTTCTGGGCGTGCAGCAGGAGGATCGAGGCGAGCGGGGGTCTGGAGCAGGCCAGCCGGTCGAGCGGGCGCAGGGGGCGCGGTACGCCGTGGAAGGGGGCGCCCGCCAGGCGGACGACGTCGAAGCCGGAGGCGGCGACGAACTCCTTCAGGGCGCGGGCGGTGTACAGGCGCAGATGGCCCACCACCTCCTTGCCCGGGCGGCCGTGGATCGCGCGCAGGCTGACCTCGGAGAAGACGGGCTGGACGCCGGCGAGGACCAGGGCCCGGTTGTACCAGGCGGCCAGGTTCGGGGTGGACAGCATCAGATGGCCGCCGGGGCGCAGGACGCGGCGGATCTCGTCGAGCGCGGCGTCCGGGTCCACCAGGTGCTCGATCACCTCGCTGAACAGGACCGCGTCGGCGGACTCCGACCGGAACGGCAGTCCGCCGCCGGTGAGTTCGCCGCGGACCGGGGCGCAGGCGAGGCGGGTACGGGCCCGGCGCAGGGCGTCCTGGGACCAGTCGACGCCGATGATGCGGTGGCCGGGCAGGAGGGGGGCGGCCACGGCGGCCGCGGTGCCGTCGCCGCAGCCGATGTCCAGGACGGTGGCGCAGGGCGTGGTGCCGAGGGCCGCAGCGAGCATGCGGGCCTGGCGCAGGCTGCGCGGGGTGCCGGAGGAGACGGGGACGGCGGGGTCCTCGTAGAAGTCCCGCAGGTCCTTGGGGGGTGCGGTGGTGGTCACTCGGTCACCTCCGTGGTGTGCAGGTAGTGCTCGAACAGGTCCCGCAGATGGGTGCCGTCGCCGTGGCCGAGCAGTGCGCGGGACCAGCGCAGGGCCAGGTGCAGCCGGCCCGCCGTGGACGCGGTGGTGACGGTGAGACCGCGGGGCATCCGGGCGGGGGCCGAGAACCAGACCGCGTCGGCGCGGCCGGCGTCCTCGCCGAAGTCGAGCGGGTACGGGATACGGCCGATGTTGCTGAGCAGGGTGGTCGACGTCCACGGGGCGGCGGCCCGGCGCAGGCCCCGGGTGAGAGCGGCCCGCCACGTCACGGGGGTGACCGGGGCGGTGAGCAGCGCCGCGCCCCGGCCCAGCTGAGGGCGGGACAGGGACTTCAGGGCACGGGTCCGCATCGCGGTACGGCTGAGCAGGGCCCGCATGTCGGCGGGACGCAACTCGTCCGGGCTGAACGGCACTTCGACGAGCCGGGTGCCGTTGCCGATGGGCATGGTCATGTCCCGGGGCCGGTCGTCCACCGGCATGGTGATGCGCAGGGGGCGGGGCGGGGCGCCGTGCTCGCGGTTCCAATGGGCGATGGTCAGCGCGGTGGTGACCATGAGCTGGTCGTTGACCGTGTACGGCGAGCCCTTGGGCCGGTGCGGCAGCGCCAGCTCGGTGACGAGCACGCCGTTGCCGGGGGAGGGCTCGGGCGTCCCCGGCGCCACCCGCGCCGGGCGGGCCCAGTTGGAGGGCGTGTCGGTGAGCACGTGGGGCGGCTCGGGAGGCCGGACGGGCGGCGCGGCGGCGGAGTTGTCCCGCCCGCCGTACAACTCCGCGGCGGTCGCCAGAACCCGCAGACAGGCGGGGCCGTCCAGGGCGGTGTGGTTGATGGTGAGGAACAGGACGGTGTGAGGGAGGCGGGAAGTGGGGCCCGCCCCGGCGACGACCTCCCTGGCGGGACCGGCCCCGGCGGCAGCACGCGCGGCGGGACCGGCCCCGGCGCCCGGGGTCGCGGCGCCCGTGGCCGTGGCCGGGTCGTGCGCGTGGGTGGAGTGCGCGGCCGGGCTGCCGGCGGCGGGATGCGCTGCGGCGTCGGCCGTGAGCCGGGCGGAGTCAGAGGGACCGCGGCCGGCTGCCGTGATCGAGGCTGTTGCCTCGCTGCCCTCCGCCGGGCCCGCCCCCTGGACCACCTCCACGCGGATCGGCGGTGACGCGGACAGGGGCGGGGCCGCCGTCAGGGCTCGGGTGCGGGCGTCCCGGAGGGCGTCCGGGCCCGGCGGGAGGAAGGTCACCACCTCCACGTCCGGTTCCCCGGTCAGCTCCCACTCGTAGCGCCGCCGGTACCAGGGTCCCGGAGCCTCCCGCATCAGGATCCGCGGATGGCGCCGCAGCGCCTCGGCGAACGCCGTGCGCAGCCGGGCCGGGTCCAGGCGACCGGGCAGATGCACCTCGATGTGCACCGTCTCCGGCTCCTCCTCCTGGAGACAGTGCCGGGCCACCTCGTCCACCACCGGGAAGGGGACGCGCTCAGGGGTCCGGTCGGCCCGGTGGTCCAGCGCCGTCATGTCGGCTCCCCCCTCCCCGTGCTGTCGGTGGGCTCCTGCGTCTTGCGGAACGGGATGCGCCGGGTCGGCGGGTCCTCCTCCGGTCCGGGAGCGTACGGCGGCGGCGGGGAGGGCGGTAGTACGGCGGTCGGACCGGGCTCGCCCGGCACCGCCGTCGCGGCACGCGCCTCGACCGTCTCCTCCTCCCGCTCGCCCACGCTCACCAGCGCCGCGAACAGCCCGACCAGGGTGAGGAGTTGCGCCGTGTGCCCGAAGGCTCCCGCCCCTTCCCGCACCGGCTCCCCGGCACCGAACGCCGCCACGACGCCCGCCGCCACGAGCGCCGACAGGGCGATCGGCACGAGCAGTTCATGGCGTCGGCGGGCCAGCAGCGCCAGCGCCGGTACCAGCAGCGCCCACCAGCCCGCGATCACGACCGCGACCAGCGTCAGCGCCACCGTCCCGAGCCACAGCCCCGGTGCCGGCGGCAGCGGCTGCGGGTCGTCGGGGTTCGGCTCGCGGCGGCGCCACAGCGCGAGGCCCACCAGGACCGCGAGCCCCGCCCCGGCACCGATCAGCCCGGCCTCGTACGTCACCGCGGGCTCGTACGACAGCTTCACCGTGCCGCCCTGCCCGGCCGGGATCCGCCAGCCCTGCTGCCAGCCGTCGAGGCGGACCGGCGTCAGCTCCTCGCCGTCCAGCTCGGCGCGCCAGCCGTCGTTGAAGTTCTGGTACGTCGTCAGGTAGGCCGCCGCACCGGAGCCGACGGTCACTTCGCGGCGGTCGCCGAGCCAGTCCCGTATCCCCAGCTCCCGTCCCGCGGCCGGGGAGTCAGGGACCGTGCCCCGGGTCAGCGTCACCGCGGTCACGGTGAGCGGGCCCGCGTCACCGGCCTCGACCCGGTGCGATCCGGAGGCGAGTTCGAGGCCCGACTCCGGGCACACGGTCACGTCCACGGGACGGCGTTCCACCAGGTCCCGCACGGTGCCCCGCACGCTCGTCTCGTACAGCTCGCCGTCCACCGCCAGCACCGGGCCCTCGCCGCAGGGCAGGGAGAAGCTCCGGCTGCCCTCCGGCTTCGGGGTGCGGTAGCGGTCGAGCGCCGGGACGTAGGCCTCGGTGAGACCCACCGGGAGCTGCACGTCCTCGTCGGCGAACGGGTTGAACAGGGTCAGCGGGGCCGTCTCCGTGATGGTGATGTCGAGCCGGTCCGTGGTGATCGGCGGGAAGCGGACGTTGCCGTTCTCGTCGACGCCCGCGACGACCGCGCCGTCCGGGGAACTGATGTGCACCTCGGCGGGGCGGCTGGACAGGCCGCCCGCCGGAGGCAGCACGATCTCGCCCACCGGCTGCTTGCCCTCCCAGGCCAGATGGATGGTGGGCCGGTCGCCCGCGATCCAGGCCGTGGTCAGATCGCCGTCCGTCAGATTGCGGGCCGACAGCCCCGCGCCCAGCCGGGCCGTGGAGTCCGCCGTCGCCACGATCCGGTCCCGCTGCTCCGGCGCCACCTCGTACAGCAGCCGGTCCAGCGCCTCACCCGGCACCGCCACCGCGCTCGCGTCGATCTCGTACGTCCCCGCCGTCGCCGTGGAGAAGCGCCGGTGCAGCCCCGCCTCGGTGCCCGTCGCGGACAGGCCCGTGGGGTCGGCCGGACGGGACAGGGAGATGATCTCGGCGCCGGCGGAGGAGTTCCCGGCGTCGGTGGGCAGCCGCAGCAGCCGGGTCACCTGGACGTCCGGCAGGGTGATCTCGGAGAAGCCCGCGCCGCTCAGGCCGGTGCTGCGCTCCACGGAGTCGACGATCGTCAGCTTCATCCAGTCCGTCGCCCCGGTCGGCGCCTTGATGCTCTGTCGCCTGCCGCTGGGCTCCAGATAGCTGGTCCTGCTGCCCTTCTCGGTCTCCACCCGCACCCGCGTCGGCGCCGACCGCACGCCCTCCTGCGGCAGCGGGGTCACCTTGAAGGCGGCCGGCATCTCGTACTCCTCGGTGAACCCGATCCGCAGCCACTGCCCGTCCGGCGAGCCGTGGGCCCCGTCGGCCCACGCGGTGTCCGGGTTGCCGTCGAAGGCGTTCACCGGGTCGTACTGCGGCAGGTGGAACAGCCAGCTGCCGTAGGAGGAGGCCGACACCGAGCGGGCGCCGCGCAGTTCGGCGACCGTCTGATGGTCCAGGCCGTCGGAGGGCAGGATCTGGTGCGGTTTCTCGCCCGCGTCCTGCGTCGCGTCCGGGGCGTTGCGTTCGTCGCGGGTGTACGTGTACGACGTGTTGGCGTTGACCAGGCCGAACCGGGTGTCCGCGCGCCGCAGCCCGTCGCCGATCACCTGCACCGGCGGGGTGCCGAGCCCGGGGTGGTGGTCCCCGGTCAGCACGCTCGCCCGGCCGCGCAGCTCCCCGGCGACCGGCAGCAGCGACTCCGGGCCGCCGGAGACCACGGCGGTGTCCGCGACCGGACTCAGCCCCGCCTGCCGGGGCCGCGGCACGTCCTGGGGCGGCTGGTAGATCTCCACCGCCCGCTGCCTCGGGTACAGGCCCTCCACCTGGAGCGGGGTGTCGGGGGCGATCACCCCGCCGGTCATGACGGGCCCGTAGCCCTTCACCCGCTCGTAGCCGGACTGTTCGAGGGTGCGCTTGACGATCGTCGTCGGCAGGTTGCCGACCTGGTCGGGGTCGAGGTCGTTGCGGACGATGACGTAGTGGATGCCGGCCCGGCTCAAGTAGTCGGCCAGGCCCGGGACTTCCGCTCCGCTGGTCAGCGCCTGCTGCACGGCGTCCATGGCGCGCCGGTTGCCGGGGGTGCCGAAGGGCACGTAGTCGCGCTGCGCCCAGCGGGATTCGGCGAGTACGTCGAGCGGCTGGTCGATGGGGGAGCCCCAGGTGTAGACGCCGTGCGCGGTCGCCGGGACGACCAGGACCCGGGCGTCCGGGGAGTACTTCTCCATCCAGTCCGCCGTGGCCGACCAGTAGTCGGGGATCTCCTTGAACGAACCCGGTTGCAGGATGGAGCCGTTGAGGTACGGCCACATCAGGCCCGGAAGCACGAGGACGGCCGCGACCAGCGGGGCGAACCGCCGGCCCGGCAGCGGGCGGGTGCCGCGCGCCTCGGCCGCCGCCGCGACCAGGTGGGCCAGGCCGAGGACGAGCGCGAGGGCGAGGCCGGTCTGGAACTTGTAGATGTTGCGGAAGGGGACCAGGCCGCCGTCCAGCCAGTCCTGCACCACCCCGTGGAAGGGGGCGCCGAACGCGCCGCCGTACCCGGCGAGCAGGATCAGCGCCGTCGTGAGCACGGTCAGCACCAGCCAGCGCCGCTCGGGCAGGTCCCGTCTCGCCAGGCCCGCGAGGCCCAGGCCGGCCGCCAGCGCCGAGCAGACGATCACCAGCACCGAGGAGGCGACCGCCCAGCCGGCCGGCAGCCAGGCGTCCCCGAAGTGCAGGTAGGCCACCCAGTTCCCGGCGCCGCGCAGCGCTTCGGTGGCCGCCATGGTCTCGGTCGTGGTGTGCGAACTCTCCACGTAGGGGAGGAAGTTCTCGCCGTAGACGCCGAGCAGCAGCAGCGGGATCCACCACCAGGCGGTGGCCAGGAGCACCCCGGGCACCCACCAGGTGATCAGCTTGCGCTGCCGCGGTCCGGGCGGGCGGGTCAGCAGATACAGGCCGACCGGGAGCAGCGAGGCGAGGGTCGAGGCCGCGTTGACGCCGCCCATGAACGGGATGAGCAGCGCCGAGCGCAGGGCGGCGACCCGGGGGCTGTGGCGCTCGTCGACCAGCGGCAGCAGCACCCACGGCAGGAACGCGCCGGGCAGCGCGGCCGCCGAGGTGGAGCCGACGACGACGGTGAACACCGGCCACAGCGCGTAGGCCACGGCGGCGAGCAGCCGGGAGCCGCCGCTGCCGATCCGCAGCCGCTCGGCCAGGCGCAGGGCGCCCCAGAAGGCGACGGACACGATCAGCGACAGCCACAGCCGTTCCGCCAGCCACACCGGCAGCTGTACGAGATCGGCCAGCCAGTAGAACGGCAGCATCGGCCAGAGGTAGCCGGAGTACTGGTTGGAGATGCCGCCGAAGCTGCCCTGGTCCTGCCAGAGCTGGCCCAGGTCGGACAGGAACCGGCCGGGGTCGACGGTCACGCCGAGCTTGGTGTCGAAGGTCTGCCGGCCCGGCTGCACCGCGAGGAGGAGCACGAACACCACGGCCCAGAACCCCAGCAGCCAGCGCCGCGACCGCGGCCCCTCCGGGGGGCCCGTCATGATCGCGGTGGTGGGGACGGCTGCCGGGGGAGGAGCCTGGACCGTGCTCGTCATGGGTGACACCGCCGGAGGATGAGGAGGAGGTTCCAGGTGGCTATCTCGCGGATGCCGGGCGCCTTGACGACGGTCTCCGCGAGAAAGGGCCAGTAGCGGGAGCGCGCCGAGACGACCGTGACGTCGTCGCGGGCGCGGACCTGCCGCAGGGTGGGCCCGATGTGCACGGCGAAGAGGTTCTCGCCGAGGGTGTGCTTGGCGGGCCTGCCGGTACGGCGCCGGTAGCGGGCGCGGGCCCGCTCGGCACCCAGGTAGTGCCAGGGGGCCCATTCGTGCCCGCCCCACGGCGACAGCCAGTTGGTGAACGACACGTAGATCAGCCCGCCGGGCCGGGTCACCCGGATCAGCTCGCTGAGGAAGGTGCCCGGGTCGGCCACGTGCTCCAGCACATTGGAGGAGAAGGTGACATCGGCGACCCGGTCGTACAGGGGGAGCAGATAGCCGTCGGCGACGACGCTTCCCTCGGGCGGCTTCTCGCCCAGCTCGTTCAGGTCCGGCTCGAAGAGGTAGGCGTGCGCGCCGCGCCGCCGGAACTCCTCGGTGAAGTACCCGCTGCCGCCGCCGACATCGACGACGATCCGCCCGGAGACGGATCCGTCGTAGGCCTCGACCTGGTCGACGGCGTCCCGGGCGAGCAGGGAGTAGCAGGCCTCGGGGTCCTGCTGTTCCCGGAGGAAGGCCCGGAACAGCGTCAGGGACCTGCGGAACGAGGGGTCCTTGGCATAGGGGCGCGGGGACCAGCCCGCACCGGCTGGAGTCACGATGCCCAACCCCGCACCGCCTCCGCCGCGACCGCCCGGAACTGCCGGACGGTCCGGTCCCACCGGTACCCGGCGGCATGATCCCGCGCCGCCTTGCCCATCAGTTCCCGCCGGTGTCCGGACAGCGCCAGGGTGCACCAGGCGGCGGCGAACGAGGACTCGCCCGAGGCGAGCAGGCCGGTCTCCCCGTCGATCACCGAGTCCCGCAGTCCGGGTACGTCGAAGGCGATGGTGGGAGTCTCCCGGGCGGCCGCCTCGGTCACCACCAGGCCCCACCCCTCCACGGCGGAGGGATGCAGCAGCAGCCAGGCCGCGCACAGCAGCCGGTGCTTCTCGGCCTCGGTGACATGACCGGTGAACTCAACCCCGGGACCGGCGAGTTGTTCCAGCCGCTGCCGCTCGGGGCCGTCCCCGACGATGACCAGCCGGCCGCCGGTGACCGGCCGCACCCGCTCCCACAGCCGCAGGAGCAGATCGATCCGCTTGTACTCGACGAGCCGCCCCACGGCCACGAACAGCGGCTCGGCGGAGCGGTCGGCGCGCGGACCCGGTTCCTCCACACCGTTGTGGACGACCCGTATCCGCTCCCGCTCGACTCCTATCGCGCGCAGCGCGTGGGCCGTGGACGGGGAGACCGCGACCAGCAGCCCGCGCTGCTGCGCGCCGGTCAGCGCCCAGTGCTCCAGCTTTCGCCCGATGCGGGCGGCCGGGGCCAGGGGCCCGCCGAACCGCATCCGCCACAGGTCGGTGTGCACATGGTTGACCAGGCAGAGCGTGGGGCCGCGGTGCCACAGGGGCGCCAGGTAGGGCACCCCGTTGCAGACCTCGACCAGCAGGTCGGTCTCGCCGACCTGGCGGGTGAAGGCGGAGCGGGCGCGCAGGTAGTGGCCGTAGGTGCCGCCCGCGGAGACGACCCGGTAGTCGCGGTAGGCCGCGGGGCCGCCGCAGAGCAGGGTGACCTCGTGGCCGAGGCGGGTCAGACCGTCGGCGAGGCGGTCGACGAGCAGTTCGGAGCCTCCGGCGGACCGGTTGCCGAGGTCTCGATGGGCGAGGAAAACGATTCGGCGCGGCTGTGGGGGGAGCGCCGGGGGGTGCTGCGGCACCGTGAACGGGGCGTGCAGCGAGGACGGCACGTGCTGGGGCATCGGTGCTCCAACATGTCTCGGGGTGCGGAACTCAGCGTGGGGGAAGAGTGCGCCGAATGAATACGGCTGGGGCGAGCTGGATGGTGCTGTGGGGGAACCGGGAGCTTCCTGGGTGACGGCTGTGGACGGGTTGTGCTCGGGTGGATTGGACAGTTTTCGCTTCACCGTTCGCCACGGCTACTCACCGAAGTGACAATTTCGGGCTTTATTAGAACTGACGTTAAGTCACATCGTGAGCGGAGGCTGGGACACCTCGGGTGAACCGGGATCACGCCTCCCACGTACCACCAAAACGCCCCCCACCGCGGCGAGGACGAACCCCACCACGCCCGCCCCGATGGGCAACGTCTGCCCCACCAGGCGCAGTCGGCCGCTGTCGTCCTCCGCCTGCGACACCGCCTCCTTCTGCGTCTCGGTGGTGAACGCGATCTTCCTGCTGTCCAGCAGGACCGCCTCGTCCTTCTCGCCGCCCGGCGCGCGCAGGGTGCGGCGCGGACCCGTCCGGGCATACAGCACCCGGCCCGTGGCCTGGTCGACCACCAGCTCGACGCCGTGGTTGGCGTACCACTCCTCGGCCAGCACCTGGGGGGTGTCCAGGTCGACGAGCCGTCCGGGCACCAGCCGCGTCCCGGTCTTGGTGGCCGGCACCGAACCGGTGAACCGGTAACCGGTGTACCCCTGAACCTTCTTGGTACCCCGGTAACTCAACGTGACCGTCCCGCCGAGCGTGTTGTCCCACCACCGGTAGTCCCGCTTCTGCACGTCGAAGGGGAACTTCAGATAGGCCTCACCCTCGATGTACGGCTTCTCCTCGCAGCAGTGCACCGGCCTGGTGGTCTTCCGGTCCATCACCCAGCGGTGCGGTACGTGGTCCAGCGCGTCGTGCGGGTCCTCCGCGGGCAGCGACTTGTCGGTGTCCACCGTCGTGATCACATCCCAGACGGCGTTCCCGCTCTGTTCACTCTCCGCGACATTTCCGCGCACCCGCTGGGTGACGGTGATGGTCCGGTCCGGCACGGTCTCGATCTTCTCGGTGTCGAAGACGCTGCCGGTGCCCTTGTAGACGGCGGTGGTGTCGATGTCGATGGGATTCACGGCAGCCCGTGGCTCGACGTACCAGGCGAGCATGGGTGCCAGGACCAGCAGAAACGTGCCGAGACCCAGCAGGATCAGCGACAGGGGTGAGGCGGTTCGGCGCATCCGGGCACTCCAGGGAGGTGTGGTGGCGGAGTTCGGGCCGCTCTATGGGCCGGGAACCGTAGGCGCCCCTTGACGGAGTGTCAATGTCGTGTCGACACTGGGGCGGACAGTCAGGGACGGGAAGCCCGGGTGGGGCGACCGACAGCGGCCGCCACGAGCCGCTGACCGATGCGGCCGTACAGAGAGGCTGACCCCGCGATGTCCAGACTGCTCGCCGCCGCGCTGACCGTAGCGCTCGCCGCCGCCCTGGCGGTGGGAGCCGCGCTCGGCGTGGTCGCCCTGCTGGAGGCCACCCCCGACCAGCCGAACAACCCGCTGATCACGTACGAGCAAGCCGGCCAGGGGAGTTGACCCGTGCCGCCCGCCGCCCGCACCGACGCCGTCTCGACCCACTCGGCCTGGCACGACGTCCCCCGCCTGAAGGTGCGCCGCTTCGCGGCCATCGCCATGGCGGAGGCGCCGGAGCTGGCCGAGCAGATCATGCACGAGATCCGCCGCGAGTACCCCCATCTCCCGGTCGTCCTCGACGAGTCGGGCGAGCCGATGGCCCTGATCGGCATCCGCCGGGCGATCGAGGTCTTCGTCCAGCACCTGGAGACCGCGGAGGGCCGCCCCAGGGTCCCGCCCGGCGTCTTCCAGGAGTTCGGCAGGGGCGAGGGCCTCAACGGCCGCAGCCTGGACTCCCTCCAGGCGATCTACCGCATGGGGGTACGGCTGGCCTGGCGCCGCTTCGCCGACATCGGCCAGCGCGTCGAGATCCCGCCACCGGCGATGTACGAACTGGTCGACGCGGGCTACGAGTACCTCGACGGCCTGGTGGACCAGTCGGTACGCGGCTACGCCGAAGCCGCGGCGCGCCAGGCCGGGGAACGGCTGCGCCTGCAACGCCGCCTGATGGAACTGCTGCTGGCCGAACACCACCGGGGCGACCCGGCCGAGGCCCTCACCGAACGGGCCGCACGGATCGGCTGGCCGCTGCCGGAGAAGGTCGCGGTGGGCGTCCTGTTGCGCCCGGCGCGGGAGGCGGTGGCCCCGGCGGTGGGCCAGGGCGTCCTGCTGGACATGGAGTACGAACAGCCCCGGATGGTCGTCCCCGAACCGGACGCCGCGGGCCGCTCGGAGCTGCTGCACCGGGCGCTGACCGGCTGGTCGGGCGCGATCGGACCACCGGTGCCGCTGCCGGACGCGGCGAAGTCGCTGCGCTGGGCGGAGGCGGCGGTGGCGCTGATGGAACGCGGCCTGCTGCCGGCGGGCGAGGTGCTGTACTGCACGGAGCACACCGAGGCGCTGGTCCTGCTCCAGCCGGAGGAACTGATCGACGACCTGGCCCTGCGCTGCCTCGCCCCCCTGACCCACTGCGGCCCGAGCCACGGCCGCCGCCTCGCCGAGACCCTGCTGGCCTGGCTGGAGACGAGAGGCGGCGCCCCCGAGGTGGCGGCCCGCCTCGGCGTCCACCCCCAGACGGTCCGCTACCGGCTGCGCCAGATCCGCGAACTGTGGGGCGACGAGATAGACGACCCCGACCGCCGCTTCGAGCTGGAACTGGTGCTGCGGGCGCAGCGGTTGCGGGGCCGTCTCGGCGAATTCCGGCGCGGCTGACGCCACAGGAGGCCCGCCCGTCACGTCCGCCGGGACCCCACGGGCAGCCGGGCGAGGTCGGTGCCCACGATCACGCGGCCCGAGTAGCCCTTGCTCGCCTTGGTGTGCCAGGTCGCGTCGGAGACGACGTTCGTGGCGCCGGGGACCAGGTGGCTCAGCACCAGCGTGGCCACGCCGGCGCGTTCGGCGATCGGCCCCACCCGCGTCGCGTCCGTGTGGCTGATCTCCATGTGCCGCAGCTGCGCCGGTCTCAGCCCGCCCAGGGCCAGCGTCTCCAGGTCCATCACCTCGTGCACCAGCACGTCCGCGCCCCGGGCCAGCCGCGCCACGTTCGCACACGGCGCGGTGTCACCGCTGAACACCACCGAGCCGTCGGCGGTGTCGAAGCGGTAGGCGAAGGAGGGGAACACCGGCGGATGGTCGACGAGCACCGCGGTCACCCGGACCCGGTCGTCCCGCATCACCTCGAACGGCTCCATCGCGGGCGCCATCAGCTTGCGCGGCCCCGCGCCCCTCGGCAGCGGGACGCGCACGTCGTGCGGCCGGATCAGGGTGCGGATGTCGGGCCAGCCCTCGCTGCGCATCCGTACGTTGATGTCGTAGGCGGTGGCCGCGATCTGCCCGGCGATCAGGTTCTCGATGCCGGGCGCGGGTTCCGACGGGCAGACGGTCCCCACCGGTCGGCCCTTCGGCCAGACGGCGGGCAGGTTCCCCGCGGAACCCGGCCCGTAGACGTGTACCGGGCCCTCCAGCGGCTGGAACCCGCCGAAGCGCAGCCACAACAGGGCGTACAGGTCGGAGAGATGGTCGGAGTGCAGGTGCGTGACGAAGACCGCCGCGAGCTGCTCGGCCGTCAGCCAGGCCTGCGCGTACCGGCCGAACGTGCCGGGGCCGCAGTCGACGAGGTAGGCGCGGTCGTCGACGACCAGCGCGGACGCGATACCGGCGCGCCCGTGCATGGGGACGGGGCCGCCGCTGGTGCCGAGCAGGATCAGCTCGGTGCCACGGCTCGCGCCGGGCGCGGCGTGCGCGGGGTGCGGGGGCAGGGCGGCGGCAGCCGTGGTGAGGGTGGAGGCGGCAGCGGCGGTGCGCAGCAGGGCGCGGCGGGTCGGGGAGGGGGGAGATGAGGGCATGACGGATCCCGGGTGGAGGGGGGACGGCTGGGGGGTACACGGTGGGGGCGCGTGTCAGGTGCTGTTCGTCTTCCGTTGCAGTGAACGGCGCAGACGGGTTCAGGGCTTTGGGCCGACAGCCCAAACTCCGGCCGCTGTTTGGGACGGGGAGCCGGGGCCCTCTACCCCGGCCCCAGCAGCCGGGCGACCTCCAGCGCCATCCGCAGTTCCAGCGCGTCCTGCTCCAACGGCCGCCCCAGCAGCTCCATGGCCCGCCGCACCCGGTACGTCACCGTGTTGCGCGCCACGAACAGCCGCTCGGCCGCCCCCTGCGGGCTCCGCCCCTCGGCGAGATACACCCGCAGCGTCTCCCGCAGCTCCCGCACCCGCGGATCATCGGCCCCCAACGCCCCCAGCACCCGCGCCGCGAACCACCGCGCGTGCTCCGCGTCGGCCGTGAGCAGCGCCGCCGTGCTGATGTCGGCGTAGTCGCACAGCCAGCCCGTACGGCCGAGGCGGGCCACCCGCTCGGCTTCCCGGGCGCCGCGGTGGCTGCGCCGGAAGCCCTCGACGCCGTATCCCACGGGCCCCAGCGCCGCCCGCAGTGGTCTGCGCTCGGGGACCAGCGAGGGCAGCCGGGTCAGCGCGCCGGGGGCCGGTTCCGCCGGCCAGCAGGCCCACGCCCACAGCTCGGTGGCGCCCGCCGACACGGCCAGCAGACCCTCCCCGCCGACCGCACGGCACAACTCCGCTGCCAGATACCGCAGTTCGTCGGCCGAGGTGTCCTGGGAGCCGGAGGTGAGGATGAACGCCACGTGGTGCCGGGCCAGTTCGTAGCCGAGGGTGCGCGCGGCGACGGCGCCGCCGATCAGCCGTCCGGCCAGCAGGTCGTCCACCGTGCGGCGGCGGGCCGCTTCGGTGCTGCGCCGCCACCGGTCGCGTTCGGCGACGTACTCCTCGGCGAGCCGGCTGGCCTGTACGTCGGCGTAGACGAAGAGCAGCCTGCTGATCCGGTGGGTCTCCTGGGCGCGGGTCTCCACGGGCTCCTTGTCGAGCGCCTCCATCAGCCGTGCGTGCAGATAGGCGTGGCCGAGCCGGACGCCGCGCAGCACCCGGTCCAGCGGGATGTTGCGGCGGGCCAGTTCGGCGTTGCCCGCCACCGCCTCCGGTGCCACCAGCGCTTCGGTCGGCTCGGGTTCGGTGGCCAGGCCCCGCAGGGCCGTCAGTACGGTGGCCTCCACCGCCCGCCGGAACGGCGGGTACGCGCCGGGGGTGCCGTGCTCGGGCACCTGCCGCACGATGTGCGCCGCCATGTCCCGGGCCACCTCGACGGCCCAGCCGACCGGCCCCGGCCCCAGGGGCCGTTCGGCCACGGCCAGCGTCTCCGGTGGACACGCCGGTTCCGGTGGCACCGCGGACGGCGCCAGACGCAGCAGCCACGAGGATCCCGAACCGGCGGTCACGCTCACCGGGCCAGTACAGCAGACGGCGCCCGCACCCGCGTCCCCCTCGTCACGGCCGCGCCCCGGTCAGCCCCCGCGACCGCAGCACCCTCCGCTCCAGCGGCGCGAACAGCAGCAGGTCCACGGCGATGCCGACCACCAGGATCTCCCCGATGGTGGCGAGCACCAGGGCCATGTCCTGGTAGGTGCGCGCGTTCTCCAGCAGTTGGCCGAGTCCGAGGCCCAACTCCGGGCTGCTGGCGATGAGTTCGGCTGCCATCAGGGACCGCCAGGAGAACGCCCAGCCCTGTTTGAGCCCGGCCAGGTAGCCGGGCAGCGCGGCGGGCAGCAGGACGTACCGGACCCGGGCGGCCCCGGTGGCGCCCAGCACCCGTCCGGCCCGCAGGTACAGGGGCGGCACCTGGTCCACGCCCGCCAGCAGCCCGTTCGCGATGGACGGGACGGCGCCCAGCAGGACGACCGCGTAGATGGTGGCGTCGGTGAGCCCGAACCACACGACCGCCGCCGGTACCCACGCCACCGACGGCAGCGACTGCAGCCCCGACAGCACGGGACCGATCCCGGTCCGCAGCGACCGCACCGCGCCGAGCAGCAGTCCCAGCGCCGTGCCGATGACGACGGCCGCCGCGAACCCGAGGGCGCCGCGCTGCATGCTCGTCCACACCGTGGAGAACAGCGTGCCCTCGTACCACTGGTCCGACAGCGCCCGCCACACGTCGGCCGGGGACGGCAGCAGGTAGTCCGGCTTGACCTCGGCCTCGTAGGCGACCTGCCAGGCGAGCAGGACGAGAACGACGGCGGCCACGGGCGGCAGCACCCGTTCCCGCAGGATTCGCCGCACGGGTGTCCGGGCGGGTTTGGCGGGTGCGCTGTCCAGCGCGTCGAGACCGGCCTCGACGGCCGCGGTCTCGCTCACCTTGCGGGGAGCGACCGTCTCACCGGCGGCCATGGCGGCGTATCTCCTCCCGCAGCGCGTCGGTGACCCGGGACGTCAGGGCGGCTTCAGGGGTGCCGGTGGCGGCCCACTCGCGGGCGATCCGGCCCGGCCGGGAGGACAGCAGTACGACCCGCTGCCCGAGCCGGACCGCCTCGCGGACGTTGTGGGTGACGAAGACGACGGAGAGCTTGTTCTGCGACCAGATGCGGGTGAGCTCCTCGTGGAGCACGTCCCGGGTGATGGCGTCGAGCGCGGCGAACGGCTCGTCCATCAGCAGCACATCGCCCTCCTGGGCGAGCGCGCGGGCCAGGGCGACGCGTTGGCGCATGCCGCCGGACAACTCGTGGACGCGCTTGCCGTAGGCGTCCTTCAGCCGGACCAGTTCGAGGAGCCGGCGGGCCTCCTCCGGCCGCTCGCGCCGGGGCACTCCGCGCAGCCGCAGGGCGAGTTCGACGTTCCGGCCCGCGGTCAGCCAGGGAAACAGGGCGTGGTCCTGGAACATCAGCGCGGGCCGTCGGCCGCCGGTGACCTCGATGGCGCCGACGGACGGCCGGTCGAGTCCCGCCACCAGGTTGAGCAGGGTGGACTTGCCGCAGCCCGAGGCGCCGAGCACACAGACGAAGTCCCCCCGGCCGACGGTCAGGCTGATGTCGTCCAGGACCGTCTGGCGCCGCCCCGCGGTGTCGAACCACTTGGAGACGCCGGTGAGCCGTACGGCCGGATCCGCCACCCCGGCCAGGGCGATCGGGCGGGCCGGTGATACGGCCCGCAGCGCGGTTTCTGACATGTGATCAGATCCTTTGGGTTCAGGTGGTCGGAGTGGCTGCGACACCCAGGTCGGCGTCGTCGACGGCCGGTTCTCCCCGCTGGGCGAGGACCCGGTTGAGCGGGCGCAGATCGAAGATTCCGGCCAGGCCCGCACGGCTTCCCTCCAGCAGCCCGAGCCGTTCGGCCCGGTCCGCCTCCTCGAAGAGCGTCGCGGCGAGCGGATCGTCGGTGAGGCGCACATGACGCCAGGCCGCGTCGAGGACGCCGGGCTCCAGTGGTCGGCCGGTCACTGCCTCGATGGCGTCGTTGACGGCCGCCTTCCCTTCGGCGGGGCGGCTCTTCAGCCAGGCGTTGGTGCGTACCGAGCCGCGCAGCACGGCCTCGACGACGTCCGGATGGTCGGCCAGGAACGACGGGGACACCACCACCAGGGCGGTGACGAACGCGCCGCCGTCCCACAGGTCCGACTCGTCGAGGAGTACCCGTCCGCCGGCGGCGACGAGCTGCGCGGCCACCGGCTCCGGCACCCACGCTCCGTCGATCGTGCCCCGCCGGAAGCTGGTCGGGATCTCCTTGGGCGACTGCCGTACCACCGTGACGTCACCGCGCCCGGTGCGCGGGTCCACCTCCCAGCCCTGCTCGCGGATCCAGTGCAGCAGCGCGACGTCCTGGGTGTTGCCCGCCTCCGGCGTCGCGATCCTGAGCCCCCGGACGTCGGTGCCGCGCACCTTCGCGTCGCCGTCGACGACCAGCGCGACCCCTCCCGAGGCGGCACCCGAGATGATCCGCAGTCCGCGCCCCCCGGACCGCAGGTAGCCGTTGACGGCAGGCGACGGTCCCATCCACGCGATGTCCACGGCGCCCGCGTTGAGCGCCTCCAGCGCGGACGGGCCGCCGTTGAAGACCTGCGTGCGCAGCCGGGTGCCGCCCAGCTCGCGGGTGAAGGAACCCTGCTGGACACCGGCCAGCGCGGTGGCGTGGCCGACGTTGGCGAAGTAGCCGACGGAGACCTCGTCCGCCGACAGCGGTGGTCCGGTGCCCACGGCCGGTGCCGCCGCCGCCCCCGGCGCCCGGGACCCGTAGCCGCAGCCCGCCGCCAGGAACAGCAGCAGGAGCAGCGCGAGGGCCGCGCGGAGCGGACGCCGGGAGCGGGGGGACGCCGGGCGGCGCTCAGGCAGCCGCATCGGGGGATCCCGGAGCGGTCGCGCCGACCATGCCCGCGGTCAGGGTGGCGCCGTCGGCCGGGTCGATCAGCACGAAGCAGCCGGTGCGCCGGCTGTCCTCGTACCGGTCGAACGCCAGCCGTTCGGCGGTGCGCAAGGAGACCTGGCCGATCTCGTTCAGGTCGAGCCGTCCCGGCCCGTGGATCCGGCGGACCACCGCGCGCACGGTGCGCGAGGTGTGTTTCAGGAGCACGTGGTCCCCGGGTTTCAGCGGCCGCTCGTGCAGATGGCACACGGCCGCTTCGACGTCCCGGGACACCGTCGGAAGCGCCCCCGCCGGGACGATCAGGTCGCCCCGGGAGACGTCCAGGTCGTCGGCGAGCCGCAGCGCGCCGGACTGCGGCGAGCGGAGCAGCTGGGCCGGGGCGCCCAGCACGTCGATGCCGGTGACCGTGGTGGTGCGCCCGGACGGCAGCACGGTGACCCGGTCGCCGACCCGCAGCGCACCGGCGGCGACCTGACCGGCGTAGAGCCGGACGTCCCCGGAGCGGATGACGTACTGGACCGGGAACCGGGCGGGTCCGTCGGCCACGTCGTCCGCGACCGGGACGTTCTCCAGGTGCGTGAGGACGGTCGGGCCTTCGTACCAGTCCATGCGGGTGGACTTCTCGACGACGTTGTCACCGGCGAGCGCGGAGATCGGGACGGCGGTGACCTCGGGAATGCCGAGCTGTGCGACGATCCGGCCGAACTCCTCGGCGATGCGGCGGAACACGGACTGCTCGTAGCCGACGAGGTCCATCTTGTTGACGGCGAGGACCACGTGCGGCACCCGCAGCAGCGCCGCGACGGCCGCGTGCCGCCGGGTCTGCTCGACCACGCCCTTGCGGGCGTCGACGAGGATCACGGTCAGCGTGGCCGTCGAGGCGCCGGTGACCATGTTGCGGGTGTACTGCACGTGTCCGGGGGTGTCGGCCAGGATGAACCGGCGCCGGGGGGTGGCGAAGTAGCGGTAGGCGACGTCGATGGTGATGCCCTGCTCGCGCTCGGCGCGCAGCCCGTCGGTGAGCAGGGCCAGGTCGGGGCCCTCGCCGCAGGACGCGCGGGTGACGGCCTCCAACTGGTCGGCGAGGACGGACTTGGAGTCGTGCAGCAGTCGTCCCACGAGGGTGGACTTGCCGTCGTCCACCGAGCCGGCGGTGGCCCAGCGGAGCAGGTCCGGCTCGGTCGGCTGGGCGGTGGCCATGGGGTTCACGCGTCCTTTCGGCGTGCCGGAACCGGCGCTCAGCCGGGACCTGGCTTCCTGGAAGATGCCGCGCACCAGCAGCGCGGCGGTGGAATGAGGGGGATGGCCGGGGGCCGTCAGGTCGGCGGTCACGTCAGAAGTACCCCTCGCGTTTGCGGTCCTCCATCGCGGCCTCCGACAGCCGGTCGTCGGCCCGGGTGGCGCCGCGCTCGGTGAGCCGGGAGGCGGTGATCTCCACGATCACGTCGTCGACCCCGGACGCCTCGGAGAGCACGGCGCCGGTGCAGGACATGTCGCCGACGGTGCGGTAGCGCACCCGGCGCTTCTCCACCGGCTCGCCGTCCCGCGGGCCGCCCCAGTCGCCCGGCGCCAGCCACATCCCGGACCGCAGGAACACCTCCCGCTCGTGCGCGAAGTAGATGGACGGCAGCTCGATGCCCTCGCGGGCGATGTACTGCCAGACGTCCAGCTCGGTCCAGTTCGACAGCGGAAAGACGCGCACATGCTCACCGGGCAGGTGACGGCCGTTGTACAGCTGCCACAGCTCGGGCCGCTGGCGGCGCGGGTCCCACGTACCGAACTCGTCCCGCAGGGAGAAGACCCGCTCCTTGGCCCGTGCCTTCTCCTCGTCGCGCCGCCCGCCGCCGAACACCGCGTCGAACCCGCCGCCGCTGATCGCCTCCAGCAGCGGCAGCGTCTGGAGCGGATTGCGGGTGCCGTCGGGGCGTTCGCGCAGCACACCCCGGTCGATGCAGTCCTGTACGGACGCCACATGGAGGGTGAGCTCCTGCGCCGCCACCACCCGGTCCCGGTAGGCGAGCACCTCCGGGAAGTTGTGCCCGGTGTCCACATGCAGCAGCGCGAACGGCAGCCGGGCCGGTGCGAACGCCTTCAGCGCCAGATGCAGCATCACCACGGAGTCCTTGCCGCCGGAGAAGAGCAGCACCGGCCGCTCGAACTCGCCGAGCACCTCCCGGAAGATGTACGCCGCCTCCGCCTCCAGGACGTCGGTGTGTCCGAGCCGGGCGGCAACCGTGCTCACAGCACCCCCCGTTGGGTCATCAGCGCGTGCACGGCGTTCACCGACTCGGCCACGGACTGGAGTTGGGTCTCCACCCTCGCGTCCGGGTGCTGCGGAGGCTCGTAGGGGTCGTCGACACCGGTGAGGCCGGACAGCCGCCCCGCGCGGGCCTGCGCGTACAGGCCCTTCACATCGCGTACCGCACACACCTGGAGCGGTGTCGCGACATGCACCTCCAGATACGGGGTGGCGCTCGCCTCGTGCCGCTTGCGGACCGCCTCCCGGCTGTCGGCGTACGGCGCGATGACCGGGACCAGCACCAGGATGCCGTTGCGTGCCAGCACCTCGGCGACCAGGCCGATGCGCTGCACGTTGGTGTCCCGGTCCTCGCGGGTGAAGCCGAGGCCGGCACTGAGGAAGGTGCGGATCTCGTCGCCGTCGAGCACTTCGACCCGCCGCCCTTCCCGGGTGAGGCGGCTTGCCAGGGCCTGGGCGAGCGTGGTCTTGCCGGAGCTGGGCAGCCCGGTCAGCCACACCGTGGCGCCCGGGGTCGGCGGGGTCCTCATGCGCTGCTCCCCGCCGTCGTGCCGGCCAGCGGGACGACACCGTGCGCGGCGAGCACGGCGAACCCGGGGGCGCACGCCTGGTCCAGCTCCGCGCGCTCGGCGTCGGGCAGGTCCCGCCAGGACGACGAGGGCGCGCCGACCTTGGCCGCGCAGCGGCGCTCCCAGTCGCCGTCCACGAAGTCCGCGCCGAGGAATTCGCCGATGCGGTGCAGGGACTCCTCGGGCGCGGCGAGCAGGTCCTCGTACCACAGGTGCAGCACGTTCTGCTGCGGCAGCATCGACATCGCCTCCATGCCGCGCTTCATCTCGTCGGCCCAGTACGTGCCGAACAGCGACACCGGGAGCCGGTAGTCGCGCACGGCGTCCGCGTCGAAACGGTCCGGCAGGAACGGCAGCAGTTCCTCCGGTACGAAGCCCAGGTCCCGTCCGGTGTCCGGTGCGGGCGGCTCGGCGTACGGGTCGTGGCCGAGGGTGAGATGCAGTGCCATCACCACCGCCGCCATCCGGAAGCCGGTGTGCCGGCTCATCGACAGCGCGGTGTCCCGGCCGTCGCGCACGATGTGCAGATAGCGGGCGTCGGGGAAGTGCTCGCGGAACTGCCCGGCGAGGATCAGCGAGCCGCCGCTGCGCTCGGCCCACAGGGTCTTGCCGAAGCGGGCGCACAGCCAGGCGAACAGGCGCCGGTAGTGCTCACCGGCCCGGGCGTCCGGGAACCCGGCGACGGCCGCCCGGAGTTCGTCGTACAGCTCGTCGGGGGTGTCGGACAGGTGGGGGAGGGTGGTCATCAGGACGGCCGGTATGCCGGTGGCGGCCTGGAAGCGGGTGGTCGCCGAGGGGCGGTAGAGGACTTCCCTCGGGGCCAGGCCGTGGGCGCCCAGCAGCCGGTTGACGGTGTTGCGGGCGGACAGGACGTCCCAGAACTCCGCCGCCGTGAGGGGGCCTTCGGGGAAGACCCGGGCGGTGATCCGGTACATGTCCGTGAGGTGGTTGAAGAGCTCGGACAGGCTGAGGGCCTGCGGGTGTTCGCGCAGCAGCTCGGAGACCAGGGTCGAGCCGCAGCGTCCGGTGCCGGTGACGAAGACCTGGCCCGGTGAGGTCGGAGTGGGCATGGCGCAGCTGTTCCTTCCGTGCGTCCTTGGGGCGGTGTCCGTGGGGTCGTGCGGGAAGGTGTTGCGGGTGGGCCGGCGGAGTGCGGTCCGCCGGTGCCCCGGCCGGGGTCAGGTCCGGCGCAGCAGGGCCGCGTACAGCGTCAGGCCGGGGCCGAAGGCCATGGCGACCACCGGTCCTTCGGTGCGGGGCAGCCGCTCGAGGACCATCAGGACGGTGGGCGAGGAGCAGTTGCCGCACTCGTCGAGGACGCCGTAGGAGGCGTCGAGTGCGCCGGCGGGCAGTTCGAGCCGCTCACCGACGACCTCCAGGATGCGCTTGCCGCCGGGGTGCACGGCCCAGCCGGTGACCTCCTCGGGCTTGAGTCCGTGCGGGGCGAGCAACTGGTCGCGGACCACCTCGCCGACGTGCTGCGCGAGGACGTCGGGCACCCTCGGCGAGAGGCCCATCTTGAAGCCGAGGTCGGTGATCTGCCAGCTCATGAGGTCGGCGGTGCTGTGGTCGGTGACCGCGACGACGTCGAGGACCTCGTAGCCGGAACCGGCGTCGGGCTCCAGGACGACGGCCGCGGCGGCGTCGGCGAACAGCGCGTGCGCCACGATCTGTTCGATGTCCTGGGTGGGCGGCTGGACGTGCAGCGAGGTCAGCTCCAGGCAGAGCAGCACCGCGGGACGGTCGCGCGAGGCGACGAAGTCGGAGACGGCACCGAGTGAGGGCACGGCGGCGTAGCAGCCCATGTGGCCGATGAACAGCCGCTGGACCTTGCTGCTCATGCCCAGCTCGTCCGCGAGCCGTAGGTCGAGGCCGGGCGTGGTGTAGCCGGTGCAGGAGGCGACGGCCAGCATGCCCACGTCCGACGGGGCCAGGCCCGCGGACTCCAGGGCCTCGGAGACCGTGCGCCTGCCCAGCGGCACGGCCTCCTCGATGTAGCGCTCCATGCGCTGTCCCGTGCTCCAGCCGGACACTGCACGCTCGGCGCGCGGGTCCACGGCCGTGGAGCGGGCGCTGATCCCGGAATTCTCGAATATCCGACGCGCCAGCGGGAAGCCGTCGTAGTGCTCCAGGAAGAATTCCTTCCACAGGTCGTCCTGGCTGGTCCGGGTCTCCGGAAAGGAATGCGAGGACCCGGTGATGACGGGACGCGCGGCGGCGCGCATCCCATGACGGGCAGGGGCGATTTTCGCTTCGAGATGCATGCGTGTTTCCCTTGGCTTTCGGGCGGCGTAAAGGAGGGAATCGTGCGTGCCGATGGAAGCCGACCCGGGCCTCTTTGCGCAGGTCAGACTGTCCAGTGAACATGCGCCGAACGGGCGCATGGAAGATGGAAAGAAGAGTGGTCAGACTCTCCCCCGTTCGAGCCGGATGCCGATCCGGTGACCTCAGTCAAACACGGGAGTTCCGGTGGAATCAAATGTTCCAGGGTAAATTTCCGTGCCGGTGACATCGAGCGGCGTAAAAACGTCGGCCTGCCTCCGGGTAAACTCGGAGGCAGGCCGACATCGCGTTATTGCGACCGGTTCTGATGTCTGGAATCAATTCCTGGTAATTCAGCCAGAGCCGACATTGATTTCGGTCAGCGGGCGCGTGGGTCCGGTGCGGGCCGGCTGGTGCAGCCGTGCGCCCTCGATGTCCAGATCGGGCAGCAGCCGGTCCAGCCGGCGGGGCAGCCACCAGGCGCCGCGTCCCACCATCGCCAGGACCGCCGGCACCAGGGTCATCCGTACGACGAAGGCGTCCACCAGCACGCCGAAGGCCAGCGCGAACGCGATGGGTTTGACGATGGCGTCCTCCGTCGCCACGAAGCTGGCGAAGACGAAGAACATGATGAGCGCCGCCGCCGTCACCACCCGCGAGGCCTGTCCGGCCCCGTCGATCACAGCGTCCCGGGCCCGGCCGGTGCGCACCCACTCCTCGCGCATGCCGGAGACCAGGAAGACCTCGTAGTCCATGGCGAGTCCGAAGAGCACGGCCATCAGGACGATCGGCAGGAAGCTGACGACGGGCCCGGTCCTGGCCACGTCCAGCGCGTCGGCGAGCCAGCCCCACTGGAACACGGCCACCACCGCGCCGAAGGACGCCCCGACCGACAGCAGGAAGCCGACGGTCGCCTTGACGGGCACGACCAGCGAGCGGAACACCAGCAGCAGCAGGACGAGGCAGAGCCCGACGACCACCGCCGCGAACGGCAGGAGGGACGCGGTCAGCCGGTCGGAGACGTCGATCCCGATCGCCGTGGTGCCGGTGACGGAGAGGGCGGCGCCGGTCTCCCGCTCGATGACGGCCGCGTCACCGCGGAGGGCGTCGACCAGATCCTGCGTCGACTCGTCCTGGGGTCCGCCCTCCGGCACGACCTGGATCACCGCCCGCCCGGACTCCGGCGCGTACTGCGGCCGGCCGACCTTGACCACGCCCGGCAGCTCCCGCACCCGTCCGGCCACGGCGGCCGCCTGCTGCTGGCCTGCCTGGCCCCGGGTGTCCGTCTCGGCGAGCAGGAGCAGCGGCCCGTTGAAGCCGGGCCCGAACGCCTCGTCGACGGCGTCGTACGTCTCGCGCTGCGATGTCCCGTGCGCCGCCGTGCCGTTGTCGGGCAGCGCGAGCCGCAGGTCGGCGGCGGGCAGCGCCAGGGTCACCAGGGCGGCGACGGTGCCGACGACGACGAGGAGCGGGCGCCGGGTGACGAGCCGGGCCCAGCGCTGTCCCAGGACGGAAGCCTTGGCCGCGGCGTCCTCCGGCGCGGCTTCTCCCGTGACTCCTTCCGTGGCTTCTCCCGTGGCTTCCTCCGTGCCCTTTTCCGTGGCCCTTTCTGTATGCCTCGCGGGCCCCTCCCCGTAGGCAACCGCCGCTCGCCGCGCTGCCCTTGACCCCGGCCGGGGGGTGAGCCGGGCCCCCGCGAAGCCGAAGAGCGCCGGGAGCAGCGTCACCGCGACCAGCACGGCGATGAGCACCGTCACCGCCGCGCTCAGACCCATGACCGTCAGGAACGGGATACGCACCACGACCAGCCCCACCAGCGCGATGACGACCGTCGTCCCGGCGAAGACCACCGCGCTGCCCGCCGTCCCGACCGCCCGCCCCGCCGACTCGCGCGGTTCCATGCCCTGGGCGAGCTGGGTCCGGTGCCGGGACAGCACGAAGAGCGCGTAGTCGATGCCCACCGCGAGGCCGAGCATGAGCGCGAGGCTCAGCGCGGTCGACGACACCGTCACCCCCGAGGACAGCGCCAGCAGCCCGGCGAGCCCGGTACCGATGCCGACGAAGGCGGTCAGCAGCGGCATCCCGGCGGCGAGCAGCGAACCGAAGGTCAGGGCGAGCACCGCCAACGCGACCACGACACCGAGCAGTTCGAGGACGCTGGGGGTGAGGACGCCGTTGCCGTACGCCTGACCGCCGACGGAGACTTCAAGGCCCGCCTCCTCGGCGGCCGAGGTGGTCTCCTCCAGCGTGTCGAGCGTGCCGTCGTCCAGGTCGGAGCGGGCGGCGTCGTAGTTGACCTGGGCGAGTGCGGTGCGGCCGTCGGGGGTCACGGTGCCGGCCCTGTCGGGCGGGATCACCGCGGCGACCTGCGGGGCGTCCTGCGCGGCGGCCAGGGTCCGCTGGATGCCCTGTACGGCCCCTGGATCGGTGACCTTGGTGCCCTCGGGCGCGGTGAACACGATCTGGGCGCTGGTGCCCGCGGCGGCCGGGAAGTCCTTGGCCATCGTGTCCTGCGCGCGCTGGGACTCGGAGCCGGGAATCGTGAACTCGTTGTCGAGCTCGCCGCCCACGACGAGCAGCGCGCAGACGCTGCCGGTCAGCACGGCGAGCCAGGCCGCCAGGACGAGCCGCCGACGGCGGAAGGCGCCGAGACCGAGCCGATAGAGCCAAGTCGCCACGGAGATGCTCCTCGTGCAGTAGTGGCAAGTGCGGTGGGAGGCGTGGGGGAGGGAGGCCGGACAGGCGCTGTGGGCGGTGGTGGCCGGCCGAGGGGGAGCCGGACGGGTGCCGGTGCGCGGTGACGGCCCGCCGAGGGGGAGGGTCAGGCCCGCACGGTCGTACTGCCTCCCGCCAGCTCCATGCGCAGCCCGTCGCCGGTGACGTCGAGGCGTTCCGGCTCCAGGTCGAGCGGCAGCCCCGACAGGTCGACCTCCCGCGGGGCGTCCCCGAGCAGTTGCCCGGCGAGGGCCTCGGGGAGGACGCGTTCGCCGACGTGCACGGCGGTGCGCTCGAACCGGATGCCCTCCTGCTCCAGGACAGGCCGGAAACCGACGGAGATCCGTCCGGCCGGACCGGCGTGCACGACCAGCTCGCCCGTCTCCTGCTCGGTCGTCACCGCTGCGATGTTCAGCGCGCCCCCGGTCATCGTGGTGACGGCACCGGCCAGGGCGGTGTCCGTCAGTTCGGCGCTGACCTGGGTGTCGGCCACCGACAGTCCGTCGCCGGTACGGACCACATCGGCGAGTTCGGCGTGCAGGTCCACCCCGGAGAACCGGCGGAACGTCGCGCCCTCGCCGGAGACCTCCACGCGGGGGAAGGACCCGCGGGCCAGTTGCAGCATCACCGGTGTCGGTCCGAAGCCCACGTCGAGGCCGGTGTGCAGGCGCTCCTCCATGCGGTCCGTGAGCCGGTCGGCCGCCTGATGACGTGCCACCGCCTCGACGGCGGCCCCGGTGACCAGCACGGCGCCGACCCCGCCCAGGGCGATCAGACGGGTCCTGCGGGAGATGCGACCGCGGGGCACACGCCTCGGACCGCGGGGCACACGCCTCCTCCGAAAAAGTGTCATGACTGACACCATACCGAAGGTGTCATGACTGACAGATTCCGCACCGTCGGTTTTCCGCCTGCGATACTCCGCACATGGCAACCCTCGACACCTCCCCCGCGGAGCCACGCGGGCGCCGCGAGGCGCAGAAGGCGGCGACCCGCAAGGCCCTCCAGGAGGCCGCCCACCGCATGTTCGAGGAGCGTGGGTACGCGCAGACCACGGTGCGGGACATCGCGGCCGCCGCCGGAGTCACCGAGCGGACCTTCTTCCGCTACTTCCCCTCCAAGGAGGACCTGGTCCTCGACGAGGTCCTGGACCTCATCCCGGTCATGCGGGCCCATGTCGTCGCCCGGCCCGCCGACGAGGACCCCTACACCGCCGTCCTCGGCGCCTGCCTCGACCTCATCGCCGACGGCACTCCCGGCCTGATGTTCAGCGGGCCGCCGCAGCGCTTTCCGGGCCGGCCGGTGCGCCAGTTCCTGCCGGTGCTCAGCCAGTTCGAGGACGGTCTCGCCGACGCCCTGCTGGAGCGGCTCGCCGGGCATCGTCCCGACGCGGCCACGCCGCTGCGCGCGGCCGTGCTGGCCCGGGCCGCCGTCGGCGCGATGCGCTCCGCGCTGTTCGCGTACGCCGGTCTGCCGGAGGCGGAACGCACGCCCGCCAGGGCGCACGAGCTGCTGGCCTCCGCGTTCGACTGCCTCCGGGAGTCATGAGCGCGGGACATCCGGACATCGGGTCGCCGCAGTCCCATTGCCCAGGCAAACCCAGCATGAGTAGCCTGTGTTCGTCATTCCGACCAGCCGTTGAAATTTCGAACATTAGGGAGGGGGCCGCACGTGGGACGCCTCGTACCTGCCGTGACCCGGGCTCTCGACATCCTCGAGCTCTTTCTCGACGGGGACGGCACACTCTCCGCCCCCGACATCGTGCGCAAGCTCCAGCTCCCGCGCACCACCGTGCACGAACTCGTCACCACGCTCGCCGCCCGGTCCTACATCGTCCCGGTGCCGGGGCAGCCGGGCCGCTACCGGCTGGGCGTCCGGCCGTACCAGCTCGGCAGCCGGTACGCCGAGCAGCTCGACCTCGCCGCCGAGGGCCAGAACGTGGCCCGGACGGTCGCCGAGACCTGCGACGAGACCGTACACGTGGCGATCCTCGAAGGCACCGACGTCATCTACATCGCCAAGGTCGACTCCACGCACGCCGTGCGCATGGTGTCGGCGGCCGGCCGCCGTCTGCCCGCCCACTGCACCTCCGTCGGCAAGATGCTGCTGGCGTCCCTGCCGGAGCCGGAACTCACCTCGCGCATCCCGGACGGTGCCGAGCTGGTCGCGATGACCCCCAACAGCATCACCGACCCGGCCGTTCTGCGCGAGGCCCTTGCCGAGATCCAGACGCGCGGGATCGCCGTGGAGAGCCGCGAGTCCAACCCGGACGTCTCCTGCGTCGCCGCGCCGGTACGCGACCGCACCGGCCGGGTCGTGGCCGCGCTGTCCATCTCCGTACCGATGATCCGCTGGAGCGAGGAGCGCAAGGCGGAGCTGGAGCAGCTCGCCGCCAAGGGCGCCGCCGAGCTGTCCGAGCGGCTCGGCCACCGGACCGCGGCATGAGGTACGACGTCGCGGTACGCGCCGAGGCGACCCTCGGTGAAGGGCCCACCTGGGATCCGGTCACCGGCCGGCTCCTGTGGATCGACATCCTCGGGTCGCGCATCCACTCCTACGACCCGTCCTCCGGCCGCCGCACCAGCCGTACCACCGGCCAGCACATCGGCGCCGTGAAGCCGCGCGCGCAGGGCGGGCTGGTGCTGAACCTCCGGGACGGCGTGGCTCTCCTCGACCCCGACGACTCGCTGCGCTGGCTGCATCGCGAGCCCGTCCCGGGCCGCCGCGGCAACGACGCCGCCGTGGCCCCCGACGGTTCCCTCTGGGCGGGCACCATGCGCTACGACGAGGCGCCGGGCGGCGGCACGCTGTCCCGGATCACCGGGGCGGGGGAGGTGGTCCCGGTCCTGGACGACGTCACCGTCAGCAACGGCACCGGCTGGAGCCCCGACGGCCGGCTCCTGTACTACATCGACTCGCCCACCCGCCGCGTGGACGTCCTCGACCACGCCGGCGACGGGACCGTCTCGCACCGGCGTCCCCTGGTCGAGATCGAGGCCGGCGCCGGATTCCCCGACGGTCTCACCGTGGACGCCGACGGCTGTGTGTGGGTGGCCCTGTGGGACGGCGGGGCGGTACGGCGCTACACGCCCGCGGGCGAGCTGGACCGGGAGATCGTCCTGCCCACCCCGCGGATCACGGCCTGCGCCTTCGGCGGCGCGGACCTGACCGACCTGTACATCACCACGGCCCGGGTGGGCCTGGCCGCTCCGCATCCGGTGGCGGGCTCGCTGCTGGTGGTGCCGGGGGCGGGGACGGGCCTGCCGCAACCGGCCTTCGCGGGCTGACTACTGCAGCCCGGCCCGCTTCAGCTCGTCGTCCGTCAGCGGCGGTCCGCTCAGCGCCGGCTTGAGCGGGCCGACCGCGGCCGCCACCAGGATCGGCGGCGTGAGCAGCACGCCCGCGCCCTTCTCCAGTGCCATCACGTCCGTCAGCGCCCGCGCCACCCGGCCGTTGCCCGTGGCGGTGTACGTCAGACGGTCCACGTACGCGGCCACCAGCCGTTCCGCCCGCGTGGGCCCGGCCCCGGCGGCTCCGGTCGCCCCGGTCGCCCCGGGATAGAACACGTCCTGCCCGATGGCCAGGTCCCAGGCCGCCCGCGCCGGCCGGGCCACCGCCTTCTGCAGGCGCCGGGACAGCCCGGGCGTGGCCCAGCCGTGATCCTGCACCGTGGCGCGCAGGGTCACCGCCGCCTGGGCGGCCACCGACATGCCGTGCCCGTAGACGGGGTTGAACGCGGCGAGCGCGTCGCCGACGACGACGAAGTTCTCCGGCCACACCGCCATCCGCTCGTAGAAGTGGCGGCGGTTCGCCGTCGTACGGGTGAAGGCGACTTCCGAGAGGGGCTCCGCCCGCGCGATCAGGTCCGCCAGGATCGGATGCCGCTGCTCCTTGCGGGCGTGCACGTCGAAGTCGGCGGTGGAGGATGACGGTTCGCCTCCGCGGGTGCCGAACAGGGTGACCAGCCAGCGCCCGTCCTCGATCGGCAGCAGCACACCGCCCCGGCCGGGGCCGCCCGCGCGCGGCTCCGGCTGGACGTTGACCACCGGGAAGCCGTCGCGGGCCGCCTCCGGCGCCCGGAACAGGCGGCTCGCGTACGCCACCCCCGAGTCCACCTCCCGCACCTGCGGCCGTGGCAGTCCGAGCGCCGACAGCCACTTCGGGGTCCGGGATCCGCGCCCCGTCGCGTCGACCACCAGATCGGCTCGCAGGGTGCGCCGGGCGGCGTCGTGGGCCCGCAGGTGTACGCCGGTGACGGCGGCGGCCGTACCCTCCAGGCCCAGCACCTCCGCGCGCTCGATCAGCTCGATCCGTTCGTCGGCGAGGACCTGGGCGCGGACGGTCGCGTCCAGCAGGTCGCGGCTGCACAGCAGCATGAAGTGGGACTCCGCCCATCGCCGGTACCAGCCGCGGGGTGAGAGGCCGACCATGTCCGTGGTGACCGGAAGCCGCCGTGCGCCCGCCTCCGTGAGCCGCGCCGTCACGCCCGGCAGCAGTTCCTCCATGGCGTGGGCGCCGCCGGACCACAGCTGGTGGACATGGCGGGCCTGGGGGAGGCCCTTGCGCGGTTCGGGGCCCGCCGGGAGGGCGTCGCGCTCGACGACCGTGACCCGGACGCCGACGGAGGCCAGCGAACGGGCGGTGAGCATCCCGGCGACGGAGCCGCCGAGCACGACGGCGGTGGCACTGCGATCACTCATGGACGGCTTGCTCCTGATCGGTCAGTCATGGACGACTGGTTCTTCGCCATTCCGGCGCGAATACAGCTCGAACTACAGCACGAGAACACGGCATGGGACACCCATCGGCAGGGAGGAGTTCAGCGGCACCGGTGACGGGGCGGCGTCGGTGACTAGCTGGACGAGCGCGCCATGGAGGGCGACTCGGCCGTCCCGTCCCGCACCGTTTCCAGCAGATCGGGGCGGCGCAGGGCCCGGGACACCGCCCGGATCTCCCGGAGGAGTTCGGTGGTGTCGGGGTCGCCCGCGCCCTCGCTGTCCGGGGCCCGCCGCTTGGCCTCGACGGCGTCCTGGATGGCCACCGCGGCGGCCAGCGCCCGGGAGCGCTCCGGGCTGAAGCCGAGGGCGAGTCCCCGGTCGTGGGCGCGCTGCCGCTGGTCCTCGTCGAGGTGGCGGGCGAGGGGGAGCAGGGCGTCGCGGATGAACGTCTCCCGGCGCACCAGGCGCAGCTCGGGGGTGGCGCGCAGCACGTAGGGGAGGCGGTTGCCGCTGACCGTGCGCATCAGCAGGTACAGCGGCCGCAGTTCACGGTGGGCGAGCCGGACCCGCCAGCGGTCGTGCAGGAACTGGCCGGCGTGCGGGAGGATGAAGCCGACCGCGATCAGGATGGCCGACAGCGCGGCCACCGGCGGCGCCAGGTCGGTGCTGAGCCAGTCCAGGTCGTGGCCGGTCCACCGGGCCACCACGGCGGTGATCTTGGCCCCGTCGAAGACGAGGTTCACCACATAGCCGGCGCCCAGCAGCTTCAGTCCCCAGCGCAGCCAGGCGTCGAGGCCGTCGGTGCGCACCCAGTTCCAGATCAGCCGGGACGTGATCAGTACGGCCACGGTGTGCGCCAGGAGGTAGAGGACGATCTCCTCGCGCATGAACGGGGTGGTGGCGTAATAGGTGTCCAGGTCCCGCAGCCGCTCCACGGGGGCGTCCGCGAGGGCGAAGAGCACCCACAGGGCGACGATCACGCCCGAGTAGACGGAGACCAGCCAGCGCATGGCGCGGCGGGTGGCGGCGTTGCGGTCGGACAGGCCGTTGCGCCAGGCGATGATCAGCAGCAGACAGGAGCCGCAGAAGGCCGTCAGGAGCGAATAGCACCAGGGCGCCGAGATGTTGGGCACGCCGACCAGCCGGTTCACCCGGGCGATGGTCGAGGGCGTGCAGAAGACGAACACCGCGCAGGCGAGCAGCAGCAGTCCGCCGACCGCGCGCAGCAGCGGGTCGCGCCAGAGCCGGATGATGCTGGGCAGTTTGATCGCCAGGGCGGCGGCGAGCACCGCGGCGGGGATCCAGAAGGAGATGTAGAAGTCGCTGAGCGCGGCGGCGGGGTCCAGGGCCGACGTCGTGGTCATCCCGTCGGACCTCCTCGTCCGCGGTAGCCGAGGGACCGCTGGAGCGGGTCGAGCGGCGGCCGGGAGCCGGGCGCGTCCGTCAGGTACGGCCGGAAGGCCGCCGCCAGCCGGTGGCCGAAGTCGTCGGCGTCGGCCTCGTCCCGCTCCCGGGAGCCGTTGCGGGCGGCGACCCCGAGCGCGACGTCCTGCCAGTCGGGCCGCTCCGCCAGGGCGTCCACGGCCGCGGCGCCGGCGATGTGGTGGTGCCGGTGCCCCGCGTGCAGATGCCACAACTCATGGCCCAGAATGACGAGTTGCTGCATGGCCTCGGCCCGCTCCTCGACGATGACCAGGTCGAAGTCCTGGAACTCCACCCACAGCCCGGTGACTTCGATCTCGTCGGGGAACCGCTCGAAGCGCAGCTCCACGGGACGTCCGCCGCGACGGGCGCTCATCGCCGCGCACAGGTCCGCGCACAGCTCGCGCACATCGGCCGGGCGGCGGCCGTTCGCCCGTGCCGCGGTGGCCAGTTCGGCCGCCAGCGCACGCATCGCGGGGCCGCCGCGTGGGCGCCGCCGCAGCGCTGCCGCGACCCGGGCCGCCCTTTCGCGCGCGCCCGCGATGTCCATCCGTCCCCCTTCGTCTCGCCGCCGTCCCGGTGCCGTACGGCAGGCCGTTCGAGAGTACGCGGACGGCGCTGTCCACGTCATGCGGTCCGGGGGCCGTTGTTCAACCGGGAACCACCGGGCGCGACGGCCCGCGGCCTGAAAGCACCTTGAAATTCCTGCGCAACCCATTGACGCGCGAGCGCTTCGACCCTACGGTCCCGTTCGAAGTTACGAGCACCATTCGAAATCTCGAACAGTAAGGGCAGGGCATGGGACGACCTGGCCTGAACCGCAGGCAACTCCTCGCCGGAATGGGCGGGTTGACGGTCGCCGGAAGCTTCGGCTTCGCGGCGCTCGGGACCGGGGCCGACGCGCTCGCCTCCGGCGCCGACACCCGGGTGCGCTACTGGAACCTCTTCAGTGGCGGCGACGGCTCCAACATGATCGCGATGCTGGACGCCTTCCGTGCGCAGTACCCGGACATCGCGGTCAAGGACTCCACGCTCCAGTGGGGCAACCCCTTCTACACCAAGCTGGCCATGGCCGCCGCGGGCGACCGCGCCCCCGAACTCGGCGTCATGCACGTGGGCCGGGTCGCCGGCTTCTCCCCGGGCCGCCTCCTCGACCCGTGGGACGTCGGCCTGCTCGCCGAGTACGGCGTGAAGGAGCAGGACTTCAACCCCGCGCTGTGGAGCCGCGGCGTCATCGACGGCAAGCTCTACGCCCTGCCGCTCGACATCCACGTCCAGCTCTGCTTCTACCGCAAGGACGTGCTCAAGAAGGCGGATCTGCTCGGCGACGACGGCCGGATGATCCCGGTCGGCTCCACCGCCGAGTGGTTCGACGTCCTGAAGCGGGCCAAGGCGGTCCAGAAGAAGGGCCTGCAGACCATCGGCCTGTGGACCAACGACCAGAACTTCCAGTGGTGGTTCTTCGTCGCCTTCTACACCCAGCTCGGCGGCGAGTGGTTCAACGACGACCGCACCGAGGTCCTCTTCGACGCCGACAAGGCCACGCAGGTCCTGGAGTTCCTGCGGCAGCACGTCACCGACGGCTATGTCATCCCCGGCGCCCCCACCGGCGAGCAGTTCGTCAACGGCGCCCCCTTCACCTGGGAGGGCAACTGGTCGGTGCCGGTCTTCTCCGGTGCCGAACTCGACTACGGCGCCACCCCGCTCCCGCCCGTCTTCGGCAAGCAGGCCACCCACGCCGAGTCGCACGCCTTCGTCCTGCCCCACCAGGCCGGCCGCGGCGGCGCCGCCAACGAGGCCGCGCACCGACTGGCCGCGTACGTCGTCCAGCACGCCCAGCAGTGGGCGGCCGGCGGCCACATCCCCGCGTACACGCCGACGCTCACCACGGACGCGTACCAGAAGCTCACCCCGCAGAACGAGTACGTCAGCGCCATGGACCACCAGGCCACCGAGCCGAAGGTGTGGTTCGCGGGCTCCACCGGCGTGCTCGCCCAGGATCTCGGCCCGGTCGTCGTCTCCTCCACGATGGGCTCCGCCCAGCCGGCCGCCGTCGCCCGGACGATGAAGAGCCGGCTCACCCGGCTGCTGGCCTCGAAGAACCCGATGGACGGCCGGACCGCCGCCGAGGGAGGTGCGGCCGCATGATGGCGACCAGCGCTCAGACCGCCGTCGCACCGGCGCGGGCGAGGACCGCCGCCGCCAGTGCCACCGTCCGCCGCAAGCAGGGCTTCCAGCACGGGGGCTGGTTCGTCGCCCCCTTCCTGGCCCTGTTCGCCCTGTTCGTGATCTGGCCGCTGCTGCGGGGCGTCTACCTCAGCTTCACCGACGCCAACATCTCCGGCGAGGGCGCGAGCTTCGTCGGCCTCGACAACTACCGCGAAGCCCTGAACGACGCCGCGATGTGGGACGCGCTGGGCCACAGCGCCTACTTCACGCTGCTCGTCGTGCCCTGCATCACCGTCCTCGCCTTCCTGCTCGCGATGCTCGCCCACCACATCGAGCGCGCCAAATGGCTGTGGCGGCTGTGCTTCTTCGCGCCCTTCCTCCTGCCCTCCACGGTCGCGGCCAACATGTGGCAGTGGCTGTTCACCCAGGGCATCGGCCTGTTCAACGAGACCTTCGGGCTGGAAACGCCCTGGCTGACCGACAAGTCGTACGCGATGTTCGCCATCGTCATCACCACCCTGTGGTGGACCGTCGGCTTCTCCTTCCTGCTCTACCTCGCCGCCCTCCAGGGCATCCCCGGCCACCTCTACGAGGCCGCCAAACTCGATGGCGCCAACGCCTGGCACCGCATGGTCCACATCACGCTGCCGCTGCTGCGCAACATCACCGGCCTGGTGATCGCGCTGCAGATCCTCGCCTCGCTCCAGCTCTTCGACCAGGCCGTCGTGATGATGGACTTCAGCCCCGGGCCGGAGCTGTCCACCCGCTCCTTCGTCCAGTACACCCTCGAACAGGGCTTCACCAGCTACCGCGTGGGCTACGCCTCCGCGATGTCCATCATCTTCTTCGTGCTCATCGCAGCCGTCGCCCTGGCGCGGATGTGGCTGCTGCGCACCCGTGAGGAGGGCACCCGATGAGCGGCGCACCGATACGGCTCAAGCCCCGCAGTACCTGGTCCCCCAGCCAGATCGTGCTCACCCTGATCGGCGCCGCCGTCTCCGCCGTCTTCATGGCGCCGATCGTCGCGGCCCTGCTCACCTCGCTGAAGTCCGAGGCCGAGGCGGCCGAGATCCCGCCGCACTGGCTGCCGGAGGTCTGGACGGGCCAGGCGTGGCGGTCGCTGTGGGAGACCGGCAACGTCACCAACTGGTTCGTGAACTCCCTGGTCGTCTCCGTCTGCGTCACGGCCGTCGTGCTGGTCGTCAGCGCCCTCGCCGGATACGGCTTCGCCCGCACCGAGTTCCGCGGCAAGAACGCCCTGCTGGGCCTGGTGATGACGGGCCTGATGGTCTCCCCGGCGGTGCTCGGCGTGCCGCTGTTCACGACGGTCCAGCAGATGGGGATGGTCGACACCTACTGGGGCATGATCCTGCCGCAGTGCGCGCCGGCCGCGATGGTCTACATCCTCTACAAGTTCTTCCAGGGCATCCCGCGCGAGCTGGAGGAGGCCGCGTTCATCGACGGTGCGGGCCGCTGGCGGGTCTTCTTCACCATCGTCGTCCCGCTCGCCCGCCCCTCCCTCGCGGCGGTCGGCATCTTCACCTTCATCGCCTCCTGGAACAACTTCCTGTGGCCGTACATGGTGACCAACAACCCCGACCTGATGACCATGCCGAACGGCATCGCGACCGTCATGAACTCCTACGGCATCCAGTGGGCCCAGCTCATGGCCGGCGGCCTGATGGCGGGCCTGCCCCTGATCGTCGTCTTCGTCTTCTTCCAGCGGCAGATCGTGGCGGGCGTCGCCCACACGGGATTGGCGGGACAGTGACCCTGCGCAGCACCCTGACCGCCGTGACGGCGGCGGCCCTCATCGCCCTGCTGCCCCACACGGCGCAGGCGGCCGGGACCTACCCGGACCCCCGCCCCATCACCGGGCAGCAGATCATCCACGACCCCACCGTCATCCGCCTCAAGTCCGGCGGCTACGCGGCCTATTCGACCGGCGGCGTCATCGGCGCCCGCCTGTCGAAGGACGGCACGCACTGGGACGACGCGGGCAACGCCTTTGCCCAGCCGCCGAGTTGGTGGTACGAGTACAACGACACCGGTGATCCCTGGGCCCCCGACATCTCCTACCGCGACGGCAGGTACTGGCTGTACTACGCGGTCTCGTCCTGGGGCACCAACCACTCCGCGATCGGCGTCGCCACCTCCCGCTCCGGCCTCCCCGGCACCTGGACCGACCACGGCAAGGTCTTCAGCTCCGAGACGACCGACCACTGGAACGCCATCGACCCCGCCCTGATCAAGGCGGACGGCAGGCTCTGGATGTCCTTCGGCTCGTACTGGACCGGCATCCGCATGGTCGAACTCGACGAACGCACCGGCAAGGCGGTCCCGGGAGCCACGGTCCACCACCTGGCGACCCGACCCGACGTCCCGTACGCCGTCGAGGGCCCGTACATCGTCAAACACGGCCGCCACTACTACCTCTTCGCCTCCTACGACGCCTGCTGCTCCGGCGTGAACTCCACCTACAAGATCAAGGTGGGCCGCTCGACGGACATCAAGGGCCCGTACATCGACAGCACGGGCAAACCGATGCTGGAGGGCGGCGGCGACCTGCTCCTGGAGGGCCACGGCAGGTTCATCGGCACGGGCGGCCAGTCGGTCTTCAAGGACCGAGGCGAGGACTGGCTGGCGTACCACTACTACGACGCGGAGGACGCCGGCACGCCGAAGCTGGGCCTCAACAAGCTGAGCTGGTCGGAAGACGGCTGGCCGAACGCCGTATAGGGGCGCGGGGCTGTGTCTATTTGCGGCTTCGCCGCGTGGGCGCGATCAGCCCCCACGACCCGCAGACGCCATCCACACGGAACCACCCCCTTCGAAAGGCGAAAATGCACACCGCCCGCTTCACCCTCGACCCCGCGTTCACCGTCGGTGAGGTCAACCCCCGACTCTTCGGATCCTTCGTAGAACACCTCGGCCGCTGCGTATACACCGGCATCTTCGAACCCGACCACCCCACCGCCGACGAGGCCGGCCTCCGCCAGGACGTCCTCGACCTCGTCAGGGAACTCGGCGTCACCGCCATCCGCTACCCCGGCGGCAACTTCGTCTCGGGCTACAAGTGGGAGGACTCGGTAGGCCCGGTCGAGGACCGCCCCCGCCGCCTCGACCTCGCCTGGCGCACGACGGAGTCCAACCGCTTCGGCCTCTCCGAGTACATCGCCTTCCTCAAGAAGGTCGGCCCCCAGGCCGAGCCCATGATGGCCGTCAACCTCGGCACCCGGGGCGTCGCGGAGGCCATCGAGCTGCAGGAGTACGCCAACCACCCCTCCGGCACGGCACTCTCCGAGCTGCGCCGCAGCCACGGCGACAAGGACCCCTTCGGCATCAAGCTGTGGTGCCTGGGCAACGAGATGGACGGCCCCTGGCAGACCGGCCACAAGACGGCCGAGGAGTACGGCCGGGTCGCCGCCGAGACGGCCCGCGCCATGCGCCAGATCGACCCGTCCGTCGAACTCGTCGCCTGCGGCAGCTCCGGCCAGTCCATGGAGACCTTCGCCGAATGGGAGGCGACGGTCCTCAAGGAGACGTACGACCTCGTCGACTACATCTCCCTGCACGCCTACTACGAGCCGCTCGACGGTGACGTCGACTCCTTCCTGGCCTCGGCCGTCGACATGGAGTCCTTCATCGACAACGTCGTGGCCACCTGCGACCACATCGGCGCCCGCCTGAAGTCGAAGAAGAAGATCGACCTCTCCTTCGACGAGTGGAACGTCTGGTACCTGTCCCGCACCGAGGCCCAGGTCAGCGCCCTGGACTGGCCGGAGGCGCCCCGGCTGCTGGAGGACAACTACAGCGTCACCGACGCCGTCGTCTTCGGCTCGCTGCTCATCGCCCTGCTCCGGCACGCCGACCGCGTCACGGTCGCCTGTCTCGCGCAGCTCGTGAACGTCATCGCCCCGATCATGACCGAGCCCGGCGGCCCGGCGTGGCGGCAGACGACGTTCTTCCCGTTCGCCCAGGCGTCGCGGTACGGCCGCGGCCAGGTCCTGGACGTCCGGGTCGACTCGCCGACGTACGAGACGAAGAAGTACGGCGAGGCCGACCTGCTGCACGCCACCGCCGTGCGCGCCGAGGACGGGACGGTCACCGTGTTCGCGGTGAACCGCAGCCGCACCGAGTCGCTGCCGCTCGAAGTCGCCCTGAACGGGCTGGACCTGACCCGGGTCGTCGAGCACAGCGCGCTCGCCGACGCCGACCCGGACGCCCGCAACACGCTCGACGAGCCGGAGCGGGTCGCCCCGCACCCGGGCGAGGGCACGGCGCTGACGGACGGCGTCCTGACCGCCGTACTGGAACCGCTGTCCTGGAACGTGATCCGGCTGGGCTGACACGGACACCTGTGACAGCGGTGACAATGGTCGTATGAGGATCTCGGCACGGGCGGACTACGCGGTACGAGCGGTACTGGAGCTCGCCGTGCGCCAGGACGACGGCCCGGTGAAGGCGGAGGCCATCGCCACCGAGCAGGACATTCCGCACAAGTTCCTGGAGGGGATCCTCGGCGACCTCCGCCGCGCCGGTCTGGTCGACAGCCGGCGCGGCGGTAACGGCGGGTACCGGCTGGCCCGGGACGCGTCGGCGATCACGGTCGCCGATGTGATCCGGGCCGTCGACGGCCCCATCGTCTCCGTGCGCGGCGTCCGCCCGACCGGGCTGACCTACGCCGGGTCGGCCGAGCCGCTGCTGCCGCTGTGGATCGCGCTGCGCGCCAACGTCCGCCGGATCCTGGAGGGCGTCACCGTCGCGGACATCGCCACCGGCGCGCTGCCCGAGAACGTCCAGCTGCTGGCCGCGGAACCGGCCGCCTGGGAAAACCCTTAGAAGCCCTCTCGGCTCGCCCTCGCGGGCCTGGGCGCCCAGCTAGTGGACGGCAGCCTCGGCACGGCCCTACGGCGTCACCTCGCCCACGCTGCTGCTGGCCATGGGCACCAACCCGGCCGCCGCCTCGCCCACCGTCCACCTCGCCGAGATCGGCACCACCCTGATGTCCGGCGCCGCGCATTGGCGGTTCGGGAACGTGGACTGGAAGGTCGTCTCGAGGATCGGCGTACCGGGGGCGGCGGGCGCCTTCCTGGGCGCGACGGTCCTGCCGAGGCTGTCGACCCAGCTCGCCGAGCCGCTGATGTCCCTGATCCTGCTGAGCCTCGGCGTCTACGTCATGTCCCGCTTCACCTTCCGCGGCCTCCCCGAGGGGCAGCTCGGCATGCCGCTGCGCAAGCGGTTCCTGTCCCCGCTCGGCCTGGTCGCCGGGTTCCTGGACGCGGGAGCCGCGCAAGGTGATCGGCTCGATCGACACCAGCGAGTTCCTGGTGGCCGTCGCCGCCAGCCTCGGCTTCCTCTTCTCGCTCGGCTCACAGGGCATCGACGTCGTCTGGGTGACGGCGTTCCTGCTCGGCGGCCTGATCGCCGCGCCGCTCGCCGCCTGGCTGGTCCGCCTGCTCCCGCCCCGCATCCTCGGCGCGGCGGTAGGCGGCGGCCGCACTGGCCTGGTCGATCCGCGCCTACCGCGGAGAGCAGGCGGAGCCGGCGGTGACCAACTCCGTTTCCGGGGCTGTTTAGTTGCTGCGCGAACCATTGACGCGCAAGGGGTTCGATTCTACGGTCCGTCCGAAGTGACGATCGATGTTCGATATACAGAACAGGAGCGTTCACGTGAGCCGCACCAGAACCGCTCTCCTCGCCCTCCCCGCCGCCGTCCTGCTGGCCTTGATCCCGTCCAGCGCGTCGGCCTACCCCAACCCCGGCACGGTCACCGGTTCCACCGTCGTCCACGACCCCACGATGATCCGCACCGCGTCCGGCCAGTACCTGCTGTACGCCACCGGCGGCGGCATCGCCAGCAAGACGTCCGGCAACCGCATCGCCTTCACCGCCGGCGCCGACGCCTTCTCCACCCGCCCGGGCTGGTGGTCGGCGTACTCCTCCGTGCCGGAGGCCTGGGCGCCGGACATCTCGTACCACGGTGGCAGGTACCTGCTGTACTACTCCGTCTCGAAGTTCGGCTCCAACACCTCGGCGATCGGGCTCGCCACCTCCAGCACCGGCCGGCCGGGCAGCTGGACCGACCAGGGAACCGTCTACACCTCCGGCTCGGCCAGCGACTACAACGCCATCGACCCCAACCTCTTCGTCGACAGCGACGGCAAGTGGTGGCTGTCCTTCGGCAGTTGGTGGACGGGCCTGAAGATGATCCAGATCAACCCCGCCACCGGCAAACAGCTCGCCACCAACACCACCCGCTACTCCCTGGCCTCCCGCCCGACCGGCACCAAGGCGGTGGAAGCGCCCTACATCGTCAAGCGCAACGGCTACTACTATCTGTTCGCCTCGTACGACACCTGCTGCGCCGGCATCAGCTCCACGTACAAGGTCAAGGTCGGCCGCGCCACCAGCGTCACCGGGCCGTACTACGACCGGAACGGCGTGTCGATGATGAACAACGGCGGGACGCCCGTGCTGGAGTCCCACGGCCGCTACATCGGCCCCGGCGGGCAGTCGATCATGAACGACGTCGACGGCGACCTGATCGTCTACCACTACTACGACGGCCAGGACAACGGCACACCGAAGCTCGGCATCAACCTCCTGAACTGGAGCAGCGGATGGCCCGTCGCGTACTGACCCTGCTGGCCGCGCTGGTCTTCGTGCTCGCCCTGGGGCAGACCCCCGCCAGTGCCGCCTCGTTCAGCAACCCCGTGAAGTCGGTCAAGGGCGCCGACCCGTGGATCTCGTACCACAACGGCAACTACTACCTGGTGACGACCAGTTGGACCGACCGGATCACCATCCGCAAGTCCGCCACGCTGGCCGGTCTGGCCACCGCGCCCAGCGTGCAGGTCTGGCAAGGGGACGCGGCTTCCCGCTGCTGCAACATCTGGGCGCCGGAGCTGCACTACCTCAACGGCCGCTGGTACCTCTACTACGTGGCCGGACAGAACGTCTCCGACTACGTGCCCACCCAGCGCACCCACGTCCTGGAGAGCGCGGGCTCCGATCCCATGGGCCCGTACACCTACCGCAACCAGCTCAACTCGGCCTGGATGCTGGACCCGACCGTCGGCACGATCAACGGTCAGCTCTACCTCTTCGGCAGCGCGAGCGGAGGCACCCAGAACCTGGTGGCGGCCCGGATGTCCAACCCGTACACCCTGGCCACGGGCTTCTCCACCATCTCGACGCCGACCTACGACTGGGAGCGGTCCGGCGGCACCGTGAACGAGGGCCCGGAACTCCTCCAGCGGGGCGGCCAGACCTACCTGGTCTACTCGGCGAGCGGCTGCTGGACGCCCGACTACAAGCTGGGCCAGCTGCGCCTCACCGGCTCCGACCCGCTGTCCGCCGCCGCCTGGACGAAGAAGTCCACGCCGGTCTTCCAGCGCAACGACTCGGCGGGCGTGTACGGCCCCGGCCACCACGGCTTCTTCACCTCGCCGGACGGCACGGAGAACTGGATCGTCTACCACGCCAACGACGCCGCGTCCGAGGGCTGCGACAACGGCCGTACGACCAGGGCGCAGAAGTTCACCTGGAACGCGGACGGTTCGCCGAACCTCGGCACACCGGTGGCCCTGGGCGCGAGCCTGGCGGGGCCCTCGGGGGAACCGGGGTCGGCGTCGACCACGTACACGCTCAGCAACCGCAACAGCGGCAAGTGCCTGGAGGTGGCGGGCGGTTCGACGGCGGACGGGGCCAATGTCCAGCAGTGGACGTGCAACGGCGGCACCAACCAGCGCTGGCGCCTGGAGGACCTGGGCGACGACACCCACCGTCTGGTGAACGCCGGCACCGGCAAGGTCCTCGACACCGAGAACTGCTCCTCGGCCGACGGCGCCGATCTGCGCCAGTGGCCCTGGCTGAACAACACCTGCCAGCGCTTCCGCTTCATAGCGACAACCGACGGCTACGTAAGGATCGTCAATCAGGCCACGGGAAAGGTGGCGGACGTGTCGAACTGCGGCACGGCAGACGGAGCGGACGTCCGCCAATGGGCATGGCTGAACAACAACTGCCAACAGTGGCGCCTCAACCCGGTGTAAGTGAACCCACCTAGGGGCGCGGGGAACGGCGCGACCAGCCACAGCGCACCCCGCACCCGCCGAACAACAAGCTCACACCATCCCGGCCGCGTTGGGCCACCCCGTAGCCGGGGCAGGGGCCAACCCCGGCCCCGTCGTCCCCCGAACCTGCGCCGCCGTAAGCCCACCCCGGGCCGGAACCCCAGGCGGCGTAGGCTCGAAAGCCGCCGCCGCAGGCATAGGCGCAGGCATGCGCGCAGGCATGGGCATCGGCGCGGGAACAGGCGCCGGAACTGGAGCCGGCACAACCGCCGGAGGCACTGGCATCGGCATAGCCATCCCCGCCCCGTTGGTCGACCCCACCAACCGGTCCACGGCCGCCGTGCCCGAGCTGTAGCTGGTCCCGGTAGCCGGCTCGGGTACGGCGGCCGCTCCCCTCCTGGTCCCGTAGAGCACCTGTTCCAGGCCGGACACCAGGCGACGCACGTCCACCTGGGGGCGCACCACGAGTCTCAGGAAGCGGCTGGACGAACCGATCTTGTTGCCGCACTCACGGACCAGGATCCGGTGCTCGGTGAGCAGCCGGTCCCGTACGACCGTGCCCTCGGCGCCGACGGGCAGCCGTACGAAGAGGAAGTTGCCCTGCGAGGGGTAGACCGTGAGTCCGGGCAGCGCGGCCAGCTGGCTCGCCATGTCCAGCCGGTCCCGGCGCACCTGGTGCAGGCTCTCCGCGTACTCGGGCCCATGGTGCTTGAGCATGAACACCACGTGCTCGGCGAAGGCGTTGAGGTTCCACTTGGGGAGCATCGAGCGGACGCGCCCCGCGAGCGCCGGGTTCGCGACCAGGTATCCGAACCGTATGCCGTGCAGACCGAAGTTCTTGCCGAGGCTGCGCAGCACGACCACGTTGGGCCGCAGCATCGCCTCCTGCACGACCGACGGCTCGGCCTCCGCGTCGGCGAACTCCAGGAACGACTCGTCGATGACGACGAGGTCGAGGTCGGCCATGGCGTCCATGAACTGCACGATGGCGTGCCGGTGCAGAAAGCCGCCGTCGGGGTTGTTGGGGTTGCAGATCACCGCGACACGCGTGCCGCGGGCCCGGATGAACTCGGCGTACTGCGCGAGATCGAGGGCGAAGCCGCTGGACTCCTGGAGCGGGAACATGTCGACCCGCTTGCCGGTCTCCATGGGCTGGTCGGTCCAGCGGCCGAAGGTGGGGACGGGGACGGCGAGGGACTCCCGCACCAGCAGATGGTCGATCCAGGTGATCAGCTCGGTCGAGCCGTTGCCCATGGCGACGGCCTGCGGGGGGAGCCGGAGGAGGTTGCACAGCTCGGCCGTGATGGTGTCGGCGCTGCTCGGGTAGTACGTGATGATGTCGCGCAGCCGGCCCGCCATGTCGTCGAACATGGCGGGCGTGGGGAAGTACGGGTTGCACGGGATGCAGAAGTCGATCGGCCCGGCATCCTCACCGCCTTCACGGGTCAGCGCGGCCATCGAGGGGCTGTGCGCCGCCGTGCTGCGGAACAGCGAGGTGACGTTCTCAGCCAAGGCAACCTCCGGGTCCGGGTGGCCCGCGCGGGGAAGCGCGGGCCACCCTGGGATACGGATGCCGGTGTGGCGCTGTTCAACCTCTGTGAATTCGCCGGGAAGTTGTGAACGTCTTGTGAGGTTTCAGGCGCTGTGCGGCTCAGGCGCTGAAGGAGTGCACCGTCGTCGTCCGGTACGTCTGGCCGGGGCGCAGGGTGGTGGACGGGAACGACGGCTGGTTCGGCGAGTCCGGGAAGTGCTGCGTCTCCAGGCACAGGGCGTCGCCCTGGCGGTAGACCGAGCCGCCGCTGCCGACCAGGGTGCCGTCGAGGAAGTTGCCCGAGTAGAACTGCAGCCCCGGCTCGGTGGTGGCGATCTTCAGGGTGCGGCCGGAGGAGGGGTCCCGCAGGGTTGCCACCCATTCCGGCCTGGCGGTGATGCCCTTGTCCAGCACCCAGTTGTGGTCGATGCCCTTTCCGTACAGCAGTTGCTGGTGCGCGACCCGGATGTCCTCGCCGACGGTCTTGGTGCGGCGGAAGTCGAAGGGGGTGCCCGCCACCTTGGCCAGCTCGCCCGTGGGGATCAGCCCCGAGTCGACCGGCGTGTAGCGGGAGGCGGCGATGGACAGCTCGTGGTCGTAGATGGTGCCGCTGGACTCGCCGGCCAGGTTCCAGTAGACGTGGCTGGTGAGGTTGACGACCGTGGCCTTGTCGGTGGTGGCCTCGTAGTCGATGCGCCAGTCGCCGGAGCGGGTGAGGGTGTACGTCACCTTCGTGCGCAGCGTGCCGGGGTAGCCCATCTCGCCGTCGACGGAGGTGTAGTAGAGGTACAGGCCGACATCGGAGCCCTTGGTGAACGGCTCGACGTCCCAGACGACCTTGTCGAAGCCCTTGGACCCGCCGTGCAGGCTGTTCTCGCCGTCGTTGACGGAGAGCTGGTGGGTCTTGCCGTCCAGGGTGAAGCGGCCCTTGCCGATGCGGTTGCCGTAGCGGCCGATCAGGGCGCCGAAGTAGGGGCTGGAGGCGACGTACTCCTCGATGGTGTCGAAGCCCAGCGAGACGTTGGTCCGGCGGCCGCGGCGGTCGGGGACCTCCAGGGACTGGACGATGCCGCCGTAGGAGAGGACCTTCAGCCGGGTCCCTCCGTTCTCCAGCGACCAGCGGTAGATCTTGGTGCCGTCGGCGAGCTTGCCGAAGAGCGACTTCACCGGCTTGTGCCCCCCTGTGGCATGGGCCGTGCCGCTCATGGCGGCGGTGACACCGGCGGCTGCGGCCCCGGCGATGACGGTACGTCTGCTCAGTTCCATGTTGCGGCTCCTGCAAAGGAAGCGGGCCCCGCCTTCCGGCGGGGCCCGAGCGACTTACGAACCGACCTTGCGCTTGTTCCACACGTCGAACCCGACCGCCGCCAGCAGGACCAGGCCCTTGATGACCTGCTGCCAGTCGGTGCCGATGCCGACGAGGTTCATACCGTTGTTCAGCACGCCCAGGACCAGACCGCCGATGATGGCGCCGAGCACCGTGCCGACACCGCCGCTCATCGACGCGCCGCCGATGAACGCGGCGGCGATCGCCTCCAGTTCGAAGTTGAGGCCGGCCTTGGGCGAGGCCGCGTTGAAGCGGGCGGCGAAGACCAGACCCGCCAGGGCCGCGAGCATGCCCATGTTCAGGAAGACCAGGAAGGTGACCTTCTTGTCCTTCACACCCGACAGCTTGGCCGCGGGCAGGTTGCCGCCGATGGCGTAGATGTGGCGGCCGATGATCGCGTTGCGCATGAGGTAGCCGAAGCCGACCAGCAGCACTCCGAGGACCAGCAGGACGTACGGGGCGCCCTTGTAGCTGGCGAGCAGCATCGTCAGCGTGAGGATGGCGGCGCCGAGTGCGACCAGCTTCAGCAGGAACAGGTTGCGCGGCGCGACCTCCAGCGCGAACTCCTGCTGGCGGCGCCGGTCGCGGTACTCCTGGAAGATCACGAAGGCGATCAGCGCGAACCCGAGCAACAGGGTGAGGTTGTGATAGTTGGTGTCCGGGCCGACCTCGGGCATGAAGCCGTTGGAGACCTTCTGCAGCCCCTCCGGGAACGGGCCGAGGGTCTGGCCCTCCAGGAAGATCTCGGTCAGACCGCGGAAGATCAGCATGCCCGCGAGGGTGACGATGAACGAGGGTATGCCGCCGTAGGCGATGAAGAACCCCTGGACCGCGCCCGCGATGGCCCCCATGGCCAGGCAGAGGATGACGGCTACCGGCCAGGGCAGATCGTTCCTGACCATGAACACGGCGGCCATGGAACCGATGAACGCCGTCAGTGATCCCACCGACAGGTCGATATGACCCGCGATGATCACCAGCATCATGCCGATCGCGAGGATCAGGATGTAGCTGTTCTGGAGCACCAGGTTGGAGACGTTGCGGGGCAGCAGCAGGTCACCGTCGGTCCATACGGCGAACAGCACCACGATCAGCCCGAGCGCGAACAGCATGCCGTACTGCCGCATGTTGCGGCGCATACCGTCCAGCACCAGCTGGAACAGTCCGTCGGCGGTGGCCGAACCGCCCTTGCCGGGCGGCGCCGGGGCCGGCGTCTTCGCGGTCACATCCGTGCTCATCGGGATACCTCTTTGTCCTTGGTCATCTGGCGCATCAGCGATTCCTGCGAGGCCTCGGCCCGCGAGAACTCACCGGTCAGCCGCCCCGCGGCCATCGTGTAGATGCGGTCGCACATGCCGAGCAGTTCCGGCAGCTCGGAGGAGATGAAGACGACCGCCTTGCCCTGGGCGGCCAGCTGGTCGATGACGGTGTAGATCTCGTACTTGGCGCCGACGTCGATACCGCGCGTCGGCTCGTCCAGGATCAGCACATCGGGACCCGCGAAGATCCACTTGCTGAGGACGACCTTCTGCTGGTTGCCGCCGGACAGCTTGCCGACCGGTTCGAAGACGGTGGGCGCCTTGATGTTCATGGACTTGCGGAAGCCCTCGGCGACCTGCCGCTCCTCGTGCTCGTCCACCACGCCCCGCTTGGAGACCTTGCCCAGCGCGCTGAGCGAGATGTTGCGGTTGATGGTGTCGATGAGGTTGAGGCCGTAGTGCTTGCGGTCCTCGGTGACGTAGGCGATGCCGTGCTTGACCGCCTCGGGGACGGACTTGGTACGGATCTCCGTGCCGTCCTTGAGGACCGTGCCGCCCGCGTACCGGCCGTAGGTCCGCCCGAAGACGCTCATCGCGAGTTCGGTGCGGCCCGCGCCCATCAGGCCCGCGATCCCGACGATCTCGCCGCGCCGTACCTCGATCGACACATCGTCGACGACCTTGCGCTGCTGGTCGATCGGGTGGTGCACGGTCCAGTTGCGGATCTCCAGGGCCGGCGCCGCGCCCTCCTCCGGCTGGTGCGGCGTCCGCTCGGGGAAGCGGTGCTCCAGGTCGCGGCCGACCATCCCGCTGATGATCCGGTCCTCGGTGGTCCCCTCGGCCTTCACGTCGAGGGTCTCGATGGTCCGGCCGTCGCGCAGGATCGTCACCGAGTCCGCCACCTTGCGGATCTCGTTCAGCTTGTGCGAGATGATGATCGAGGTGATGCCCTGGTTCTTCAACTCCAGGATGAGATCGAGGAGTTTGCCGCTGTCCTCGTCGTTCAGGGCCGCGGTCGGCTCGTCCAGGATGAGCAGCTTCACCTTCTTCGAGAGCGCCTTGGCGATCTCCACCAGCTGCTGCTTGCCCACACCGATGTCGGCGACGCGGGTGTCGGGGTGATCGCTCAGCCCGACCCGGCGCAGCAGCTCGGTGGCGTGCCGGAGCGTCTCGGTCCAGCTGATGATCCCGCGGGTGGCGTGCTCGTTGCCGAGGAAGATGTTCTCGGCGATGGAGAGGTAGGGGATCAGCGCCAGTTCCTGGTGGATGATCACGATGCCGTGCTGCTCGCTGGCCCGGATGTCCTTGAACTCGCAGGCCGCCCCCTCGAAGAGGATCTCGCCCTCGTACGTGCCGTGCGGGTGGACGCCGGAGAGGACCTTCATCAGGGTCGACTTGCCGGCGCCGTTCTCCCCGCAGATGGCGTGGACCTCGCCCTGCCGGACGGTCAGTGTGACGTCCGACAGCGCCTTGACGCCGGGAAAGGTCTTGACGATCGAGCGCATTTCCAGGACGGGTCCCGCCATGGTCGTGCCTTCCAATCAGTGGGTGCCGGAGGTTACTTGAGGTCGCTTTCCTTGATGTAGCCGGAGTCGACGACGACCTTCTGGTAGTTCTCCTTGTCCACGCTGACCGGCTCCAGCAGGTAGGCGGGCACGACCTTGGAGCCGTTGTCGTAGGTCTCCTCGTCGTTGACCTCGGGCTTCTTGTCGTTGAGCACCGCGTCGACCATGTTGGAGGCGACCTTGGCGAGTTCGCGGGTGTCCTTGTAGACGGTCATCGACTGCTCGTCGGCGATGATCGACTTCACCGAGGCGACCTCGGCGTCCTGGCCGGTGACGATCGGCAGCGGCTTGGACTTGGAGCCGTAGTCGTCCGACTTCAGTGCCGACAGGATGCCGATGGAGATGCCGTCGTACGGCGAGAGCACCGCGTCGACCCGCTCGGACTTGTAGGCCGAGGTGAGGATGTCGTCCATGCGCTTCTGGGCGGTGCCGCCGTCCCAGCGCAGGGTGGTGACCTGGGTCAGGTCGGTCTGGCCGGAGCGGACGACGAGCTGCTTCTTGTCGATGTAGGGCTGCAGGACGTTCATCGCGCCCTGGAAGAAGTAGCGGGTGTTGTTGTCGTCGTTGGAGCCGGCGAACAGCTCGATGTTGAACGGGCCCTTCTCGGAACCGTCCTTCAGGCCGAGCTTCTCCACGATGTAGGTGGCCTGGAGTTCGCCGACCTTCTCGTTGTCGAAGGAGGCGTAGTAGTCGACGTTCTCGGTGCCGAGGATCAGGCGGTCGTAGGAGATGACCGGGATGTCGGCTTCCTTGGCCTGCTGCAGGACGTTGTTCATCGACTTGTTGTCGATGGCCGCCACGATCAGCGCCTCCACACCCTGCGTGATCAGGTTCTCGATCTGCGAGACCTGCTGGTCGGGGTCGTCCTCCCCGTAGACCAGCTTGGTCTTGTAGCCCATGTCCTTCAGGTGCGTCTCGACGTTCTTTCCGTCGGCGATCCAGCGCTCGGAGGACTTGGTCGGCATCGCGATGCCGATGGTGGCACCTTCGGTGCTCCCCTTGCCCTCCTCGCTGCCGCCCTCGCCGTCCTGGCCGCAGGCGGTCAGGGTGAGGGCGAGGGAGGCGGCGGTGGTTATCGCGGCGAGAGCGGCTCTGCGGTTGCGCATGGTCATCTTCCTTGATGTCTCAGCACGGCTGGGTGTGTGGGATTCTGTTTGGCTGCGTCGCCTTCTGTGAAGGGGGCGCCGAAACCTTTATGAATATGTTTCGAAACGTCGGAGGTCCCCCGGCAGTCGTGAGCCCAGGGGAGCCATCTCCCCGTCGGCCCCGTGCCGGGCGAGCAGGTCCAGCGCCAGCCGGCCCCGCCGCACCCGCTCCTTGGCGGTGGACAGCGTGAGTTCGCGCAGGTGGTGGCCGTAGGGGTAGATCCCGGGCGTCTTGGACAGACCGAACTTCAGGTACAGCGGAGCGCCGCGCCGGATGAGTTCGGCGACCTCGTACATCCGGACGTAGCCGCCGAGGTCGTCGGGGGCCTCGATGTACATGTCCATGGGGGCGGCGGAGACCCGCCGGATCTCGGTGAGGTGGTCCAGCGTCAGATCGCTGGGCACGTTGACCGAGTCCGCGCCGAGCCGCTCGTAGACCGCGTAGGCGGCCGGGTTGACCGGGCCGATCAGCGCGCTCACCTTGAGCGTGGTGTCGGCCGGGATGATCCCGGCGGCGCGCGCCCGGTGCAGGGTCCACAGCACGCCCTCGTCGGCGACGAGCAGGCACTGCACACCCAGCTCGGTGGCGCGCACGGCGTCCTCGACGCAGCCGGCCACCGCGTCGTGGCCGCGGGCCCGCAGCCCCGCGCCCCGGGAGTCGGTACGGGTGGAGCCGCCGATGTCCCAGGTGCCGCGCGGGCCGGTGAACAGGCAGAGCTCGATGTCGCGCTCGCCGGTGGCCTCGACCATCTCGGTGATCTCGGCGTCGGTCAGCATCCAGACGCCGCTGCCCTGGCTGATCCGGTGGATCGGCACGTCGAGCCGCGAGGCTTCCTTCAGGACAACGGCCAGCGCTTCGGGACCCTCGCACGAGGGAATCTCGGTGCGCCAGCGGCCGCCGCCCGGGAACGAGTGGGGCGAGGCGTCGGCGGGGGAGAGGTCGGGCGCGCCCAGGCCGAGGGCGGCGAGCGCCTGCTCGCCGGGTCGACGGGCTGCCGTGGCGGAAGCGTCGGTCACAAGCTGTCCTTCTTGTTCGTTATTTCGGACGAAGTTCGCGGCTCTGGGTACGGCAAAGGCTTGGTGGTACGCCGGTGCGGGGGCCGTCAGGTCGCCCCCGCACCGGCGCACGGCTAGGGGCGCAGCAGGACTTTCCCGACCTTCGGATCGCCCGACCCGACCAGCTCGATGGCGCGCGCGAACCCCTCCAGCGGCAGCTCGTGCGTGACCAGCGGCAGTGGATCGAGCAGCCCGGCCGCGAACACCCGCACCGTGTGCGCCCAGGCATCCGGCGGGGCCCCGAAGACGGTGTGCACCTCCAGCTGCCGTACGACCAGGTCCGTCGGGTCCAGACCCTCGGCGCCCGGCGCCGGGATCCCGGTCAGGACCAGGCGTCCGCCGCGCCTGAGCAGACAGGCGGCGGTGCGCGCGGCGGACGCGGACCCGGCGGTCTCGATGACCACGTCGAAGGTGTCGGGCAGTTCCTCGTCCCGGGTGCGGAAGCCGGTGGCGCCGAACTCCCGGGACAGCGCCTCCCGGTCCCGCCGGGTGCCCACCACCAGCAGCTCGCCCGGCGATCCGGCCCGCAGGAACTGCACGGCGAACATGCCGAGCGTCCCGGTGCCGACCACCGCGACCCGCTCGCCGGGGCGGGCGTTCGCCTTGATCGCCGCGGCGGCGATACAGGCGGCGGGCTCCAGCAGGGCGGCGGCCGTCAGATCGCAGTCTTCCGGCAGCACGTGCAGCAGCCGGGCGGGCAGGGTGAGCGTGGTGGCCATCGCGCCGGGCTGGGTGAACCCGGTCTCCTCGTACCCGGCGGTGCACAGGGTGGTCTCGCCGGCGTGGCAGCGGTCGCAGACCTGGCAGTTGCGGAAGCCCTCCCCGACGACCTTGCGGCCGACGAGGGACCCGGGCACCCCGGCGCCGACCCGCTGCACGGTCCCGGACCACTCGTGGCCGGGGGTGAGCGGGTACCGCACGTACCCCTCGGGCCGGTTGCCCTGGTACACCTCGCGGTCGCTGCCGCAGATGCCGACCGCGTGGACGCGCACCAGCGCCTCCCCGGGGCCGGGCTCGCGCGGCGTGTGCTCGGCCAGCCGGTGCTCGCCGGGCGCCTCGACGACGACGGCGCTGCTCACTTCTGGGTGCCCTTCGGCTGGCGCCGCTCCCAGCCCTCGGCCCACAGGTCGAAGCGGGCCTGCTGCTGCGGGAACTCGGCGGCGGCGTCCACGTCCAGCTCGACGCCGAGACCGGGGGCGTCGGAGAGGTGGAAGTAGCCGTCCACGACCTGCGGCGCGCCCTTGACGACCTTCTTGATCTCGGAGTCCGCGAAGTCGTTGAAGTGCTCGAGGATCTTGAAGTTGGGGGAGCTGAAGCCGACCTGGAGGGAGGCCGCGGTCAGCACGGAGCCGCCCACGTTGTGCGGGGCGACCAGCATGTAGTGGGTCTCGGCGGTGGCGGCGAGCTTGCGGGTCTCCCAGATGCCGCCGATGTGACCGACGTCGGGCTGGATGATGTCGACGGCCTGGCTCTCGAAGAGCTCCCGGAACTCGATCCGGTCGTGGATCCGCTCACCGGTGGCGACCGGGATGTCCACCTTGGCGGCCACCTTCTCCAGCGCCTTCAGGTTCTCCGGCGGGCAGGGCTCCTCCAGCCAGGCCGGCTTGAAGGGCGCCAGCTCGTGGGCGAGCCGGACCGCGGTGGCCGGGGAGAACCGGCCGTGCATCTCCAGCATCAGCTCCGCGTCCGGGCCGATGGCGTCCCGGACCGCCTCGATGAGGGAGACGGCGTACAGGCTCTGCTCGTGGTCGAGCTCGAACTGCCCGGTGCCGAAGGGGTCGATCTTGAGCGCCTTGTACCCGCGCTCCATGACTCCCTGGGCGGCCTTGTGGTAGGCCTCGGGCGTCCGCTCGGTGGTGTACCAGCCGTTGGCGTACGCCTTGACCCGGTCGGTGACCTTGCCGCCCAGGAGCTGCCAGACCGGCACCCCGAGCGCCTTGCCCTTGATGTCCCAGCAGGCCATCTCGATGACGGCGATCCCGGACATCACGATCTCGCCCGCGCGGCCGTAGTCGCCGTACTTCATGCGGCGCACGAGGTCTTCCGTGGCGAACGGGTCGGAGCCGAGAATGTGGTTGGTCTCGGCCTCTCGCAGATAGCCGATCAGCGCGTCGGTGTGACCCAGCATCCGGGTCTCACCGACTCCCGTGATTCCCTCGTCGGTGTGCACCTGTACATAGGTCAGGTTGCGCCACGGCGTTCCGACCACGTGTGTGCTGATTCCGGTGATGCGCACGGCAGTTGTCCCTTGCTGCGTCGTCGGCTCATTAGCGTGTGTTCGAGATTTCGACACACGTTCGAAATGCTGACGTGACAGTAGGGAGGGGGCGGCGGGGGTGTCAATGGGTCGCACGCATAACGGTTTCGACACCGCTTTCGACACGCCTTTCGGTACGGCATCGGTGACGGATGGGGCGTATACCTCAACAGGTGCTGCGGAGGGGGTAGTTCCGCACATAACTTTCACAGGCTGCCCTATGAACGTGATCTCCCCGGAACTTAGTCTTCCCGCGTCATGGACTACTGCCACCCGTGCCGACGGCACCTGAATGGCGCCCTCGCCTGCCCGGGCTGCGGCGCACCGGCCGAACAACTCCGCGCGTACCCGAGCGAGGAGGACCCGCAGGCGTACGCCGCGTACGAGGAGGCCGAGCGCGCGCCGGAGCCGGTCGCGGCGGTCGCGGGGGCCGGGGGCCGGGCGGCGGCCCGCCGGTCGGCCCGGGGCGGACGTGGCGCGGACCTCCACGAGCCCGGGGCCGCTGATGAGGTCGCGCCCGAGGGTGGCACCGGCGCCAGTCGCCGCGACCGCAAGGCGGCGGCGCACCGCCGTCGTCGCCGCCGCACCCTGCTGGTCACCGCGGGCTTCCTGCTCGCCGCCGGCGGCCTGAGCCTCGCCGAACTGGGCCTGGACGCCCCCGGCTCGTCCCCCGCCCCGGCCGCGGCGGGCGGGGCCTCCACGGACGGCGGCGCCGAGGAGGAGGCGGTCGAAACGGCGCAGCCGATCAGCGACACCACGGACACACCGGCCACCGCGTCCCCGAGCACCTCCGCCTCCCCGTCACCCTCGGAGTCGGAGTCGGAGTCCGCGCAGGCCACGGAGTCGGCGCAGCCGGAGGACAAGCCGACGAAGGACGCCCAGTCGTCGGCGACGGGGGGAGCGGTCCCCGAGACCTCCCAGGCCCCGGAGCCCACCACGCAGGACCCGGACCCGACTCCGACGGCGGACCCGACGACACCGGAACCCGAGCCGGATCCGGAGGAGACGTGCACACGCTTCCTGTGGTGGTGCGGCTGACGTGACCGGAGTGCGGCCGGCTCAGGACTCCAGCATCCGCCGCAGCAGATCCCGCAGCGCCAGCCGCTCGTCCTCGGAGAGCCCCGCGAGCGGCTCCCGGGCGAACCGCAACGACTCCCGCAGACTGAGGGCGACCCGCCGCCCCTCCTGAGTCGCCGCCGCGACCTTCACCCGCCGGTCCGCGGGATCGGGCCGCCGCTCCACCAGCCCCCGTGCCTCCAGCCGGTCGACGATCCCGGTCACGTTCGACGGCTCGCACTTGAGCCGCTGCGCCAGCTTCCGCATGGGCAGGGGCTCCAGCGACAGCAGCCCCAGCAGCCGGGCCTGCGCCCCGGTCAGCGCATGCGTGCCGGCGGCCTCTTCGTACTCCTCGTGGTACCGCGCCACCACGGACCCGATCAGGTCGACGACCTCCATGGTCAGCTCGTCGGGGCGGTGGGGCGGGTGCGGGGTGGCCATGGCGTCCAGCGTATCCCGTTACTTGACATCATGAAATATTCAGGCGCATGGTTGTTTCAGGTAATGAAGTATTCAGGAAGGTCACCCGCCATGCCCGAATCCCCCGCCCGCCCCGCCGTCAGCCGCGAGTGGCACCTGCTCAGCCGCCCGGTCGGCTGGCCCAAGCCCGAGGACTTCGCCCTCGTGGAGGCGGAGATCCGGCAGCCCGGACCGGACGAGGTGCTGGTGCGCAACGCGTACCTCTCGGTCGACCCGTACATGCGCGGCCGGATGAGCGCCGCCAAGTCCTACGTCGCCCCCTTCGAGCTCGGCAAGGCCATGCAGGGCGGCGCCGTCGGCGAGGTCGTCGCCTCGAACGTCGACGGCATCGCCCCCGGCGACCACGTCCTGCACTTCGGCGGCTGGCGCGAGTACGCCACCGTCGGCGCCGCCCAGACGGTCAAGGTCGACGCGGACGCCGCGCCGCTGTCGGCGTACCTCGGCGTCCTCGGCATGACCGGCCTCACCGCCTACGCGGGCCTGCTGCGCACCGCCTCCTTCACGGAGGGCGACGCGGTCTTCGTCTCCGGCGCCGCGGGTGCCGTGGGCAGCCAGGTCGGCCAGATCGCCAAGCTCAAGGGCGCCTCCCGGGTCATCGGCTCGGCCGGCTCCGACGAGAAGGTCAAGCTGCTCGTCGAGGAGTACGGCTTCGACGCCGCCTTCAACTACAAGAACGGCCCGGTCGGCGAGCAGCTGAGGGAGGCCGCCCCGGACGGGATCGACGTCTACTTCGACAACGTCGGCGGCGACCACCTGGAGGCCGCCATCGGCCTGCTCAACCGCGACGGCCGTATCGCGGTCTGCGGAATGATCTCCGTCTACAACAACACCGAGGCCGCCCCCGGCCCCCGCAACCTCGCCCGGCTCATCCAGACCCGCGGCCGCATCGAGGGCTTTTTGGTCGGCGACCACTACGACCTCCAGCCGCAGTTCGTCCAGGAGGTCGGCCCCTGGGTCGCCTCGGGCGCGCTGAAGTACCGCGAGACGGTCGTCGAGGGCATCGAGAACAACCTGGAGGCGTTCCTCGGGGTCCTGCGCGGCGACAACACCGGGAAGATGATCGTCAAGCTCTGAGCCCTTCCCCGGCCGCCACCTCTTCTACGATTTTCCGGTATGCGGTAACTTCTTTCCGAAACCGCCGTCGATCGTGGGCGCGAGTCACGGCGGACCGAGGAGGAGAAGACACCGCATGTCCATCCAGCAGACCGATGTCCTGTACACCGCCGTCGCCACCGCCGAGAACGGCCGCGACGGCCGGGTCGCCACCGATGACGGCAAGCTCGACGTCGTGGTGAACCCGCCGAAGGAGATGGGCGGCAGCGGCGCCGGAACCAACCCGGAGCAGCTGTTCGCCGCCGGGTACAGCGCCTGCTTCCAGGGCGCGCTCGGCGTAGTCGCCCGCCAGGAGAAGGCCGACATCTCCGGCTCGACCGTCACCGCGAAGGTCGGCATCGGCAAGAACGACGACGGCTTCGGGCTGATCGTGGAGATCTCGGCGAGCATCCCGAACGTGGACGCGGAGACGGCGCAGAGCCTGCTGAAGAAGGCCCACGAGGTGTGCCCGTACTCCAAGGCGACGCGAGGGAACATCACCGTGACGCTGGGCTGACCGCAGGTCGTCGCGTACGACGAAGGCCGCACCCCTGGACGTGGGGTGCGGCCTTCGCCTGTGTCAGACCGCCAGCGCCGCCGTATGGGCCGCCCTCACCAGCCGTGCGTTCTCCGGGGCCGCGCCGCCCGGGAAGGCACAGCGGCGCCTGGTGTAGCCGTAGGCCAGGCCGCTGCGGGGGTCGGCGAAGGCCTGGGAGCCGCCCGCGCCGCTGTGGCCGAAGGCACCGGCGCCCAGGAAGGGATACCAGACGTCGGCGGTGGCCTGGAAACCCAGTCCGAACGCCTTGTGCGCGCGGGCGACCAGGTCGTAGCCGACGGAGTGGATCTGGCCGACCTCGGCGACCGTGTCCGGCTTCAGCAGCGGGGGACGGCCGTCCACCTCGCTGATCGCCGCCGCGTACATCCCGGCGAGTCCGCGGGCGGCGGCCACTCCGCCCGCCGAGGCCGGGCCCTTGGCGCGCACCGTACGGGAGTTGGCGTGGTCGACCAGCTGACCCGGCTCCGGCACATGGGTGTTGAAGGCGATCGAGGAGAGCGTGTGCGGGCCGGTCGCCGTCGCGTCCAGCAGCGCCTGCTGCTTCGGCGTCGGCGCCATCGGCTGGACCGAACGGAAGCGGGATTCCAGGGCGGCGGGCAGCCCCAGGAAGAAGTCCAGCGCGTACGGCGCGCGCACCCGCTCCTCGTACACCTCCTGGAGCGTACGGCCCGTGGCCCGGCGGACGACCTCGCCGGTCAGCGCCCCGATGACCAGGGCGTGATAGCCGAAGGCGGTGCCCGGACGCCAGAACGGCCGCTGGTCGGCGAGCCGTTCCGCGATGACCCGGTCGTCCGCCAGCTCCTCCGCGGTGAACCCGGCGTCCAGGCCCACCAGACCCGCCCGGTGCGCGAGCAGATCACGCAGGGTGAGACCGCCCTTGCCCTCGGCGGCGAACTCGGGCCAGTAGTAGGTGACCTTGCGGTCCAGTTCGAGGGTGCCGTCCTGGACGAGGAGAGCGACCACCAGATGGGCGGCCCCCTTGGTGGAGGAGAACACGCCGTACAGCGACTCCCCGTCCGCGCCGTCCCCGGCCCACAGGTCGACCACCCTGCGACCGTGCACGTACGCGCACAACTGCCCTTCGTAGTAGGGTCGTTCCTCCGCGACGAAGGCGGTGAACGCGTCGCGCACCGCCTCGAACCCGTCCGCGACGGTGCCGTGGATCTCCAGCGTCATCCGCTCTCCTCGTACTCGACTAACCGCTGTGCGCGTGTGCCATGGTGAACAGCGCCCTTCCCACCTGGGCGAATTCTCCCTTGGGATGATCCCGGAAAAGCGGCTCGGTGCCGAACAGCACGGCCCGCTCCCCGCTGACCACCGCGGCCCGGCCCGCCGCGTCCGCCGGCCCGCCCGAGCCGTCCTCGTCCGGCCGCCAGTGCCCGGACAGCAGCGGGTTCCCGGCCGCGTACGACTGCTCCGCCCGCATCCCGGGCCCGAGGTCGGTGAACCACACCGGCGCGTACACGAACCCATGGTCCGTGGCACCGCCCGAATCCACCAGCCGTACCACGCCGTTGGCGTTCCGGTTGCCTTCCACGGCCGTCGCCGCCGGCAGCCCGGCCGCCGTGTTGAGCGCGACGCCCGCGCTGCCCCGTCCGACGAGCCCGTGCCCGGCGAGGAAGGCGTCCAGCGCGGTGCGGGCGGCCGGGGTGAGGCCGCCGTGGTCCAGGCCCGCCGACACGAACAGCACGTCCACCGAGGACCAGTCGAACCCCGCGTTGAGCACGGCCGTGGAGACCGGCACGACCTCGAAGTTCATCTCCCGCAGCGCGAACAGCTCGCCCGCCGTCACGGCCGCCGCCACCCGCACCGGGCGCAGCTCGGCACCGCCGCCGAGCCGGGTGGCGTCGAGGACGACGTCGTACCGGCGTGCCGCCTGCGCCGCCAGCGCCCGCGCCGACCCCGGCACCAGCGCACTGCCGTCCGCGGCCCGCCGTACCGGAACACCTTGCTGGAGCAGGTGGTTGAGCGCGGCCACCTCGTTCGGGTCGGTCAGCCGCAGCCGCAGGTCGCCGCGCGGGGCGACCCGGCCGACGGGCGCGGCCTCGCGCACGGCCCGCAGGGGCAGGCCCGTCAGGCTCCCGGAGGTCACCGGGCGCACCTCGGCGCCCCACAGCCTGCCGAGGCTCCAGCCGGAGATGTCGTACATCACCGACACCTTGTCGCTGATGTCCCGCCCGTCGGCCAGCAGGACGTTGGCCATGCCGCGCTTGGGCTGGCGCAGGTCGACGACGTACGCGCCCTTCGGGTACGTCCTGCCGTCCAGCCGGAAGGGACGGGTGGCGCGGGTGACGCGGACGTCGTTGGCGATCAGGTGGTCGACCAGGCGGGCGGCGGCGGTGGTGCCGCCGGGGATGACGTAGGCGCGGGGGAAGGTGGTCGTGTAGACGTCCTCGGGCCCGATGCCGGGGACCCCGGGGACCGTCTCCGCGGAGACCGGCACCTGGGCCGCTCCGGCCGCTCCCCGGCGGAAGACCTCGATCTGGTCGGCGATCAGCGAAGTCCGCCTGGAATGCGCGAAGTCGAGCGTGGCGCGCAGCGCGGCACCGGCGATGTCGACGTTGATTGCGGACCGGCGGCGCAGTTCCTCGGCCGGCAGGGTGTCGTAAGCGGTGTTGTTCACCCGCAGCGGGATCTCCACCGTGTGCGCGGCGACCGTGCCGTGGAAGGCGGCGTATTGCGGGGTGAAGATCGGCGGCCAGTCGTCCCAGCCCTCCTCCTGGTCCCGGAAGGGGATCTGCGCGGGCCGCACGCCGTCCTGCTGCGGGGTGTGGCCGAGGGCGTTGACCGCCGCCTCCATGCCGAGGGCGTTGGCGTAGGTGTTCTTCAGGAACAGGTCGTACTCGTAGTTCTCGCCGTGCGGGGGAGTGGTGGGCTCGATGAGGGTGCCGTTGACGTAGCCGTGCAGGTCGAGCATGACGGCCGGCTGCTTGTCGAGCAGGATCTGCCGCATCGCCCGCGTCTCGGGCTGCGCGGCGGTCACGAAGTCCCGGTTCAGGTCGAAGCCGCCCGCGTTGGCCCGGGTGCCGGCGATCCGGCCGTCCGGGTTGGCGGTGATGTTGAAGTAGAGGCGGTTGCGGGCCAGGAGGTCCCGGGTGGCGCGGTCGTCCGCCGTGGCGAGCCGTTCGATCAAGCGCAGGGAAGCATCGGTGCCTTCCCACTCGTTGCCGTGGATGTTGTTGTTGAAGAAGACGGGGGTCTTGTAACTCTTCTTGATCTCAGGGGACTTGGCGGCCGTCGTGGGCGCGTTCTCGATGAGGTCGCGCATCCGCTCCTGGGCGCGGGCCTGGTGGTGGGTCTCGGGTGCGGTGACCGTGACGAGATACAAGCGGTGCCCGCCGGCCGAACGGCCCGCGACCTCCACGCTCACCCGGTCGCCCAGCCGTTGCAGGGCGTTCAGCTTCGGCGCGATGCCGTGGTACGGGACGAGGCCCAGCTTGAGGGACTTGTCGGCGGGGTTCTCGGGGTCGGGGGAGAGGACCTGCTCGCGCGGGTAGCCCCGCACGGTCCGGTCCAGGACGGGGGCGTGCTCGGCCAGGGCCCGCTGGGCCGCGCTTGCCGGGGCGCGGGCGGCCCGGTCGGCGGCGGCGTCGCGTTCCCGGGTGGGCGCGGGGCGGTCGGCCACGGCGCTGTGCGGGGTGAGGAACAGGGATCCGACGGTCACTAGGGCGAGCACGGGGACGGTTCTCGCGGTGCGCACACGTACCTCCTCCGGGACTTCCTGAGATCGGTACGGCGAGGTGTACCTGTTCGACTCAACTCCAACAAGAGGGGGTCGGTGCCACCGGTGCCCCGGACGGCGTATCCCGGGGGGATGCGCCCCTACCGATAGAGTGCGGTCATGCGCGATCTTGGGGTGGGTTTCCGCTATCTCCTGAAGGGCCAGCGGTGGGTGGCCCGGCACGGCAAGCAGTACGGTTTTGGGCTGATTCCCGGCCTGATCACCCTCGTTCTGTACGCGGCGGCGCTGGTCTCCCTCGTGCTGTGGGGCGACGACCTGGTGGCCTGGTCCACGCCGTTCGCCGACGACTGGTCGAGCCCCTGGCTCGGGCTCTTCCGCGGCTTCCTGACCGGCCTGCTCTTCGCCCTCGCGCTCCTGCTCACCGCCATCACCTTCACCGCGGTCACGCTGCTGATCGGCCAGCCCTTCTACGAGAACCTCTCCGAGAAGGTCGACCGGGACGTCTCCCCGGACGGCACCGCCCCCGAGTCGGGGCTGCCGCTCTGGCGCGAGCTGTGGATCTCGGCCCGCGACAGCCTCCGGATCGTCGTACGGGCCCTGTTCTGGGGCGTGCTGCTCTTCGCCCTCGGGTTCGTCCCGGTCGTCGGGCAGACGGTCGTGCCGGTGATCGGGTTCGTCGTCACCGGGTTCTTCCTCACCGAGGAGCTCACCTCGGTCGCCCTGCAGCGCCGCGGTGTCGAGGCCCGGGACCGCCTGCGCCTGCTGCGTTCCCGCAGGACGCTGGTGTGGGGCTTCGGCACACCCCTCGCCGTGTCCTTCGTGGTGCCGTTCGTCGCGATCTTCCTGATGCCGGGCGCGGTGGCGGGGGCCACGCTCATGGCCCGCGACCTCCTCGGCGAGGAGACCCTGGAGGAGAACGGCGAGGGGTCGGCCAAGGGCGTCAGCGCGTGACGGGCCCGCTCATCGCGGCCGCCAGGATCTCCCGTACCTGGGCGATGATGTCCAGCCGGTTGCGCACGAACTCGGGGTCGGTGACCTCGGAGGTGTTGCCGGCCGCGAACTGCAGCACGGGCGTGTGCACATGCCCGGCGGGCAGCGTCTCGTGCAGCCCGAGCCGGTCCCGCAACAGCGTCGCCCGGTAGGCGATCTCGTTGGACAGGTAGTTCCCGCCGCCCCCGGCCCGCGCGGTCGACCCCGCCGTCGGCCCGTCCGGCCGCACCACCGGCTCCGTCCCTCCCGCCGGGATCTCGGTCACGGCGGTGTTGTCGTACACGGGGAACGGCCCGGTCGCCGCGGCCACGATCCGCTCGTACGGCAGGGTCGTCGTCGTCCACTGCGGCTGCGACGCCGGATCGCTCACCGGGACGGTCTCGGTGCGGCTGATGGTGTCGTTGTCCGGGAAGCCGCCCCGCCAGGCCCCGTTGGTCCGCTCGATGTCGAACCGCCCGACCCGGCCCTGGCTCACGGTGGTGAGCAGATCGACGCCCCGCAGATACGGCCGCAGCGTCCGCTCCACGGTTGCGTCGGTGAAGTCCCGCCAGCGCACCGGGAACACCGAGGTCTCGATCCGGGCGGGCCCCTGCGCGGTCTCGATCACCGTTCCGTCGAGCGCGAGCGCCGTCGCCCCGGAGGGGTTGGAGATCCGGATGTCCCGGTCCAGGGTGAACGGATCGAACCCGGTGAGCAGGATCCGCTTCAGCCCCTGGCCGTGCGGATAGCGGATCCCGGTCTGCCCGCGCGAGGTCCGCTCCAACTGCCCGAGCAGCTCGTCCCTTTGCCGGTCGGAGAGCCCGAACTCCGGCTCCCAGGACCGCACCTCCCGCGTCATCCCGAGCCGCGCCCAGTACAGCGGCCGGTCGTCGTCCCGGCTCAGGTCCCCGGCCGCGGGCCCCCGCCCCTGCGCCCGCTCCACGGCCCGCCGCCACAGCGCGGACCCTTCGCGTACGACGACGGCGCGGGCCTGCGCGTAGGACCGGGCCCCGCGCAGCTCACGCGTGAACTCGGCGGTCATGGCGTCGAATCCGGACCGCCGGAGGATCTCCTGGGGCACCGCGCGGTCGAGCCGCTGCTCCTCGACGGTGGGTGACTCCGCGGCGGTCGCGCTGGTGGGGGCGGTCAGCGTGGCGGCCAGGGCCAGTTCCAGGGCGCAGATCCCAACTCGTATGCAGTTCAAGGGGTTTCCGGTCCTTTCGGTGCGGTGGAGGAGCATGGTGAGGGCTCGCTTCCCCGCTTCACGGCACCGGAACCGTCCCCGCCGCCTCCCGCAGCGCCGCCAGGAACGCCTCGCCGGCCGGGGTGAGCGAGCGCCCGCGTGCCGTCGCCGCGTACACCGCCCGCCGGGGCGTGTCCTCGTCGAGCACCGGCAGGAGGGCGATGTCGGGGCGGACGGACGTTGCCGCCGGCGCCGGGACCAGGGTCACGCCGAGGCCCGCGGCGACGTACCCCTGCTCGGCGCGCACGGCGCGACCCTGGCCGACGTCATCAACATCCGGACCTAGCTCACCGACATCTCCCGGCTCGCCGAATACGCCGCCGTACGGCGGGAGTTGATCACCGGGACCCCGCCGGCCAGCATGACCTTCGAGGTGCCGAGGCTGTTCCGGCCGGAGGCGATGATCGAGATCGAGGTGGTGGCCGCGGTCACTCCTCGCCCAGCAGGGTGAGGAAGTCCCGGAACGCGCCCGGCATGTCCACCGACTCCGGGTCCAGCAGCCACTGGTACTGCAGCCCGTCCATGACGGCCACCAGCAGCGGCGCGGTGCGCTCCGGGGTGAGGCCGTTCGGCAGCCGGTCGCCGTACTCGGTGCGCAGCACCTCCGCCATGCTCGCGCGGACACGGGTGTAGCGCCGCGTGAAGTACTCACGGGCCGGGTGGCCCTCCGTGACGCTCTCGCCGAGCAGCGCCGAGAAGGTCTGGATGATGCCGGGCCGCATGGCGTTGTACTCCACCAGCGAGGCCAGCAGGTCGATCCGCCACCGGGTGTCCGGCACCGCGTCCCACTGGTCGCGGTCGGTGAGCACGGCGACCAGCAGCGCGTCCTTCGTCGGGAAGTAGTGCAGCAGCCCCTGCTGGGTGAGCCCGACCCGCTCCGCCACCGCGGCGAGGCTGGCGCCCCGGTAACCGCGCTCGGCGATCACCGCCAGGGCCGCCCGCACGATCTCGGCGCGGCGCTCCTCACTCCTGACCCTCGCGTTCATGGCGTCACCGTACGACATCGACCGACCATCAATATTACAGCAACATAACGAAACCTACCGGTCTACAGGGAGTCGATGCAGGATGGAGGCACAGCACGGACTCGACGAGGAGGCACCACCATGGCGGGAACCCGCACCCGGGCCGACGACGCACGTGAGACGGCCGTCGAGGCAGCCCTCGCCCGGCTCGACCTCGGCGCCAAGGCCCGACTGCTCGCCGGCCAGGACATGTGGACGCTGCCCGCCCTGCCGGAGATCGGCCTCAAGTCGCTGGTGATGTCCGACGGCCCGATCGGCGTCCGGGGTGTGCGCTGGACCGCCGACGACCCCTCCGTCGCGCTGCCCTCCCCGACCGCGCTCGCCGCCACCTGGGACCCGGAGCTGGCCCGCCGGGCCGGCGTGCTCCTCGCCCAGGAGGCCCGCCGCAAGGGCGTCCACGTCCTGCTGGCGCCCACCGTCAATCTGCACCGCTCGCCGCTGGGCGGCCGGCACTTCGAGGCGTACAGCGAGGACCCGTACCTCACCGGGCTGATCGGCGCGGGCTATGTCAGCGGCGTCCAGTCCGGCGGCGTCGGCACCACCGTCAAGCACTTCGTCGCCAACGACGCCGAGACCGACCGCTTCACGGTGAACAACCTGGTGAGCGAACGCACCCTGCGCGAGCTGTACCTCGCGCCCTTCGAGACCATCGTGGCGAACGCCCACCCGTGGGGCATCATGACCGCCTACAACACGGTCAACGGCACCACGATGACCGAGCACCACCACCTGGTGAACAAGGTGCTGCGCGGCGAGTTGGGCTTCGACGGGTTCAACGTCTCCGACTGGACGGCCGCCCGCTCCACCACCGGCGCCATCGAGGGCGGCCTCGACGTCGCCATGCCGGGCCCCGACACGGTGTACGGCGACGCCCTGGCGGCGGCCGTACGCGCGGGGGAGGTCAGGGAGGCCGCCGTCGACACCGCCGTACGCCATGTGCTGCGGCTCGCCGCCCGGGTCGGTGCCCTGGAAGGGGCCGAACCGGCGGTGACCGAACCGCCCGCGCCGGTCGACGGCGCGGCGCTGGCCCGCGAGATCGCCCACCGCTCCTTCGTCCTGGTCCGCAACCAGGGGGCGCTGCCGCTGAAGCCCGGCACGGTCGCGCTGATCGGCGCCGCCGCCCGCGACGCCCGGATCCTCGGCGGCGGCTCCGCCACCGTCTTCCCCGCCCGGACCGTCTCCCCGCTCGACGGCCTCACCGCCGCCCTCCCCGAGGGCAGCCTGCGCTACGCCGTCGGCGCCGACCCCACCACCGAACTCGCCGTCGCCGACCGGGGATTCGCGCTGCGGGCCATCTGCCGCGACGCCGCGGGACAGGTCATCGGCACCGCCTCCGCGCCCAACGGCCAGATCCAGTGGATGGGTTCCGACCTCCCCGACGGCGTCACCCACGACACCCTGCACAGCGTCGAACTGACCGGCACCTACACCCCGCGCGAGACCGGCCGGCACACCTTCGGCATCAAGGGCCTCGGCGCCTTCACCCTCACCGTCGCCGGCACCACCTGCTACGACGACGTCCAGGGCACCGAGCGCGACGACCCCTTCATCAGCTTCTTCGGCGCCCCCGAACCCCGCGCCGAGGCCGAACTGACCGCCGGGCAGCGCGTCGACGTCTCCCTCACCCACGTCGTGCGCTTCCCCGAGGGCGCCCCGGTCAAGGCCGTCGGCTTCGCCCTCGCCCACCAGGAGCCGCAGCGCGACCCCGACGAACTGATCGCCGAGGCCGTCGACGCCGCGCGCGCCGCCGACACGGCCGTGGTCGTCGTCGCCACCACCGACCGGGTGGAGTCCGAGGGCTTCGACCGCGCCGACCTGAACCTCCCCGGCCGCCAGGACGACCTGGTGCGCGCCGTCGCCGCCGCCAACCCGAACACCGTCGTGGTCGTCAACTCCGGCTCCCCGGTGGAACTCCCCTGGCGCGAGGACGTCGCCGCCGTCCTGCTCAGCTGGTTCCCCGGCCAGGAGGGCGGCGCGGCCCTGGCCGACGTCCTGACCGGGGCGCGGGAGCCCGGCGGCCGGCTGCCCACCACCTGGGGCTCCCTGACCGACGCCCCGGTCACCCAGGTCGCGCCCACGGGCGGCGAACTCCCGTACACCGAGGGCGTCTTCATCGGCTACCGGGCCTGGGACAAGGCGGGCCGCACGCCCTCGTACCCCTTCGGGCACGGCCTCGGCTACACCGAGTGGGCCTACCAGTCGCTGGAGCTCGACGGCCGGACCGCGAGGATCCGCGTCCGCAACACCGGCGCCCGGGCCGGGCGCGAGGTCGTGCAGCTGTATCTGGCCCCGGGGGAGCGCGACGCCGAGCGTCCGGCGCGGGTGCTGGCCGGATTCGCGCAGGTGACGGCGGAGCCGGGGGAGACGGTCGAGGCCGTGGTGGAGATTCCGCGCCGCGCTTTCGAGATCTGGGACGAGAAGACCACCTCATGGTCATGTGTGAAGGGTTCGTACGAGATCCAGGCCGGTCGCTCGATCACGGACCGCAGGCTCACCGGGACGATTAACGTCTGAGTCGGGACACGTTCCCCATGGACAGCCCCGGTCCGGGACCTGACGCCCGGACCGGGGCTCGACCATGCCTACCTGCGGGAGAAGGCGTACACCGTCGCCGAGCGGAACACCTCGCCGGGCCGCAGCACCGTGCTCGGGAACTCCGGCCGGTTCGGGGAGTCGGGGAAGTGCTGGGTCTCCAGGGCGATGCCGTCGCCGGGCGCGAAGGGCGCGCCGAGGTGGTCGGCGGTGTAGAGCTGCAGTCCCGGCTCGGTCGTCGACACCGTCAGGACCCGGCCGGACCCCGGGTCGTGCAGCTCGGCCACCTCCACCGGGGCCTCGGTCACGCCCTTGTCGAGCACGAAGTTGTGGTCGTAGCCCGCGCCCACCTTGCGCGCCGCGCGGAAGTCGAACCGGGTGCCCTCGACCGGCTCCAGGCCGACCGGGATCAGATCCGCGTCCACGGACGTGATCCGGGAGGCGGCGATCCGCAGTTCGTGCCCGCCCGCGTTGCCCGCCTCGGGACCGGCGAGGTTGAAGTAGCTGTGGTTCGTCAGGTTCACCACGGTCGGCGCGTCCGTCACCGCCTCGTACGCGATCCGCAGCGCCCCGCCGTCGTCCAGCGTGTACGTCGCCGACACTTCCAGCCGGCCCGGGAAGCCCTCCTCGCCGTGCCCGGCGACCCGGCTCAGCCGCACCCCGTGCTCGACCGGCTCCGCCTCCCACACCCGCTCGTCGAAGCCCCGCTCCCCGCCGTGCAGACAGTTCGGGCCGTCATTGCGCGGCAGCGTGTACGTCCGCCCGTCCAGCGTGAAGCGGCCGCCCGCGATCCGGTTGGCGTACCGCCCCACCAGGGCGCCGAAGTACGGCCCCCGGTGCGCCCGGTAGCCGTCCAGGTCGGCGAACCCCAGCACCACGTCCCCGGCGGTCCCGTCCCGGTCCGGCACCTCCAGCGACTGCACGATCCCGCCGTACGTCAGCACCCGCACCCGCACCCCGGCCCGCTCCAGCGTCCAGCGGTGCACGGCCGTTCCGTCGGAAAGTGCGCCGAAGAGTTCGTTCATGTGCGGAACCTTAAATCACGAGGTTCTCGCCGTGACGGTCCGGTAGGCGATCTCGGCCAGCCTCGCCTGGCCGTTCACGCTCGGATGGAACCAGTCCCAGCGGCTCAGCTGCTCCGTCCCGAACCGGTAGGCGTACACCGCGCCCCCGTCGGACCGGCACCGCCGGTCCTTCGCGCAGACCTCCCTCAGCACCGCGTTGTAATCCTCCACCCGCTTTTGCACCGTCTCCCGGCGCAGGGTCGCCGCCGCGTCCAGCGAGTCCGCGTCCCCGAGCATCGACGGGCAGATGCCCAGCTTCCACACCTGCTTGCCCAGCGCACTGGTCCGCCCCTGCGACCACAGCCGCTTCAGATCCGGCACGCTCGCCACATACACCTGCGCCTTCGGCAGCGCCCCGCGCAGCGTGCGCATCGCCTCCTCGAACTGCGCCCGGAAGTCGGCCACCGACGTCATCGCCGCGGTGGTGTTCCGGCAGGCGTCGTTCGCCCCGGCCAGCACCGTGACCAGCTCCGGCTTGCGGGTCGCCGCCTGCGCCATCTGCCCGGGGAGGTCCGCCATCCGGGCCCCCGTCACCGCGTAGTTCCAGCTCCGCCCGGCCGCCCGCGTCTCGCCCAGCAGCCGTACGGCGAGACTGTCCACCTGCTCGCTGCTGCCCGTCGCCCACGACACCTCGGGGCAGTCCGAGAGCACCGAACAGGCGTCGAAACCGGTGGTGATGGAGTCCCCGACGGCCGCGACCGACTCGGGGCTGCGGTCCCACACCGGCGTCGGCTTCGGCTTCACGCGCTGCGCGTCCGTCCCCGACGGCCCCGGTGAACTGCCCCCCACGGCGTCACAGCCGGTGAGGCCCAGGACGGCCGCGGACAGCACGGCGAGCACGGCTCGTGCGCGGTGACCGGTCTTCCGCATCCGCTGCTGCTCCCCTCGCTCGACGGCTACTGCCCCCTCCCCATACAACGCGTGGGAGTTCCCGAGCGCGCGCGAGGCGGCGGATCCACCCCGCACAGGGGTCCTGCCGGGTGAATGGCGGGCGTTTCGCGGCACCGGGACCGACGGTACGTCACACTCCTTGCGCCGCCGCACGGTAGCCTCGCCATCAGCGTGGCTGCCCGGCCACCGCCGTCCGTCGGTTCGCAAGATGTCCCGCTCTGCCCGGAGGTCCCGGTGACGACACGTGGAGTTCTGTACGTGCACTCCGCGCCGCGCGCGCTGTGCCCGCACGTCGAGTGGGCCGTCGCCGGGGTGCTCGGCACACGCGTCAGCCTCGACTGGATCCGGCAGCCCGCCGCGCCCGGCACCTGGCGCTCGGAGTTCTCCTGGAAGGGCGAGGTGGGCACGGCCTCCAAGCTGGCGTCGGCCCTCAGAGGCTGGCACCTGCTGCGCTTCGAGGTCACCGCCGAGCCCTGCCCCACCGCCGAGGGCGAGCGCTACAGCTGCACCCCCGACCTCGGCATCTTCCACGCCGTCACCGGCATGCACGGCGACATCCTGATCCCCGAGGACCGGCTGCGCGCCGCGCTGCTGCGCAGCCAGCGCGGGGAGACGGACCTGGAGGGCGAACTGCTCAAGCTCCTCGGCAAGCCCTGGGACGACGAACTGGAGCCCTTCCGGTACGCGGGAGAGGGAGCCCCGGTGCGCTGGCTTCACCAGGTGGTCTGAGACCCGGACACCCGAAGGGCCCCCACCTCGCGAGGTGGGGGCCCTTCACGTTCGTACCAGCGCTGGTCAGACCGTACGGAACGCCAGCACCACGTTGTGCCCGCCGAAGCCGAACGAGTCGTTCAGCGCGGCGATGCGGCCCTCGACCGGCAGCTTGCGGGCCTCGCCGCGGACCACGTCCGCGTGCGCCTCGGCCTCGGGGTCGAGGTTCTCGACGTTGATGGTCGGCGGCGCCACCCGGTGGTACAGGGCGAGCACGGTCGCGACGGTCTCGACACCGCCCGCGCCACCGAGCAGATGCCCGGTCATCGACTTGGTCGCGGACACCGCGATGTGGTCGGCGTCGTCGCCGAACACCTTCCGCAGCGCCTTCAGCTCGGCGATGTCACCGGCCGGCGTCGAGGTGGCGTGCGCGTTGACGTGCACGACCTCCGACGGCGCGAGGTCGGTGCGGTCCAGCAGGTTCTGCAGGGCGTGCGCGATGCCGCGGCCCTCCGGCTCCGGCTGCACGATGTCGTGGCTGTCGGCGGAGACGCCCTGGCCGACCGCCTCGGCGTACACCCGCGCCCCGCGCTTGGCGGCGTGCTCGGCGGACTCCAGGACGATCACGCCGGCGCCCTCGCCGAGGACGAAGCCGTCGCGGGCGACGTCGTAGGGACGCGACGCGCCCTGCGGGTTCTCGTTGTTCTTGGACATCGCCATCATGTTGCCGAACGCGGCGATGGGCAGCGGGTGGATCGCCGCCTCGGTGCCGCCGGCGACGACCACGTCGGCACGGCCGGAACGGATCATCTCGATGGCGTAGCCGATGGCCTCGGCGCCCGAGGCGCACGCGGAGACCGGCGTGTGCACGCCCGCGCGGGCGCCCACCGCCAGGCCCACGTTCGCGGAGGGGCCGTTCGGCATCAGCATGGGGACGGTGTGCGGGGAGACGCGGCGGACGCCCTTCTCCTTGAGCACGTCGTACTGCTCCAGCAGGGTCGTCACGCCACCGATGCCGGAGGCGATGACGGCACCGAGCCGGTCGGGGTCGACATTGCCGTCCTCCCCCGCCTTGTCGGTGAAACCGGCGTCGGCCCAGGCCTCCTTCGCCGCGATCAGCGCGAACTGCGCCGAGCGGTCCAGCCGGCGCGCCTGCGGGCGCGCGATCACCTCGGTCGGCTCCACGGCGACCGGTGCGGCGATCCGGACCGCCTGGTCGGCGGCCCACTCCTGCTCCAGGGACTTGACACCGGAACGTCCGGCGACGAGGCCCTCCCAGGTAGAGGCCGCGTCGCCACCCAGCGGTGTGGTTGCGCCGATACCGGTGACGACCACGGTGCGATTGGTCGAGCTCACGGGAATTCTTTCTCCAACGGGATACGAGGATTCAGCGGCGCCACCGCCGGGTGGCGGGGCCGGGCACGTCCGGCCTAAGCGGAAACTCAGGCCTGGTGCTTGAGGATGTAGTTGGTCGCGTCGCCGACCGTCTTGAGGTCCTTCACGTCCTCGTCCGGGATCTTGACGTCGAAGCGCTCTTCGGCGGCGACGACGACCTCGACCATGGACAGGGAGTCGACGTCCAGGTCGTCGGTGAAGGACTTGTCCAGCTGGACGTCCTCGACCGGGATGCCGGCGATCTCGTTCACGATGTCGGCGAGACCGGCGACGATCTCTTCCTGAGTGGCGGCCATGTCAGGCGCTCCTTCTTAGTGATCCAGAGGGTTTGGCAGGCCCGCCGCGGAAGCGGCGGGTAAGTACAGCCGGGCCGGACCTGATGATGATCCGGCACGGAGTGCCTAGGGGAGGGTAACGACAGTGGCGGCGTAGACGAGACCCGCCCCGAAGCCGATGACGAGCGCGGTGTCGCCGCTCTTCGCCTCGCCGGTCGCCAGAAGCCGCTCCATCGCGAGCGGGATCGAGGCGGCCGAGGTGTTGCCGGTGGTGCGCACATCGCGGGCGACCGTGACGTGCTCCGGCAGTTTCAGCGTCTTCACCATCGAGTCGATGATCCGCTCGTTGGCCTGGTGGGGAATGAAGACGTCCAGGTCGTCCGGGCTGATTCCGGCCGCGTCCAGCGCCTGCTGGGCGACCTTAGCCATCTCGAACACGGCCCAGCGGAACACCGCCTGGCCTTCCTGCGTGATCGCAGGGAACTTGTCGACCCCGCCGGTGCGGTAGTCCGTCCACGGCACGGTCTGCTTGATCGTCTCGGACTTGTCGCCCTCGGAACCCCAGACGGTGGGGCCGATGGCCGGCTCCTTGGCGGGGCCCACGACGACCGCGCCCGCGCCGTCGCCGAACAGGAAGGCCGTCGCGCGGTCCTCCAGGTCGGTCAGGTCGCTGAGCCGCTCCACGCCGATGACGAGGACGTACTCCGCGCTGCCCTCGACGATCATGCCCTTGGCGAGGGTGAGGCCGTAGCCGAAGCCCGCGCAGCCGGCCGAGATGTCGAAGGCGGCGGCCTTGTTCGTGCCGAGCTTGTCGGCGATCTCGGTGGCCACGGCCGGGGTCTGCTTGAAGTGCGAGACGGTCGAGACGATCACGCCGCCGATCTGCTCGGCGGAGATCCCGGCGTCGGCGATCGCCTTGCCGGACGCCTCGATCGACATGGCGGCGACGGTCTCCTCGTCGGAGGCCCAGTGCCGGGTCTCGATGCCGGAGCGGGAGCGGATCCACTCGTCGGACGAGTCGATCTTCTCGAGGATCACCTCGTTCGGCACGACCCGGGTGGGGCGGTAGCCGCCCACACCGAGGATCCGCGCGTACGGGGCGCCCTTGCTGGGCTTGATCTTCGACATGCTCTTCGGGCTCCTTGTCAGCCGCTGTGCTCTGCGATGAGCTCGCGAGCCGCGTCGAGGTCGTCGGGGGTCTTCAGGGCGAGCGTCTTCACACCGGGCAGCGCGCGCTTGGCGAGGCCGGTCAGGGTGCCGCCGGGGCACACCTCCAGCAGCGCGGTGACGCCGAGCTCCTTGAAGGTCTCCATGCACAGGTCCCAGCGGACCGGGTTGGCGACCTGGCCGACCAGCCGCTCCAGCACCTCGGCGCCGGTGGCGACGGTCCGGCCGTCCTTGTTGGAGACGTAGGGGACCGCCGGGTCGGCCGCCGAGAGCGCCTTGGCGGCCTCGGCCAGCGTGTCCACGGCCGGCGCCATGTGGTGGGTGTGGAAGGCGCCGGCCACCTTCAGCGGGACGACCTTGCGCACGCCCTCGGGCTTGTCCTCGGTGAGCGCGGCGAGCTGCTCCATGGTGCCCGCGGCCACGATCTGCCCGGCGCCGTTGATGTTCGCCGGGGTCAGGCCGAGCTTCTCCAGGTGCGCCACGGAGGTGTCCGGGTCGCCGCCGAGCAGCGCCGACATCCCGGTCTCGGTGATCGCGGCGGCCTCGGCCATGGCCAGGCCCCGCTTGCGTACGAGGGTGAGGGCGGCGGTGTCGTCCAGCACACCCGCGAAGGCGGCGGCGGTGATCTCACCGACACTGTGGCCCGCGACGGCACCCGGGGTCACGGCACCCAGTGCCGCGGCGGAGAGGATCCCGGCGGCGACCAGGAGCGGCTGGGCCACGGAGGTGTCCCGGATCTCGTCCGCGTCGGCCTTGGTGCCGTAGTGGACGAGGTCGAGGCCGACGGCGTCGGACCAGCCGGCGACGCGGTCGGCGGCGCCGGGCAGGTCGAGCCAGGGAGTCAGGAAGCCGGGCGTCTGGGCGCCCTGGCCGGGAGCGACGAGTACGAGCACTCTCACACTCTCTCTTGGGGACGGCCACGGCCGCCCGTGGGGACAAGGACGAAGAACAGGAGGGGGTTTTGTGGAACCCCGACAAAACCCTACGGCTGAAGATCGCCGTCGACCAGACGTCCCAGGATGAGCGCGATCCGCAGCGTGAACGCGGAACGTACATCGGAAGGCGACCAGCCGGTGACGTCAGTCACACGTCGAAGCCGGTAGCGCACGGTGTTGGGATGCACGAACAGCATCCGGGCGGCGCCCTCGAGGCTGCTCGCCTGCTCCAGATAGACGGAGAGGGTCTCCAGAAGCGCCGACCCGGCCTCTTCCAGCGGTCTGTAGATCTCCTCCACCAACTGCTCGCGCGCACCGGGATCCCCGGCGATGGCACGTTCCGGAAGCAGGTCGTCCGCCAGGACCGGGCGCGGGGCGTCCTGCCAGGCGGAACAGGCCTTGAGCCCGGCCGCGGCGGCCTGCGCGGAGCGGGTGGCGGCCAGCAGATCGGGCACGATCGGCCCGGCGACGACGGGCCCGGCGGCATAGGGGCCGATCAGCGACTTGGCGACGGCGAGCGGATTGTCGCTGCCGCCGGCGATGACGACGAGCCGGTCGCCGAGCACCCCGGTGAGCACCTGGAGCTTGGCGTGCCGGGCGGCCCGCCGGATGGCCTCGACGGTCAGCTCGGAGTCCCCGTCGGGGGCGGTCCCGAGGACGACGCACACATGCTCGGGGGAGTTCCAGCCGAGGGCGGCGGCCCGGGACACGGCGCCTTCGTCGGCCTCGCCGCTGAGCACGGCGTTGACCACCAGGGACTCCAGGCGGGCGTCCCAGGCACCGCGTGCCTCGGCGGCCTGGGCGTAGACCTGGGCGGTGGCGAAGGCGATCTCCCGGGCGTAGACGAGCAGGGCCTCACGCAGCACGGACTCGTCGCCCGGGGCCGCCACCTCGTCGATGGCGGACTCCATGACCTCGATCGTCGTCCGCACCATCTCGACGGTCTGCCGCAGGGTGATCGCCCGGGTCAACTCGCGCGGGGCGGTGCCGAACACATCGGTGGAGATGGCCTGCGGGGCGTCGGGACGCCGGAACCACTCGGTGAAGGCGGCGATGCCGGCCTGGGCCACGAGACCGATCCAGGAACGGTTCTCCGGGGGCATGGCCCGGTACCACGGCAGCGTCTCGTCCATGCGCGTGATGGCCTGCGCGGCCAGGCTGCCGGAGGACTGCTCCAGCCGCTTCAGGGTCGCGGGGTGCGGGTGGGCGGCGTGCGCAGCGGCTTCGGGCTCGTGGGCTTCGGGTTCGGGCACGGGGACAAGAGTGCCTTATCCGGACGGGAGCGTGCGCCGGTGGGGTCTACGGTGGGATTCGTGATGGACGTACGGCGCGCCGACGAGCGCTACCCAGGCGGCGACCCGGCGGCAGGAATCGACTCCCGGCACGCCTTCTCCTTCGGCCCGCACTACGACCCCGGCAACCTCCGCTTCGGCACGATGATCGCCTGCAACGAGGAGCGGCTGGCCCCGGGAGCGGGCTTCGACGAGCATCCCCACAGCCACACCGAGATCGTGACGTGGGTGGTGGAGGGCGAACTGACCCACCGCGACTCCACCGGCCACGAGACGGTCGTCCGCCCCGGGGACGTCCAGCGGCTGAGCGCGGCGGCGGGCGTGCGCCACGTGGAACGCAACGACGGCACCGCCCCCCTCGTCTTCGTCCAGACCTGGCTGGCCCCGCTGACCCCGGGCGGCGACCCGGCCTACGAGATCGTCCACGGCATCGCGGACTCCACGCCGTACGCCGTCCCCGAGGCCGGAGCGCTGCTCCACGTCCGCCGCCTGGCCCCCGGCGAGCGCACCGCGGTCCCGGACGGGGCGCACGTCTATGTCCATGTGGTCCGCGGTGAGGTGCGGCTGGCCGGGGAGACGCTGGGTGCGGGGGACGCGGCGCGGATCGGCGGGGCGAAGGACGTCGAGGCGGTCGGCGTGACGGGCGTGGAGCTGCTGATGTGGGAAATGGCCGGTTAGCGCAGCTCGGCCAGGACCGCGTCGGTGAGTTCCGGCCACACCTCCACCGCCCACGGGCCGAACGCCCGGTCCGTGAGCGCCACGCACGCCGCGCCCGCCGCCGGGTCGATCCACAGGAACGTGCCGGACTGGCCGAAGTGGCCGAAGGTGCGCGGCGAGGAGGAGGAGCCGGTCCAGTGCGGGGACTTGCCGTCGCGGATCTCGAAGCCGAGGCCCCAGTCGTTCGGGTTCTGGTGGCCGTACCCCGGAAGCACCCCCTTCGTGCCCGGGTACTGCACCGTCATCGCCTCCGCCACCGTCCGCGGGTCCAGCAGCCGCGGCGCCTGCACCTCCGCCGCGAAGCGGACCAGGTCGTCCACCGTGGAGACGCCGTCCTTCGCCGGTGAACCCTCCAGGGACGTCGACGTCATCCCCAGCGGCTCCAGCACCGCCTGCCGCAGGTACTCCGCGAACGGGATGTCCGTGGCCTTGGCGAGGTGGTCCCCGAGCTGCTCGAAACCGGCGTTGGAGTACAGCCGCCGCTCCCCGGGCGGAGCCGTCACCCGGTGCTCGTCGAAGGCCAGGCCCGAGGTGTGGGCGAGGAGATGACGGACCGTCGAGCCGGCCGGCCCCGCCGCCTCGTCGAGCTCGACCGCCCCCTCCTCGTACGCCACCAGCGCGGCGTACGCGGCCAGCGGCTTGGTGACCGAGGCGAGCGGGAAGCGGTGCCCGCCGGGACCGTACGCTCCGAGGACCGTCCCGTCGGCCCGTACGACGGCCGCGGCGGCGGTGGTGACCGGCCAGTTCTCGATCAACGCGAGGCTCTTCATGGCACCGAGCCTAAAGGGGCTCGGACACCGGGCCGAAAGGGGCACCGGGCCCGAGGGTGCTCAGAGCATCAGCCGCATGAAGGGGTCCGGCGTGCGCCCGAAGCCCAGCGAGGCGTACAGCGGCTCGGCGGCGGGGGAGGCCGTGAGGTCGACCTGGCCGACGCCCCGCTCGCGGAACCACTCCAGCAGCGACTCCATGCAGGCGCGGGCGTGGCCCCGGCGGCGGGCGTCCGGGTCGGTGGCCACGCTGAAGACGTACCCGGACAGTCCGCGCGGGTTGGCCGGCTTGCCGATCCGGTACTCCACCGTCCCCACCACCAGCGCGGCGAGGGCGCCCGGCCGGTCCGGATGATCGACGACGAAGGCCGCGAAGTCGCCGTCCGGCTCGGCCAGCCGCGCCCGCAGGCCCGCCAGCCCGGCCGGGTGCCAGTCGGTGGAGGTGTCGGCTCCGGGCATCGAATCGATCATCACCTGGCGCAGCCGGAGCACCTCGGCGCCGTCCTCGGCGGTGGCACGGCGTACGAGACTCATGACCGGCACGCTAGCCACGGCGATCACGTCATGTCCCGTGGTTTTCTGCCCTGTTCCGCTTGCTTGGAGTGCACTCGAAGGCCATAGCGTTGAGGGCATGACGGTGATGGAGACCACGGGCACCGGGACCGACACCTGCGCGGGACCGCCGCAGTCCGACCGGCGCCCCGACGGGCAGGACAGCTACACGATCAGCGAGGTCGCCGCGCTCACCGGCCTGACCGCGCACACCCTGCGCTGGTACGAGCGCATCGGCCTGATGCCGCACATCGACCGCTCGCACACCGGCCAGCGCCGCTACAGCAACCGCGACCTCGACTGGCTCGACCTCGTCGGCAAGCTCCGGCTGACCGGGATGCCGGTCGCCGACATGGTCCGGTACGCCGAGCTGGTGCGCGAGGGCGACCACACCTACGGCGCGCGCTACGAACTGCTGGAGGAGACCCGCCGGGACGTCCTGGCCCGGATCGCGGAACTCCAGGACACGCTCGCCGTGCTCGACCGCAAGATCGCTTTCTATGGCGACGCCGGGCTCGCCCTGGCGTCGGAGAGGCCCCGATGACCGAGAACAGCACGATCGCGACCGCACGCCTGGGCGACACCGGCCCCGAGACCGGGATCCAGGGTCTCGGCTGCATGGGCATGAGCTTCGCCTACGGCCCCTCGGACGCGAAGGAGTCCAGGGCCACCCTGGAGCGGGCCCTGGAACTGGGCGTCACCCTGTACGACACGGCGGACGCCTACGGCGCCGGAGAGAACGAACGCTTCCTGTCCCCCTTCTTCAACGCCCACCGCGACGAGGTCGTCATCGCGACCAAGTTCGCCCTGGCGATCCCGCCGGACGACCCGACGCGCCGGATCATCCGCAACGACGCGCCCTACGTCCGCCAGGCCGTCGAGGCGAGCCTGAAGCGCCTGGACGTCGAGACGATCGACCTCTACTACATGCACCGCCGGGACGTGAACGTCCCCATCGAGGAGACCGTCGCCGTCATGGCCGAGCTGGTGCGCGAGGGCAAGGTCAAGCACCTGGGTCTGAGCGAGGTCACCGCCGCCGAACTGCGGGCCGCGCACGCCGTGCACCCGATCGCCGCCGTGCAGTCGGAGTGGTCGCTGTTCAGCCGGGACATCGAGGCGCGGGTGGTGCCGGCGGCCCGGGAGCTGGGCGTGGCGCTGGTGCCGTACTCCCCGCTCGGCCGGGGCTTCCTCGCGGGCTCCTTCGGCTCCGCCGACAAGGACCTCACGCCCGACGACTTCCGCCGCCGGCAGCCCCGCTTCACCGGCGAGAACGCCACGGCGAACGCGGCCCTCCTGGCACCGATCCGCAAGATCGCCGACGCGCACGGCGCCTCCCTGGGCCAGATCGCCCTGGCCTGGGTCCAGCAGCAGGCGACGGTCCACGCGCTCCCGGTCGTCCCGATCCCGGGCACCCGCAAGCCGGCCCGGGTGGAGGAGAACACCGCGGCCACCCGGATCGTCCTGACGGAGGAGGAACTGGGCCTGCTGGAACCGATCGCGGAGCAGGTGGCGGGCGACCGGTACCCGGACATGACGTTCACGTCGGCGGGACGGGAGTAGTTGTTCACAACTCCGCCAGCAACTCCGCCTTCTTGGAGGAGAACTCCTCATCGGTGACCAGCCCGGCCTGGTGCAGCTCCCCGAGATGGCGGATCCGCTCGGCGATGTCGGCGGGATCCCGGCGCGGCACGGCCGCAGCCGGGACGGCCGGCGCCGCCGAGCGCACCGCCGCCAGCACGGCCGCGGCGAACGGCAGCGACTCGTGCACCGGCCCGTACCCCAGCCCGAACACCACCGCGGCCGGATCCTGGTCGACCTGCGCGGGCGGCGCGGCCACCTCGCGCCGCAGCAGCCGCAGATGCCCCTCGAAGACCTCGGGGGAGCGCCACTCGACCCCGCTCAGGTCACCGATCGCGAAGGACTGGTCCCCGGCCTTCCACTTCGCGGAGGAGGCCCCCGTCCAGAACCAGCGGAACGCCACCGTCCGCCCGTCGAAGGACGCCTTGGCGTCGTACGCCTTGAAGGACCGCGGGACCTCCGGCGCCGCCACCAGGAAACGGTCCGCCGGGCCAGAGTCCTTCACCTGCGCCCGCAGTTCGTCGGCGTAGTACTCGGCGAGCGTCTCCCGCTCGGCCGGCAGCACCAGACGATACGGATCGCACCCTTCCTTCAGCTGCCCGTCGGCCGCCTCCATCAGCGGATCGGCCCCCACTCGCGGCTCGGCGCGCAGCACCACGGTGCCGCGTCTGCCCGGCGTCAGCGTCACCGCCGAGATCGCCGCCAGCGGCACCCGCCGCTCCCCGAGCGCCTGCAACAGCTTGGGTGTTCGAATCCCCCGTTCGTAACGGATGAGCACGGAGTCGGACTCGAACTCCCAGGCGGCATGAAATCCGGCCAGTACGTCACCCATGCGGCTCATCGTATGCGGCACGCGCCCCTCCGTCGCCTCCCCGCGCAGACCGTAGTTTCTGCGCCCTCTACGCGCGTCCGACCGGCGTGGTGCCGGACAAACCCTCCCGGCAGACCGCGTCATCGCCCGCGCAGGCCACCGCGTCGTACGCGCCAACCCCGATCTCCGCGAGGTTGCGCACGCTGTCGGTGCCGGGCTCGAAGTACCCGCTGTGCCCCTGGGCGTCCCGCGCCGACAGCACCCGTGCCCCGAACGCCGAGGACATCGGATCCGCCCCGTGTCCCAGCCCGCCGAGCTCCAGGTACGGCACGTCCTGCACCCAGTCGTCCGTGTCCCGCATCGCCCACACCCGTGCCGAGGTGCCCAGGTGGGTCACCTTCGCCGCCCGCATGCCGGGGCTGCCCGCCACCGCGATGTCCGCGACCCGGCCGGGCAGCGTCCGCGCGGCGACCCCGCACACCACCGAGCCGTAGCTGTGGCAGAACAGGGAGACCGGCGAACCGCCGGGCAGCGCCCGCACCAGCGCGTTCAGCCGTGCCGCACCGCCCACGGCGTGCCCCGCCGTGGCCGAGTCGAGGCCGAGGCCGCCGGGCGCGCTGTAGTCGGCCCAGGCGATCACGGCCGTACGCGTCGACGGGTCGGCGGTGCGCTCGGCCGCGTACAGCGACTGCGCCATGCCGACCGGCGCCGAGTACTTGCGGTAGGTGCGCTGGAAGGTGAGCACATCGGTGTTGACACCGGGCACCACCACGGAGATCCGCTCGGCCCGGTCCAGGTCGCCGAAGACCTCGGCGACCCGGCCGGAGCCCGCCGGGTCGAAGGCGAGGATGTGCCGGCCGGGGTTCATCAGCGCCGCGTAGCGGTTCATTCGGCGGCCGGCCTCCCGCTGTCCCCCGGGCGTGAGCCGGCTGTCCTGCATGCGTTTGCGCTCGACCTTGCGGGCCTGCGCCAGCGCGAGGTGGTTGGCGCGGTAACGCAGCCGGACCGGGGCGCCGTTCATGTTGCCGACCGCGAGCGGATAGCGGCGCGCCAGAGCGGTGCGCTGGTCAGCGGTGAGCGAGGCGAAGAAACGGGTCAGCCGGGCCGGGGCCGAGTCGGTGTCCGGCAGTGCGCGGCCGCCGATCCGGGCGTGCTCCCACGCGGCACGCGAGGCCTCGAGGGCGGGCGTGGGGCGCTGGTCGCGCAGCGCGGTCCAGCCGGTGGTCGCCAGCATGACGAACACCACGGCCAGCGCGAGCAGGACGCGCCAGACGTTCAGTTGCGGGGACGTGTCGAAGGAAGTCACTGGGAGGACACACTAGGAGAACGAACGGGTCTCGCGTCAACCGAGTGACGGGGATCACGTTTCGCGCCAGCTTTCCGTGAGAGCGGGCCCCACCTGCTCCAAATAGGCGACGGTCAGGGCCCGGATGCCCGCCAGGCTGACGTCCTCGCTCCGACTCCACTGCCGCCCCGTCACCCGCATCACCCCGCCGAACACCGCGACCGCGAGCCGGGGCCGCGGATCGGCGTCCACGTCCAGGCCCTCCCGCTCGGCGAGCACCCGCGCGATCCGCTCCTCGGTCTCCGCCGAGCGCCGCAGATGCGCGGCGAGCAGCGCGGGTGTCGACTCCATCACCCGGTACATCCGCAGATACAGCTCCACCGGCACCACGGACTCGATGACCTCGTGCAGCCCGTCCCAGCCCTCCACCACGGCCTGCCGCAGCGCCCGCATCGGCGCCTCCCCGGCCGGCCGCAGCCGCACGGCCTCGACGTAGTGCGCCTCCGCCATCTCCTGTACGGCGAAGGCGGCGTCCTCCTTGCTGGCGAAGTAGCGGAAGAAGGTGCGCTGGGAGACCTCGACGGCGTCGGTGATGTCGTCGACCGTCGTCTCGTCGTATCCCCGGGTGGTGAACAGCTCCAGGGCCGAGCGCAGCAGCGCGTCCCGGGTGCGCTGCTTCTTGCGGTCACGCAGTGTTTGCATATTCGTCAGTTACTGACTTTTGAATATGTTTGTCAATTGTCAGAGGCTGTCATTAACCTCGCGGCATGACTAGTCAGACCGTCGTCGACAAGGCGCCCCAGGACGCCGTCCCGCCCTCCGGGCTGCGTGGGCACCCCTGGTTCACGCTCATAACCGTCGCCGTGGGCGTCATGATGGTGGCCCTGGACGGCACCATCGTGGCCATCGCCAACCCGGCCATCCAGAAGGACCTCGGCGCCACCTTCGCCGAGGTGCAGTGGATCACCAACGGTTACTTCCTGGCCCTCGCGGTCGCCCTGATCACCGCCGGCAAGCTCGGCGACCGCTTCGGGCACCGGCAGACCTTCCTCATCGGCGTGATCGGCTTCGCGGCCGCCTCCGGCGCGATCGGCATGTCCAGCAGCATCGGACTGGTGGTCGCCTTCCGGGTGCTCCAGGGTCTGTTCGGCGCGCTGCTGATGCCGGCCGCGCTCGGCCTGCTGCGGGCGACCTTCCCGGCCGAGAAGCTCAACATGGCGATCGGCATCTGGGGCATGGTCATCGGTGCCTCCACCGCGGGCGGCCCGATCCTCGGCGGTGTCCTCGTCGAGCACGTCAACTGGCAGTCGGTGTTCTTCATCAACGTGCCGGTCGGCATCCTCGCCGTCGTCCTCGGTGTGCTGATCCTGCTGGACCACCGCGCCGTGAACGCCCCTCGCTCCTTCGACCTCCTCGGCATCGGCCTGCTGTCGGGCGCGATGTTCTGCCTGGTGTGGGCGCTCATCAAGGCGCCGGAGTGGGGCTGGGGCGACGGCCGGACGTGGACGTTCCTCGTCGCGTCGGTGGTGCTCTTCGGGCTCTTCGCGTTCTGGGAGACCAAGGTCCGCGAGCCGCTGATCCCGCTCGGGCTGTTTCGCTCGGTCCCGCTGTCGGCGGGTGTGGTGCTGATGGTCCTGATGGCCATCGCCTTCATGGGCGGCCTGTTCTTCGTGACGTTCTACCTCCAGAACGTGCACGGCATGAGCCCGATCGACGCGGGCCTGCACCTGCTCCCGCTCACCGGCATGATGATCGTCGGCTCGCCGCTGGCGGGCGCGATGATCACCAAGCTCGGCCCGCGGGTACCGCTGGCGGGTGGCATGGCCCTCACCGCCATCGCCATGTACGGCATGTCCACCCTGGAGACGGACACCAGCAGCGGGCTGATGTCGATCTGGTTCGCCCTGCTGGGCCTCGGCCTCGCGCCGGTCATGGTCGGCGCCACCGAGGTCATCGTCGGCAACGCCCCCATGGAGCTCTCCGGTGTCGCCGGCGGTCTCCAGCAGGCCGCGATGCAGATCGGCGGCAGCCTCGGTACGGCCGTGCTGGGCGCCGTGATGGCCTCCAAGGTCGACAGCGACCTCGCCGGGAACTGGACGGACGCGGGCCTTCCGGAGCTGACGGCGGCTCAGGAGGCGCAGGCCGCCGAAGCGGTGCAGGTGGGTGTGGCACCGGTGGCCCCGGGCACGCCGGACGCGATCGCCGCCAAGATCACGGACGTCGCGCACGACACCTTCATCTCCGGGATGAGCCTCGCGTCACTGGTCGCGGCCGGTGTGGCGGCGGTGGCCGTCGCCGTCGCGTTCCTGACCAAGCGGGGCGAGAACGCGGAGGCGGGAGCGGGGGCCGCGCACATCTGACGCGGCAAGGGGTTTGCCCCCGCTTTCCCCTATCAGGGTGACAAAGCTAAAGATTCCTCGTCCTCGGCACGCGCCGCGGGTCACAGTGGGTCAAGCCCTCCGTACGGCATGTTCCTCGGGCACGTTCGTACGGCAAGGAGGGCGGCCGGTGCTGCGGCGCGCTGCCGGAGGGGGACAGCGCGCCGGCAGCCCGGTGGAATGAATCCGGAGGAATAGACCCGCGGGACGGGGTACCCGACCGGGGAACCGAATCCAACAGATCGACGGTTCCCGGGAGTTGAGTGCACCATGGCGGGCTTCGGACAGGGAACGCGCAGGCACCCCCGCACGCGTGGCCGGACGTGGTCACGGTCCGGGCCGGACCGCGCGACACTCGGCATCATCGGAACCATCTGCGCGGTGGCCGGTTTCTTCGTCCTGGGCATCATCCTGGGCCCGGTGGCCATCGTCTTGCGGCTGGCTCGTGATGAACCCGATCCTGGTCCGGCGCCCGCCCGGTCCCGGCACTGACAGCCGTGGTACTGGGTGCGATCGACACCCTTCTGGCCCTGGTCCGGCTGGCGGGCACGGGCGCTCCGGGCGGCGGTCTGTTCTGACCCGTCACGGCGCCCGTTCCGACAGCGCCGCGACCTGAGCCCGCAGCTGACGGACCTCCTCCGTCAGCTGGTGGATCGCCTCCGTCTGGCGCCGCTCCTCCACGTCGTCCATCTCGAAGCGGGCGATGAACCAGGCGGCGATGTTCGCCGTCACGACACCGAGCAGCGCGATGCCGGACAGCATCAGGCCCACCGCGAGGACGCGGCCCAGACCGGTGGTCGGGGCATGGTCCCCGTACCCCACCGTGGTCATCGTGGTGAAGGACCACCACACCGCGTCACCCAGCGTCTTGATGTTCCCCTCCGGGGAGTCCCGCTCCACGGACAGCACCGCCAGCGAGCCGAACATCAGCAGACCGACGACCGTGCCGACCACATAGGTCGTCAGCCGGACCTGCGAGGCCATGCGGGCCCGCCGGCCGACCAGCATCAGCGTCGACACCAGCCGCAGCAGCCGCAGCGGCTGGATCAGCGGCAGCGCCACCGCGCACAGGTCCAGCCAGTGCCGCCGGACGAACTGCCGCCGGTGCTCGGCCAGTTTGAGCCGGACCAGGTAGTCGGCGGCGAAGGCGGCCCACACCACCCACTCGATCACCGTGCAGGCGCGCGTCAGCCCCTCGCCCGCCGAGCTGTCCACGATCGGCACGGCGTAGGCGACGGCGAACAGCACCGCCAGCGCCAGCAGCGGCCGTTGCGTGTGCTGTTCCCAACGGACCTGCGCGGATCTCTCCTTCATGAGCGCATCGTAGGAAACGCCGGAGGACCGGGGGGCAGTCGCCCCTCGGCCCTCCACGCGTCCCCGAGCGGGGCGCTACGCGTCGCCGCCCGCGGCGCCGGGATCCGCCGCCGACACGTCCAGCAGCTGGTACCGGTCGATCGCCTGCTTCAGCGCCGAGCGGTCCACCTTCCCCTCCTTCGCCAGCTCCGTGAGCACGGCCACCACGATCGACTGGGCGTCGATGTGGAAGTACCGCCGGGCCGCGCCCCGGGTGTCGGCGAAGCCGAAGCCGTCCGCGCCCAGCGACTGGTACGTCCCCGGCACCCACCGCGCGATCTGGTCCGGAACCGACCGCATCCAGTCGGACACCGCCACGAACGGGCCCTCGGCCCCGGCGAGTTTCCGGGTCACGTACGGCACCCGCTGCTCCTCCTCGGGATGCAGCAGGTTGTGCTCCTCGCACGCCACGGCATCGCGCCGCAGCTCGTTCCAGGAGGTCGCCGACCAGACGTCGGCCTTCACGTTCCACTCCTCGGCGAGGATCCGCTGCGCCTCCAGGGCCCACGGCACCGCGACACCGGACGCCATGATCTGCGCCGGGACCGAGCCCGAGCTGCCCTCGCTGAAGCGGTAGATGCCCTTGAGGATGCCCTCGGCGTCCACGTTCTCCGGCTCGGCCGGGTGCTGGATCGGCTCGTTGTAGACGGTGAGGTAGTAGAAGACGTCCTCGCCGGGCCTGCCGTCCGCGGTCGGGCCGTACATCCGCCGCAGGCCGTCCTGCACGATGTGCGCGATCTCGAACCCGAAGGCCGGGTCGTACGCCACGCAGCCCGGGTTCGTCGACGCCAGCAGCTGCGAGTGGCCGTCGGCGTGCTGCAGCCCCTCACCGGTCAGGGTCGTGCGGCCGGCGGTCGCGCCGAGCACGAAGCCGCGCGAGAGCTGGTCCGCCATCTGCCAGAACTGGTCGCCGGTCCGCTGGAAACCGAACATCGAGTAGAAGACGTACACCGGGATCAGCGGCTCGCCGTGCGTGGCGTACGCCGAACCCGCCGCGATCAGCGAGGCGGTGCAGCCCGCCTCCGAGATGCCGTCGTGCAGCATCTGCCCGTTCGGCGCCTCCTTGTACGCCAGCAGCAGCTCACGGTCGACCGCCTCGTACTGCTGCCCGAGCGGGTTGTAGATCTTCGCGCTCGGGAAGAAGGAGTCCATGCCGAACGTGCGGTACTCGTCCGGCGCGATCAGCACGAACCGCCTGCCGATCTCCTTGTCCCGCATGAGGTCCTTGAGGAGCCGGACAAAGGCCATGGTCGTCGCGATCGACTGCTGCCCCGAGCCCTTCTTCACGGTCGCGTACGTCTTGTCCTCGGGTAGCGGAAGCGGCTTCGCGCGCACCACACGGGTCGGGACGTACCCGCCGAGCGCCTGGCGGCGGTCGTGCATGTACTGGATCTCCTCCGTGTCCCGGCCGGGGTGGTAGTACGGCGGCGCGCCGGACTCCAGCTCCTTGTCGGAGATCGGCAGGTGGAGGCGGTCCCGGAAGCGCTTGAGGTCGTCGACCGTCAGCTTCTTCATCTGGTGCGTGGCGTTGCGGCCCTCGAAGTTCGGGCCCAGTGTCCAGCCCTTGATCGTCTTGGCCAGGATCACGGTCGGCTGGCCCTTGTGCGCCTTGGCCGCCGCGAAGGCCGCGTAGATCTTCTTGTGGTCGTGACCGCCACGGCCCAGGTGCAGGATCTGGTCGTCGGTCATGTTCTCGACCATCGCGCGCAGCCGGTGGTCGTCGCCGAAGAAGTGGTCGCGGATGTACGCACCGGTCTCGGTGGCGTACGTCTGGAACTGCCCGTCCGGGGTGGTGTTCATCCGGTTGACCAGCACACCGTCCCGGTCCTGGGCCAGCAGCGGGTCCCAGGTGCGGTCCCAGACCAGCTTGATCACGTTCCAGCCGGCGCCCCGGAAGATCGACTCCAGCTCCTGGATGATCTTGCCGTTGCCACGCACCGGGCCGTCGAGCCGCTGCAGGTTGCAGTTGACGACGAAGGTCAGGTTGTCCAGGCCCTCCCGGGCCGCGATGGACAGCTGGCCGAGCGACTCCGGCTCGTCCATCTCGCCGTCCCCGAGGAACGCCCACACCTGCGACTTGGAGGTGTCCGCGATCCCGCGCGCCTCCATGTAGCGGTTCATCCGCGCCTGGTAGATCGCGCCGATCGGGCCGAGGCCCATCGACACGGTCGGGAACTCCCAGAAGTCCGGCATCAGCCGCGGATGCGGGTACGACGACAGCCCGTGCGGCGCCCTGGACTTCTCCTGGCGGAACGCGTCCAGGTTCTCCTCGCTGAGCCGGTCCAGCAGGAAGGCGCGGGCGTAGATGCCCGGCGAGGCGTGCCCCTGGAAGAAGACCTGGTCCCCGCCGTCGCCCTCGTCCTTGCCCCGGAAGAAGTGGTTGAAGCCCACGTCGTACAGGGAGGCGGAGGAGGCGAAGGTGGCGATGTGGCCGCCCACGCCGATGCCGGGGCGCTGGGCCCGGGACACCATGACCGCGGCGTTCCAGCGGGTCGCGTTGAGGATCTTGCGCTCGATCTCCTCGTTGCCGGGGAAGAACGGCTCGTCCTTGGTCGCGATCGTGTTGACGTAGTCCGTGCTGCGCATCTCGGGCACGGCCACGCGCTTCTCGCGGGCCCGCTCGATCAGCCGGAGCATCAGATAGCGGGCCCGCTCACGGCCGCGCTCGTCCACGGCGGCGTCGAGGGAGTCGAGCCACTCCTGGGTTTCCTCGGGATCGAAGTCAGGAACCTGACTCGGAAGGCCGCCAATGATGATCGGGTTGCGATCGGATCCGGAAGCCACGCTGGTCCTTACCTGTCAGAGGGCTGGTATTCGGGGCTTGCTTCGGGGCATGTTTCTGGGGTTTTGCACTGCCTGCGCCGTTCCCCATCGTGTACCTCGGGACGGCAAACGTCATCTCTACTGCGAGGTAATCCAAGCCTGGTCCCCCCGGAGGGTTCCCAAAAGCGCAAAGAGGGCAGAACGGTGTGGCGTGTGTCACCTTGGAGTGTGACGCCACGGCGGGAATCGCGGTGACACAGCCCGGAACGTCACCGTTTCGGCGGTCTCGGCGGCCGGGTACTTGCGCGATCCGCCCCGCCCGTGTGGACTACGGCCAGGCTTCGCGCACGCGCGTGGCTGAGTTATTCCCGAAGACATGATCAGGAGGCAACCCGTGAGCGCGACCGCGGACCACGCGGAGGAGCGGACGAACCCTGCCGTCAGGCTGGGGTTCCAGCCCGAGCAGGTGGTCCAGGAGATCGGCTACGACGAGGACGTAGACCAGGAACTCCGCGAGGCCATTGAGGAAGTCATCGGCAGCGATCTCGTGGACGAGGACTACGACGACGTCGCCGATGCCGTGGTGCTGTGGTTCCGCGACGAGGACGGCGACCTGACAGATGCGCTGGTGGACGCCACCACGTACATCGAGGAGGGCGGCTCGATCCTGCTGCTGACACCCAAGACCGGACGCGACGGCTACGTAGAGCCGAGCGACATCTCCGAAGCCGCGACGACGGCCGGACTGTCCGCGTCCAAGAGCGTCAGTGTCGGCAAGGACTGGAGCGGCAGCCGACTGGTGACGCCGAAGGCGGCGAAGTCCACGAAGAAGTAATCCTCCGCCAGGCACCGGACGGGCCGCCGGCTTCGGTCGGCCCCGTCCGGGGGCCCTTCGGGATCCCTGCGTAGGGTGGCTGCGACCACCCGAACAGCCCCATCGAAGGGACAAGCCGGACATGGCCCTCCAGGTCGGCGAAAAGGCCCCCGACTTCGAACTCAAGGACAACCACGGCCGCGCCGTGCGGCTGTCCGACTTCCGCGGTCACCAGAACGTGGTGCTGCTCTTCTACCCGTTCGCCTTCACCGGCGTGTGCACCGGCGAGCTGTGCGAGCTGCGGGACAACCTGCCGAAGTTCGCCGACCGCGACACCCAGCTGCTCGCCGTCTCCAACGACTCGGTCCCCACCCTGCGCGTCTTCGCCGAGCAGGAGGGCTTCGAGTACCCCCTGCTCAGCGACTTCTGGCCGCACGGCGAGGTGTCCCGTGCCTACGGCGTCTTCGCGGAGGACAAGGGCTGCGCGGTGCGCGGCACCTTCGTCATCGACAAGGAGGGCGTGGTCCGCTGGACCGTCGTCAACGGCCTGCCGGACGCCCGTGACCTGAACGACTACGTCAAGGCGCTCGACACCCTGTGATTCGTGGGCCCCAGGGCCTGCGGCCCACGGGAACCCCTTACTAGGATCGACTCGTTGATCCGGTACCAAACGCATGGCGGGGCTCCCCGCCCCTGGACACCAATGGAGGACTCGTGGGAGTCAGCCTCAGCAAGGGCGGCAACGTATCGCTGACCAAGGAGGCCCCCGGCCTCACCGCGGTCATCGTCGGTCTGGGGTGGGACATCCGCACCACGACCGGCACCGACTTCGACCTGGACGCCAGCGCGCTGCTGCTGAACTCGTCCGGCAAGGTCGCGAGCGACGCGCACTTCATCTTCTTCAACAACCTCAAGAGCCCCGACGGCTCGGTCGAGCACACCGGTGACAACCTCACCGGTGAGGGCGAGGGCGACGACGAGCAGATCAAGGTCGACCTGGCGAACGTCCCGGCCGACGTCGAGAAGATCGTCTTCCCGGTGTCGATCTACGACGCCGAGAACCGCCAGCAGTCCTTCGGCCAGGTGCGCAACGCGTTCATCCGCGTCGCCAACCAGGCCGGCGGCGCCGAGATCGCCCGCTACGACCTCAGCGAGGACGCCTCCACCGAGACCGCCATGGTCTTCGGTGAGCTCTACCGCCACGGCGCGGAGTGGAAGTTCCGCGCCATCGGCCAGGGCTACGCCTCGGGCCTGCGCGGCATCGCGCAGGACTTCGGCGTGAACGTCTGAGCCAAGCACCGATCGCGCTCCAACCGCCCGGCGCCGCACGGTTTGCGTGCGGCGCCGGACGCGCAGGGAAACAACCAAAGAAGCTTGACCTGGGGAGGAAGCATCATGGGCGTCACGCTTGCCAAGGGGGGCAATGTCTCCCTGTCCAAGGCCGCACCGAACCTCACCCAGGTGAAGATCGGGCTCGGCTGGGACGCGCGCTCCACCACCGGAGCCCCCTTCGACCTGGACGCCAGCGCGCTGATGTGCACCGGCGGACGGGTGATGGGCGACGAGTGGTTCGTGTTCTACAACCAGCTCAAGAGCCCGGACGGGTCCGTGGAGCACACCGGTGACAACCTCACCGGTGAGGGTGACGGCGACGACGAGTCGCTGGTGATCGACCTTTCCAAGGTGCCCGCACAGTGTGACAAGATCGTCTTTCCGGTCTCCATCCACATGGCGGACGAGCGGGGCCAGACCTTCGGGCAGGTGAGCAACGCCTTCATCCGGGTGGTGAACCAGGCCGACGGTCAGGAGCTCGCCCGGTACGACCTCAGCGAGGACGCCTCCACCGAGACGGCGATGATCTTCGGCGAGGTCTACCGCTACCAGGGCGAATGGAAGTTCCGGGCGGTGGGCCAGGGATACGCCTCGGGGCTGCGGGGCATCGCCCTGGACTTCGGGGTCAACGTCTCGTAACGCGATATGAGCAAAAGCCGGGGCCGCGTGGGGTACCAGGGGGCGCCGACTAGACTGCGGCTTCAAAAGTTCGTAAAGCCGAGTACGGCAGCGGGGGAGACCCGTACATACAGGATTGGGTAGCCAGTGGTTCTGAAAACCTTCGGCTGGTCGTTCGCGGTCACCGCGCTCGGCCTCGTCGCAGCGGTCCTCTTCGGGGGGTGGACCGCCTTCGGCATCGTGGCGATCCTCTCCGTGCTAGAGATCTCGCTGTCCTTCGACAACGCGGTGGTCAACGCCGGAATCCTGAAGAAGATGAATGCCTTCTGGCAGAAGATCTTCCTCACCATCGGCATCCTGATCGCCGTCTTCGGTATGCGACTGGTCTTCCCTGTCGTCATCGTCGCCATCAGCGCGTCGATGGGTCCGATCGAGGCCGTCGACCTCGCTCTGACCGACAAGGACCGTTACGAGCAGCTCGTCACCGACGCCCACCCGGCGATCGCGGCCTTCGGTGGCATGTTCCTGCTGATGATCTTCCTCGACTTCATCTTCGAGGACCGTGACATCAAGTGGCTGGGCTGGCTGGAGCGCCCGCTGTCCAAGCTCGGCAAGGTCGACATGCTGTCGGTCTGCGTCGCGCTTGCGGTGCTGCTGGGCACCGCCATGACCTTCGCCACCCACGCCCATCTGCACGCGGGCCCCGAGAACAAGGCAGAGACGGTTCTCCTCTCCGGCATCGGCGGCCTGATCACGTACATGGTCGTCGGCGGTCTCTCCGGCTACTTCGAGAACAAGCTGGAGGAAGAGGAGGAGCGCGAGCACGAGGCGGAGGAGGCGGCCGCCCGCGAGGGCAAGCCCCGCTCGGCGGTGGCCATGGCCGGCAAGGCCGCGTTCTTCATGTTCCTCTACCTCGAGGTCCTGGACGCGTCCTTCTCCTTCGACGGCGTGATCGGCGCCTTCGCCATCACCAACGACATCGTGCTGATGGCGCTGGGTCTGGGCATCGGCGCGATGTACGTCCGTTCGCTCACGGTCTACCTGGTCCGCCAGGGCACCCTCGACGACTACGTCTACCTGGAGCACGGCGCGCACTACGCCATCGGCGCCCTCGCCGTGATCCTGCTGATCACCATCCAGTACGAGATCAGCGAGCTCATCACCGGCGGTATCGGTGTCGTCCTGATCGGCTGGTCCTTCATCTCCTCGGTGCGCCGGAACCGCGCGCTGGCGGCCGAGGGAAAAGCCTCCGACCCGGACAAGACTGAGGTCTCGTCCGGGGTGTGACCGACCTCCTCGTGAGGGAACGCTTCTGAGCGGGGCGGCCGGGTCTCCGGCCGCCCCGTCGGATTGTCCACAGCACTATGGGGGCGGGAATGGGCTTGTTCGACGGGTGGCTCCGGAGCGGAGGCTCTGCCCAGTTCGACTCGGGCAGTGCGTCGTCCAACGCGATCGAGCTGACCAAGCGGCACAGTCAGGTCTCCCTCACCAAGCAGGACGCGGCCAACGGTCATCTGCGCATCAACCTGGCCTGGCGGATGCGCAGCTCCGACATAGGCGGGCCGCAGCGGGAGAGCCTGCTGCGGCATCCGTTCAAGGCGCTCAAGCCGCCGGAGGTCGTGGGGCACAGCCAGAGCATGGTCAACGTCGACCTGGACCTCGGGTGCCTGTACGAGCTGACCGACGGGACCAAGGGCGTGGTCCAGCCGCTGGGCGGGTTCCTGGGAGACGTCAACGCGCCGCCGTACGTCAAGCTCAGCGGGGACGACCGGTTCGGGTCGGGGTCCGGAGAGACGATGTACGTCAACCTCGATCAGCGCGAGAGCATCAAACGCCTGCTGGTCTTCGTCTACATCTACGACCAGACGCCGGCGTTCGACCGGACCCAGGCCATGGTCACGCTCTACCCGAGCAACGGGCCCCGGATCGAGATCGGCCTCGACGAGCGGCAGCCGCAGGCCCGGTCCTGCGCGGTGGTGATGATCGAGAACGTGAAGGGCGAGATCCTCGTCCGCCGTGAGGTCAAGTTCGTCTACGGATTCCAGGGCGAGCTGGACCGGCTGTACGGGTGGGGATTGCAGTGGGGGCGGGGCTACAAGGCGAAGTCGGGGCGGTGAACGCCCGGCCGCGGGTCGTCCGTGCCTGGTCGCGCGGTTCCCCGCGCCCCTGACGGGGTGCTTCCCTACCGTCCGACGAACTGCGGGCCCTGCGGCGGGAGGCGGAACTCTCCCGCCGGGACCGGGGCCGGGGTCACCGGCGGCGGATAGCCGTACTGGGGATAGCCGTACGCCGACCGGGCCGGGGGCGGGGACTGGGGGTAGCCGTACGACGGCTGCGGGGGGACGGCCGTGGTCGGCTGCTCGGGGGGCAGCGGCTGGGACCTCGGCTCCTCCGGCGGCTCCTGCGCGGCCGCCTGCTCCGCCTCCTCCACCGAGATGCCGAAATCCGTGGCCAGGCCCTCCAGGCCGTTGGAGTACCCCTCGCCCAGGGCGCGGAACTTCCAGCCCTCGCCGCGGCGGTACAGCTCACCGCAGATCAGGGCCGTCTCCTCGCCCGTCTCCGGCTTGATGTCGAAGTGCAGCAGCGGCTCGCCGTCGGCCACCGAAGCGTCGTACAGCAGGATGCGCAGCGACCGTACGCGGTCGAACGTGGCACCGTCGGCCGAAGCGACCAGGTAAATCTGGCTGACGCCGGGCTCGACACCGGACAGATCTGTCTGGATCGTGTCGGTGAGGCCCTCGGCGACCCGCTTCTTGCCGAGCCGCCAGACCTTGCCGGAAGGGTGGCGGGGCTGGTTGTAGAAGACGAAATCCTCGTCGGACCGCACCCTGCCGTCGGGGCCGAGGAGCAGTGCCGAGGCATCGACATCCGGGACCCCCTGCCCGGGCGTCCAGCGGAGCACGGCACGTACGGTCGTGGCTTCGAGCGGGACGTTCGACCCCTTCAGCATCGCGTGCGTCATGCGGTCATCCTGCCCTCTCGGTAGTGATCACGACAACGCGGGGTACATGATCAGCTGGTGGGTGTGCGCACTCGCGTTACCAGGAGTTCATGCCCACCGGGAACCCCTGACACAGGAATCTACGTACTATTACCGGCCACCTGCGAACATCACAGGGGCACAGCCGCCACGGGGGAGTTATATGCGTCATTTCGGGCACATCGCCCCTGCGGTGCGGAAGCGTCTCTTCCACCGGGAGCCGTGCGAGTTCGACTCCGACTCCTCCGCCCGGCTGCTCGCCACGGCCCTGGGCGCCACGCTGTACAGCCCGGCCACCCGGCCCCGCCTCGCCGACGACATCCGCAAGCAGGCGGCGCGCGGCGTGGTCTCGATGGTGCTGTGCCTGGAGGACTCGATCGGCGACGAGGACGTCGCGGCGGGCGAGGAGAACCTCGTCCGGCAGTTCACCGACCTCGCGGCCCACGAGCAGGCCGGCCTGCCGCTGCTGTTCATCCGGGTCCGGGCCCCCGAACAGATCCCCGACCTGGTACGACGCCTCGGCCCCGCCGTACGGCTGCTGTCCGGGTTCGTCCTGCCGAAATTCACCGAGGAACGCGGCATCCCCTTCCTGGAGGCGCTGGCGAGCGCCGAGGCGGCGAGCGGGCGGCGGCTGTTCGCCATGCCCGTGCTGGAGTCCCCCGAGCTGCTCTTCCGCGAGTCCCGGGGGGAGACGCTGGAGGGGATCTCCCGAGCGGTCGACAAGTATCGTGAGAGGGTGCTCGCGCTGCGCCTCGGCGTGACCGACTTCTGCTCCTCCTACGGTCTGCGCCGGGCTCCCGACATGACGGCGTACGACGTCCAGATCGTCGCCTCCGTCATCTCCGACGTGGTCAACATGCTCGGCCGCGCCGACGGCACCGGCTTCACCGTGACCGGCCCGGTGTGGGAGTACTTCCGCGTGCAGGAACGTATGTTCAAGCCCCAGCTGCGGCGCAGCCCCTTCCTGGACGGCCAGGCCGAGGAACTGCGCGCCGCCCTCATCGAGCACGCCATGGACGGCCTGCTCCGCGAGATCGCCCTCGACCAGGCCAACGGCCTCACCGGCAAGACCTGCATCCACCCCTCCCACGTCCTGCCCGTGCACGCGCTGTCCGTGGTCAGCCACGAGGAGTACAGCGACGCGCAGGACATCCTGCGGCCCGAGCGCGGCGGCGGGGGCGTGCTGCGCTCGGCGTACACGAACAAGATGAACGAGGTGAAGCCGCACCGCGCCTGGGCCGAGCGGACCCTGCTGCGCGCCGAGGTCTTCGGGGTCGCCAACGAGGACGTCGGCTTCGTCGAGCTGCTCGCCGCCGGAATCCCCGGCTGACACCTGACAAACCAAGGGACGCATGAACAAGGCAGTGAACAACGGGGTCTGGTCCGGCACCTGGGTCGCCCAGCGGCTCGGGGTCGAACTGGAGGGCGACGACGCGCTGAAGGAGCTGCTGGGACTCGCGCTGCGCCGCAACCCCAAGCGGGCGCATCTGCTCGTCTCCCAGGTGCTCGGCAAGCACGTACCGCAGTCACCGGCCGTGGTCCACGGCCACGGCGTCGCCCTCGGACGCCGGGTGCGAGACCTGCTGGGCGACGAGGAGGCGGCCGCCGCGGTCGTCCTCGGCTACGCGGAGACCGCGACCGGCCTGGGGCACTCGGTGGCCGACGGCATCGGCCTCGCGCCGTACCTCCACTCCACCCGCCGCCCGGTCCCGGGGATCACCCCGGCGGGCGGCTTCGAGGAGTCCCACTCGCACGCCACCTCGCACCTGCTCCTGCCCGAGAACCCGGTCCTGCTGGCCGGCGACGGCCCGCTGGTCCTGGTCGACGACGAGTTCTCCACGGGGAACACGGTGTTGAACACCGTGCGGGATCTTCATACGCGGTACCCGCGGCGGCGGTACGTGGTGGTGGCGCTGGTCGACATGCGGTCGGCGGCGGATGCCGGGCGGCTGGAGGAGTTCGCGCGCGAGATCGGTGCGCGGGTGGACCTGGTGGCGGCGGCATCGGGGACGGTGCGGCTGCCGGAGGGAGTGCTGGAGAAGGGCCAGGAGCTCGTCACCCGGTACGAGGAGGGGGCGCGGCCGGCCCCCACCGCCCCGCGGCCGGCAGTCGAGCGAGTCGATCTGCACTGGCCCCCCGGCCTCCCCGACGGCGGACGGCACGGCTTCACCCCCGCCCACCGAATACGCCTGGAAAACGCGCTGCCGGAGATGGCCGCCAGGCTCGCCGAGGCACTGCCCGACAACGCGCACCGCGTGCACATCCTCGGCTTCGAAGAGCTGATGTACGCCCCTCTCCGCCTCGCCGGCGAACTGGAGCGGATCACCGACGCCGACGTCAGCTACTCCACCACCACCCGCTCACCCGTCCTCGCCGTCGACGACCCCGGCTACGCCATCCGCAGCCGCCTCGCCTTCCCCGCCCACGACAACCCGGCCGACGGCCCCGGCGAGCGCTACGCCTACAACGTCGCCGGCGCCGGCTTCGACGCCGTCATCGCCGTGGTGGACTCGACGGCCGACACCCCGCACCTGCACGCCCCCGACGGCCTGCTCGCGCAGCTCACCGCGCACACCCCGCAGGTCCTCCTCGCGGTCGTCCCCTCGTACGTACCCGAAAGGCCCTCGATGCTGCCCGAGCCCCTCCGCGGCCCCGCCTTCTCCTCGTACGCCCCCGAGGAGGTCGGCTGGCTGCTCCAGGACCTGTCCGACGTGACCCTGGAGGCACCGACCGAGGAACGCGAGGAGGCCATCCAGAGCGGCGGCGCCCACTACGCGGAGTCCCTCCCGGTCGAGTACCAGCCGAGCGAGCAGTACCAGGAGCTGTTCCGGACGGCACTCGAGGAGTCCGCGGCCCGGCTCGCCCAGGCGGTCGGCGCGGTCACCGAGGTCGTGCTCGCCGAACGCTCCCCGCGCCCGGTGCTGGTCTCGCTGGCCCGCGCCGGCACCCCCGTCGGCGTCCTGATGCGCCGCTGGGCCCAGCACCGCCACGGCCTGGACCTGCCGCACTACGCCGTCTCCATCGTCCGCGGACGCGGCATCGACGCCAACGCGCTGCGCTGGCTCGCCGCCCACCACGACCCCCGCGACGTCGTCTTCGTCGACGGCTGGACCGGCAAGGGCGCGATCACCCGCGAACTGGCCGCCGCCATCGAGGAGTTCGAGGCGACCGAGGGCATCACCGGCTTCGACCCGGAGATCGCGGTACTGGCCGACCCGGGCTCCTGCGTACGGACGTACGGCACCCGCGAGGACTACCTCATCCCCTCCGCCTGCCTCAACTCCACCGTGTCCGGCCTGATCTCCCGCACCGTGCTGCGCGCGGACCTGGTGGGCCCCGACGACTTCCACGGCGCGAAGTTCTACCGCGAACTCGCCGGCGCCGACGTCTCGGTGCACTTCCTGGACGCCGTCTCCGCCCGCTTCCCCGAGGTCGCCGACGCGGTGGAAGCCCAGGCCAAGGAGCTGCTGTCGGCCGACCGGACGCCCACCTGGGAAGGCTGGGCGGCGGTCGAGCGCATCAGCGAGGAGTACGGCATCCACGACGTGAACCTCGTCAAGCCCGGCGTCGGCGAGACCACCCGCGTGCTGCTGCGCCGGGTGCCGTGGAAGATCCTGGCGCGAGCGGGGGCCGGCGCCGACCTGGACCACGTCCGCCTGCTCGCCGAACACAGAGGGGTACCGGTGGAAGAGGTCGCCGAACTGCCGTACACCTGCGTAGGGTTGATCCACCCCAAGTACACGCGCGGCGCGACCGGCGCCGACGGCAAGGCGGTGACCCTCTGATGCCGGTGCTGGTGGCGAGCGATCTGGACCGTACCCTCATCTACTCCTCGGCGGCCCTCGCCCTGACCATGCCGGACGCGCGGGCACCCCGGCTGCTGTGCGTGGAGGTGCACGAGAGCAAGCCGCTGTCCTACATGACCGAAACCGCCTCGCAGCTGCTGGCGGAACTCGGCGACGCGGCCCTCTTCGTCCCCACCACCACCCGCACCCGCAAGCAGTACCAGCGCATCAACCTCCCCGGCCCGCCCTCCAAGTACGCGATCTGTGCCAACGGCGGCCACCTCCTGGTGGACGGCGTCTCCGACCCCGAGTGGCAGGCACGGGTCAACGCCCGGCTCGCGGACGAGTGCGCCACTCTCGACGAGGTCCGCGACCACCTGATGGCGACGGCCGACCCGCTGTGGGTACGCAAGCACCGGGTCGCCGAGGACCTCTTCGCCTACCTGGTCGTGGAACGGGAACTGCTGCCCGACGACTGGGTCAAGGAACTCGCCGTCTGGGCCGAGAACCGCGGCTGGACCGTCTCGCTCCAGGGCCGCAAGCTCTACGCCGTACCCAAACCGCTGACCAAGAGCGCGGCCATGAACGAACTGGCGCGACGCACCGGCGCGGACCTCACCCTCGCGGCCGGTGACTCCCTCCTCGACGCGGACCTGCTCCTCGCCGCGGACAAGGGCTGGCGCCCCGGGCACGGCGAACTCGCCGACGCGGGCTGGACGGCACCCACGATCTCCGCCCTGCCGGAGCGGGGAGTGCTGGCCGGGGAGCGGATCCTCAGGGAGCTCCTGCGGGAGTCACAGATGCCGAGGTAGCCCGGCCATCGGCTCATGTCAGCTGCAGCAGCCTCCGCCGCAGCAGCCCCCGCCTCCGCCCCCGCTTGCCCGGGGTGCGGGGGCGCTCGTCGTCCCGCCGACCGCCACCGTCGACAGCAGCTTCACCGTGTCCCCATGCCCCGCGGGACACTCCGCGGGATCGGAGGACTCGGCCATCGGCCGGCTCAGCTCGAAGGTGTCACCGCAGGACCGGCACCGATACTCATAGCGAGGCATACGAACAGGCTAACCGGCCGGGCGCATGGCGAGGCATACGGAGGGCGGACCGGGCCGAAGTCACAGCGAGGCGTACGAACGCAGGACCGGGCTGAAGTCATAGCGAGGCATACGGACAGAGGACCGGGCTGAGGTCACAGCGAGGCGTACGACCGCACGGCTAACCGGCCGAGCCGCCCCGCTCCTCACGGATCTGCGCCACCACCCGGGCCACCGTCTGCCGCACCCCCTCCAGCTCCGTCAGGAAGTGCCAGTAGTCGGGGTGCCGCCCCTCCAGCGTGCCGATGGCCCGCTCCAGCCGGGCCACCGAGTCGTCCAGCGGCCGGGCATGCCGCGGATCCGGCGTATGGCGACCGGCCATCGCCAGCCGCTGCGCGTCCCGGATCGCGAACCGCGTGCGCTCGATCTCCGCCCGCGGATCCTTCTGCACGGCGTTCAGCCGCCGCAGCCGGTCACCCGCGGCCGACACGGACTCGTCCGTCGAGTTCAGCAGCGCCCGGGCCGTGGACAGCAGCGCCGTCGCATCCGGCCACCGCTGCTCGTCCCGCGCGGCCTGCGCCTCCTTCAGCTTCAGCTCGGCCTGCCGGACATTCTCCACGGCCTGGTCCGGCACGCCCTGGAGGTCCTGCCAGCAGGCGACCGTGAACCGCCGCCGCAGCTCGCTCAGCACCGGCTCCACCTGCCCGGAACGGGTCGTCAGCGCCTGCGCCCGCGTCCGCAGCGACACCAGCCGGTGATCGATCTCGGCCGCCCGCTCCGGCAGCCGGTCGGCCTCCACCCGCACCGCCTCGGCCTCCCGGGCCACCCGCTCGGCCCGCTCCAGCGTCTGCGGCACGCCATGCTGCCCGGCACCCTGGTTCAGCTTGGTCAGCTCAGGCGCCAGCGCCGCCAGCCGGGCCGCGAGGTCGTCCGCCGCCAGCCCGGACGACCGTACGGCGTCCAGCGCGTTGGACGCGGCCAGCAGCCCCTGCCGGGCCCGCTCCACCGCGGGCACCAGCCGGGCCAGCTGCGTCTCCGCCTTCCCCAGCAGCGGCCCCAGCCCGTCTTCAAAACGGTCCAGCTCCCCCTTGACCCGGACCAGCTCCTCCTTGGCCCGGGTCAGCGCGTTGCGCGCCTGCCCGGCGACCGAGGACTCCAGATCGTCCCGGTCCAGGTCATGGGCGTCGACGGCCTCGATGTACTGCTGGCTGGCCGCGTCGATACGTCCGCTGATCGCCTCGAAGTCGGTGACCGCGCGACGCGCGGCGGGGGAGTCGTCGACAGCCGTGATGGTCTCGATGGAGATCCGCAGATCACGCTGAGCCGTGTCGAGTTCGTAGAAGGCCGCCGCGGCGGCGTCCTTCGCGGCCTGCGCCTCGGCCCGCTGATTCTCCGCGCGCCCGCCGAACCAGCGCCGGGTGCCGCCGCCGGCGAACGCGGCGGGCAGCACGAGCGCCGCGGCCAGCGGCAGGGCGAGCAGGGCGACGGTGTCCACGAGCGCCTGCCGCACGGGACGGGGTGCACGCGGCACCAACGGCGAGTACGGCTGCGAAGGTGTCGCCGTCACATCCCTCTCCCGTGCTGTGGTCCGCCCTGCCCGGAGCTGTCATTCTCCCACCGGTTAAGGACGAACACACGGGCCGGTTAGTTCACGGTTCGCACCGTGACTTTCCCGTCCCCGGTCCGCGCGCTCACCACATGCGCGCTGCGCTCGTCCCGCGGTACGTCGACATCCACCCCGCCGTCACCGGTCTCGGCCGTCACCCGGTACGTGGCCCGGGGCACCTCGATCGTCACGGAACCGTCCCCGCTGCGGGACTCCACCAGGTCGGGCACGGCCCCCAGTTCGAGCTTCACCGACCCGTCCCCGGTCTGCGTGTGCACCTCACGCGAATCGACCTCGGCCCGCACGGAGCCGTCCCCGGTGCGCAGCCGCAGCGGCCCGCTGGAGTCGGTGACGTGCACGGACCCGTCACCCGTACGGATGCTCAGCGCCTCCTCGAACCCCCGCGCCCGCACACTGCCGTCCCCGTCCTCGACCTCGACGGCGACGCCCCGCGGCACCTCGATCCGGTGCTTGGCCGAACAGTCCGCGATCACCCCGGAACACTTCAACCGCAGAGTGAGCCGGTCCCCCTCCATCGCCCACGTCACCTTGGGCTCGCCGCCCACCACGACGGACCCCTCGAACCACCGGGTCACCTTGATCTTCCCGGCCGGATGCGCGTCCGAGGCGACGATCTCCAACGCGGAATCATCGGAGTCGACGACCAGCGGACTCCCCTCCAGCCCAAAACTCCGCTGCTCGGGCTCCTTGTCGTCCCCCGCGGAAGCCCCACACCCCGCGAGCCCCCCGACGACCAGCGCCACGACCCCACCCACAACAGCAACCCGACGACCCACGACGATCTCCCCCACCACTGGAAACGGACCTTCCCCAAGCCCTCCCGACGGTATGCACCCCAGTCCCCCAGGGGGATCCGGACCACTCCCGGGTTTCGGGTGGGGTTAACCCCCGGGTTTGCGGGGCAGTGCCCCGGGCAAGGTACGCTGTCGACTCATCCAGGGTGCGTAGCTCAGGGGTAGAGCGTCTGCCTTACAAGCAGAATGTCGGCGGTTCGAAACCGTCCGCGCCCACCTTGATGAGTGAGAGGTCCCGGTCCTTGTGGCCGGGGCCTTTTGCGTTCAGGCCGACTTGCGGGTCGCCGGGTGGCCTCGGACTTCCAGGTCTGCCAGGAGGGCCGCTGTGGCTTCAGCGATGGCGTCCACCGCTCGGTCGAAGACCTCCCTGTTGTGGGCGGCCGGGGTTCTGAAGCCGGAGACCTTGCGGACGTACTGGAGGGCGGCGGCTCTGATGTCTTCCTCGGTGGCCTCTTCGGGGAGGACCGGAGGGCGGAGGGTCTTGATGCTGCGGCACATGTGTCCAGTCTGACTCCCGGCACTGACAATGCGCCTCCGCGCGTGGGCGGGGTCTGCCATGATCGCGAAGAGGCGGCCACCGACCGATGGGGCCGACCGACGAAGGGATGTACTCCCATGACCGACTTCACCGTCGCGATACTCGGGCCCGGCGGAATCGGGGGCCTGCTCGGTGCGCTGCTGTCCCGGGCCGGGCACCGGGTCATTTGTCTGGCCGGCGATGAGACCGTCGGCACGCTGCGGGAAACCGGGATTCAGGTGCGCAGCGGGCTGTACAGGGACTTCCGGGCCCCCGTCGAGGCGGACACCGTGCTGCGCGAGCCCGTGGACGCCTGTGTCGTCGCCGTCAAGCACACCTCCCTCGACGCGGCCCTGGAGCGGGTCCCGGCCGAGGCTCTGGGCGACGCGCTCCTCGTACCGTTTCTCAATGGGGTGGAGCATCCCGCCGTGCTGCGGGCCCACCATCGGCCGGAGCTGGTCGCTCCCGGTGTCATCCGAGTGGAGTCGACGCGGGTCGCTCCGGGCGTCATCGAGCACGGCAGTCCGTTCGCCGAGATCGATCTCAGTGGGGATCTCGTGTCGCGGGAGCGGCTGGACGGGTTGGCCGGCGTGCTGAGGGCTGCCGGGCCCACAACCCGGGTGCTCGAGGACGAGTCCGCCGCACTGTGGGCGAAGATGGCCTTCCTCGCGCCGCTCGCCCTGCTCACCACCCGATACCGGCTTCCGCTGGGTGAGGTGCGTACGCGGTACCGGGAAGAGCTGATCGCGCTCGTCGAGGAGGCCGGGGCCGTGAGCCGGGCGTGCGGGGGGCCCGCCGATCCCGCGCAGGCCCTCGGGCGGTACGACGCCTTTCCGGCCGCCACCAAGTCGTCCATGCAGCGGGACGCCGAGTCCGGTCGTCCGCTGGAACTGGACGCCATCGGCGGGGCGCTGCTCCGGGCGGCGGACCGGCACGGGGTCGCCGTGCCCGTAACGGCCCGCCTCGTGGCGGAGCTGCGGGCGGCCGGGCACTGATACGACGGGGAGGGGCCGTCAGCAGATCCTGCTCGGCCCTTTTCGCCGTGGCCGCGCTTCAGCGGTTGATGGCCTGGATTTCCTGGACCGTGACGGCCTGGTTGTTGCCGAAGGTGCCGTTCGGGAGGTTGCCGCCGGTGCCTCCTGTGCCTGTCCAGGTGATTTGCCAAGTGATGGTGGCCTGGAGGTTGTAGGTGCCGTTGCCGGAGGAGCGGAGGTACATCAGGCCGCAGGGCGGGGTTTCGTCGGCCTTGCCCTTGGCGTACGGCTCGCCGATGGAGCCGTCGGTGTTGATGGCGCACTCGCCCGATGCGGGGTAGGTCTCGGCGTCTGCCGTGCCCGGCTGCAGCTTCAGGGCCACCGGCTTTGCCGTGGTCGTGGCTTGGAGGTTGACACCGGGGGCGTTGATGGCGGCCGTGGCCTGGATCTCGTTGAAGACGGTCTTGTCGAGCCAGGCCCAGGTCGGCAGGTTCACCTTGGTGACCGCCTTGGGGGCGAGGGCGACTTCGGTGTCGGGCAGTTGCATGTGCTGGTAGGCGAGGGCTGCGAGGATCTGCGGGGTGATCGCCTGTTCGTACTGGGGTGGCGGGGTCTCGCCGGTCTCGACCCAGAAGGGGAGGTCGTTGCATGAGCTGCGCTTGAGCAGGTCCGGTTCGTTCGGGTTCTCCACGGCGGCCCAGAACATGCCCTTGCCGTCGTTCTCGACGTTGTAGTCCTTGTAGCCCGGGGTGTTGGTCCAGCCGTATTCGTCCTCGTAGTGGCGCTGCAATTCGCTGAGCGCGGCGCCTGCGTGGCCGCCCATGCCGGGGGCGTTCATCTGGCCCTGGATGTCCTTGGACATCCTTTTCTTGAAGTCCTTGGCGCCGAGGTAGGGGGCGTACCAGCAGGGCGGTGGCGTCCAGTTGACGTCGGTGGGCGTCATGTTGCCGGTGCCGCCGTTCTTGGCCACGGAGCCGGAGTACGTGATCTGTGCTGCGGCGTAGATGCCGTTCTTGTCGCTGCCGCCCTCTTGTTTGGTGTCGGCTCCGTTGCCGTTGCTCGACGGTTCTGCCGAGTGGGCGGGTGCCGTGAACGTGGTGATGCCGAGGGTCAGTGTCAGGCCAGTTACGCAGGCGCCGAGTGCCGTACCTCGCGCCCAGTTCACCGGCACTTCTCCGCCTTCGTCTCCACGAACACCTTCGATGCTTGCCACAGCCCGTCACCTGTGGGGACCTTGACCATGATGATCTTGAAGTGGTCGTAGTCCGCGATGCTGGGCTCGCTCTTCAGAAGCTTCCCGGTCTTGACCTCTTTGCCGTAGAACTTGCTGGAGTCCACGCAGAACGCGACCTCCGCCGAGGTGCCGTTCGAGGCGGACCTGGTGGTGGCCTGGTAGTGGCGTCGAGTTCCGGTGGCCGTCCAGCCTCCGTCCACCCTGTCGTCGATCTGCGTCTTCGCGTAGCTCAGTCCGCCGCCCGTGGAGTAGGCGGTCACCGCGGCGACGTCGGACGTGCGCTGGTCGACGCCGTGGTAGATGGCGCGGACGTAGTTCGCCGCGTCCTCCATCGCCGCTGCCTCGTTCTCGTCCTCCGGCTCGGCCCAGTCGAAGACCAGGTTCATGTCCTTCGGCAGGGAGACGTCCACGCCGTCCGGCTTGTTCTCCGCCGGTGCTCCGGAGGGCTGTGCCGACTTCGTCGGCTTTTCCGTCCCCTGCTCGGCTCCAGCGATCTTGTCGTTGCCGCTGGAGTTGTCGTCCTCGCTGCCGCACGCTGTCAGCAGCAGGGCCGCCGTCGCGGCGAACGCGGCAGCAACGGGCAAAGAGCGGCGCTTCACAGTGGACTCCCCGTGAGATACAGATGCAGGTGAGAGCACTGACGGTATCGGTGGGGCTGGCGGGTTCGCCAGGCGGAACCTGCCCGCTGGGGTGGGTATTTGGGGGAGCAGTGGGGTAAAACGTGCGCCGTCTGTGTCCTGATCGTTTCCGCTGGGGAGTGACGTCGGTCTCGGGGATCGGGGGCGTTTCGGGTCGGGTCCGGCCCAGCCGCTTCGCGGAAGCTATTGGCCGGCACGGTGCCCGACCTCACCTGCCGGTGCGGGGGGACGCGGTCGTCAGATTCCGAACGGCTTGGCGTAGCGGATCGTGCCGGTCGGCAGCGGATCGGTGGTCAGGGCGAGGGTCATCAGGGCCTCGTCCGGGACGTCGAAGGTGACGCCGATGCCGTGGGCGGAGGCTCGGTCGAAGCCGAAGCGCGGGTAGTAGTCGGGGTGGCCGAGCACGGTGACGAAGCGTTCGCCCCGCTCCCGCGCCGCGTCCAGGACCGCCCGGATCGCCGCGCCGCCCGCGCCGGTTCGCTGGTGGGCGGGGTGTACGGCGACGGGGGCCAGGCACAGGGCCGGTACGTCGTCGATGTGGCAGCGGGTCAGCAGGGCGTAGCCGACGGCGGTGTCGGCGGTGTCTGTGCTGACGTACGAGAGGCCCTCGATCCACGCGTCGTCGGTCCGCAGGGCGTCCACCAGGTCGGCCTCCAGTGGCGTCTCGAACGCGCCGAGGACGATCTCGCGGACGGCGGCGATGTCGGAGCCGGTCTCCGGGCGTGTGGTCCAGGGTGAAGTCATGGGTCCATTCTCGGCGCGCTGCTTCGGGTCCGTCGACGCCCAGTGCCTCCGGTGATCAGGCACCCGTTCGAATGAACCCCGGGAAGCAACTCGCCACCCAAAATCGAACAGGCGTACCATTGCGGCCGTGGCTACGACCTATGACTTTCCGAGTGACCTCCTCGCCGGTCAGGAGGAGCTGCATCAGGTCCGGGCCGAGCTGTCGGCCCTGCTCAAGCGGCTGCCCTGGTCGGTCGAGCCGCTGGACGGATTCAGCGACGACCACGGCTGGCGGAAGATCGAGCGCCCGGCCTCTCCCGGCTGGACCGCGGATGAGCAGGCAGCCGTGGAGAAGCTCCGGCAGCGCGAGCACGAACTCGCGGTGTTCGTCAGTACGCACCGGTTCTGGGCCGAGGTCGCCGCGGAGGACCGGGTGGACGCGCGGATGAAGGCCAAGCACGCCCACGACACCTCATGAGCTCCTGTCCACGCGGGTGCGGGCCGGCCCGTTCGGAACACCGGCCGGCCCGCCCGCCGCACCTCATGAGCTCGTGAGGACTACCAGCTTCTGCGTCGCCCTCGTCATCGCCACGTAGCGGTCCACCGCTCCCTCGATGCCCTCGCCGAAGCGCTCCGGGTCGACCAGGACCACCAGGTCGAACTCCAGCCCCTTCGACAGCGACGGGGTCAGCGACCGGACCCGGGGCGTCGCCTCGAACGACGGGTCGCCGATCACGCAGGCGATCCCGTCGTCGTTCGCGTCCAGCCATTCGGCGAGGATCCGGTCCCGGTCCGCTACCGGGCCGTGGACCACCGGGATGCCCGAACTGCGGATGGAGGTCGGCACGTTGGCGTCCGGCAGCGCCGCGCGGATCACCGGCTCGGCCTCGGTCATCACCTCTTCCGGCGTGCGGTAGTTGACGCTGAGGGACGCCACCTCGACCCGGTCCAGGCCGATCCGTTGCAGCCGTTCCTGCCAGGTCTCGGTGAAGCCGTGCCGGGCCTGGGCTCGGTCGCCGACGATCGTGAAGCTGCGGGAGGGGCAGCGCAGCAGCAGCATCTGCCACTCCGCGTCGGTCAGCTCCTGCGCCTCGTCCACGACGACGTGCGCGAACGGGCCCGCGAGCAGGTCCGGGTCGGCGGTGGTCAGTTCGGACTCGTCGACGAGGTTGCGCCGGAAGTCCTCGCGGCGCAGCTGGGTCATCAGGCCGTCGCCGTCGTGATCGGCCGCGATCAGGTTCTCGACGACCTGGGTCATCCGGTCCCGCTGGACGTCGAGGGCGGCCTGCGCCCGGCGCTTGCGGCGCGCCGCCTTCGGGTCGCCGAGCCGCTGCCGGGCCGCGTCCAGGATCGGCAGGTCGGAGAGCGTCCAGGCGTGCGGGGCCGCCTTGCGTTGCAGCAGCCGGACCTCGTCCGGGGTGAGCCAGGGCGCGCACAGCCGCAGATAGGCGGGGACCGACCACAGGTCGCCGACGAGGTCCCTGGCAGCCACCAGCGGCCAGGCCCGGTCCAGGGCCTCGACCAGCTCCCTGTCGTGCTGCAGCGCCCTGCGGAACTGCTCGGGCGGGATGTCGGCGTCGTGCTTGTCGAGCAGGATGGTGACCAGTTCGGCCCAGACCAGCTCGCGTCCCTCGTTGTGCGGGGTGCCCGGCCCCGGGGCCTGGAAGGCCTCGGCCCAGTCGGTGGCGGTGAGCCGGACGTCCGCCCAGGGGGTGCTGACCGTCATGCCCTCGGTGGGCGGGTCCTCGTAGAAGCGGACGGCCTTCTCGACGGCGCGCACCATGTCCGCGGACGACTTCAGGCGCGCGACCTCCGGGTCGCTCTCCTCCGGCGCCTCGGCGCCCTCGGCGACGAGATCGCGCACGGTGCAGGTCTGCACGCCCTCCTCGCCGAGGCTGGGCAGCACATCGGAGACGTACGACAGATAGGGCTGGTGCGGGCCCACGAAGAGCAGGCCGCCGCGCCGGTGGCCGAGGCGGGGGTCGGAGTAGAGGAGGTAGGCGGAGCGGTGCAGGGCGACGACGGTCTTGCCGGTGCCGGGTCCGCCGTCGACGACGAGAGCGCCGCGCGATCCGGCGCGGACGATGGCGTCCTGGTCGGACTGGATGGTGGCGAGCACGTCGCGCATCCGGTCCGAGCGGTTGGCGCCGAGGCTGGCGATGAAGGCGGACTGGTCGTCGAGGGCGGCGTGGCCCTCGCGGGCGTCGGCGGTGAACACCTCGTCCCAGTAGTCGCTGATCCGGCCGCTCTTCCAGCGGTACCGGCGGCGGCTGGCCAGGCCCATCGGGTTGCCGTGGGTGGCCGCGAAGAAGGGTTCGGCCGCGGGGGAGCGCCAGTCGAGCAGCAGTCGGCGGCCGGTGCTGTCGGTGAGGCCGAAGCGGCCGATGTAGACCGGCTCCGGGTCGTCCGCGGTGACGATGTGGCCGAGGACGAGGTCGAGCCCGAAGCGGCGCAGGGCGCGCAGCCGGGCGGTGAGCCGGTGGACCTCCGCGTCCCGGTCCATGGCGGCGCGGCCCGCGCCGCCAGGTGCCTTGAGCTCGGTGGCGAGCTGGTCGGACAGCTCGGCGATCGTCTGCTCCAGGCTCTCCGCGATGGCCGCGAAGTGCCGCTCGTCGGCGGCGATCAGCGCGGGGTCGGCCTTGGCGGCCAGCCGCTCGGGAAGGTCGAACGCACTCTCACTGGACAGGTCGATCGACAGAGAAGCACTCACTTCGTGAATCACTCATTTCCGCAGCTACCGGCGTTGAGGGAGCGATTCTGCGGCATGAGGGGGGCCTTGCCGCAAGGCCCCCCGTGCGCTATAAGTTGAGAGTGGCAAGGGACGCGATCCCTTGCCTTTCCTTGTGTCCAGGGTACGCGGATCAGGCAGGACGGCGCCGCATCAGGTACGTCGCCCCCGCGCCCGCCGCCGTCAGCGCCCCCAGGGACACCCCCGCCGCCAGCCAGCCCGCGCCCATCCACTGCGCGCCCAGGTAACCCAGCGCCACGCTGTAGGTGGCCCAGGACAGGCCGGCCAGCGCCGACCAGGGCAGGAAGTCGCGGGCGCGGCGGTGTGCGGCGCCGGCGCAGAAGGAGACGACCGAGCGGCCGGCCGGGGCGAAGCGGGCCAGGACGACCAGGGTGCCGCCGCCGCGGGACAGGGTCGCGCCGAGACGTTCCTGCGCGGTCCGCAGCCGACGGGAGCGGGCGATCGCGCGGTCCAGGCGGGCGCCGCCGTGCCAGGCGAGGCGGTAGGCCACCAGGTCGCCGAGGACGGACGCCGTCGCCGCGCAGAGGGTGAGCGCCAGGATGTCCGGGAACTGGGCCGCGGTACCGGCTGCCGCGGCGGTGGCGGCCATGATCACCAGTACGCCGCTCGGCAGGACCGGCACGAACACGTCCAGCAGGACCGACAGGGCTACTGCCCCGTAGATCCATGGACTGGCGGCCAATGATCCAACACTTTCGAAACTCTCCAGCACCCCGACTCCCCGTTTCCCCCGTGGTCGTACAGCGTACGCGGCAGGGAGTGACGGGTGGTTCACAGGGGGCTCGTGTGTTCAACACGTGATGTTCACCCGGCTGCCGGTCCCCGGCGGGCGGGGGGCCGGGGTGTCCCGTAGCAACGGAGAGGGGTCCTGAATCCAGCGACGTTAGGAAGATCATGGTGGCAGGCATATGTGCGGGCGCCCTCGCGGCGGTCGTGCTCGCCGTCGGCGGCGGTGACGGCGCCGGTGGTTACTCGATGCGGACGGACGCGCGGTTCGCGCCGCCCGGCGCCTTCGTCGGCTCGGCGGCGCTGACGTACGACGCGGAGCTGGTCCCCGCCGCCTCGTGGATCGAGGTGGAGCAGCGGATGACGACCGGCGGCGCGACGAGCGTGCGGCTGCGGGTCACGGGCATGAAGGCCGGTCACCGGTACGGCGTCCATGTGCACCAGAAGCCGTGCGGCGCCGATCCGGCCGCCGCCGGCGGGCACTACCAGCACGAGGTCTCCTCCGCGCCGCACCATGTGACCGCCGAGAACGAGGTCTGGCTGGACTTCACGGCCGACGAGCGCGGGGCGGGCGAGGCGCGGGCCCGGCACAACTGGGGCTTCCGGCAGGGCGAGGCCTCCTCCGTCGTCCTGCACCAGGAGCCGGGCAGCAAGGGCGGCCGGGTCGGCTGCTTCACGGTGCCTTTCGGCTGGGCCGCCTGAGCCCACGCTGATTGGGGCGTCACGTGTGCCCCATGTTGCTCGCGAGTGCAGCATGGGGCCGGGCTGCGGGCGCGCCGCCTCCGCGGCCCTACGGAACGCGGCCCGCGGACGGCAGCGCCGTCCCGGCTGGGGTGGGGCCATGCGGGCCCCGTGGTGTCGGCGGGTGTCGGATTCGGCTGGGTTGCGGGGCTGTTTCGTTCGCGGCGCTATGGTGCGCGGTCCATGGATGACGGTGGCCGTCCCGGCTGGGGCGGGGCTGTGCAGGCGCCTCGGTGCCGGGGGGTGCTGGATCGGCCGGGCTGCGGGGCCGTTTTCTTCGCGGCTTCATGGTGCGCGGAGCGGCCGTCCCCGCTGGGGCCGGGGTGCGCCGGGGTGTCGGCGAGTGGCGCATTCGGATCCGCCGTCGTGGCGGCAGTGCGGGCCAATGTCGCCGCGCTCGGACGGCGGCGTCTGTTCCCGGTGGGGCGGGATTGCGCGGGCCCGCGCCGAGCGCCACCCGGGCCGCCGTCTCACGCGCACCCTCTGGTTGTGGCGAGTGCCGTATGAGGAGTGGCTGGGGGTGCTGCTTCCGTCGCGGCGGTACGCAGTGCGGCCCTTGCCACCGCGTCCGCGTCCGAGAGGGTGACCGAGTCCACGCCCGGTCTGGCACCGGCCGCGGTGACCCAGTGGACTCCCTCGGTCGGTACCCCGAAGGCGAACCGGCGCGCGTGTGCGTGGTCTTGACGGTCTATCAGGTGGTAGGGGCGGGCGGTCACGTCCAGGCCGCCGGTCTCGTAACCGTCGACCGTGTGCGGACGGCACTGTCCGGTCTTCAGCAGCCGGGCGAGGAGGTCGTCGGCCGTGCGGCGCAGGTCCGGTTCCGGGAGCCGGGCCTCGACCAGCGTGGTGACCCGGACCGCCGATCCCGGCACGGCCGGGGAGTGCGCGACCCATGCCCCGTCCTCCTCCCGGACCTCCAGGCGCGGCCCGAGGACCTGGACCACGCCCGCCTCCATCAGGGCCGCCAGTTCCTCGATGCGGCGCCGGGGCGGGCCGATGGAGAGGAAGGCGTTGAGCGGGGTGTACCAGCGGTCCAGGTGGTCCCGGCGGGAGGCGCCGGCCAGTCCGCCGTGGTCCACGATCTGCCGCAGCTCGTTGCGCAGATCGCGCAGCACGTCCAGGGCCGCCTTGAGCGGGCCCGCCGTATTGCCGAGGGCGGCCTGCGCGGCGTCCTCGCGCAGGTAGGCCAGCAGCCAGGCGCGCCACGCGTGGGGGTCGGCGAAGTCCAGTCCCTCGTACGGCCGGGAGATCCGGTCCCAGGACCAGCGCTTCTCCTCGGGAACCCCGAACTCGTCCAGCACATCCCGCTCTTGAGGACTCCGGTGCGGGGCGGCGAGGAAGCGGTCGGTGAAGTCCGGGGCGGGGGAGAGCAGCGCCCCGTAGTAGACCGTCTCCACCTCCTTCGCCACCAGCGGCCATATCTCCGCGAGGAAGTCCGGGGCCTCGCCGGAGTCCGCGCGCTTGCGGAAGGCGGCGATGACCTCGGGGGTGAGGACCAGGGGGAGATGGCGGCCGTAGGGGCCCTTGGCGTTGTCGCCGCGCGCCTGGTAGGGCAGGCCGCGCCGGGAACCGGCGTACAGGCGGGGCTCGTTGCCGGAGGGCAGGTACCGCAACACCTGCCCGGCGCGGACGAAGCGGCCGCCACGGCCGGTGGTCAACAGGGCCATGTGGTCGAAGAAGTTGAGACCCAGACCGCGCAACAGCACCGGCTCGTGCGGGAGTACGGCCGACAGGTCGACGTCGGCCGGGTTGGCGGGCGGGATGTGGCGCAGGCCGTGCTGCTCGGCGTACGCGGTCGTCGCGCGCTCGGCGGCGTCCGGTGCCGTCGGGAGGTGGCCCTGGGCGAGGACGACCGCCGACAGGCCGGTCAGGGTGCGGCCGTTGTCGAGGGTGAGGGTCTGGCGGCCGTCCGGGGCGTCGTCGAGGCGGGTCGCCCGTGCCGGGTGGGTCTCGACGCGGACCGTGGGCGGTGCCTCGCGGACCGTGCGGGCGAACACCCACTCCAGGTAGCGGCCGTAGTGGGCGCGGGTCGGGTACTCGTCGGGGCCGAGGGCGCCGGCCGCCCACTCGTGCAGGCTGGGGCCCGGGCGCAGGGGGCCCGAGCAGTCGACGCTGTCGTCGGTGAACAGGGTGACCTGGCTCGCCACGGTGTTCATCAGCAGCTCGGGCGACTGGGCGGTGCGCCAGACGCGTCCGGGTCCCGGCGGGGCGGGGTCGACGACGTGGACTGTCAGCCGGGCGCCCGGGGGGAGGAGTTCGGGGGCGGAGGCGCACAGGCGTTCCAGGACGCTGGTGCCGCGCGGGCCGGCGCCGACCACGGCGACGGAGAGCGGCAGGGGGTCCGTGGTCGGTGCAGACAAGAGGGTGACTCCCGGGCGGTGGGGCGCATGGGCGGACGGCCGCCGCCTCCACTGGAAGCGGACGGTCCGCCTCATCATGCCGTCGGGAGGGGGTGGATCCGGGCCCGGGGTGGGGCGACTGTGGGATGCCTCACTGGCAACTGGGATATCGGGTGCCACGCCCGCGACAACCGCCCGAAAAGGGACGATCAGGGGCTGAGTTCGGACTCCGCGACCGTTTGCAGCCGGGCCCCGCCGCCCTTCTGCGGGCGTGCCTGCTCCAGCCGCAGGGAGGCCGAGCGCCCGCGCATGGTCAGGGTCATCAGCTGGTTGCCGAACCAGGGCCCGCCCGTGCGCCGCCACTCGATCCGTGGCCGCGGCACCCCGCCGTGCCCCGCGAGCCGCCGCCCCAGCGCCCGCGCCACCGCGCTCCAGCCGAACCGGAACCCGAGCCGAATGTGCAGCGGGATGGAGTTGTGGACGGGGGAGCAGGTCAGCTGGACGACCCGGGCGCCGGGTCCCTCGTCGCCCGGCCAGGACGGCTCGGCGACGTACGCGTGATGGACGTCCCCCGACAGCACGCACACCGTCGCCGGCGCCTGGGGCCCCGAACCGGCCTCCCGGATCGCCTCCGCCAGTGCGTCGAAGGACGCCGGGAAGGCCGCCCAGTGCTCCAGGTCCGCGGCCCGCCTGAGCCGCTCCCCGAACCGGGCCCAGCGCTCGCCCCGTTCACCCCGGCACAGCGCGGCGTCCCAGGCCTCGGCGTAGTGCACCAGATGCGGCAGCAGCCAGGGCAGTGAGGTGCCGATGAGGAGATGGTCGTAGCTCCCGGGCCCGTCGTGGACCTGCGCGCGCAGCCAGTCGGCCTCGCCCGGGTCGAGCATCGCGCGATGCTGCTCGTCGAGGACGCGGGCCGCGCGGGTGTCGACCATCAGCAGGCGTACGCGGCCGAAGTCGCGCCGGTAGCTCCAGCGCACCGAGGCGGGGTCGGCGTCGGCCGCGATGGCGAAGTCGCGCAACGCGTCGGTGCCGTCGGAGCTCTCGCGTACGGCGGCGTAGAGCGGGTCGGCGGCCAGCTCGGCCGGGGTGAGGTTGCCCAGGTGCTGGTGGACCCAGTACGACATCAGGCCGCTCAGCAGGCGTTCGCGCCACCAGGGGGTGGCCCGCATGTCGGCGAGCCAGGAGGCGGAGGTGTTCCAGTCGTCGATGACGTCGTGGTCGTCGAAGATCATGCAACTGGGGACGGTGGAGAGCAGCCAGCGCACCTCGGGGTCGAGCCAGGACTCGTAGTAGAGGTGGGTGTACTCCTCGTAGTCCGCGACCTCGGCGCCCGGGGGTTCGCTCAGGTCGCGGCGGCCGGCGAGCCAGCGGCGGGTGTCCTCGGAGACCTCGTCGGCGTACACCTGGTCGCCGAGCAGGACCAGGACGTCCGGGCGCTCGCCCTCGGGGTCCGCCGCGATCCGGGCCGCGAGGGTGTCCAGGGCGTCCGGGCCGACCGGGTCGTCCCCGCCGTCCGGAGGCGACGCCCAGCGGCAGGAGCCGAAGGCGACGCGGACCGTGTCGTCCGCGGCCGGGGTGCGGATCACCGAGGGCGGGAAGCGGGAGTCCGGCAGCGGCCACACCCGGGCGCCGTCCAGGAACACCTCGTACGACTGTGTCGTGCCCGGTGCGAGGCCGGCCACCTCCACCAGGGCGTAGTGGTGCCCGGCGATCCGGAAGGTGCGGGACGCGCCGTGCGCGCCGTCCGCGCCGCGCACCTCGGCGGTGCACGGACGGCTCGTCTCGACCCAGACGGTCGCGGACGAACCACCGGCATGTCTCAGCAGCGGTCCCAGCCGCAGTTCGGCCACGTGATCACACTCCTCCGTCGCCCCGTACGGTACGGAACGACGGAGGCCGGTGGGTAGGTTCCGGGGTCTTCCGGCTCAGCAGGCGCTCAGATGGCTGGTCAGGGCGCTCTTCTCGGCGGAGTCCACGGACAGGCCGTAGTAGTACTTCGTCTGCACCCAGGCGCGGACGTAGGTGCAGCGGTAGGCCGTGCGGGACGGCATCCAGGTGGCCGGGTCCTGGTCGCCCTTGGCCTGGTTGACGTTGTCGGTGACGGCGATGAGCTGCGGGCGGGTCAGGTCGTTGGCGAACGCCTGGCGGCGGGAGGTGGTCCAGCTGTCGGCGCCGGAGTCCCATGCCTCGGCCAGCGGGACGAGGTGGTCGATGTCGACGTCGGAGGCGGCGCTCCAGGTGGCGCCGTCGTAGGGGGAGTACCAGCTGCCGCTGGTGGCGGCGCAGGCGGAGTCCTGGACGACGTTCGTGCCGTCGCGCTTGAGGACGACCTCGCGGGTGTTGCAGGCGCCGGACTGGGTGATCCAGTGCGGGAAGAGGTCGCGGTTGTAGCCGGTGCGGTCCTCGGCCGTCACGGTGAGCGAGGCGAGGTAGCTGCGGGCGGTGGCGGCGCTGACCGGGGTGGGGAGGGCGGCGGAGGCGGTCGGCCCGTTGACGAGGCCGACGGAGGCTATGAGACCGGTGAACGCCGCGAGTATGCTCAGGCGTCGACGCGCGTAGAACTTCGGCATGCGAACTCCCTTGGAAAGTGGGGGCGTTGGGCGTGCGGGCGAGGGAATGCTCGCGACGCCGTGTTGCCGGGAGGTGTGCGTTGCGTGAGAAGTTAATGACGCGTGCATGACATGACAAGGTTCACGGTCGAACAATCACGTAAGATGGACGGCGCAGAAGGGGAGTAGCTCTTCGCCGGACCGTCGACATACTGCTCAGCTCGTCTGAGCCGGCGCCCGGAGGCGGACCTCGTCACAGGGGTCCCGCCAGCGAGACCTTCGGCAACGCAGTGCATCTTCCGTGTGCTGCCGTGCCGAGGTGTCTTTGTGCAAGAGGTACTGCACTCTCGGTGGGGCGGCCCCGACCGATTGAGGAACCTTGATCAGCTTCAGTGTGATGGCGCTCGTCTTCGGCGTCGTCTTTCTCGCGGAACTGCCGGACAAGACGGCGTTGGCGGGGCTCGTGCTCGGTACCCGGTACCGGGCGTCGTACGTCTTCGTGGGGGTCGCCGCCGCGTTCGCGCTGCATGTTGCCCTGGCCGTGGCTGCGGGGAGCGTGCTGACGCTGCTGCCGCAGCAGATCCTGCACGCGCTGACCGGTGTGCTGTTCCTGGGCGGCGCGGCGGTGCTGCTGCTGAAGAAGGACGAGGACGAGGCGGAGGTCCGCCGGCCCGAGAATCAGTCCTTCTGGAAGGTCTCCGGGGCGGGGTTCATGCTGATCCTCGTCGCCGAGTTCGGGGATCTGACGCAGATCATGACGGCGAATCTCGCCGCGCGGTACGACGATCCGCTGTCGGTGGGCCTCGGTGCGGTGCTGGCGCTGTGGGCCGTGGCGGGGCTGGGGATCGTGGGGGGGCAAGGCGCTGATGAAGCGGGTGCCGCTGAAGCTGATCACTCAGATTGCGGCGCTGTTGATGTTGGGACTCGGGGTGTGGAGTCTGTACGAGGCCGTCGCCGGGTGATCTTCGGGGGATCGTCCGGGGGCGCGGACGGTCTTCGGCTGAGCTGAACGGTCGGTGAACCTTTGCCGGGGTGGTGGCGGGATCATGGAAAGGTTTTGTACCGTAGAGAAACAAAGTGGCTCCCGCCCGTTTTCCCTGACCGGCGGGCGGGACCACCTTGTTTCCCGCCTCGTGCTTTGGAGCTGCCGATGACGTCCACCGCCGTGCTCACCGCCCGCGCCCTCCTGCTGGACATGGACGGCACCCTCGTCGACTCGCATGCCGTCGTGGAGCGGATCTGGCGCCGCTGGGCCGACCGGCACGGGCTGGACGGCGACGAGGTCATGAAGGTCGTCCACGGGCGGCAGGGGTACGCCTCGATGGCGTTGCTGCTGCCCGGGCGGCCCATGGCGCAGAACCACGCGGAGAACACGCGCATGCTCGCCGAGGAGACGGCGGACATGGACGGTGTCGTCGCGATACCGGGGGCTGCGGAGTTCCTGACCGCGCTGCGGGGTGGTTCCGTGCCGCATGCGCTCGTGACGTCGGCGGATGTGGCGCTGTCCACGGCGCGGATGCGGGCGGCTGGGCTGGCGCTGCCGGATGTGCGGGTGACCGCGGAGTCGGTGGGCGCGAGCAAGCCGGATCCGGAGGGGTTCTTGAAGGGGGCCGCCGAGTTGGGGGTGGATCCGGGGGAGTGTGTGGTCTTCGAGGACTCGGGGGCCGGGATTCAGGCGGGGCGGGCGGCTGGGATGCGGGTGGTGGGGGTGGGGCCTCGGGCCTCGTTCCATGGGCCTGATGTGGTGGTGCGGGATCTGAACGAGGTGCGGGTGGAGGCGGTGGAGGGCGGGGGCGTGCGGCTGTACGTGGGCTGAGGCCTGGTTGTTCTCGCCCCCGCCGCCCCTACCCGTCCCATCCCTGGGGGCTGCGCCCCCGGACCCCCCTTTCGGCCCTTAAAGGGCCTCATCCTCAAACGCCGGACGGGCTGAGGGTGCCGACCGTGTCACGAAAAGCCCCTACGGCTCCTGCGTCTCCGATTCCAGGCTCGCCCTCGTCTCCACGGTGTAGACGCCCAGGCTCTCCCTGCCCACCCCCCGGCTCCACTGGTAGTTCTTCAGGGCGTTCTCCAGCTGGTGGTTGAAGGTGCCGTCGATGTCGTCGTTGTAGAGCCAGAGCTGGTGCAGGCGGAGCTGGAGTTCTGTCACCTCCGTGCCCTTGTCGCCCCGGCGGAGGACCGGCGGGGCGGGGTCGGCGGCGGTTTCCTGGGGGGCGGCCTCGGAGGCCTTGGCCGGGGTGGGTGTGGGCGTCGGGGACGGTGACGTGGACGGCGTCGCGGACGCGCTCGTCGCGGACGGTGAGGGGGATGCGCTCTCCGTCGCCGACGGGCTCGCGGACGTGGACGAGGGGGACGGGGACGCCGACTTGCCGGTCGGCTCGGGCGCCTCGCTCGCCGTGGGGTCCGGGACGCTCGCCCGTACCGCCTCCGGGAGACTCGTGTCCCGGGTGGGGGACTCGTAGCTGAACAGGCCGCTCGCCATGCCCGCCGCCGCCACCACTGCGACCATCGCCGCCGCGGCTCCCAGCAGCGCCACCGTCCTGCGGCGGCCCCTGGGGCGTCCCGTCCCTTGCTGCGCGGGTGCCGGAGACTCGGGCGGGGCCTCGAACAGGTCGATGTCCGTCGCGTTCGGTTCCGCCGGCGGTGGTGCCAGGGGCGTGTGCAGCGGCATCGTCGCCCCCGGGTCCGCCTCCGTGCCGTCCAGCTCGACGTACGGCCGTATCCGCAGCGGATCGAAGTCCTCCGCCGCCGCTGCCTGAGCCTCGCGCGCGTCGCGCAGGGCCTCGGACGCGCGCTGCGTGCAGGCGCAGGACGGCGTGCGGTCGGCCCCCCTGGCCGCCCCGCACTCCGGGCACCCGTGGTCCTCGTGGTCTGTCACCTGTTCGTCCCTTCCCCCTCGCGACTCCCCTCGCGAACTCCAGAGATTATGCAGATTTTCTTCACGGCGTCGTCGACGCGCCCCCGGTTCGGCTGCGCATTCCGGATTCAACAGGCCATACGCGGCCGCACCCAGCACGATGGAAGGTGCATCGAGCCTCGGGAGGCCTGGGGAGGTCCGTATGGCCGGGGATACCCACACGCGGCACGGAACCGCGGTCCAGGAGAACGTGCCGGGCAATGTCCTCGTCCCGATCGGCGCGCTGCTGCTCGGGATGCTGCTCGCCGCGCTCGACCAGACCATCGTCTCCACCGCGCTGCCGACCATCGTCAGCGACCTGGGCGGGATGGACCACCTCTCGTGGGTGGTCACCGCTTATCTGCTGGCCTCGACCGCCGCCACGCCGCTGTGGGGCAAACTCGGCGACCAGTACGGGCGCAAACGGCTCTTCCAGACCGCCATCGTGATCTTCCTCGTCGGGTCCGCGCTGTGCGGCATGGCGCAGGACATGCCGCAGCTCATCGCCTTCCGGGCACTGCAAGGGCTGGGGGGCGGCGGGCTGATGGTGCTGTCCATGGCCATCGTCGGGGACCTCGTCTCACCCCGCGAACGCGGGCGCTACCAGGGGCTGTTCGGGGCCGTTTTCGGCGCCACCAGTGTGCTCGGACCGCTCCTGGGTGGGCTGTTCACGCAGCATCTGAGCTGGCGGTGGGTGTTCTACATCAACCTTCCCGTCGGGGTCGTCGCCCTCGCCGTCATCGCCGCCGCGCTGCACATCCCGCGCCGCACCGAGCGCCATGTCATCGACTATCTCGGCACCTCCCTCATCGCCGCCGTCGCCACCTGCCTGGTGCTCGTCGCCTCGCTCGGCGGCACCACCTGGGGCTGGGGCTCACCGCAGATCGTCTCGCTCGCCGTGCTCGGGGTCGTCCTCGCCGTCGCCTTCGTGGCCGCCGAGCGCCGGGCCGCCGAACCGGTGCTGCCGCTGAAGCTGTTCCGGATCCGCACCTTCACCCTCGCCGCCGTCATCAGCTTCATCGTCGGGTTCGCCATGTTCGGCGCGATGACCTACCTGCCGACGTTCCTCCAGGTCGTGCAGGGCGTCACCCCGACCATGTCCGGGGTGCACATGCTGCCGATGGTGCTGGGGCTGCTGCTGGCGTCCACCGCCTCCGGGCAGATCGTCAGCCGTACCGGGCGCTGGAAGGTCTTCCCGATCGCCGGCACCGGCGTGACCGCCCTCGGGCTGCTGCTCCTGCACCAGCTCCACGTGGACAGCTCCACGGCCGTGATGAGCACCTTCTTCTTCGTCTTCGGGCTCGGCCTCGGCCTGGTCATGCAGGTGCTGGTGCTGATCGTGCAGAACGCCGTGGCGTACGAGGATCTCGGCGTCGCCACCTCCGGCGCGACCTTCTTCCGGTCCATCGGGGCGTCCTTCGGCGTCGCCATCTTCGGCACCGTCTTCGCGAGCCGCCTCGACGACAAGCTCGCCGACGTCTTCCGGAGCGCCGAACTGCCCCCCGGCGTCTCGGTGGACGCCCTTGAGGCCGACCCGCGCGGCATCACCGAACTTCCCGCCGCGCTCCAGCCCGGCGCGGTGGAGGCGTACGCCACCTCCATCACCGACGTCTTCCTGTACGCCGCCCCCGTCGCCCTCGTCGGCTTCGTGCTGGCCTGGTTCCTCAAGGAGGACAAGCTGCGCGGCTCGGTCACCGCCCCGGACGTCACCGAGACGCTGGCCAGCAACCCGGTGCAGCGGTCGTCGTACGACGAGGTGTGCCGTGCGCTGTCGGTGCTGGGCACCCGGGAGGGGCGGCGCGAGATCTACCGCAGCATCACCGAACGGGCCGGGTACGACCTGCTCCCCGGGGCGAGCTGGCTGCTGCTGCGCATCAGGCGGTACGGGTGGGTGGAGCCCGGGCAGCTCGCCGAGCGCAGCACCGTCCCCCTGGCGGTGATCCTCGCCGCCGCCCGCCAGGTCGAGGAACGGCGGCTGGCCAGGCGCGAGGGCCTGGACCTCGTCCTGACCGACCAGGGGCGCGAGGTCGCCGAGCGGCTTTCGCAGGCCCGGGAGGACTCCCTGGCCGAACTCCTCGGCGACTGGTGGGGCCCGGACCGGCCGACCGATCTGGCGCAGCTGGTGAAGGAACTCAACGCCGAACTGTGCGGCTCGGCCGGCGAACAGCCCCGCAACGGCCCGGCGCCCGGGGTCAGCCGAGGTTCTTCGTGAACCAGTGATCGGCGTAGGGGTCGTCGTTGTGCGGCTCGGTCTCGGTGTACCCGAGGCGCGCGTACAGGGCCCGGGCCTCGGTCAGGTCGCTGCGGGTGTCGAGGATCATGCGGACCGCGCCCATCGCGCGGGCGGCCTCCTCGGCGGCCCGGACCAGCAGCGGGGCGCCGCCCTTGCCGCGCAGGGACTCCGTCACGAACACCCGCTTCAGCTCGGCGACTCCGTCGGGAAGGAGCCGTACACCCGCCGTCCCGGCCGCCTCCCCGGCGAACCGCGCCACCAGCAGCCGCCCCTTCGGCGGCCGGAGTTCGTCCCAGGTCGGGGCCGCGATCTCCCGCTCCAGCTCGGCCGGGTCGGTGCGGCGGCCCTCGTGCAGCAGGTAGTAGCGGTCGCTGACCTCCGTGTAGTACGCCCGCCAAAGGGCTGTGGCGGTGGGGGAGTCAGGGGGTTCCGGGGTGATGGTCCAGGTCATGGCCGTCATTGTCGGGCGCCGCCGTTTGAGGAGGTAAGTCGGGGCAACCCGGAGCGTGTACCGGTTCGCAGGGAGGACCGGTTGGGTCGAGAACCCCGGAAGGCATACATGTCCACAGGTCTGATCATCGCTCTGATCGTGATCGTGGCGGCCGTTCTCATCGTCGCGGCCGTCCTGTTCCTGCGCGCTCGACGAGGCGGGCAGGGGGGTCGGAGCCTCAAGGGGCGTTTCGGCCCCGAGTACGACCGGGCCGTTGCCCGGCACGACGGTGACACCAAGGCCGCGGAGCGCGAGCTCTCCGAGCGGGTGCAGCGGCACGGTTCGCTGCACGAGCGCCCGCTGGAGCCCGCGCAGCGGCAGCAGTACGAGGCGCGCTGGGCGGCTGCCCAGGAACACTTCGTCGACTCCCCGCAGCAGGCGGTGAGCGAGGCCGACCAGCTGCTCGCCGAGCTGGCAGGGGCCAAGGGTTTCCCGGACGGCGGTCGGTACGAGGAGCAGCTCGCCGCGCTCTCCGTCCACCACGCCCGTCACGTCGACGGCTACCGGCGCGTCCACCGCGCCGCGCACGCCGGAGCGGGCGGAGGCGCGGGGATGGCCGCGGTCGGGCAGAGCGGCACCGCCGGCACCGAGGAGATGCGCGAGGCCATGATCGAGGCCCGGCTGCTCTTCGAGGAGCTGGTGGGGCAGTCCGAGAACAAGCGTCACCGGCCGGCTCGGGAGGAGTCGGCCAAGCCCACTGACGGTCACCACGCTCCGTGGGCGATCACCAGGCGTCACGCGAAGGGGAGCTGAGTGACATGACGGATGCGACACGCGGTACAGGAACAGGCGCGGGCATAGGCGCCGGCGCCGGTATGGGCGGCACGGGCACCGGCCGCACGCCGGGCGGAGACCCGGCGGTGGGCGGCCACACGGCCGACCCCACGCGCGCCACGACCGCCACCACCGGCGGGGGCGCGGTGACCGGCCGCACGACCGGCCAGGCAGGCCACACCGGCCAGGCAGGCCAGACGACCCCGCTGCTGCCCCGTGAGGAATACGACAAGCTCGAGACCCGGCTCCAGCACGCCATGACCGGGTTCGTCGACGAGCCCCGGGCCTCCGTCGAGGAAGCCGACCAGGCGCTGGAGGAGCTCACCGGCCGGCTCACCGACGCGCTCACCCAGCGGCGGCGCACCCTGCGCGGCTCCTGGCAGGGCGACGAGCGTTCCGCCGACACCGAGCAGCTCCGCCTCGCGCTGCGCGACTACCGCGAGCTGGCCGACCGGCTGCTGCGCGTCTGACGCCCTCAGGCGTCCGACGGATCCGCGAACCGGGCCTCCCGCCACCGTCGTACCACGTCCTCGACGTCGTACGGCTTCTTCCCGAGCGGGGGGCCCGGCGGCGGTTTGAACATCATCTCGCGGATCTTCGTGTTGATGTCCGTGACGATCTTCCGGACCAGCCGCTCGGTGGGCGCCCTCAGCGCCGCCTCCAGAGCGTCCTCCGCCTCCTTGCGCAGCGCGAGCGTCGGCGGCAGCACCGACAGCCCCTCGCGGGCCATCTTCTGCCTGACCCACCACAGTTCGTCGTACGTCGTGTCCGTGCCCGGCGGCAACGGCCGCCCCGCGCCGGGGAGACGGGCGAAGTCGCCGCGTCTCTCGGCATCCCGGATCTGCTTGTCCACCCAGGACTCGAACGGGACGCCCGGTGGCTTTCGCTCGGTCATGACTCCATTGTGCCGGACAGGGTAGGGCCGGGCGATTTATCATGCGGCCGCTGTGTAAGGACACTTCAGGAGGACGCACGTGCTCGAACTCACCATGGCCGCCGTCACCGCGGCGGAGGAGGGTGCCACGGCCGGCATGCTCATGGCCGACGCGCCCAGCGAGCCGGGCGCCGTGCTCCGGGTGGGCCGCGACAAGTCGGTGTGCCGGCTGGCCACGCCCGACGACTGGCTGTTCGTGTCCCGGGTGCACCTGGAGTTCCTGTGCGGGCCGGAGGGGAACTGGCAGGTGACCTGGCTGCGCGGCTCCCAGCCCGACCCGTCCTCCGACGTCCGGATCGCCATCGGCGCCTACGCCCAGGCCCTCGCCTACGGCGGCACCCTGCCGTTGCCCCGGGGCGGCAGCGGCGAGATCGTCGTACGGGACCGCACCGCGCCGCGCAGCGTCAACGTCGGCTTCTACCACGAGGCTTAGCCCACTGGCCGGAAAGTGCCCTACGCCAGCACCCGCGCCAGCAGGAAACCGTCGTAGCCCTTGCTGCCCACCGTCTGGATCGCCGTACCGCTCAATCGCGGGTGGCCGCCGATCAGTTCGACGGCCGCCCGCGTGCCCTGGACGTCCGCCGCCGGGCTGTCCGCCTCCGCGACCCGGCCGCCGCGCACCACGTTGTCGACGATGATCAGGCTGCCCGCGCTGGTGAGCCGCAGCGCCCACTCCACGTAGTGGGCGTTGTTCGCCTTGTCGGCGTCGATGAAGACCAGGTCGAAGGGGGCCGGGTTCTCGTCGGCCAGCTGGGGCAGGGACTCCAGGGCCGCGCCGACGCGGACGTCGACCACCTTCTCCAGGCCCGCCCGGGCGATGTTGCGGCAGGCCACCTCGGCGTGCTTCGGGCTGTACTCCAGGGAGACCAGGCGCCCGTCGGCGGGCAGCGCGCGGGCCAGCCAGATGGTGCTGTAGCCGCCGAGGGTGCCGATCTCCAGGATGGTCCGGGCGCCCTGGGTCAGGGCCAGCAGGTGGAGGAGCTTGCCCTGCGGGGCGGAGACGGCCACCTGCGGGAGCTCCGCGGCCTCGCTGTCGCGCAGGGCGGCCCGCAGCGCTTCGTCGTCGGGCGAGAGGTGGGCGGTGAAGTAGTCGTCCACGGCGTCCCAGAGCTGCGAATCGCTCATGTACCTGTGCCTTCCTATGGCTAGTTAGAGCGGCTAAGTAGCGCCGCTAAGGAATATAGCCGTCTTGTGCCGTTGGCAGGGGACATGTCCGGCTCGGGACTATCGTCATTCGGACAAAAGCAGAGCGGACGTCAGGTGAATCGACGGTTGCCTGCGTCTCTTCCGGGGGTGATACGGGCCCCATAGGGTTCGTGACGGGATCTCACATGCCACGCGACGCGTGGGACTGACGGGGCGGGAGGCCGACGAGGCGTGGCGAATGCGGAGCACAGCGGGCCACCGGCGGAAGGATTCGGAGCGACGGCCGCCGGCACGGCCCGGGCACGCCTGCGCGCGGCCCGTATCGGCCTGTGGCTGGTCGCCGCCGTCCTCGCGGTACGGCAGGTGGCCGTCGTCCTCAGCACGCCCCGCGGGGAGCGGCTGACGGATCTGGAGACCTGGGTCGGTCCGGACGGCGTCCTGCATGTGAACGGCTCCCTGTACGACTCGACGCGGTTCACCGGCACCCCTTTCGGGGGACTTGTGCTGAAGCCGCTGACCAAGTCCGCCGAGCAGACGCTCGGCTGGGGCTGGACCTTCGGCACCCTGCTCCTGGTGGTCGCCCTCGGCCTGCTGGCGGCACGCGCCCTGCCGCAGCCCGTCAGCCGCCGGACCTCCCTGCTCGCCGCGCCCCTCGCGGTCAGCCTGCTGATGCTGTCGCTGCCGGTGCGCAACAGCTTCTGGCTCGGCCAGACCAGCATCATCCCGGTGCTGCTGGTGCTGGCGGGCTGCTTCGCCGTACGGGGGCAACGGGCCGGCGGCGTGCTGATCGGCGTGGCCGGCGCGCTGCAGCCGACGCTGCTGCTGTTCGCGCCCCTGCTGTGGTTCACCGGCCGCCGACGGGCCGCCGCCGCCACCGGCGCGACCTTCGCCGCGGCGACCCTGCTCGCCTGGGCCGCGATGCCGCACGACTCGTACACCTACTGGGTGCACCACATGGCCGGCACCGGACTCGGCGGACGCGCCGACGACCTGGCCAACCAGTCGCTGCACGGCGCCCTGTTGCGGCTGGGCCTGGACGGGCCGCTGGAGATCGCGCTGTTCCTGGTGCTCGCCGCGACCGTCGCCGCCCTCGGGGTGCGCCGGGCCGTGCGCTACGCCCGGGACGGACAGTTGCTGCTTGCCGTCGCCATCACCGGCTGCGCGGCCATCGTCGCCTCGCCCACCGCCTGGCAGCACCAACTGCTGTGGGTGCTCCTCGCGGTCGTCGGCCGGGTCGGCAAGAAGGCCTCCGACCGGTATGTGTGGCCGGTCGCCGTCGTGCTGGTGATGACCCTCCCGGCGAAGATGATGCTGCCGAACATGGCGGCCCTGTACCCCCTGCGGGACAACGTCGTCCTGCTGGCCGCGCTCGCCGCCGCCACCTTCGTGCCGTTCCTGTCCCGCACCTCGCCCTACTACCAGGCACCGCTGCCCACGCCGTACGCCGATCCCGTCCCCACCCGCTTCAAACACGTGCCGCTGCTGCCGTTCCTGCGCCGGGTGCTGGCCCGTCCGAACCTGCTGCTGGAACTGCTGCTGATCCGGGTCACCTACGCCGCCTACTCCAAGGTCCGCCTCGCCGCGACCGGGGGCAGCAACTCCGCGGGCCGGGAGCGGGCCGAGGAACACGGGCAGCAGATCCTCGACCTCGAACGCTTCCTGCACCTCGACATCGAGCACACGCTCAACCACGCCGTGGTCAAGGTCGACGTGCTGCGCAACTTCTTCGACTTCTACTACACGTCGTTCCACTTCGTGGTCCCGCTGACCGTCCTCGGCCTGCTGTACTGGCGCCGCCCGGTCGACTACCGCTGGGCACGCTCCGCCCTCGGCTTCGCCACCCTGCTCGCCCTGGTCGGCTTCTGGCTCTACCCGCTGGCCCCGCCGCGGCTGATGCCGGGCCTGGGGATCATCGACACCGTGCACGGCGTGCAGGACTTCTCCAAGCCGGACTACGGCACGCTCACCGCGCTCACCAACCAGTACGCGGCGATGCCGTCGCTGCACTTCGGCTGGTCGCTGTGGTGCGGTCTGGTCATCGCGATCGTCGCGCCGAAGGCGTGGATGAAGACCCTCGGGCTCCTGCATCCCCTCTTCACGCTCACCGCGATCGTCGTCACCGGCAACCACTGGGTGCTGGACGCGGTGGGCGGCGCCGCGGTGGTCGGCGCCGGGTTCGGCCTGACGTATCTGCTCCAGGGCCCGCGCGCCCGGCCGGTGACGGCGCAGGAGGTCAGCAGCGAGCCGCTGAAGGACCGTACTCCGAGCTGATCCGGTACGCGCCGGGCGAGTTCACCGTCAGCCGGGTGAACTCGCCCTGCCGGGACAGGCATCCGCCCTCCGCGCGCAGCCAGCGCGAGTACGCCACCCGCACGGTCACCGAACCGGCGCGCGGCAGCCGGACGACGAGGTCGGCGCCGGAGGACCGCACGACGGTCGCGGGCGCCGACACCAGGGGTACGGCGTCCCGCACCCGGTAGATCCGCCAGTGCGCGTCCCGCCATACCGGCTCCAGCCAGTCGGGCCGCCGCTCCCTGATGAGCCGCGCCTCGGCCTCGGCGTACCCGTCGGGCTTGCCGAGCGGCAGGACCACCAGACCGACCGCCCACCGGTTGAGCCAGGCACGGTAGTTGGCGGCGTCGAAGGTGCCGTCGTAGAACAGGCGGGCCCGTTCCATGTCGAGCTGGCGGTTCCAGCCGCGGGCCATGGTGATGTGCGGGGCGAGTTCGACGGCCTCGCGGTGGTTGCGGGCCGGGACGACCTCGACCCGGGTGCGGTCGGCGCCGAGGACCTCCAGGGCCCGGACGACTCCGCCGGTCTCCTGGGCCCAGGCGGGCACCGTCGTGGAGACCACCAGGTCGTCGGCGGTCTTCTTGCCGACCCAGGCGACCGAGAAGACCAGCGCCGCCACCAGCAGATTCCGCCGCACCCTGGCCAGGCCGGGCGCGCCGAGCAGGGCGGCCGAGAGCACGGCGGGCGCGAACAGCTCCGCGAACCGCTCGACGTTCGTGCCGACGGGGGAGGGGATCAGATACGTCAGGACGGTCCCGGCCGCGTAGACCGCGCCGCTCCACCGGGCGACCCGCCAGGCACGCGGCGCCAGCGCGGTGACCGCGAGACCGAGGACGACCGGTGGCCAGACCCGCGCCGGGGGCATCAACTGCTCGCCGCTGAAGGGGAACAGCAGGGTCGTCACGCCGACGACCGCGGCGGGCGGCACCAGCAGGGCGAGCGCCCGCCCCCAGTCCCGTACGAGCAGCATCGCCGCGCCCACGACCACCAGGAACAGGCCCGCCACCGGGCTCGCCATGGTCGCGAGGACCGCGTACGCCACCGCCAGGGTGATGCGGCGCTCCCGGGTGAGCAGGAGGCAGGCGGCGAGGCCGAACGCGACGCCGAGGGCGAAGGTGGTGCGGCCCGAGGCCACGTTGCACCACAGGGCGAGCGAGGCGAGCAGCGCCGGGCCGAGGGGGCGTCGGACGCCGGTGCGGGTGATGAGGACGGCCGCCAGCCAGGACGCGGCGAGCCCGGAGACGACGGTGACCGTGCGCACGCCGAGGGCCGCCATCAAGTACGGCGAGAGCAGGCTGTAGTTGGCGGTGTGCATCCCGCCGTACCAGACCAGGCTGTAGGCCGAACCGCCGTGTCGGGAGGCGAAGTCCGCCCAGGCCAGCTGGGCCGCGAGGTCGCCGCCGCCGGTGGCGAGGAGGGACCACCACAGGGCGTAGAGGGGCAGTAGCGGGAGGGTGGCGAGCAGGGGGATTCGGAAGGGGTGCTTCCGCAGGGGGGCCGTGCGCGTGCCGGGGCGGGTGGCGAGCTCTGCCGGCGGGTGCATCACGATCGAAGACGCCGTGGGGAGCGGTTTCGTTCATCAGTGCGTCACGGCGGAGTTCATCTGCCGGTTGCGGGGGGACTTCGTCGTGCCGGTCGCGGGGGAGGCAGGGGCGAGGCGGGGGATGGGTGCTCCTGCCTCCCCCGGGTCTGTCAGGCCAGGCTGACCCGGAGGTGCTTCACGCCGTTGATCCAGGCCGAGCGCAGCCGGTCCGGGTCGCCCGCCAGGCGCAGGCCGGGCATCGCGTCGGCGACGGCGTTGAAGATGAGGTCGATCTCCAGGACCGCAAGGGACTTGCCCAGGCAGAAGTGCGGGCCCCCGCCGCCGAAGCCGAGGTGCGGGTTCGGGTCGCGGGTGATGTCGAAGGCGTCCGGGTTCTCGAAGACCTCGGGGTCGCGGTTGGCGGCGGCGTAGAAGAGGCCCACCCGGTCGCCCTTCCTGATCAGCTTGCCGCCCAGTTCGGTGTCCTGGGTGGCGGTGCGCTGGAAGGAGTTGACCGGGGTCGCCCAGCGGACGATCTCCTCGGCCGCCGTCCCGGGCCGCTCCCGCCGGTACAGCTCCCACTGCTCGGGGTGGGTGAGGAAGGCGTGCATGCCGTGGGTGATGGCGTTGCGGGTGGTCTCGTTGCCCGCCACGGCCAGCATCAGCACGAAGAAGCCGAACTCGTCCGAGCCCAGGCTGCCTTCGTCCGTCGCCGTCACCATCGTGGTCACGATGTCTTTCGCCGGGCACTGCTTGCGGTCGGCGGCCATGTTCATCGCGTAGGCGATCAGCTCGGTGGCCGACTCCTGGCCGACCGCTTCGGTGATCGCGTACTCCGGATCGTCGTACGAGATCATCTTGTTGGACCAGTCGAAGATCTTGGCCCGGTCGTCCTGCGGGATGCCGATCAGCTCGGCGATGGCCTGCAAGGGCAGTTCGCAGGCGACTTCGGTGACGAAGTCGAACGGGCCGGTGTGCGCGCGGGCCTTCTCGGCTATCGCGTGCGCCCGGTCGCGCAGGCGCTGCTCCAGCGCCCGTATCGCGCGCGGGGTGAACACCCGCTGCACGATGCCCCGGACCCGGGTGTGCTCGGGCGGGTCCATGTTCAGCAGGATCAGCCGCTGGGCGTCGATCGCGTCGCGCTCGATGTGCTCGTTGAACCGGATGATCGCGGTGTTGACCCAGGAGGAGAAGAGTTCCGGGTGCGTGGAGACGTACTTGACGTCCGCATGCCGTGTGACGGCCCAGTACCCCTCGTCCTGGAAGCCGGCGAGATTGCCCGGCTGCGGGATCCAGCGCACCGGCTCGGCCCGGCGCAGCTCGGCGTACTCCGGGAAGGGGACGCGGTGTCGGAGGAGGTCGGGGTCGGTGAAGTCGAACCCGTCGGGAAGCGCTGGACAGGGCATGGCGGCTCCAGCCATTGGCCGACTGAGGACAGCTGTCTGACGGACCATCAGTTGTCGCGCAACGTAACGGCGGGCCCCGAAGACTGCAAGACCCTTGCGGTGATGCGCGTCACGTCAGCAGACTGCACACAGAACTAGAACACGTACTAATTGTGGATCTGGTTGTGCTGGTTCCGGATGAGAGGACCACCCCCCATGGCCGCCGAACCCGTGATCGTCGAAGCCGTCCGCACCCCCATCGGCAAGCGCGGCGGCGCGCTCGCCAATCTGCACCCCGCCTATCTGCTGGGCGAGACCTACCGCGAACTCCTCGGCCGCACCGGCATTCCCGCCGACTGCGTCGAGCAGATCGTCGGCGGTACGGTCACCCACGCCGGCGAGCAGTCCATGAACCCCGCGCGCACGGCCTGGCTCACCATGGGCCTGCCCTACGAGACCGCCGCGACCACCGTGGACTGCCAGTGCGGTTCCTCCCAGCAGGCGTCGCACATGACCGCGAACATGATCGCGGCCGGGGTCATCGACGTCGGTATCTCCTGCGGCGTGGAGGCGATGTCCCGGGTGCCGCTGGGGTCGGGGTCCAAGCACGGGCCCGGCAAACCGTTCCCGGACGAGTGGAACGTGGACCTCCCCAACCAATTCGAGGCGGCGGAACGGATCGCGCGGCATCGGGGGCTGACGCGCGAGAACGTCGACTCGCTGGGGCTGATCTCGCAGGAGCGGGCCGGTGTCGCCTGGGCCGAGGAGCGGTTCAAGCGGGAGACGTTCGCGGTCCAGGTGCCGACCACCGAGGACGAGCAGCGGGCCGGGCAGGGCATGTGGCGGCTCGTGGACCGGGACGAAGGGCTGCGCGACACGTCCATGGAGGCGCTGGCCCGGTTGAAGCCGGTCATGCCCACCGCGGTGCACACGGCGGGCAACTCGTCCCAGATCAGCGACGGCGCGGCGGCGGTCATGTGGGCGTCCAAGCGGATGGCGCGGGCGCTGAAGCTGCGGCCGAGGGCGCGGATCGTGGCGCAGGCGCTGGTCGGCTCCGACCCGCACTTCCATCTGGACGGACCGATCGACGCGACGAACGCGGTGCTGGGCAAGGCGGGGATGTCCCTGCGGGACATCGACCTCGTCGAAATCAACGAGGCCTTCGCGTCGGTGGTGTTGAGCTGGGCTCAGGTCTTCGAGCAGAGCCTGGAGAAGGTCAACGTGAACGGCGGTGGCATCGCGCTCGGGCATCCGGTGGGGGCCACGGGGGCGCGGCTGATCACCACGGCACTTCATGAACTGGAGCGCACAGATAAGGAGTTCGCGCTGGTCACGATGTGCGCGGGGGGTGGCTTGGCCACCGGCACGATCATTCAGCGGCTGTAGCCGACGTCCAGTTCACGAAGGTGGTGAAGGTGGCGGGGTCGATGGTGAGGATCGGTCCCGTCGGGGTCTTGGAGTCGCGGATGGCGACGGAGTCGGTGGCTTCGGCGATCTCGACGCAGTTGCCGCCTTGGTCGCCGCTGTAGCTGGACTTACGCCAGTTGCTCTCCATAGCGGTCCTCCATCACGCGCTGGATCAGCTCCGCCGAATCCCTCAGGGAGAGCGCGGCGGCTTGCAGGTGATCGTAACGGAGCGAGCAGTCCTTGACGGTGTCCGGGTTGGCGGTTGGATGTCCGCTGCCGTAACCCTCGGTGTAGACGATGGTCGGATCGCCTGCGAAGCGGTAGATGTCGAACGAGCCTTGTAGTCCCGCGTGCGCCCCTTCCGTGAACGGCAGCACCTGGATATTGACTCGGGGGTTGTGCTCGAACGACAACAGGTGGGCCAGCTGGTCCCGCATGGTCCTGGGGCCGCCCATTTCCTGATGCAGTGCGCCCTCGCTGAGGATCGCCCAGAACACCGGCGGCTCCTCCTTCTCGAAGATGTTCTGCCGCGCGAGTCGTACGGTTACGCGGTCGTCGAGATTGGTCGGGTCCAGCACGCCGAGCACTGCACGGGCGTAGTCCTTCGTCTGGAGGAGGCCATGCACCATGTGCGTCTCGAAGGAACAGATCTCGATGGCCCTCGCTTGCAGCTCCGCGACCTGCTGAAACCACGCCGGAAGTTGACTGCGCATCACCAGCGCGACGAGGCGGGACAGTAACCCGCCCGTGTTCAGGGCCGCGTCGGCGCGTTGGCTGAACTCCAGCGTCGGGAGTTTCCGGGCCGTCTCGATCTGACCGACAAGTGACCCGGTGTAGTTGAGGATCTCGCCCAACTGGCGCTGGGTGAGACCGGCGGCCTCGCGGTACCGGCGTAGCTCGAAGCCGTAGTAGTCGAGAGGCGAGGCGCCCGGATCCAGAACGTTGACGTGCGTCACGAAGTGCCCCCACTCCAGAGCATGTTGTGTTCGACCTGTAGCCCAGAGTAGTTCCGCGAGGTCAGGCTCGTACCGTGAACGAACACATTCCCCCTGGGTACTCCATGCACCTCACGGTCGGTGAGCACTCGGCGCGGCACATTCGCCGGATCGTCCGCTCGCTGCTGGCCGACTGGGAGATGCCGGAGCTGTACGACGCCGTCGCGCTGGGAGTGACCGAGCTGGTCGCCAATGTCGTACGCCATGTCCCGGACCGGAGATGCCGGTTGCTGGTGCTGCGGCGGGAGGCGGGGGTGCGGGTGGAGGTGGCGGACGGGTGTCCCGAAGTCCCGTGCATGGAGAGTCGGTTGCCGCTGGACTCGGAGGGCGGGCGGGGGCTGGTGCTGCTCAGTGAGGTGGCGGAGAAGTGGGGGGTCGACCGGCGGGACGGGGGTGGGAAGACGGTGTGGTTCGAGGCCTGACCCCGCATCCGCCTGGCGGAATCAAGCTCCGCCGCACGAACGAAACCGCACCCGTGCGGACACGGGTGCGGTTTCTTTGCGTCGGGGGGCGGCTCGGCTTAGTACCAGCCGTTGGCCTGCCAGAAGTTCCAGGCGCCGCAGGCGCTGCCGTAGCGGTCCTTCATGTAGTCGACGCCCCACTCGATCTGGGTGGCGGGGTTGGTCTTCCAGTCGGAGCCGGCGGAGGCCATCTTCGAGGCGGGCAGGGCCTGGACGAGGCCGTACGCGCCGGACGAGGCGTTGGTGGCGTTCGCGTCCCAGCCGCTCTCGTGCTCGACGATGTTGGAGAAGCACTGGTACTGGGCCGAGTTGCCGATCATCTTCTTCGCGGTCGCCTGGGCCGACGCCTCGGAGACGGCGGCCTGCGCGGGCGCCGCGGTGAAGATCGCACCGGCGGCGGCAGCGGCCACGGCGGTACCGGCGAGGGCCTTCTTCGGGGTGGCGATGGTGCGGAGGAAAGAAGCGGCGGACAAGGCGGTGACCTTTCGTCGGGGACGGTGTGGCCGCGGCATGCCGTGACCACGCGGTGCGTGGGGGACATGCGTCGGCGCCGAGGCCCGTGGGGCTCGTCGGCGCCGTGCGACGTCATTCAGATAAGCAGGCCGGTAGGGGGGTCCGCAATGCCCCTATTTGCTAGTTGTGGCCGTATGTGGGGTACATGCTTCTCGTGTGACGTGGCTCTCAAAGGGCAGGTCAGGGGCCCTTTTGGTGTGGACACGGCTTCCGAAATGCCCACTAAGTCGGGTCGTAGGTGATGTGGGTCATGTGGGGTGGTTCACCGTGGTGCTGACCGTGTGCGTACGAGGGCTTACGCGCCGGGTTTGTCGAATGTGACCGGCGCCTCGAAAGCCGCCCTGCGCGTCGCCCGGCGCAGCGCCTTGAGGATCGCCGGGCCGAGGGTCAGGGTCAGCACGACCGTCACCAGGGCCCGGCCCAGGTCCCAGCCGAGGGAGGTGGCCAGGCAGTACACGACGAACCGGGCCAGGTTGGCGGGGACGCCCGCGTCGGGGTCGAAGGCGATGTTCGAGGCCTGTTCCTTCAGGAACGGCCAGCCCGCGAGGTTCGTCATCGCGCCGTAGGCGAAGGCGGCGACGAAGCCGTACGCGGCGATCAGCAGCAGCTCCGCCCGCCCGCGGATCCGGTCAGGGCCCGGGAGCAGCCCCGCGCCCATGGTGAACCAGCCCATCGCCAGCATCTGGAACGGCATCCACGGTCCCACCCCGCCCGTGAGCAGCGCGGACGCGAACATGCTCAGCGCGCCGAGAACGAACCCGAAGCCGGGGCCGAGGACCCGCCCGCTGAGCAGCATCAGGAAGAACATGGGCTCCAGGCCGGCCGTCCCCGCGCCGATCGGGCGCAGTGCCGCTCCGGTGGCCGCGAGTACGCCCAGCATGGCGACCGCCTTCGGGCCCAGGCCGGACTCGGAGATCGTCGCCGCGACGACCGCGACCAGGAGGATCAGCAGTCCCGCGAACAGCCACGGGGCGTCCTCGGAGTGGGCGCTGGTCCGGGAGCCGGGCGGGGCGAAGAGGGGCCAGCCGATGGCGGCCAGGCCGACCGCGCTGACCAGGGTGAGGGCGGCGATCGAGCGGGGGCCGAGGCGGATGGGGCGGGCCTGGGGGGTGGGGGGCTGCGGGGTGCGGTTCGGGGTCATGAGAGGGCCCGCTCGACCTGGGCGACCGTGAGCCACTGCTGCGGGGCGAGGATCTTGGTGACCTGCGGGGCGAAGGAGGGGGACGACACCACCACCTCAGCCGTGGGGCCGTCGGCGATCACCTCTCCCTCCGCCAGCAGCAGCACGCGGTGGGCCAGCTCGGCGGCCAGCTCCACGTCGTGCGTGGCCAGGACGATCGCGTGGCCCTCGGCCGCGAGCCCGCGCAGGACCCCGACCAGGCGGGCCTTCGCCGCGTAGTCCAAACCCCGGGTCGGTTCGTCGAGCAGGAGCAGGGGCGGGCGGGCGGTCAGTACGACGGCGAGCGCGAGCGCCAGGCGCTGGCCCTCGGAGAGGTCCCGGGGGTGGGTGTCGTCGCTCACGCCGGGCAGCAGCTCGGTGACCAGGGCGCGGCAGGTGCCGGGGGTGGCGTCCGCGTCGGCGTCGGCCGCGGCGCATTCGGCGGCGACCGTGTCGGCGTAGAGGAGGTCGAGGGGTTCCTGCGGGACGAGGCCCACGTGGCGGATCAGGTCGGGGGGTGCAGTGCGGTGGGGGGTGACTCCGCCGACGCGGACCTCGCCGGAGGAGGGTTCCACCAGGCCGACGAGGGTGTTGAGCAGGGTGGACTTTCCGGCGCCGTTGCGGCCCATGAGGGCGATGGTCTCGCCGGGGGTGACGGTGAGGTCGACCTTGCGGAGGCTGCGGATGCGGGCCGCGCCGCGGGTGACGGTCAGGGCCCGTACTTCGGCTGTGAGAGGGGACGGCGGGGTGCTGGGGGTGCGGCGGAACCAGCGGCGGGTGGGGGCGCCCAGTGGGGTGGGGGTTGTGGTTTGGGGGCGGCTGCGGGTGGGGTGTGGCTGGTCGCGCAGTTCCCCGCGCCCCTTTGGGGAGTTGGTGTCCCGTTCCTTCAGCTGGTGCCGTAGGTCTGCTGCCCTTCTGCGGGCGTCCCTGACCGTCAGGGGCAAGGGGGTCCAGCCCGCCAGGCGGCCCAGGGCCACGACCGGTGGGGTGACCGGGGAGATCGCCATGACCTCCGCCGGGGGGCCGAGGACGGGGGCCGCTCCCGGGGACGGGAGCAGGACGACGTTGTCGGCGTACTGGATGACCCGTTCCAGGCGGTGCTCGGCCATCAGGACCGTCGTGCCCAGGTCGTGGACCAGGCGCTGGAGGACCGCCAGGACCTCCTCCGCCGCCGCCGGGTCCAGGGCGGAGGTCGGTTCGTCGAGGACCAGGACCTGGGGGTGGGGGGTGAGGACCGAGCCGATCGCCACGCGCTGCTGCTGGCCGCCGGAGAGGGTCGCGATCGGACGGTCGCGCAGATCGGCCAGGCCCAGCAGGTCCAGGGTCTCCTCGACCCGGCGGCGCATGACGTCCGGGGCCAGACCCAACGACTCCATGCTGTAAGCCAGTTCGTCCTCCACCGTGTCCGTCACGAAGTGGGCGCGGGGGTCCTGGCCCACCGTGCCGACCACGTCGGCGAGTTCGCGCGGCTTGTGGGTGCGGGTGTCGCGGCCGGCGACGGTCACCCGGCCGCGCAGGGTGCCGCCGGTGAAGTGCGGGACCAGGCCGCTCACGGCGCCCAGGACCGTGGACTTGCCCACGCCCGACGGGCCCACGAGCAGGACGAGTTCGCCTTCCGGTACCTCGAAGTCGATGTGCCGCACCGTGGGTTCGCGCTGTCCGTCGTACGTCACGGAGACGTTCTCGAAGCGGATCACGACGGCTCCTTCGGGGTGGGGGCGAGGACGGCGGGGAGCAGGCCGAGGAGGATCGCCGCGGCGGGCCAGAGGGGCAGGGTGGGGGCGGTCAGGGGGATCACGCCGGGCTCCAGCGCCGCGGGGTCCCGGGCCTCGGCCAGGAACATGAGCGCGGCGACCGCCGTCCCGGACGCCGTCACCAGCCAGGCCCGCGCGCCCCAGGGGTCGGGGCGGTAGCGGGTGCGGGTGACTCGGCGGCCGCCCAGGCGCAGGCCGACGAGGGCGGTGGTGAGCCCGGCGAGGAGGACGGGGAGGCCGTAGGTGCCGCCCTCCGGCGTCAGGACGCCGTAGGTCCCGGCGCAGACGCCGAGCAGGCCGCCGAGGGTGAGGGCGGTGGTGGTACGGCGTACGGCGGGCGGGACGTCGGCGGTACGGCCGTAGCCGCGGGCGTCCATCGCGGCGGCGAGGGCGACCGAGCGTTCCAGGGCGCCCTCCAGGACGGGCAGGCCCACTTGGAGCAGGCCCCTGATCCCCTTGTCCTGGCGGCCTCTCAGGCGGCGGGCGGCCCGTAGGCGCTGGACGTCCGCGATGAGGTTCGGGGCGAAGGTGAGCGCCACGACCACCGCGACGCCCATCTCGTACAGGGCGCCCGGGAGGCATTTGAGGAGACGGGTGGGGTTGGCGAGGGCGTTCGCCGCGCCCACGCAGATGAGGAGGGTGGCCAGCCGCAGGGCGTCGTAGAGGGCGAAGACGATGCCCTCCGCGTGGACCCGGCCGCCCAGGCGGATGCCCTGCGCCCAGTCGGGGAGGGGGATCTCGGGGAGGGTGACCAGGGTGTGGGTGCCGGGGATGGGGGAGCCGAGGACGACGGCGAAGGCGAGGCGGATGAGGATGACGGCGAGGGCGAGCTTGACGAAGGCGTTGTAGGAGCGGGACCAGGGGGTGTTCTGGCGGCAGGTCACGACGACGTAGGCGGACGTGGCTATGAGGAGGGTGAGGAGGAGGGGGTTGGTGGTACGGGTCGCGGCGGTGCCGAGGGCTAGGGACCAGAGCCACCAGGCACCGGGGTGGAGGGGGACGCGGGGCGTGGGCCTGGGCGGGGTGGGTTCGCCCACCGGCGCATGCTGGGTGCCGCTGCGCCCCGAACGGCTGGGCGCCTTACCCATGCCCGCGTCGGCGTGCCTGCCAGATTGCCGCCGCTCCCAGGGTCGCCACGCCCGCTACGCCCGCCCACAGGCCCACGGACGGGCCGTCCGTCTGCTCCGTGCTCTCGGGCGCCGACTTCGCCACCTTCTCGCCGCAGCCCGCGGTCGGGTAGCCCGCGATGGCGCACAGCAGGGCGTTGGAGTCGTAGCGGAGCGGCTTGGCGACCGAGGCCAGCGCATCCGCCGTGGTGGCGTCCTCGCCGACCCGCGCGCAGGCCGTGCGGAGCTTCGGCGGGGTATCTCCCGAGGGGGACTCCGTCTTGGTGCCGAAGTCGATCACCAGGGCCACCCGCTTCTCGCCGTCCCGGGCCGGTGTCCGCGCGCAGATCGCCCCGAAGGACGCCGTGCCGCGCGGGGTCGCCGCGTCCGACGAGTCCTCGCTCAGGGTGAAGCGGAACCCCTGGACGTCGCCGTCCGAGGGGACCGTCGTGGACGGGCCCAGGGTGGCGTACGTCCAGGACGAACCGTCGCGGTCCCAGAAGGACCAGTAGCGGTACCCGGCGGCCTGCGCCGAGGGGGCCGCGGCCCACAGGGCGAGCACGGCCAGCAGCAGTGCGCAGGCCCGGCGTGTCACAGCTGCTGCCCCTTGTTGCGGCCGGTGAACAGGAAGCCGACGCCGATGCCCGCGACCAGGCCCACGCCGATGATCCACCAGACGCTGACGCCGTCCTCGTCGTCCTCCGCCTTCTCGGCGGCCTTCGCGGTGGCCTGCGTCCTCGGCTCGGGGCCGGTGGCGTTGAGCTGCTTCACCAGGTCCGTGCCGCCGAAGGCACGCGGGTCCGCCCCGGCCGCCTCGGCCGCGAGGATCAGCTGAGCGTAGGCGGCGGGGCCGTTCTGCTTCGCCCAGTCCGCGGAGTTCTTCTCCAGCCAGGTCAGCGGCTTCTCCGCCGCCTTCGGGCCGGCCGTCACGGCGAGCGCGACGACCGCGTCGGCCGTGTTGCCGTAGTCGGGCTGGTCCTCGGCACCGGCGAGGGCGGACATCAGGTGGCTGTCCTTCTTCATCGCCTCGGCGAGGTAGGAGGCGCCGTTGGCGGCGACCCGGTCGGGCTCGGTGGTGTCGGCGCAGCGCAGGTCGGTGTCGTCGGCCGCCTTCGCCGACTCCATGCTCATGCCCTTCAGGCCGAGCACGGCCGCCGCGGTCGCGTCCGCGTTGGCGGTGAGCTTGCCCTTCTTGTCGGGCTGGTAGGCGAACGCGCCGCCGTCCTCGCAGGGCAGCGCCAGCTCGCGCAGGGCGTCGTAGGGGGACTTGCCGCCCTTGACCGTGGTGTCGGGTTCCTGGCCCACGGCGTTGAGGGCGCCGATGACGACGGACGTGGAGTTGGCGTCGCTCGGGCCGCCGGGGGTGTAGCCCCAGCCGCCGTCCTTGTTCTGCACGCTCTTGAGCCAGGTGACCGCCTTGAGGGCGACGTCCATGTGGTCGCCGTCACCGGCCAGGGCAAGGGCCTGGGCCGCGGCGGCCGTGCTGTTGGTGTCGACCATGACCTTGGCGTCGCAGGCCTTGGCGGGCTCGGCGCGGAAGGGGGCGAAGGCGCCGTTCGCGCACTGCTGGCCGAGCAGCCAGTCGACGGCCTTGGCGGCGGACCGCACATCCGACTTGTGCTGGGCGATCAGGGCCAGCGACTGGCGCCAGACGCCGTCGTACGTCGGATCGGCGGTGCCGTACAGACCGGAGGGGATCGCCACGGACGGCGACGGTGACGGGGACGCGGCCATGACGGGCGTGGCCGTGCCGATCACGGCGGTGGCGGCCAGGACCGCGGCGCTGCGGCGGACGTTCATGATCGGCGGGTGCCTCTCCCTGGGGGGAGCCGGGCAGCACGGGACGACCCCGGGCGGCTCGGCTCCGCAGACCTCGACGGTGCCGTGCGGCGGCGGTCTGCCGACGCACGTGAGCCGTTTCACGTACCCGTGCGGGGCAGTCCGGCTCGCGGCTTCTTCGGCTTCTTCGTCTTCTGAAGGCTTCTTCGGCTGCTTACGGTTGCGGGTCAGCGCCGGAATTGCACCGGCTTCCCCCCGTACGGGTGTGATGACGACGCGGCCACTCTACCGGCCCGTACATCCGGCTCTTACGGAACCCTCACACGGCCCGGTACGTCACCGGCTCGCTCCCCGTCACCGTCTCCGCCCTGCCCAGCTTCACCAGTCGGCGCAGGTGGGACTCGGCCTCCGAGACCGCGATGGTGCGTGAGCCGTAGGGGATCTGCTCCCAGGGGCGGTTCCATTCCATGCGCTCGGCGAGCTGCCAGGCGGTGAGGGGTTCCCGGAGGAGGGTGAGGAGGCCGGTGAGGCGCGTCTCGTGGTGGGTGAGCAGCTCCCGCACGCGGGCCTCCGCGCCGGTGAAGGGGTGCTGGTGGGCCGGGAGGATCTCGGCGGGGGCCAGTCGGGCGACGCGTTCCAGGGAGTCCAGGTAGTCGCCGAGGGGGTCGGTGACGGTGGTGTCGTCGGGGTCCTCGTACAGGCCGATGTGCGGGGTGATCTCCGGCAGGACGTGGTCGCCGGAGAACAGGCGCCCGTGGCCGGGGAGTTGCTCGGGGTGCTCCTCCTCCAGATGCAGGCAGACGTGGCCCGGGGTGTGGCCCGGGGTCCAGATCGCGCGCAGCCGGCGGCCGGGGAGGTCGAGGAGTTCGCCCGGGACGATCTCGCGGTCCGGGAGGGCGGGGGAGAGGCCGGGCAGGGCACGGCGGCGGGCGCAGCGCAGCGGGGCCACATGCTCCTCGGGGGCGCCTGCCGCGGTGAGCTTCGCCGCCATGTACGCGAACCAGCGCTCGGGTTCGGCCGAGCGGGTGCGGCGCACGATCGCCGTGTCCGCCTCGTGCATCGCGATCCAGGCGCCGGAGGCCTCGCGCACGGCGCCGGACAGGCCGTGGTGGTCGGGGTGGTGGTGGGTGACGACCACGCCGTGGACCTCACCGACGGACGTACCGCAGGCCGTCAGGCCCTCGGCGAGGGTGTCCCAGGAGGCCGGGTCGTCCCAGCCGGTGTCGATCAGCACGGGCCCGCGGTCGGTGTCGACGACGTAGACGAGGGTGTGGCCGAGCGGGTTGTCCGGGATGGGGACCTGGAGGGAGCGAACGCCCCCGCCGTGATCGTGGGTTCTCGTCATCTGCCCCTCCGCGTCGCGGTCATTGCCCACTATAACTAGAACTGGTATCAGTTCTGAGGCAGCGTCAGAAACAGTGCAGCGTCAGAAACAGTGCTCAGCTCCGCAGGAGGCGTCGGCCATGACCGAGCTCGTGGAACACGGACAGCTGTTCATCGGCGGGGAGTTGACCGATCCCCTCGGCAAGGACTTCATCGAGGTCGTCTCACCGCACACGGAAGAGGTCATCGGGCGGGTGCCGCACGCGTCCACCGCCGACGTGGACCGGGCCGTCGCCGTCGCCCGCAGGGCCTTCGACGAAGGGCCCTGGCCGCGGATGTCGCTGGAGGAGCGGATCGAGGTCGTCACCCGGATCAAGGACGCCTTCGCCGTGCGGCACGAGGAGATCGCCCGGGTCATCTCCTCGGAGAACGGCTCCCCGTACTCCTGGAGCGTCCTCGCGCAGGCGCTCGGCGCGATGATGGTGTGGGACTCCGCCATCACCGTCGCGCGCAACTTCACCTACGAGGAACACCGCGACGGCGTCCTCGGCAAGATCCTCGTGCGGCGCGAGCCGGTCGGGGTCGTGGCGGCCGTAGTGCCCTGGAACGTCCCGCAGTTCGTCGCCGCCGCCAAGCTCGGCCCCGCCCTGCTCACCGGCTGCACGGTGGTGCTCAAGCCGTCCCCCGAGACGCCGCTCGACGCCTGTCTGCTCGCCGAGATCACCAAGGAGGCCGGGCTGCCGGAGGGGGTCCTGTCCATCCTCCCCGCCGACCGCGAGGTCAGCGAGTACCTCGTCGGGCACCCCGGCGTCGACAAGGTCTCCTTCACCGGCTCGGTCGCCGCGGGCAAGCGCGTGATGGAGGTGGCCGCGCGGAACCTGACGCGGGTGACCCTGGAGTTGGGCGGCAAGTCGGCGGCGGTCGTGCTGCCGGACGCGGACGTCGACACCGCGGTGGCCGGCATCGTCCCGGCGGCCTGGATGAACAACGGCCAGGCCTGCGTCGCCCAGACCCGCATCCTGCTGCCCCGCTCCCGCTACGACGAGTTCGCCGAGGCCCTCGCCGCCGCCGCGAACGCCCTCGTCGTCGGCGACCCCCTCGACCCCGCGACCCAGGTCGGCCCGCTCGTCGCCAAACGCCAGCAGCGCCGCAACCTCGACTACATCCGCATCGGCCAGGAGGAGGGCGCCAAGATCCTCACCGGCGGCGGGCGCCCGCCGGGCCTGGACCGGGGCTGGTACGTCGAGCCGACGCTCTTCGGCGACGTCGACAACTCCATGCGGATCGCGCGGGAGGAGATCTTCGGGCCGGTGATCTGCCTGCTGCCCTACGGCGACGAGGCCGAGGCGGTGAGAATCGCCAACGACTCCGAGTACGGGCTCAGCGGCAGCGTCTGGACGGCCGACGTCGAGCGCGGCATCGAGGTCGCCCGCCGGGTCCGTACCGGCACCTACTCCGTCAACACCTTCAGCCTCGACATGCTCGGCCCGTTCGGCGGCTACAAGAACTCCGGTCTGGGGCGGGAGTTCGGGCCCGAGGGGTACGGCGAGTACCTGGAGCACAAGATGATCCACCTCCCCGCGGGCTGGGAGGCGTAGGGATGGGGGCACCTCCCGCGCGAGCGGAGCCGGGCGTGGGGGCGGGAGACCGCTGGCACGTGGAGGTCGACCGGTCCGTGTGCATCGGCTCGGCCCAGTGCGTCCACCGCGCCCCCGACGCGTTCCGGCTCGACACCGCCCGCCAGTCCCACCCGTGCGAGCCGGAGACGGACGCCCACGAGGAGGTGCTGGCGGCGGCGGAGATGTGCCCGGTGGAGGCGATCGTGATCACGCTGCTGGGCAGCGGGGAGCCGGTGTTTCCGCCGGAGGACCAGTAGGGCTTGGCCAGGTTCATTCGGACGCCGCACGAACCATGCCGCACACCCTGCGGACGCTCGGGCCGACCGACGAGATCACTGCCGAACTGACCGTGCTGGTGGGCTTCGACCAGGACCTGGCGGCTGCAGCAACCCGCACCGCCGACCGCATATGCGGCCTGCTCACCCGAACGGCCTCGGTGACGTAGCGGTAGGCCGTCGTGGGCCCCAGGCCGCACCTTGCTGCGAGTTGGGCGCCTGACGGGTACACGAACACAGGATGCCTCTGGTGGAGACAGTTCTCTCGGTCGAAAAGCCGTCTACCAGGGGCTTCATCATGCTCTCAGCCCAACGGCCATGCGTCAGCAGCAGGTTGGAAAAGGTGCCCATGCACAGCAGGCCCCGTGACCAGGCCCAACCCGCCGCCGAGACCCGCAGGTTCCTCCACCGCCGCCAACGGCAGCCGCACATCGGCCGCGGCTACTTCGGCGGCCCACACGTCCGCTACACCCTCGATTAGAACCCTTTGGGTTCTAATCAATATCGTTGACTATTTCATCTACTTGAACTTTGACGGGCAACTGCCATCAGGATCCCTATCACCACAAAAAGCGTCAGCTTCTTGGCTGGGCTCATCTGCATACTCCCCGCGTCTATACGTGTGGCCCCCGGTTGGCGAGAACGCCAACCGGGGCCTTAGCCGGAGAGCGTGTTGCGGCTTGCCGCCATGACCGCCTGAGTGCGCAGGTCCGCGTCGGCCTGCGGTGGCTCATGGCCTGCTTCGCTTAGCTGCGCTCACGGCCAAGGACACTGCAGCGAGAGCGGTGCCAGCTACTCCCACGTACGTCCACACCGACCCGTCCGCAGAGATAAGCAGTACGATCGGCAACCACCGCACAGAAGGCAGCCGTGATCCATTGCGACTTTTGCAAGTTGGGGCTTCCGCTCGGCCTTGGACTCATCCTTCTTCTCCCTGGACGTGTGTGTCTATTCGATCGTCGGTACCTTTGTGATGCCCCAGGCTGCAGCTGCTGCGATTCCGGAGCCTGCGCACACACCTGCTGCTGCAGCCGCTCCAGTCAGCCAGTCGGACGCCGCGGCCTTCTCTTCCTTAGAAGCGCACAGGGTTCCGCCCAGGGCTGAGCCGAGAGAGCTGTCACACAAAAGCCCACTGGGGTAGGGGTTGGTTTCCTGGCCGGAGAGGTCGGGTTGGGTGAAGCGGCCGAGTTGGGCGTCGTAGTAGCGGTGGCCCATCTTGCACAGGCCGGTCGGGTCGAGGTAGGTGCCGCTGTAGCGGTACGGCTGGGAGACCGCTTCGGTGGTGGTGCCGAGGGGCAGCCCGGTGGGGCCGTTGGCGTAGGTGTGGGTGCGCTTGCCCGCGTCATCCACGAGGCCGAGGACGTTGCCGGTGGCGTCGGCAGTAAGTAGGACTTCCCCCGGTCGTCATGGAGTTCAGGGTGCCCGCCGGTTCGCGGATACAGTCGTCGTGGTCACACCCGCACCCTGACCAGCCGCCCGCCGTCTCTGCCAGCCCAGACCGTCGCTTGTCCAACAGCAGCCACGACGCCGACGAACTCCGAAACATCATGTCAAGAGCGAGTTTTCTGATGGGCCAGGAAGGCAAAAACTGCCAGAATCATTCCACCGACTGCTGCGATCACTCCGAGCACAATCGGCACGGTGTCGCCGGTAATGGATCCTGCAATGCAAGCGCATATTCCGCCGATGATCGCAATCGCGGAAAAGGTTGCCAATCCCCTGATCGCATCACTCATCGACGCGTCCCTCCCTCGCATCCAAGCGCTCCTTCCGAATTCGCGGCAACTGTTGGGTCGGGAAATCCGACCCAACAGTCACATGCAGTGGCCGTATACCCCTGTTTAACTGTAGGTGAGGATGTCCGCTCCGTAGTAGCCTGCGGCAGCTCCAATCGCGCAGCTGGTGACTCCGGCGACACCAGCGCCTACGGCGCTGCCGACTCCCGCGCCGATCACGCCGCCCGCCGCGGCGGCGTATGCGATGACTCCGGTGCCTGCCGCAGCCTCAACACCGGCCAGGCAGCCAGCGGCCGCGCTGACAAACGGCTCTGCTTTTTCGACGAGACCGAAGAAGTCGAAGAGGCCCGTGGGGTCGCTGTTGTTGACTGGGTCGCCGCTCACATAGAGGTAGGGGTTGCTCTCCTGCCCTGAAGGGTCGGGTTGGGTGAAGCGGCCGAGTTGGGGGTCGTAGTAGCGGTGGCCCATCTTGTACAGGCCCGTCGGGTCGAGGTAGGTGCCGCTGTAGCGGTACGGCTGGGGGGTTGTTTCGGTGGTGGTGCCGCGGGGCAGGCCGGTGGGGCCGTAGGCGTAGGTGTGGGTGCGCTTGCCTGCGTCGTCCACCAGGCCGAGGACGTTGCCGGTGGCGTCGGTGAGGTAGTAGTAGGACTTGCCCCCGGTCGTCATGGAGTTCAAGGTGCCCGCAGGTTCGCGGATGAATCCGGTGTCCACGCCGTTGGTCGTGGTGGATGCCAGTCCGAGTGCGGTGTGGTGGAACCAGGTCGAACCGAGCTTGGTGCGCTCGGAGTTGTCGGTTCCCGCGTGGACCAGGTCGTATGCCGATGTGTTGACGGTCAGGCCGGACAGCTGGCTGTAGTCGGTCCACGTCTCGCTCGTGCGGCGGGTGGTGGCGGTGCGTCCGCCCGCGGTCTCGTTGCCGGCCTTGTCGTAGGACCAGCCGGTGGCGGAGCCGTTCTGCGCGGTGAGCTCCAGCGCGTCGTTGTAGGTCCAGATGGGGGTGGTGGGACAGGTGGCGGCGGTGCCGTCCTGGGCGGTGAGGTTGCCGGCCTGGTCCCAGCAGTACAGCCAGGACGCCTTGCGGGCGCCGGTGGAGTCGGCTTCCAGGGCGTAGCGGAGCCGGTCCTGGGTGTCGTAGTCGTAGGTGGTCTTGTACTTGGTGAGGTTGTCGGTGCGGGTGCGGATCTTGGTGGTGTCCTTGCCCGCACTGTTGGTGTAGGTGTAGGCGAGGTCGATCAGCGTGGTGGTCCCGGCGGTTGTCTTGACCGCGTAGGGGCGACCGTTCTTGTCGATGCTGAAGGACTGGGTGGTGCCGCCGGGGTAGACAGTTTTGGTGCGTGTGTCGTTGTTGTTGTAGTCGAAGTCGGTCTTCTTGCCGTCCGGCGCGATGAGGTAGTCCAGCCGACCGGCCGCGTCCCACGTGTAGTCGGTCTTGCCGGTGGGGTCGGTGTAGTGGTCGACGTTGCCGCCGGGGGTGTAGGCCAGGGCGGTCTGTGCACCGTTTTGCAGGGTGCGTACGCGCTCGCGGTTGAGCTCGTCGTAGTCCCAGCCGGTAGTGCCGGAGGCGTCTGTGCGCACCTTGAGGTTGCCGTCGGCGTCGTAGTCGAAGGTGACGGTCGCGTTGGTCGAGGAGACCTTGGTGACGCGGTCGCGGTTGTCGTAGGTGTAGACGGTCTGGATGCCGCGGCCGTCGAGTGCGGTCTTGACGCGGCCGAGCGCGTCGTATGTGTATGTCGTCTCGCCCAGCGGCGCGGGGGGCGTGACCTTGCTCAGGTTGCCCTTGGCGTCGTAGGTGAAGGACGTGGTCGAGGTGCGGGTGCTGGAGATCTTCACTGCGGCTGTGCAGCGCTGGCCCTCGAAACCGCCGCAGGTCGGGGTGGCCTTGTTGTAGGTGTAGGTGCGCTGCCCTCCTGCGGTGCCGGAGGTGGTCACCGACTGGGTGTTGCCGTTGGTGTCGTAGGAGAAGGAGTCCTTGCGGCCGTCGGCGGAGGTGAAGTCGTTGGGCAGGTCGGTGCCTGCAATGGTCTGGTACGCGGTCACCGACGCGGTTGCGCCCATCGGCAGTTTCTGGGAGACGGCGTTGTTGCGGGCGTCCCAGCCGTAGGTGGTGGTGTTGCCTCCCGTTCCGTCCGCTCCCGTACCCATCGCATCGATCGCGGTCTGCAGCAGGCGGTTGGTGTAGGTGGAATGGCGAGAGTGGCCGAGGGGGTCGGTGACCTTGGTGACCTCACCGTCGGCGTTGTGCAGGTACTGGGTGGCATCCCCGTCGGGGTCGGTGACCGTCGTGGTCCCCGCAGCCGAGGGGGTGGTCGCGGTGTAGGCGTAGCGCCAGGTCGGGCCGGTGTGGCCGTTGCTCGTCGACTCGGTGACGCGTTGCATGGAGGTGACGCGGTTGTGGGTGTCGTAGGTGAACAGCGTGATGGTGCCCTCGGGGGTGGTCACCTTGGTCAGGCGCCGGGAGGAGTCGTACCCGTAGAGCGTGGCCTTGCCGGCGGTGTCGGTGACCTTGGCCAGGTTGCCGGAGGCGTCCAGGTCGAAGACGGCTGTGCGGCCGGTGTGGTCCTTGGCCTGCCACTGATTGGGGTAGGTCTTGACCAGGTCGATCCAGCGCCCGGAGCGGGTCTCGGTGAGCCTGAAGCCCTTGTGCTCGGCGCCCTCGTCGTGCTGGTCGACATTGATCACACCGTCATTTTTGTCGGTGACCTTGGTCAGCGTGCCGTGGACGTTGAAGGTGTCCTTCGCACCCGACTTGCGGTCGGTCAGGGTGTAGGTGCCGTCCGCGTTCTTCTTCAGGTCCTTGGAGTACCCGGCCGGGGTGGTGTAGCCGCCGGTACTCGCCGACTTGAACCGCACAGCAGCCCCCGTGGCGTCGTAGACCACCACCTCGCCGTCACCGGCCTGGAGGTAACGCTCATAACCCTGCCACCAGCGCTGCGACACCTTTCCCCACGGCGCTTCCAGGGAGTTGTACGTCCGGGTCAGCTGCAGCTTGTGACCGACACCGGCGATGTCGAAGTCGGTCGCGGCGAGCATGAGATTGCCGTTGGAGACGTTCACCCGCGCCACCAGCGCATCATTCAGACGCGTGTCGAGGACACGGTGCCAGGGCACATCGCCCTGCCCCTCCGGAACGAAGGACAAGGCCTCAGCATCCGCCTCGGCATCGGCCGCCGCCGACTGCGCGGCGGTCTCACCGCTTGCGCGGGCCTGCTGCGCCGCCCGCCAGGCGGCCACCTCCGCCGACGGCTTGGCCTCCGCCTCCGACTCCGGCGCCTTGACCGACCCGGCCGGCGTCGCGGGAGCCTCCACCTTCGTCGGCTTCGTCCACGGACTTTCCGGCGCCGGTAACTCCGCCTGCCCCGCCGCGGCTAACCCCGGTGCCACGCCAGCCACCAGAGCGACAGCCGTGATCGCGGATATGAGAACGGTTCTGTGTGTTCGTCGGGCACGTTGCAGCGACGTGCTTCCAGCATGTGAATGCATCAGCTTCCCCCACAGGAAGTCAGAGAGCCAGAACGGGTGACCAGACGGTCACCTCGGCAGCACAACCTGGCACGAGAACCACATGGACCGACAGGCATGCCCCGCACCATCCGTCCCGTTGGCGGCGGAATGAGCCCTGCCTCTTAAAGGGGTGAACGCGGACACCATGAGGCGATCCGTCCGACACAAAAGGGAAAAATCTGCGTTCCGTTACTGTTCGCCGCGGTCACACTGACCGAAAAGACCAGACCCGAGTCCCCCTCGGAACGCATAACACGATCTTGGTGGTGAGACTCTCGGGACGATCGCCCTTGAGAGGACCGACAGCAAAATCGGTGGCGCCTCCCCGGCCAGGAGCCTTCCCGCCAGGACACCGGTCTCGCGGCCGTCCTCCCGGCCGCGATGACCAGAACCTTCATGGTCTGCGCAGGCTCGGGGTACTGCGTTTTCGATGGCCGGCCGGTGCCCACGTACACGGGCTGGACCAGCCGTGCGTCGGCGGCTGGGCGGTGTGGCGGGAAGAAATGCCCACCGCGCAGGGCAGCTTGCGTTCCTCCAGGCCCCCGGCGGAAGGCGGCGGCATCGCCGTATCCGGCGTCCGCGACGACCAGGAGGATGTCGATGCAACTCCGCCGCGAACGCCTCCAGGTCCTCCCGGACCCCGGCCATCTCTTAGGGCGTCACACCACCCCCACGACCCCAAAGCAGCAACAGACACACCGCTCACGAATGAACCCGACCAAGCCCTACAAGGGGTGCTGGGGGAAGGATGGGAAGGAGCAACGCTTACGCCGCTGCCGACGTCGACGGTCCGGGCTGAGAGGCCGGAAAGCAGCAGTCAGGCCGGACGGCGACCCCCAGCACCTGATCCGGGTCATGCCGGCGCAGGGAACCCGTCCCGTAGGTCCCTCATGTGTCCGCGGGCGCCGTCAGGTCGATCAGGCGGCACACCGTCTCGATGTCGATCTTCACCTGGGCGATGGAGGCGCGGCCCGACAGCCACGTGATCAGCGCCGAGTGCCAGGTGTGCTCGATGACCCGGACCGCGGACAACTGCTCCGGCGTCGGGTGCTCCTGGCCCATCGCGTCCAGGATGATCACGGTCGTCTGCCGGGACACCTGGTCCACCTCGGGCGACACACTGCGGTCCGCGAAGGTCAGCGCGCGGACCATGGCGTCGGCCAGATGCGGCTCGCGCTGCAGGGCGCGGAAAGCGCGCATCAGCGTCTCCGCCACCCGCTCCGCCGCCGTGTCCCCGGCGGGCGGCTTCTTGCGGAGGGTGCCGTGCATGTGCTCCAGCTGGTCCTGCATGGTGGCGACCAGCAGATGGATCTTGGAGGGGAAGTAGCGGTAGAGCGTGCCGAGCGCCACCTGCGACGACTCCGCCACCTCCCGCATCTGCACGGCGTCGAAACCGCCCCGGCTGGCCAACTGCGCGCTCGCGTGCAGGATGCGGCGGCGACGCGCCTCCTGCCGCTCGGTCAGCGGTGGGGTGACGGGTCTCGCGGTACTGGCTGCCACCATGTCCACCTTGTTCCCCTCGCCGTGGCGCGACCGTGGCGTGAATCACCTGATCCACTGCTCGCGCCACCTCTACCTGCCGGTAGATTCGGAGCTTCTTGAACGATCAAGTCTGTAACTTGTTCTAGATTAGCGTCCCGGCGTAATCTCGCGGGACAGTGCAGGGAGAAGGGGGCCCGGAGTGACCGCTGAGGCCAGTCGGACGGGTTCCCGCAAGGAGCCCGCCGCGGGTGGGGGCCCCTCCCGCGCGAGCGGATTCGAGCGTGGGGGAGAGCGACCTCTCGACATCGCGCTTCTCACCTATAAAGGGAACCCGTTCTGCGGCGGCCAGGGCGTCTACGTCCGCCACCTCTCGCGCGAACTGGCCCGCCTCGGCCACCGGGTCGAGGTCATCGGCGCCCAGCCCTACCCGGTCCTCGACGAGGGCGTCCCGCTCACCGAGCTGCCCAGCCTCGACCTGTACCGCCAGCCCGACCCCTTCCGCACGCCGGGACGCGGCGAGTACCGCGACTGGATCGACGCGCTGGAAGTGGCCACCATGTGGACCGGCGGCTTCCCCGAGCCGCTGACCTTCTCGCTGCGCGCCCGCCGCCATCTGCGCGCCCGCCGCGGCGAGTTCGACGTCGTCCACGACAACCAGACGCTCGGTTACGGCCTGCTGGGCGACGTGGGCGCCCCCCTCGTCACCACCATCCACCACCCCATCACCGTGGACCGGCAGTTGGAGCTGGACGCCGCCGAGAACCGCCGCCGCCGGTACGCGGTCCGCCGCTGGTACGCCTTCACCCGGATGCAGAAGCGCGTCGCCCGCCGCCTGCCCTCCGTCCTCACCGTCTCCGGCACCTCCCGCGCCGAGATCGTCGACCACCTCGGGGTGCGCGAGGACCGGATCCACGTCGTGCACATCGGCGCCGACACCGACCTGTTCTCGCCGGATCCGTCCGTCCCGCAGGTCCCCGGCCGGATCGTGACGACCTCCAGCGCGGACGTCCCCCTCAAGGGGCTGGTCTTCCTCGTCGAGGCGCTCGCGAAGGTGCGCACCGAACACCCCGACGCCCACCTCGTCGTCGTCGGCAAGAAGCCCGCCGAGGGCCCGGTCGCGCAGGCCGTCGAGCGCTACGGCCTCGAAGGCGCCGTCGAGTTCGTCAAGGGCATCTCGGACGCCGAACTGGTCGACCTGGTCCGCTCGGCGCAGGTCGCCTGCGTGCCGTCCCTGTACGAAGGCTTCTCCCTGCCGGCCGCCGAGGCCATGGCCACCGGCACGCCCCTGCTCGCCACGACCGGCGGGGCGATCCCGGAGGTGGCCGGCGCGGACGGCGAGACGTGTCTGGCGGTGCCGCCCGGCGAGGCGGGCGCCCTGGCCGCCGGACTGAGCCGGCTCCTCGGAGACCCCGCACTGCGGGCGCGGCTCGGCCGGGCCGGACGCGAGCGGGTGCTGGCGCGGTTCACCTGGGCGCGCGCGGCGGAGGGCACGGTGGCGCACTACCGCGAGGCCATCGCCCGCGCCACGCCCCCGGCCGGCGGCGCGCCCGCGTCCTCGGCCGGTGCCGCCCCCCTGACCTCCGCGAGTACCACCGGCGTCTATCCCGAAAGCAGGGCCACGTGCTGACCGTCGACTTCTCCCGGTTCCCGCTCGCCCCGGGCGACCGTGTCCTGGACCTCGGCTGCGGTGCCGGGCGGCACGCGTTCGAGTGCTACCGGCGCGGCGCCCAGGTCGTCGCGCTGGACCAGAACGGCGAGGAGATCCGCGAGGTCGCGAAGTGGTTCGCGGCGATGAAGGAGGCGGGCGAGGCACCCGAGGGCGCCACCGCCACCGCGATGGAGGGCGACGCCCTGGCGCTGCCGTTCCCCGACGAGTCCTTCGACGTCGTCATCATCTCCGAGGTCATGGAGCACATCCCGGACGACAAGGGCGTCCTCGCCGAGATGGTCCGGGTCCTCAAGCCCGGCGGCCGCATCGCCATCACCGTCCCGCGCTACGGCCCCGAGAAGGTCTGCTGGACGCTGTCCGACGCCTACCACGAGGTCGAGGGCGGCCACATCCGCATCTACAAGGCCGACGAACTCCTCGCCAGGATCCGCGAGGCGGGCCTGAAGCCGTACGGCACCCATCACGCGCACGCGCTGCACTCGCCGTACTGGTGGCTCAAGTGCGCGTTCGGCGTCGACAACGACAAGGCGCTGCCGGTGCGGGCGTACCACAAGCTGCTGGTCTGGGACATCATGAAGAAGCCACTGGCGACGCGGGTCGCCGAGCAGGCCCTCAACCCCCTCATCGGCAAGAGCTTCGTGGCCTACGCGACCAAGCCGCACCTGCCCCGGGTGGACGCCAAGTGACCACTCCCCGGACGGAACACCTCGTCCTGCCCGGGGTCCTCACCGCCGAGCAGGCCGCCGCGACCGTCGCCGGACTGCTCGCCGTGCAGCGGGAGGACGGCGCCATACCGTGGTTCCGGGGACACCATCTCGACCCCTGGGACCACGTCGAGGCGGCCATGGGCCTGGACGCCGCAGGCGAGCACGACGCCGCCGAGCGCGCCTACGAGTGGCTCGCGCGGCACCAGAACGAGGACGGCTCCTGGTACGCGGCCTATCAGGACGGCGCCTTCGACGACGTCACCGACCGCGGACGCGAGACCAACTTCGTCGCCTACATCGCGGTCGGCGTGTGGCACCACCACCTCTCCACCGGCGACGACGCCTTCCTGGACCGCATGTGGCCGACCGTGTACGCGGCGATCGAGTTCGTCCTGCGGCTGCAGCAGCCGGGCGGGCAGATCGGCTGGCGGCGGGACGACGACGGCACGGCGACCGAGGACGCGCTGCTGACCGGCTCGTCCTCGGTCCACCACGCCCTGCGCTGCGCGCTCGCCATCGCCGAGCAGCGCGAAGAGCCCCAACCGGACTGGGAGTTGGCGGCGGGTGCGCTCCGGCACGCGATCCGGCGGCACCCCGAGCGGTTCCTGGACAAGGACCGCTACTCGATGGACTGGTACTACCCCGTGCTGGGCGGCGCGCTCACCGGCGCGGAGGCCAAGGCCCGCATCGAGGAGTCCTGGGACCGCTTCGTGGTACCCGGGCTCGGAGTGCGGTGCGTCGACCCCAACCCGTGGGTGACGGGCGGTGAATCGGCCGAACTCGCCCTGGCCCTGTGGGCGATGGGCGAGTCCGACCGGGCGCTGGACATCCTCCAGTGGATCCAGCACCTGCGCGACGAGCGGACCGGTCTGTACTGGACGGGCTACGTCTTCGACGACGCGGCGATCTGGCCGAGGGAACTGACGACCTGGACGGCGGGCTCGCTGCTGCTCGCCGTCGCGGCCCTGGGCGGCCATGAGGCCACCTGCCGGGTCTTCGGCGGCGAGCAACTGCCCACCGGCCTGGACCCGGACTGCTGCGGCTGACTCAGTGGCGGACGCGGTTCGCGATGGCGTGCCCGACGAACAGGTACACCACGGCGGCGAGCCCGTACCCCGCCACGACCCTGGCCCATGCCTCGTCGAAGGTGAACAGGTCGTGGGACCAGCCCGCCAGCCAGCGGGCCGCGTCATGGATGAACTGCACGAAGTCGTTCGTGCGGTTCGCGTCCAGCAGGTACATCAGGATCCACAGACCCAGAATGAACGCCATGATGTCGGCGACGATCGCGATGACCCTGCCCGCCGAACTGGCACCGTTGCTATATCGAGGGGACATGCCCCCCGGGTTGCCGCTGAACCGTCGACGAAACCCCCCCGGTTCAGCCGTTGAGCTCGGCGAGCACCCGCAGCGACCGCTCGTCCGGCGCCAGCGCCAGCAGGTCCGTCACCGGTCCCTTGCGCCACAACTCCAGCCGCTCGGCGATGCGTTCACGCGGGCCGACCAGGGAGATCTCGTCGGCGAAGGCGTCGGGGACGGCGAGGACCGCCTCTTGGCGGCGCCCTTCGAGGAACAGCCGCTGGATGCGGCGGGCTTGCTCCTCGTACCCCATGCGGGCCATCAGGTCGGCGTGGAAGTTGCGGGCCGCGTGGCCCATGCCGCCGATGTAGAAGCCGAGCATGGTCTTCACCGGCAGCAGGCCCTCGGTCACGTCGTCGCAGACCCGGACCTGGGCCATCGGGGCCACCAGGAAGCCCTCCGGCCGGGTCTCGGGGAGGGCGTACGCCTCGGGGCGGGCCGGGGACCAGTACAGCGGGAGCCAGCCGTCGGCGATCCGCGTGGTCTGGGCGACGTTCTTCGGGCCCTCGGCGCCGAGCAGGACGGGGAGGTCGGGGCGGAGGGGGTGGGTGATGGGCTTGAGGGGTTTGCCGAGGCCGGTGGCGTCCGCGCCCCGGTAGGGGAGGGGGTGGAAGCGGCCGTCGAGCGTGACGGGGGCTTCCCGCCCGAGGACTTGCCGTACGACGTCGACGTACTCCCGGGTCGCGGTGAGCGGCGACCTCGGGAACGGGCGGCCGTACCAGCCCTCCACCACCTGCGGCCCGGACAGTCCGAGGCCGAGCATCATGCGGCCACCGGAGAGATGGTCGAGGGTGAGGGCGTGCATCGCGGTCGTGGTCGGCGACCGGGCGGCCATCTGCGCAACCGCCGTCCCCAGCTTGATCCTTGACGTCCGCGCGGCGATCCAGGTCAGCGGGGTGAAGGCGTCCGAGCCCCAACTCTCCGCGGTCCACACGGAGTCGTAGCCGAGCCGCTCGGCCTCCCGGGCCAGCGGCACATGACCAGGCGAGGGGCCGCGCCCCCAGTAGCCGAGCGCCAGACCGAGCCGCATAGCTGCCTCCTGACGGTGTGTCAGCCGGGGAGGGCGACTGTACGACAACGGCCCCTCACCGGGAAGGGTGAGGGGCCGTGACCGTGAGCGGTGTCAGCCGCGCTGGATGCCGCTGGTGTCCTGGAGGACACCGCGACGACCGTCCTGCGTCTGCGCGATCAGGCTCGGGCCGCGCTGCTCCACGGCCAGGTACCAGGTGCCGGGCGCCAGTTCGGCGATCGGCGTCGGCGAACCGTCCTCCGCGAACAGCGGACGCGGCACCGGAACGGCGAACCAGAACGGGGAGAAGTCCCCGCCGGGCTGCGCCGCGGGCGCCTGCGGCTGCCCCGGCTGCGGCTGACCGCCGAACGGCTGCGCACCCTGCGGCTGACCGCCGAACGGCTGCGCACCCTGCGGCTGACCGCCGAAGGGCTGACCGGGCTGCGGCTGCGGCTGCCCCGGCTGGGGAGCGCCCGGGTAACCGTAACCACCCTGCGGCTGACCGCCGTACGGCTGCGGGGCCGCGGGGCGGGAAGCGGGCATCAGGGGGGCCTGGAGGGCGGGGACGAGCGGGGAGGCGACGGCGGCACCGGCCAGCAGGAGGGCGGCGATGAGACCGAGGATCAGGCCGACACCGGCATCCACGTCCGCGGCGCCGAAGGTGTCGCTGAACGCGCCCAGCGGATCGAAGATCGTCCAGAGCGCCGTCCACGCGGAGAAGACCGTGAGCGCGACTCCGAGCGGACCGAGCTCAAGGCCGACAACCTTGCGCGGCTGCGGCAGCGCGTGGGCCACGACGATCAGGACCGCGCCGATGATGCCGCCGACGTACACGCTCATCACCAGGCCGAGGTTGTCCCAGGCGTTGGGGATGTCATTGCCGTCGCCGTCGTAGATGGCGAGGAACGACGCGACGAAGAGCAACACCGCTGCTCCGATCACCACGCCGTCGCCTCTAGTGAGGGAGCGGATATTCACTTCAGGTCCTTCGTAGGTCGTCTCGTCATCGGTAGAGGCGTCGCGGGGGTGGCCCCTTATCGTACGGACGACCCTATCGTCCGCACGATCAGGCTGTCCGCCGGGATCAGCGAGCTGATCACTACCCGCGCAGGAAACTCACGATTCCCTCAGAGATCCCCTGCGCCGCCTGCTGCCGCCACGCACCGCTGGTCAGCTGTGCCGCGTCCTTGGTATCGCGCATGTTGCCGCACTCGATGAACACCTTGGGAACCGTTGACAGATTGAGACCGCCGAGATCCTTACGCGTGACGAGACCGGTGCCGTCGCCGACGTAGTTGGAGGGGGCGCTGCCGGTGGCGCGGACGAACTTGCCCGCGATGCGTTCGCCGAGATCGCGGGAGACGCCGACGATCGGACGGGTGTCCGCGGCACCGGAGTTCACCGCGCCGGGGAGGATGACGTGGAAGCCGCGGTTGCCGGATCCGGAGCCGTCGGCGTGGACGGAGACCACCGCGTCGGCCTCGGCCTGGTTGCCGATGCGCGCCCGCTCGTCGATGCAGGGGCCGTACGAACGGTCGCCGTCCTGGGTCAGTTTCACCGTGGCGCCCTGCTTCTCCAGCAGCGTGCGCATGCGGTGGGCGACGTCCAGGGTGAACTCGGCCTCGGTGTAACCGGAGTTCGTGGCCGTGCCGGTGGTGTCGCACTCCTTGTAGCCGGTGCCGATGTTCACCTTGGCGTTGATCTCGGCGGTGTGCTGGAAGTTGGCCGGGTTGTGTCCGGGGTCGATGACGACGACCTTGCCCTTGAGGGGGCCGGAGGCGGCCTCGGGAGCGGAGCTCGCCGGTTGCGTCGGGCTGGGGTGCGGTTCCTTGGCGTCGCCGGTGGCGGACGGCGTCCGTACCGTCGCGGATTCCGGGCCACCGCCGCCGTCGTCACTGGCGCCGCCGAGTTCCTCGTACACCACCCAGCCGAGCAGCGCGCCCGGCACGAGCGCGGCGAGGGCCACGGTCAGAGGGCGGCGCCGGGGGCGGCGGGGCGGTTCGAATTCAGGGCCTGCGTACGACACGTCTGCGACTCTAACCTCGGCCTCAGATCCCCGCCCCCGTTCGCCGCAGCACGCGCAGCGAGTCCGTGACGGAGATCTCCGTGAACGCGCCCGACTCCAACGCCCGCAGGTAGACGCGGTAGGGGGCCTGGCCGGTGAACTCGTCCTCCGGGTCGGGGAAGACGTCGTGGATGGCGAGCAGGCCGCCTTCGGCCACATGGGGGGCCCAGCCCTCGTAGTCCGCGGTGGCGTGCTCGTCGGTGTGGCCGCCGTCGATGAAGACCAGGCCGAGGGGGGTGCCCCAGACACGGGCCACCTGCGGGGAACGCCCCACCAGGGCGATCACGTGCTCCTCCAGCCCCGCCCGGTGCAGCGTGCGCCGGAAGGTGGGCAACGTGTCCATCAGGCCGATCTCGGGGTCGACCGTCTCGGGGTCGTGGTACTCCCAGCCCGGCTGCTGCTCCTCGCTGCCGCGATGGTGGTCGACCGTGAGGGCGCTCACCCCGGCCGCGCGGGCCGCGTCGGCGAGCAGCACGGTGGAGCGCCCGCAGTAGGTGCCGACCTCCAGGAGCGGAAGCCCGAGCCGACCGGCCTCCACGGCCGCCGCGTGGAGGGCCAGCCCTTCTCCCACGGGCATGAACCCCTTCGCCGCCTCGAACGCGGCCAGGATCTCGGGGGCTGGCGCGGGTGCCGGGGCCATGGGGCCGCCTTTCGGTCGTACGAGCGTCTGGGCGCCCCATGCTGCCGTATGCGCTGGTCGGGGGGTGAGCGGGGGTGACCAGGGGTGCCCAGCCCGTTCGCGGGGGGGGGTGCCGAGGTAGGGCCGTCTCCCTGGAGGGCGGGGGCGGACCCTGCGGAGCGTCCAGGGGGCGCCGGTCGTCCGCCCGTCGGACCGGTACGTCCAGGGGCCCACCCGGCGTCCCCATGGCCTATGTCGCCGGTACCGGGCTGCTCGGTAGGGACAGGTCGACTGAGACTGTGCTGTCGTCGCCCGTGTGGGTCGCCGCGGCGGCGTGCGGGGCGTGGCCGTCGGCCTTGGCGGCCAGGACGTAGGCGCCCTTCGTCGGGACCGGGAGGGTGTAAGTGCCGTCCGCCGCCGAGAGGGTGGCGCCCGCCTGGCGGCCCCGGGGGTCGATCAGGGTGACCTTGGCGTGGGGGACCGGGGTGCCGGTGGCGTCGAGGACCCGGCCGCGGAAGCCGCGCAGGGCCGCTTCCGCGCGGGCCAGGTTGGCCTCCTCCTCGCTGCTGGCGCGCAGCTGGGGCGCGCGGTTCGGCTTGGGCAGGAACAGGGCGAGCAGCAGGCCGATCGCCACCGCTCCGGTCGCGATCAGGAAGGAGAGGCGGAAGCCGTGCATGGTGGGGACCTCCACGCCGTTCACGGTGTTCGCCGTGTTGGCCAGCACCATGCCGATGACGGCGCTGGAGACGGACGTACCGATGGAACGCATCAGCGTGTTCAGGCCGTTCGCCGCGCCCGTCTCCGACGCCGGGACCGCGCCGACGATCAGCGCGGGCAGCGAGGAGTAGGCGAGGCCGATGCCCGCACCGAGGAGGACGGCGATGACCAGGGACTGCCAGGCGGCGCTCATCAGGCCGAGGCCGGCGCCGTAGCCGACGGCGATGATCGACAGGCCGAGGATCAGCGTGGACTTGGGGCCGTACCGCGCCGAGAGGCGGGCGTAGACGGGGGCCGTGACCATCATCGTCAGGCCCAGCGGCGCGACCAGCAGGCCCGCGACGACCATCGACTGGCCGAGGCCGTAGCCGGTGGAGGCGGGCAGCTGGAGGAGCTGGGGGAGGACCAGGGAGACGACGTAGAAGGAGACGCCGACCATGATCGAGGCGAGGTTGGTGAAGAGCACGGCCGGGCGGGCGGTGGTGCGCAGGTCGACCAGCGGGGCCTTGCTGCGCAGCTCGTAGACGCCCCACAGGAGCAGCGCGACGACGGACGCGGCGAACAGGCCGAGGGTGAGGGCGGAGCTCCAGCCCCAGTCGCTGCCCTTGGTGATCGGCAGCAGGAAGAGGACCAGGCCGGTGGAGAGGCCGAGCGCGCCCGGCAGGTCGAAGGTGCCCTCCGCGCGCATCGGGGACTCCGGTACGACGAGGAAGGTGAGGGCGATGGCGAGGACACCGAGCCCCGCGGCGCCGTAGAAGAGGGCGTGCCAGTCGCTGTGCTGGGCGACCAGCGCGGCGGCGGGCAGCGCGAGTCCGCCGCCGACGCCGATCGAGGAGCTCATCAGGGCCATCGCCGAGCCGAGCCGCTCGCGGGGCAGCATGTCGCGCATCAGGCCGATGCCGAGCGGGATGGCGCCCATCGCGAAGCCCTGGAGGGTACGGCCGACGATCATCGGCAGCAGGGCGCTGGTGACGGCGCTGACCAGGGCGCCGACGACCATCACGGCGAGGCTCAGCACCAGCATGCGCCGCTTGCCGTACAGGTCGCCGAGGCGGCCCATGATCGGGGTGGCGACCGCGCCGGAGAGAAGGGTGGAGGTGAGGACCCAGGTGGCGTTGGACGGGGAGGTGTCCAGCAGCAGCGGCAGGTCCTTGATGACCGGGACGAGCAGGGTCTGCATCACCGCGACCACGATGCCCGCGAAGGCGAGGACGGGGACGACAGCGGGCCGGTCGGTGGTCGTACGTGTCATGTGTAGCTTGAACTCGGTGTGCCGGAGCAACTATTCCGATGCTTTGGCTCACTAACGAAATCTTGACCTTCTCTTGGGAAAACGCCATGAGGACCAGGTCGGACCTAGTCCGAAATGCCGATGCCAGGAGCGTCGGCCGGTTGAGAACATGACAGGCATGCCCGCCCCCGATGCCACCGACGTCTCCCGCCTGTCTCGCCGTACCGCCCCACCGGCCTGGGTGGTGGTGGCCCTCGCCTGCGCGGGCCAGTTCCTCGTCGTGCTCGACGTGTCCGTGGTGAACACCGCGCTGCCGTCCATGCGCACCGGCCTCGGGCTGAGCGAGCAGGGGCTGCAGTGGGTGGTGAACGCCTACGCCATCGCCTTCGCCGGGTTCATGCTGCTCGGCGGCCGGGCCGGTGACCTCTACGGCCGCAAGCGGATGTTCCTGGTCGGGCTCGGCCTGTTCACCCTGGCCTCGCTCGGCGGCGGGCTCGCCCAGGACGACTGGCAGCTGCTGCTCGCGCGGGGGGTGCAGGGGCTCGGCGCGGCCGTACTGGCACCGGCCACGCTGACGATCGTCACCTCGGCGGTGCCGGAGGGCGCGGCCCGGGCGCGGGCCATAGCGACCTGGACCGCGGTGGGCGCGGGTGGCGGCGCGTTGGGCGGACTGGTCGGCGGTCTGCTGGTGGAGGTTCTGAGCTGGCGCTGGGTCCTGCTGATCAACGTCCCCGTCGGCGCGGTCGTGCTGTTCGCGGCCGCCCGCTACCTGGCCGAGAGCCGCGCGGGGGACGGACGCCGGCTCGACCTGCCGGGCGCGGTGCTGGTGACGGCGGGGCTCGCGACCCTGGCGTACGGGATCTCACAGACCGAGGCCGCGGGCTGGACGGCCACGGCCACGCTGGTGCCGCTGGCCGCCGGGCTCGCCATGATCGGGCTGTTCCTCGCGGTGGAGGCGCGGACGGCGGCGCCGCTGATGCCGCTCGGCCTGCTCGCGCGCCGGCCGGTGTCCTCGGCGAACGTGTCGATGTTCCTGTGCGGCTCCTCCATGTTCTGCATGTGGTTCTTCATGACGCTGTACGCGCAGAACGTCCTCGGCTACACCCCGCTGGAGGCCGGTCTCGCCCTGGTGCCCAGCTCCCTGGCGGTGATCGTCGGCTCCAAGCTCGCGCCCCGGCTGATGCACCGGCTCGGCGCGCGCGGCCTGGCGGTGCTCGGCAACGTCGTCGCGGTGGCCGGTTTCGGCTGGCAGTCCCTGATGACCGCGGACGGCTCCTACCTCACGGCGATCATGTTCCCCGGGATCCTGATGATGCTCGGCGCGGGGCTCGCGGCGACCCCCCTCGCCGCGCTCGCCACCGCCGGGGCGCCGCCGCAGGAGGCGGGCCTGGTGTCGGGGCTGGTGAACACGTCACGGGTCATGGGCGGTTCGCTGGGGCTCGCGGTGATGTCGACGATCGCGGCGGCCCGGACCGAGAGCAGCTCCGGCGGTACGGCGCGGGCGCTGACGGAGGGGTACGCGCTGGTGTTCCGTACGGGGGCCGGGGTGCTGCTGGCCGGGACGGTGCTGATGCTGGTGTGGCTGCCGCGGAAGGTGTCGGGGGAGGTGCCGGGGGTGGTTCTGGCGGAGGTGTCCGCGGATGTGTCTGCCAAGTGATGTCTGGCACGTGATGGCGAAGCCCTGGACCCTTGCCGCTGGGGGCCCCGAGGCCTATACCCACCCCTGCTCCCGGGCCGCCCGCAGGGCCTCCGGCGGGGTGTGGGTGGCCGTCTTGGTGAGGGCCGTGGCGAGGTGGGCGCGGACCGTGGACTCGGGGAGATGGAGGGCCGCGGCGACCGCGGCGACCGTCGCACCGTGCGTGGAGGCGCGCAGGACCTCGCACTCGTCGGCGGTGAGCGGGTTCGGCGCGGCGCCCTGGGACGCCGCCGCGAGCGCCGGGTCGATCACCGTCTCCCCGGTCAGCACCCGGCGGATCGCCCCGGCCAGCTCCTCCACGGGGCCGTCCTTCACCAGGATGCCCGCGGCGCCCGCGGCCATGGCCCGCCGCAGGTAGCCGGGCCGGGCCGACGTCGTCAGCAGCAGCACCCGGCAGTCGGGGGCCTGGTCGCGCAGGTCGGCCGCGGCGTCGAGGCCGCCTCGGCCGGGCAGTTCGACGTCGAGCAGGGCCACGTCGGGGCGGTGGACGAGTGCCGCGTCGACGAGTTCGTCGCCCCTGCCGACCTGTGCCACGACCTTCAGGTCCGGCTCCATCCCCAGCAGCACCGCCAGCGCGCCGCGCCGCGTGCCCTGGTCCTCGGCGAGCAGCACTCTGATGGACCTGGCGGGACGGTGATCCCGGGGCATCTCGTTCACGGGCCAAGCGTAGGGCGGGAGGGGGAGGCAGGCGACGCGGGAGAGCCATGGGGAGAGCTGACGCCATGTCAGGAGCCTTCACATGTGCCGGGCGCTCGGCTATAACGAGGGCGCCGGACTGGAACGCGTTCTAGGTCCTGACAGGACCGGGCCCGCCGACGCGATTCCGGGCCCGCCCCTACGCGACCTCGGCGCGGCCGACGGTGCGGACGACCGCGCCGAGGTCTCAGACCCTCAGGAGCCCCATGCCCATCGACGCAGCGAAGGCCGTAGCCGCCGAACCCCGGTCCGGCGAGATCTCCTGGACCGCCAAGGACGTCCAGCTCTACCACCTCGGCATCGGCGCCGGACGCCCGGCCACCGACCCCGACGAGCTGCGCTACACCCTGGAGTCCCGGCTGCAGGTGCTGCCCAGCTTCGCCACCGTCGCCGGCTCCGGCGCCCCCGGAGTGATCAGCGGCCTCTCCATGCCCGGCGTCGAGGTCGAGCTGGCCCGCGTCCTGCACGGCGGACAGAGCCTGGAGATCCACCGCCCGCTCCCCGTCGAGGGCACCGCGACCACCACCTCGCGCATCGCCGCCGTGTACGACAAGGGCAAGGCCGCCGTCCTGGTCCTACGTACCGAAGTCGGCGACGCCGACGGGCCTTTGTGGACCAACGACTCGCAGATCTTCATCCGGGACGAAGGGGGATGGGGCGGTGACCGAGGCCCCTCGGCCCGCCCCGAGCCGCCCACCGGTGAGCCCGACAAGATCGTCGAACGAGCGATCCGCGAGGACCAGGCGCTGCTCTACCGCCTCTCCGGCGACTGGAACCCCCTGCACGCCGACCCCGACTTCGCCGCCGAAGCGGGCTTCGACCGGCCCATCCTGCACGGCCTGTGCACCTACGGCATCACCCTCAAGGCGGTCGTCGACACCCTGCTGGGCGGTGAGGCGGACCGGGTGCGCACGTACGCCACCCGGTTCGCCGGGGTCGTGTACCCGGGGGAGACCTTGCGCATCCGTATGTGGGACCGGGGTGACACCGTCCGGGTCGCCGTCGGCGTCGTCGAACGGGACGACGCGCCCGCCCTCACCGACACCGTCGTCCACCACTCCTGAGTCACCGCTCCTGAGCCACCGCCCCTGAGCCACCACCACTCCTGAGTCACCGTCGAGGGGAGCCGCACCATGCGCGCAGCCGTACTGCACGAGACCGGCCAGGACAAACTGGAGGTCCTCGACGACGTCGAGGCGGTGGGATTCGGCCCCGGCCGGGTGAGGATCCGGGTGCGGGCCACCGGCCTGTGCCACTCGGACCTGTCCGCGATGAACGGCGTACTGCCCCAGCCGGCCCCCTTCGTGCCCGGCCACGAGGGCGCGGGGGAGATCCTCGAAGTCGGCGAAGGTGTCACCCACTTGAAGCCCGGGGACCGGGTCGTCGTGTGCTGGCTGCCCGCCTGCGGCGCCTGTCCCGCCTGCAAGCGCGGCCAGACCGAACTGTGCCTGGCCGGGTTCATGAACGCCGGCACCCCCAACTTCAAGCGCCCCGCCGGCGATGTCTTCGGCTTCGCCGGCACCGGCACCTTCGCCGAGGAGGTCGTCGTCGACGCCGGCTGCGCGGTGCCGGTCCCCGAGGACGTGCCCTTCGACATAGCCGCCCTCATCGGCTGCGGGGTCACCACCGGACTCGGCGCCGCGATCAACACCGCGGACGTGCGGGCCGGTTCGTCGGTCGCCGTCATCGGCTGCGGCGGGGTGGGCATCTCCGCGATCCAGGGCGCCCGGCTCAAGGGTGCCGCCGAGATCGTCGCCGTGGACCCCGTCCCGAGCCGCCGCGAGGCCGCGCTCGCCTTCGGCGCCACCAAGGCCGTCTCGCCCGACGAACTGCCCGGCGCCAAACAGGAGATCACGTCCGGTGAGGGCTTCGACTACGTCTTCGAGGTCGTCGGCAGGTCCGCCACCGCCCGCACCGCCTACGACAACACCCGGCGCGGCGGCACCCTGGTGATCGTCGGCGCGGGCGCCATGGACGACTTCCTCCAGCTGAACATGTTCGAGCTGTTCTTCGACGAGAAGCGCATCCTGCCGTCCCTGTACGGCGGCGGCGACGTGCTGCGCTCCTACGAGCGGACCATCGACCTCTGGCGGGCCGGCCGCGTCGACCTGGCCGGGCTGATCACGCACCGGGTGCCCCTGGCGGAGATCAACGAGGCCCTCGACCAGATGCGTACCGGCAGCGCGCTGCGTACGTGCATCGAGCTGTGATGGCCACCCCCTCGGGGGCCCCGCTGGAAGGGACCCCTTCAGGGGCCCCGCTGGAAGGGCTCACGGCCATCGTCACCGGCGCGGGCAGGGGCCTCGGCCGTGCCGAGGCGCTGGAACTCGCCCGGCTCGGCGCGGCCGTCGTCGTCAACGACTACGGGCAGCCGGGCCGGGACGGCTCCGGCGAGTCCTCCGCCGGACCCGCGGAGGAGACGGCCGCCGAGATCCGGGCGGCGGGCGGCCACGCCCTCGCGCACACCGGGGACGTGGCCGACTTCCAACAGGCGGGTCAGCTGGTTCAGTTGGCGGTGGAGGAGTTCGGCAAGCTGGACATCCTCGTCAACAACGCGGGCATCCTGCGCGACCGCATGGTCTTCTCGATGACCGAGGACGAGTGGGACTCGGTGATCCGCGTCCACCTCAAGGGCCACTTCAACACCACCCGCTTCGCGGCCGCGCACTGGCGTGAGCGGTCCAAGGCGGACGGCAAGCCGGTGTACGGCAGGATCGTGAACACCTCCTCGGAGGCGTTCCTCGCCGGATCCGCCGGACAGCCCAACTACGCCGCCGCCAAGGGCGGAATCGTCGGCCTGACCACCTCCACGGCACTGGCGCTCGCCAAGTACGGGGCGACGGTCAACGCCATCTGCCCCCGGGCGCGGACCCGGATGACCGAGGACGTCTTCGGCAAGCCCGCCGAGGGCGGCCTCGACCCGCTCGCCCCCGAGCATGTCGCTCCGCTCGTCGGCTACTTGTCTTCACCCGCCGCCGCCCGCGTCAACGGCCAGCTGCTCGTCGTGCACGGCGGCATGGTCGCGGTCGTCGAACGGCCGCGGATACGGGCCCAGTTCGACAGCAAGCAGGTCACCTTCTCCTACGACGAGCTGGACGCCGTACTCACCGCGCACTACGCGGACCGGCCGCCGGGGGAGACGTTCGCGGCGACGGAAGTGCTGGGGCTGAAGCGGGCGTAGACGCGCGGGACTTGGCCTGGGACTAGGGATTGGGCTTGGGCTTGGACACGGAACGGCCCCCGCACTTCTCATCGAAGTGCGGGGGCCGTTCCGTCGTTCAGGCCGCCGACTCGTTCTGCTCGGCCGGCTTGCGGTGACGGCCGCGGGGGGCCGCCTCGCCGTCGTGGGACGAGACCGGACCGCGGTGCCTGCCGTGACCTGAGTTCTCCTGGTCGTGGGCGGGCGGCTGGGTCATAATGGCGTCGCTCATCGGAAAATTCACCCCGTCAACATGATCTTTCGGACAGCCGAGCGAGTTTAACCGGCACGTCTCGGGCCGAATCCAGCCGCACACGCCAACCGCCGCTACTTCGTTACAAGACGCGCCAACGGGGCCTGCTGCAACGGCACGGGCCGTGCCGGGGCCGGGGCCGATGGGGTGGGTGGCTGGTCCTGTCGCGGGTCCGGTGCGGCGCCGTCTTGGTGGGTCGCGCAGTTCCCCGCGCCCCTCACGGGGGCTTCCGGGACCGGGGTTTCCCAGCACGCCACGCCGCACGGTACCGCCCGCGTCGAGTACGGCAGCTGGAGCGCCCCCTCCCGCGTCCACCAGCCCGCACCCGCCAACCACCCCTCGGGCGCCGGAAGATGGCGCATCTGCTTCTCGGCGGGCCGCCACACCCCGACCCAGCTGCCGAGCGGACCGTCCACCCGCAGCGCCACCGAGCAGTTCTCCGGCATCAGCACCTGCCCCGGCTGAACCGCGAACGGCGTCACCGAGCAGTCCGGCACCCGCAGACACTCCGGGAACCGCACCGGCAGGGTGCTGCCCAGCACGCCCCACCCCAGCCGCGGCGGCTGCCCGGGTTCCGGCGCGTCCGAGCCGATCAGCAGCAGCCCGCTGTCCGCGTCCGCGAGCAGCAGCCGGTCGTCGCTCTCCGCCGCGATCTGCAGCAGCGGCGACACCTCGCCGCCGCGCTCCAGGTCCACCACGACCGTCTTGGTCCGGCCGCCGACCTCCCGGTCCAGCGCCAGCATCCGCCCCGTGCGGTCCAGCCACACCCCGCCCGAGCAGCGCCCCGGGACCTCGGCCAGGTGCTCCGGCCCGAAGGCGCCGCCCGCCACCAGCCACACCGTGCTCGTGTACCGGCCCACGGCGAGGGCGTACGCCCTGCGCCCGCACGGCGCCGGGGGCAGCAGCCGGATCCGGGTGTCGGCGTCGGGGCACTCGACCGCGCCGATCAGCAGCTCGCCGGTGCCGGGCCCGGTGGGATAGAGCAGCGTGAAGACATGCCGTCCGTCGGTGGGCCGGCGGATCAGGACCCGTCCGTCACCCATCGGCTGCACCTCGGTGCCGGGCTCCTCCGGCTGGTTGCCGGGCAGCGGCACGGCGTACGGCTCGGGTCCGTCCAGGGTCCAGCGCTCCGGGAACCAGCAGTCGCCGTCCAGCGCGAGGCGCGCGGCATAGGCGCCGTCCGCGGTGATCACGCACCCCGCTTGCGGCGCCTCGGACCCGGCAGCGGCGGGTTCGATGGCACAGGCCGTCATCGTCTGGTCACCTCCGGCGACGAAGCTAGTTTTCGCACGCACAGACGTGGGACCGGCAGGCGGCCGCTTCACACATAAGGGTGTTCCAGGAACGATTCACCTGAGGGAATGGGGGCGGGTGTGCTGCGCGGGGCGCGGGGCGCCTGCGGGGCCGTAGGGAGGTGACTCCTCGGAAACCCCGCGACGGGGGCCCGGCGGTGGTGCGATGGTGGTGCGATGGTCGTACGGCGGTTCTGCGGCACAGAACGGCCAGGTAGCCTTTTCCCGTGCCCCGTCTGTCTGAAGTCATCGCCGCGCTGGAGAACCTGTGGCCCGCCGAGCGGGCCGAGTCCTGGGACGCGGTCGGCACCGTCGTGGGCGACCCCGACCAGGAGGTCACCCGGGTCCTGTTCGCCGTCGACCCGGTCCAGGAGATCGTCGACGAGGCGGTCAAGCTGGACGCCGACCTGCTCGTCACCCACCACCCGCTCTACCTGCGCGGTACGACGACGGTAGCGGCCTCGCACTTCAAGGGCCGGGTCGTCCACACCCTGATCAAGAACGACATCGCGCTGCACGTGGCGCACACCAACGCCGACACGGCGGACCCCGGAGTGAGCGACGCGCTGGCCGGCGCCCTGGACCTGCGGGTCGTACGGCCCCTGGTGCCGGACCCGGCCGACGCGTCCGGACGCCGCGGCCTCGGCCGTATCTGCGAACTGGACCACCCGGTCACCGTCCGCGATCTCGCCGCCCGCGCCGCCGCCCGGCTGCCCGCCACCGCGCAGGGCATCCGGGTCGCCGGCGACCCCGAGACGACTGTCCGGACGATCGCCGTCAGCGGCGGCTCGGGCGACAGCCTCTTCGACGCCGTACGAGCCTCGGGCGTCGACGCCTTCCTCACCGCGGACCTGCGCCACCACCCGGCGTCCGAAGCGGTGTCCCACACTCCTCTCGCGCTGCTCGACGCGGCGCACTGGGCCACCGAGTGGCCCTGGTGCGAGCAGGCCGCCGCCCAGCTCGACGAGATCTCCGACCGCCATGGCTGGAACCTCCGCGTCCATGTCTCGAAGACGGTCACAGACCCCTGGACCAGTCACTCCCCTTCACCTGGAGCCCCCAACTGAACGCCGCGCCCGCCGACCAGATCCGCCTTCTCGAGGTCCAGGCCCTCGACGTCCGCCTCCAGCAGCTCGCGCACAAGCGCCGGTCGCTGCCCGAGCACGCCGAGATCGAGTCGCTGACCAAGGACCTCACCCAGCTGCGCGACCTGCTCGTGGCCGCCCAGACCGAGGAGAGCGACACCGCCCGCGAGCAGACCAAGGCCGAGCAGGACGTCGACCAGGTCCGCCAGCGCGCCGTCCGCGATCAGCAGCGCCTGGACTCCGGCGCGGTCAGCTCCCCGAAGGACCTGGAGAACCTTCAGCGCGAGATCGCCTCCCTCGCCAAGCGCCAGGGCGACCTGGAGGACGTGGTCCTGGAGGTCATGGAGCGCCGTGAGTCCGCGCAGGAGCGGGTCGCCGAGCTGACCGAGCGGGTCGGCTCCGTGGAGTCGAAGATCGACGATGCGACCAGCCGCCGCGACGCCGCGTTCGAGTCGCTGGACGGTGAGGCGGCGACCGTGACCAAGGAGCGCGAGGTCATCGCGGGCGCGATCCCGGCCGACCTCCTCAAGCTCTACGAGAAGCTGCGCGAGCAGCAGGGCGGGGTCGGCGCGGCCAAGCTGCAGGCGCGTACCTGCCAGGGCTGCCGCCAGGAGCTGTCGATCACCGACATCAACGAGATCCGCGCGGCGGCGCCCGACACGGTGGTGCGCTGCGAGAACTGCCGCCGCATCCTGGTGCGTACGGCGGAATCGGGTCTGTAGACCTTGGCCGGCCGGTAAGGGGCTTGGTTCGTGAGGGAGTTCATCGTCGAGGCGGACGGCGGGTCACGGGGCAACCCGGGGCCCGCGGGCTACGGCGCGGTGGTCTTCGACGCCGCTACGGGGCAGACGCTGGCGGAGCGCGCCGAGTACCTCGGCGTCGTCACGAACAACGTCGCCGAGTACCGGGGCCTGCTGGCCGGCCTGCGAGCCGCGTTCGACCTGGACCCGACCGCGACGGTGCACGTTCGCATGGACTCCAAGCTCGTCGTGGAGCAGATGTCGGGCCGCTGGAAGATCAAGCACCCCGACATGAAGCCGCTGGCCATGGAGGCGTCACGGGTGTTCCCACCGGAGCGGGTGACGTACGAGTGGATCCCACGGGAGCGGAACAAGGTGGCGGATCGCTTGGCCAACGAGGCGATGGACGCGGGGACTTCTGGAGCGGCGGAGGTCTCGGCGGACTCGGTGGCCCCGGTCGCCGGAGGTGCCGCAGCCGCTGGAGCGGACGCCTCCAGGCCCGCAGCCGCCAGGGCTGACGCCGCCACGACTGACGCCGCCGCGACCGACCCCGCCAAGGCCGACGCCGACGTCCGTGCCGCGAAGACCGTGGCGAGTCCCGGATGGGCTCCCGCCGACATGGGCGCGCCCGCGACCTTCGTGCTCCTGCGCCACGGCGAAACCGCGCTGACTCCGCAGAAGCGGTTCTCCGGAAGCGGCGGCAGCGACCCCGTGCTGTCGGAGATCGGCCGGGACCAGGCCGAGCGGGTCGGCGCCGCGCTGGCCCGGCGCGGGACGATCCAGGCCATCGTGGCGTCCCCCCTCGCCCGTACCCGCGAGACCGCAGCCGCCGTAGCCAGGCGGCTCGGCCTTGAGGTGGCCGTCGACGAGGGCCTGCGCGAGACGGACTTCGGCGCCTGGGAGGGCCTGACCTTCGGCGAGGTCCGCGACCGCTACCCGGACGACCTCAACGCCTGGCTCGCCGACCCCGAGGCCCGCCCCACCGGCAACGGCGAGAGCTTCACCGAGACCGCCACCCGTATCGCCGCGACCCGCGACAAGCTGATCGCCGCCTACGCCGGCCGCACGGTCCTCCTGGTCAGCCATGTCACGCCGATCAAGACCTTCGTACGGCTGGCCCTGGGGGCCCCGCCCGAGTCCCTGTTCCGGATGGAACTCTCGGCGGCCTCCCTGTCGGCGGTGGCGTACTACGCCGACGGCAACGCGAGCGTACGGCTCTTCAACGACACGTCCCACCTGCGCTGAGCCCCGCCGCGGCCCGGGCCAGCGCCTCGATCCGGGCCCAGTCCCGAGCGGCGACGGCATCGCCGGGAATCATCCAACTCCCGCCCACACAACCCACATTGGGCAACGCCAGATACTCAGGCGCGGACTCGACCCCGATCCCCCCGGTCGGACAGAACCGCGCCTGCGGCAACGGCCCGGCCAGAGACCTCAGATACGCCGTCCCCCCGGCGGCCTGCGCCGGAAAGAACTTCATCTCCCGCACCCCGCGCTCCAACAGCGCGACGACCTCGGAAGCCGTCGACACCCCCGGCAGGAACGGCACGCCGGACGACCGCATGGCCTCCAGCAGTACGTCCGTCCAGCCCGGACTGACAAGGAAACGTGCCCCGGCGTCGACGGCCGCCGTCACCTGATCCGGCTTGATGACGGTGCCCGCCCCGACGACGGCATCCGGCACGTCGGCCGCGATGGCCCGTATCGCATCCAGCGCCCCCGCTGTCCGCAGGGTCACCTCGATCGCGGGCAGCCCCCCGGCCACGAGCGCCCGAGTGAGCGGCACGGCGTCGGACGCGTCCTCGATCACGACGACAGGGAGGACGGGGGCGAGATCCAGCACGGAGGTCATGCCGGACATCCTGCCGCCGCCGTGCAGTATGTGCAAAGGTCATTGCGCATACTGCAATGGAATGGCAGATGGTTCAGTGAATCTCGTCCACCAGCACATCCAGCGACCAAGAGGCACCGGCCTTGCTCGGCACCGTGGCCTCCACCTCGTACCCGAGATCCCGCAGCGCCTCGACCAGCTCGGCCGGACCACCGGGCTTCGTGCCGGACGTGAGCAGACTGCGCACGATCCGCCCCTTCGTCGCCTTGTTGAAGTGGCTGACGACCTTCCGGGTCGGCGCATGCAGCACCCGTACGCTCGCCGTCCGCCCGGCGATCTCACCCGTGGGCTTCCAGGCCGCCGCGTACGCGGCGGACCGCAGATCCAGTACGAGCCCGTCCCCCGCGGCGTCGGGAAGCGCCGCCGCCATGGCCGTACGCCAATGAGTGCTCAGCGCTCCGAGCCCCGGCAGCTTCACGCCCATCGAGCACCGGTAGGAGGGGATCTTGTCGGTCACCCGGACCGCACCCCACAGCCCCGAGAACACGAGCACCGAGCGCCCCGCCCGCTTCTTGGCGGCGGTGTCGAGGGAGGCGAGGTCGAGGGCGTCGTAGAGGACACCGGTGTAGATCTCCCCGGCGGGCCGAGCACCAGCGGTCCGCAGCTCGGCATTCTTGGAGACCTCGCCCCGCAGCCCCTCACTCAGCCCGAGAACCTCCCGCGCCTTCTCCTCGTCCGCCGCACACAGCTCGACGAGTTCGTCGAGTACGGCCGCACGGGCCTCGGCGAGCCCCGGCAGCGACAGCGACTCCAGCTTCAACGGGGCACCACGGCCGGAAGACGCCTTGCCTTCGGAGGGCGGCAGCAGGACAAGCACGGGTGGATCTCCTTCTGTAGAACTCGGCCAAGCGTACGGTGTGCCTCCGGGCGGCCTCCGCCCTACGCTCGCTGTATGCCTCGCCGCCACATCCGCGTGACCGACGCCCCGGAAGCCCCGCTTCGGGCCGCCCTCACCGCGTTGCGAACCGAGCTCGACATCGACGAGACCTTCCCGCCGGAGGTACTGGCGGAAGCCGAGAGGGCCGCGCGAGACCCCGCGCTGCCGGTGGAGGACGCCACGGACGTCCCCCTCTTCACCATCGACCCACCCACGTCCACCGACCTCGACCAGGCGATGCACCTGTCCCGCCACGGCACCGGCTACCGCGTGCGGTACGCCATCGCGGACGTGGCCGCCTTCGTCGAACCGGGCACGGCGCTCGACGCCGAGACCCACCGCCGCGTCATGACCCTCTACTTTCCGGACACCCGCATCCCCCTGCACCCGGCGGTCCTCAGCGAGGGCGCGGCGAGCCTGCTGCCGGGCCAGACCCGCCCGGCGGCGCTGTGGACGATCGACCTCGACGCGGAAGGCCGCCCGCTGACCGTGGACGTCCGCCGCTCACTGGTCCGCAGCAGGGCGAAGCTGGACTACGCGGCCGTACAGAAGGAGATCGAGGACGGAACGGCCGAGGAGCCGCTGGCCCTGCTGGCGGAGATCGGCCGGCTGAGGGAGGCCCTGGAGGTGGACAGGGGAGGCATCTCCCTGAACGTCCCCGAGCAGGAGATCGTGCAGCGCAACGGCGGTTACGAACTGAGCTTCCGGGCCCCGCTCCCGGCGGAGGGCTGGAACGCGCAGATCTCCCTCCTGACCGGGCTGGCGGCGGCGGATCTGATGCTGTCGTCCGGCACGGGTGTGCTGCGCACGCTCCCGGCCGCCCCGGACGGAGCGGTGGGCCGCCTGCGCCGTACCGCGCACGCCCTGCACATCGACTGGCCGCACCACGTGTCGTATGCGCAGCTGGTGCGCTCCCTGGACCCTTCGGTACCGCACCACGCGGCGTTCCTGCAGGAGTGCACGACGCTGCTGCGGGGCGCGGGCTACACGGTCTTCCGGGACGGCGACCTCCCGGACATCGTGACGCACTCGGCGGTGGCTTCGCCGTACGCCCACTGCACCGCCCCTTTGCGCCGCCTGGCCGACCGCTTCGCGTCCGAGCTGTGCCTCGCGGCGGCAGCGGGCGGGCCCCCGCCGGAGTGGGTCCTCTCGGCCATGGACGCGCTGCCCAAGGAGATGGCGGACGGTTCGCGGCGGGCCGGGACGGTGGAGCGGTCGTGCGTGGACATCGTGGAGGCGGCGCTGATGGAGGGCCGGGTGGGGGAGGTGTTCGACGCGTGGGTGGTGGACGTGGACGGGCGCCGGCCGGGGGTCGGGACGGTGCAGTTGGAGAGCCCGGCGGTGATAGGGCGGGTGGAGAGCGGCGACGGGGCGCTGCCATTGGGGGAGCGGGTGCGCGTACGCCTCACGCAGGCGGATCCGGTGGCGGCGAAGGTACGTTTCGCTCCCGCGTGACGATCTGGACGGTCCGCCGGATGGCTTCGGCCTGGGCGGGGGCGAAGTCGGCGTAGAGGGCGCGGAGGAAGCTGTTGTCGTGGTCGATGGGAGCGGCGGGCGTGAGGTCGCCGGGGAGACAGTCGACGAGGGCCCGGGCGGCCTGCTCCACCCGGGGATCGTCGGGTTCGGCGTCGGCGAGGTCGTCGAGGAGGGCGTAGGCGGCACGAGCGCGCTCGACGCCGGCGGGGTCCTCCATGGCTGCGCTCATGATCCCCGAGAGCCGCTCGCGCTCCTCCGGACCGGCGGTGCTCTCCATGAGGGCGAGGATCTCCCGGTCCTTGGCGGCCATGGGGGAGTCGGAGAGATGGGCGGTACGGCGGAAGAGGGAGGCAAGCTCGGGAGAAACGGGCCCTTCGACGGAGACCCCGTCCTCCATGAGCGCCCGCAACCGAGCCCGCCGCTCCCGTAGCGCAGCCTCCTGCCGAGCAAGATCCTCGTCGAGCTCGGCAAGCACCTCGGCGAGATCCTTCCCGACATCATCGGCCAGCACATCCCGCACCTCCCCGAGCCCGAGCCCCAACTCGGTGAGCCGCCTTATACGAGCGAGCACGACGGCATGCCGGAGGGTGTAGTCCCGGTACCCATTGCTCAGCCGCTCGGGCTCCGGGAGCAGCCCGAGATGGTGGTAATGCCGAATGGCTCGGGTGGTGACCCCAACCGCATCGGCCAGCTCTCCGATACGCATACGACCAGTAGAAACCTTGACGCGACGGCAGGGTCAAGCGAGCGGTGTCCTGACGGTGCCAGGGCTCGTGTGCCACGATCGAGGGAACGGTTGCCGATCTCACGTACAGGTGATCAGCCGATGTCCGACTCTGGCGAGCGACCGAAGGAGGGGCGTGACATGACTGCCGTGGCCCACGAGCCGCTCACGCAGGAACAGGTCCTGCTGGAGGGCTTTCTCGCCCTGGACACCCCGGAGGGATTCCGGGCGGAGCTGATCGAGGGGGAGATCGTTGTGACGCCGCCGCCGGACGGGGATCACGAGAAGTACATCAGCCGGATCGTGCGGCAAGTGATCAAGCTGTCCCGGATCGAGATGGATTTCTCCGGGAACAAAGGGCTGAGGCTGGCAAGGGAGGAAGCGGGCCCGGCACACCATGTGATCCCTGACGTCACCTTCGCGCCCGTCGATGCAGACGCCTTCGGGGGCGCCGGCTCTTGGATGCCCTGCGTTGGCGTCGCCATGGTTGTGGAGGTGACGGCCACCCGGCCCAGGGCCGACAGGGACGCCAAGCGTCGCTGCTACGCCCGCGGCGGCATCCCCCTCTACTTGCTCATCGACCGTGACTCGTCCTCGATCACACTCTTCAGCGATCCGGAGAAGGACGACTACCGGGAGCACCGCACCCGTCCCTTCGGCAAGGCCATCACCCTCCCCGCCCCGTTCGCCTTCGACCTGGAGACGTCCGACTTCCTCTGAGCGCCTAGTACCATGGTCGACACGGCAGACGAGCCGGGCGGGCGGCCGCGTGGAGGTTCTTGGACCTCCCCGAGGAACGTCCGGGCTCCACAGGGCAGGGTGGTGGCTAACGGCCACCCGGGGTGACCCGCGGGACAGTGCCACAGAAAGCAAACCGCCGGGGGCCGCAAGGCCCTCGGTAAGGGTGAAACGGTGGTGTAAGAGACCACCAGCGCCTGAGGTGACTCAGGCGGCTAGGTAAACCCCACCCGGAGCAAGGTCAAGAGGGGCCGCCTTTCGAGGTGACCCTGCGCGGACGTTCGAGGGCTGCCCGCCCGAGTCCGCGGGTAGACCGCACGAGGCCGGTGGCAACGCCGGCCCTAGATGGATGGCCGTCGCCGGGGGCCCCGCGAGGAACCCCCGGAACAGAACCCGGCGTACAGCCCGACTCGTCTGCCGCCACTCCGCGTCGGTCGGTTCCGTCGCGGACAGCTATGACTGTCAGTCTTTTCGCACCGGATCCCGCAAGGATCGGGTAGTCCCGGCTGAGGCGGTCTGACTCTTGCTTACGACTGACCCCGTGAGTGTCCTGGCGTTGATCTGTCGACCGTCCGGCCGGGCACGCAGCAACCGCCGCCGCCTGCGCATGCACCGGACTTTCGGCTATCTCACCCCGGCCGCAGCATCAGCGCACCCTCGCGGCATCACAATCACGTGTCCGGATCACGGGGAAACTGCACGGACACAAGATCACTTTCTAAAGCCCTGCAGCGTCGGCAGGGCCTGGTGGAAACAGTCACACCACCCCGCTGACCTGCAACATCATCCCCGTCGGACAGATGAAAACGGATCATTGTGCGCAATTCTTACTTATGTACTTGCGTGAGTGGGGGTGTGCGGCATACTTCACGCCTGTGAACCCCAACGACGCCCAGCAAGTGCACCAGGTGTGGAGCCAGTTGCTCACCTGGCTTACAGAAAACGCCCCCAACAATGCGGGCGCACTCGCCCCCGGCGCCCACCCCAACGACATTGCCACCGCTGAGCAAGCCATCGGCCGCACCTTCCCCCCGGCCCTCGCCACCCTCCTTGGCCTCACCAACGGCGTAAAGCCCGGCTCCGCACGCGAAACCCGTGCCGGGGCAGCCACTGAAGGTCTCTTCCTGCACAGCGACCGGCACCTGCTCTCCACCACCCATATCCCCGAGGTGTACGCCTACCAGAGGCAGCGCGGCACCGAAGGCGGCAACGACGACTACTGGCAGCCCGGGTGGATTCCCTTCGCCGTCGACGCAGACTGGCTCTGCGGCTTGTTCATCGACTCCCGCACCGCAGCCGTCGGCACGTGGAGCGACTACGGCGAGATCCGCGAGCACGCCTTCCCTGACCTGCCCGCTTTCTTCGACCATCAGCTCCAGCTTATGAGGAGGCTTGTCCCGGAAGGCGAGCACTACGAGATCAAGCCGCTCAGTGCGCGTACGGCTGATGACCCTCCGGGATGCATCACGGGCGGCGTCATTGAATGGGATTGACAAGCACGAACCCCCCACGGCTTCCCGTGGGGGGTTCGTGCTTGTTCAGTCGCCTACCTACGGAAGGGTGAACCCGTCGAGGTCAACCCAGTACTGGTCGTCTTCCAGAAGCCGCTGGTTGGATATGAACCCGCCGAACGGCTGCATCGACTGTGTGTTCTGCCATGTCGACATGGAGGACCGGCCACAGGGCTCGCTCCACGTCGGATCCGGGTAGTCCGGACGGAGATGGATGGAGGACGTTCCATCGGTGTTGCGCTTGATGTACGTCTGGACGCATTCGGCGCCGCTGTAGGTGACGGGGTTGGGTCCGGAGGGGTTTCCGGCGCTCTCCTTTGCGTTGGCGAAGGCGAACTCGTCACAACTGATTCCGTCTGTGCGCGGCGCTTGGGCATCGATGGTCCACAGGTCACTGAAGTCACCGGTGCCCGAGAACTTGCGCCACTTGCGGCCGCAGATGAACTTGCGGTTCTCGTCCGCCTGGGTTTCGCCCGTGGTGCTGGTCGGGCTCAGCTTCTGCGCCAGGTACGTCAAGGGCTTGCCACCATTGCTGTTGCCCCAGTCGACGTTGGTCTTCTTCCACATCAGGGCGATGTGGGCGGCGGCGCCCGGGAACTTCTTGGAGTTCATGACGTAGGTGGGCTTGTACCAGGAGAAGACGCATCCGCCAGCGGTGGTGACCACGGTGTCGCAGCGGATGGTGAGGTTGTCCTTCTCGGCGGTGGGCGTGGACTTGGTGCGCACGCCGTCGAGGGTTCCTTCGTAGCTCCAGTGCGGGACGATGACGTCCTTGCCGGTGCCGTCCCACGTCATGGTCTGGGTGATGTGGTAGACGTGGCCGTCGCCCACAGTGAAGGACTCGCTGGAGCCGTTGGTGTTCTTCGGCGCCATGGTGCAGTTGCCCCGGCACAGGGAGGTGACGTCGAACGATGTCCGGGTGGCGCCGGTGAGGCTTTGCAGGCTGATGTACATCTCCTGCGTGACGGTTTTGGTGCGGTTGTTGGTGTGGATTTCGTGGATGTAGCGGAACTTGGCCGACTTTGCCGGGTTGTTACTGTCTGCTGCCTGGTTGATGTAGATCTCGTCGATGATGCACGCGTCGGTGCGGTCGAAGTCCATCGACAGGGTCAGGGACGAGCAGGACATGCCGCCTACTGAGGAGGCGGAAGCTGTCTGCGTGGTCATGGCGGACTTGCTGGACTTGGTGGGGGCGCTCAGGGCGCTGGTGCCTCCGAGGGAGAAGAAGCGGCCGTCGATGTGGGCTGCGGGCTCCACCGGGGCGGGCTCAGCGGCGTTGGGGTTCGGGCTGGGGAAGGAGCCCATGTTCAGGCCGTTGTAAGTGCCCGGCACGAAGGCGATGGCGTCGTAGGCGATGTCGGCCGAACCGTCACCGCCGTTGAAGTTGTCGAGGTTCACTTCGGGGATCTGGTCTCCGAAGTAGTAGGCGCCGAGGCTTACCCACTTGTTGGCCTGGTTGGCCTTCTGAGATGTGGGTGCCTCCATTTCGCCTTCGGGGGTCTGGATTCGGTAGACGGCGTTGGAGGTCTGTGCTCCGTGGTCGGGGATGTGGGCGAAGATCTTCGCCTGGCGGGTGGAGTTGGTCAGTGGGGCGTTCAGCTTCCAGGTGCCGGTGACCTTCATCCGGTCACCGGGCGCCGGGAATGACTCAGGCGAGCGGGTGTGGGTGAACCAGAAGTGGTTGCCCCATCCTGCGCCGATCTGGTGGGTGTCCATCTTGCCCGGGTAGGTGGTGACGGTCTGCCCGGTTTCGGCGTCGGTGATGTTCGATGGCTGATAGGTGAGGTTGAACGTTCCTGCTGACTTCACCGGCCCGCACCCTCTGCTGTCGGACCCTGCTGGGGTGAGCCCGTTCGGGAGGTCGTCCACGATCAGGGCGTTCGTCGGCAGGGTGCTGGTGCAGTTCGGCGGGTAGGAGGCGGCGTCCGCCTGCTCCCCGTAGGTGGTGTTGAAGCGGTGGACGGCGTTACCGCACTGGGCGCCGGTGTTGCAGTTCTTCCAGGTGGCGTCCGAGTCCCACCAGCAGTGCAGCCAGTGGGCGTTGGTGTCGGAGTCGCCGGCATCGAGCTGGCAGGCGCCGAGGCCGGGGTCGTTGGAGTCGTTGTCGCCGATCTTGGACGGGACGCAGTCGTTGGAGGCGTTGCAGAACAGGTCGACCGGCGGCTTGGCCTGGGCGCGGTCGAGGTTGGAGTTCCACCATGAGGCCCGGTATCCGGCCTGGAAGTCGCCGGGGGCGAACATGGCGGAGATGGGTCGTGCGGCCCAGCCGATGACCTTCTCCTCATACGGCCAGTCCTGGGGGTGGGCGGCATCCGAGTAGTCGTCCAGCGCACTGTTGGTGTCGTGCTGGAGGAACATGACTCGGTTGGCCTTCCACAGCGGGTTGGCCGGGTTGTTCGTCCAGCCGAGGCCCTTGTGGCCTGCGCTGTCGGCGGTCTCGTAGAAGCCGGAGTTGTACGCCCACAGGGCGTAGAACCAGTTCTCGATCCACTTGGGGTGGCCGTCGTTGACCTGCATCCCCATGCGGTGGACCTGGTTCCACTTGTCGGAGAGGATGCGCACGCCGTAGGCGATGTTCGCGGTGTAGTCGAGGGCGGCGGCTTCCTGGGTGAGGGTCGACAGGGCGGTCTCGCCCGGCTTCGTCTTACCCGCAAGGCGCATGCCGTCGGTCACCTGGGTGATGCCGTAACCGCAGTCGGCCTCCGACCAGTTGATGCGCCACGGGTCGGCCTGGGTGCCTTCGGCGGTGTATTGGACGCCGTAGTAGTTGCCGATGAGGCTGTTGGCGGTGACGCCGGGGACAGCGAAGCGGGTGGCCTGCCACATGTTGGATTCCTGCGCGGTGATGCCGAGCATGACCTGTGCGGGAACGTGCCACTTGTCGTTGGTGGCGTCCTCGGTGTCGAGGGTGCCGTTGGGGTCACCCGCGAGGAGAAGCGGCGGGAAGAGGCCCTGCGGCTGGTAGCCGCCTGTGCCGGTGTTCTTCCAGTCCATGCTCCGGTAGAAGTCGAGCTTGCCTACAACGGCCTGGTCTACGGCCCATTCCACCTGGCGGGGGGTGGGCTGGAACGCGGCCTTCTTGGAGTCGTTCCGCGTGACGGCGCAGTAGCGCTCATCCGTGCCCTCGGACGGCCCCGTGGGGGATGCGGCGAGGGCTTGGGTGCGCACGGTCTGGGTGGACATGCCACCCTCATCCGTCTTGCCCACCGCGCTCTTCTTCGTCGGCTTCGGGGTTCCGATGGCCGGGGACATGGCGCTGCCCGCCTGGGTAAGCTTTTCACTCAGGTGAGGCGTTGCGTCGAGGGTGATGGTCTTGCCGGTGGCGAGGACCTTCACCGTGTTCCGTGCGGCCCGGACCTGGTTGGCCTTGTCGGGGGTGATGAGGCTGGTCTTGCCGTCGGCCCACATCGTTGTCACGGCGGCATGGCCGTGGCTGGACAGGCGTGCGCCCTTGGCAATGCCACCAGGGTTGGCGACCTGGGTGGGCAGCTTCGTCTTGTTGGCCGCCTTACCGGTGATGTAGACGCGACCGTTGGAGGTGCGGGTCAGGTCCCAGTCGGTGAGCTTGCCCGAGGCGACCACGGCTGCATTCGCCTTGCCCGTACGGGCTTGTGCCGGCGTGAGGTGGCGGGCGCGGGCGTTGACCGTGGCACCGGCCTTGCGGTCGATGTCACGGTCGATGAAGGTGACACCGCCGTCCTTGTCGGCGGTGAGCTGGAACGGGACGGTCCTGGTGGTGAGGAGAACCGTCTCCTTCTTGCCGTTCAGGCGTACCAGCTTGTTGCCGTGGGCGGCGACGATGCCGTTCTTCGTGGGAACGGCTGAGGTGACCTGCCCGGGGAACTCGGCCGGCGTGGTCTGCTTGCCGGTGGCAGCGCTGACGGTGATGAGGCGCGTGTTCTGCTTCTCGTCGCCGTCGTGGGAGAGCTGCGTGAACACGACCTGGTCGCCGTTGCCGCAGCCGGGGCTGAAGTAGGCGAGGGAGGCATTGAAGGGCAGCTTGTTCACCGCGCCGGTCTTGAGGTTGACGATGGCGGCGAACGCGCCGCGCACCATCAGCTCGGGCCGGTTGGTGAAGGTACGCGGTGCGTAGGCGACGGCCGCGTACCTTCCGGATTCGGTGAGGCAGGCGTTACCGATCCAGCTGTCGGCGTCGAAGCCGTCCTCACGCAGACTCGCGGCGGTCTTCCACCCGTAGCCGTCTGCCTCGTCGGCGATGAGGAGGTGGAAGCCGGCCGCATCCCCAGAAGTGGTGAACGCGGTGTCCTGGGACTTGCTGTAGCCAGTGCCGAGCGTCTTGATGCGGTCCTTGGCGGCGATCGCGGCCGGGCGCGGCGTGGTCTTCTTGGTCGTGTTCCAGCCGTTGGCCGCACCCTTGGGCGGGGTGGGTGTGTCGGCCTTTGCGGGCATGGTGAGCGGTATGGCCAGCGCGGTCGCTGTGGCGACCACGAGGGATATCCGCAAGCCTCTGCGGGTTTGCTTCACGTGAGCTGGTGTTCCTGTTTCTCGTAGGTGTCAGCCGGTTGATGCAGGTCTTCGGCTGTTCGGGGATGGGTCCAAGGCGGGTGCCGCCAACGGTGGATGCCTCGGCTTTGGTCCCTTGGGCGGGGGCTTGGCAGAGGCGCCAGGTGTTGGAGGCGACCCAGCCGTCGCCGTCGCCTTGGCCGTCGCTGACCTCGACTGCGTAGTTCTGCACGTTGTCGGTGGTGTTGCGGGCGGTGACGGTGGAGATGGTGCTGCCGGAGCCGCACACGTTGGCGGTGGTGGCTGCGACCTCCGGGTTGGCGCCGATCATCTGCCGGGTGGCGCGTTGGCCCGCTTGTCGACCTTGATGCCGTCGATGGTGACGGCCTTGACCTTTGCCGGGCCAGGCTCCTGCTGCGGCGCAGCGAACGCCGGGGCGGTGACGGCGGCACTGACGAAGAGAGCGGACGCGCGAGCGGTAAGTATCTTCATGCGGGTTTCCCCCTACTTTTCTGATAGTCGTACGAGTGGCGCGCGCGAACCGATCGAAGCGAATGAGTGTGCACACAGAGGCTGTTATTGCGTGTTGATCTTCTTGGCGGCCGTGATCTGCTCGCCGAGGTTCTTCTTGATGCCGTCGAGCTTGGCCTTGTTGTCGGCGATCTGCTTGTTTTGGATCTTGGTCTCTTCGTCGGCCCAGATGCGGATGAGGTTCGTCTGCTCCTTGCAGCCGATGTCCGCGAGCGCGAGAGCGATGGTGTCCTTGGTGGGCTTGTTGTCCTGTGTGGCGCCCTGTTCCATGGCCTTCCACGGGGTGGCGACGTCATGCCCGGCCTTCTTCATGCAGGCGGACCAGTCGCTGACGGCGTTCTTGACGGCGGTCACGTCCTGGGAGGCGACGAGGCTCTGGCCGTTGAGGTCGGAGACGAAGTAGGCGTCCTGCTCGTCCACGCCGGCCTGCTTCTTCGCCCAGCCGGTGCAACCGCCTTCCTTGAGCTTGATGCCGTTGTGCTCAGCGCGGGCGGGCTTGCTGACCGGGGCGGCGAAGTACGGCTCGCCTGCCTTGGTGCCCTTCGGCGGTTCGGTCTCCTCGGGCTTGGTGTGGCCGGTGAGGACTTCGACCTGTACGCCGGTGAGGTCGGGCATGTTCTGCTTGACGTGCTCTTCGAGGACGGGGGCGAGGTTGTAGCCGTGCTTGGTGGCCTGGTCGCGGTCGGTGATGCCGTAGCGGCGCTCGATATTGGCGTCGTTGTTGGACAGCGGGGGGTTCGCGCCGGGCTTGGGGAGGGTGACGGTGAAGCCGTACTCCTTCATGCAGGACGTCGTGAGGGTGTTCTGGGCGTCTTCGATCGTGACGCGGTCGGCGTAGGACACCATGTAGCGCTCCAGCGGAAGGCTGATGCCCTTGGCGAGTCCGGCGGTGGGGGTGGAGTTGGGCCACTTGTCTTTGTTGACGATGGGCTGGCCTGCGGAGGCTGGACTGGGCTTGTCGGCGCTGGCGGTGCAGGCGGTGAGGAAGCTGGTGGCTATCAGGGTGGTGGCGGCGAGCGCCTTGCCGGTGGTGTTCATGCGGGGCTCCTGCTCGGGTGGTTCAGGTGTAGTGCTGGGAGGCGTTGTTGTTCTTGCGGGCGGAGATGAGGTCGAGGTGGCTGCAGCCCCAGCCGCCGGAATCGTTGGCCCAACTGGTCGGCGTCATGGATGTCTTCTTGTCCGGTTCGCGGTCGATGAAGGTGATGCCGCCGTCGGCGTCGGCGGTGATCTGGAACGAGACCGTGTCTGTACGAAGGTGGGGGGACGGTGTCGTTGTTCGGCCGGTGGCCTGGGGCGGGTGCCATCGCGGAGGCCGGGTCGTCACGTGGGGTCGGCCACGTGAGCGGGCGGCTCGCGGCTACCGGCGCAGTGCCTCGACCGGCTGCACCCGGCTGGCCCTCCATGCGGGGTAGAGACCCGCCAGGAGACCGGTGAGCAACCCGATGCCGGGTGCCGCGATGGCGACCTGCGGATGGATCACGGGTGTCCAGTCCCTGGCTAGAGCGACGCCCACGACGGTGAGGATGCCGAGTGACGCGCCGACCAGGCCGCCGAGCGTACCGAGCGCGCCCGACTCGGTGAGGAACTGGGCCGTGATGTGCCGTCCGCGGGCACCGAGCGCGCGGCGCAGACCGATCTCACCGGTGCGCTCCAGGACGGCGACCAACGTGGTGTTGGCGATGCCCAGGGTCCCGATGAACAGACAGATCGCGGCGAGCACCAGGAACAACTGGTTGAGATCACCGCCCACTCCAGCCCGCAGCGCCCTGGGGTCGGGCGGTGGCACGGACCTGAAGTGCTCCGGGTGCGCGGGATCGAGCGACAGCGGTACCTCGGCGGCCACCTGCGGTGCGGCACCCAGGCGTGTGGACACGAGCATCTTGGGCGCGTTCTTCGGCGCACCCCAGATCCGCTGCGCGGTGGACCGGGGCACCACGACGGAGAGCAGCAGGTCGGCCTGGCGCTCGACGTCGTCCACGATGCCCACGACGCTGAAGGCCTCGTCACCGATGAACACGGCGGGCGCGGTCTCCAGGGTCGTGATGCCGAGCCGGGCGGCAAGGCCCGCGCCGACGACGGCGACCCGCTGCTCCGTGCGGTCGTGCCAGGGGTCGTAGAGCCGGCCCTGGGCGAGGGTGGGGTGCGCCGCTCGCAGTACGCCTGAGGATGCGGCCACCACCTGGATCCGGCTGTTGCCGCGGTCGGGGCCCACCGGTGCCGATCGGACCTGCTCCTCGGGAGCCAGGTCGACGGACCAGTAGACGCCCGCGTCCCGTACGCCGTTGAGCCGCTCCACCCGCTGGTCCGCGTCGGCGGGGAAGCCGACGGTGCCGAGGGCGCCCTGCTCGCGGGAGACGTCGTCGACGGTCACCTCGGTGGCGCTCAGCGCGTTGAACCGCTCGTCGATCTGCGAGGAGGCGGTCGCGGTCAGGCCGAGGATGGCGACGAACGTGCCGACTCCCAGCACCGTCCCGAGCGAGGTCAGCACGGAACGGGCAGGGCGCTGCAGCACGCCGGCGAGAGCCTCGGAGACCAGGTCCCGCACCGCGAGCCGGTGCCGGACCACGCCGGCGGGCCGACTGGCCGCGCGCCCGCGGAGCCCCGGCAGGGAGAACGGAGGACGCCTCATATGGGCCTGCCTGACCGCAGGAGGTCGGGGGTCGGGGAGTCCGGCCAGTCGGACTCGGGCTCGGGCCCAAGTGCCGTCGGGCCGTGCGGCCGGGCGTTCGGCGCGAGATGCGGCGCGGCTGAGGTCTCCGACAGGGCGCCGTCCCGAATGGTCACGGTGCGTTGACCGCGGGCCGCCACCGCCGGGTCGTGGGTGATGACGACCACTGTCATACCGCTGCGGTGCACCGCGTCCAGTAGTCCGAGGATGGCCTCAGCGGTCGCGGTGTCGAGGTTGCCGGTCGGCTCGTCGCACAACAGCAGCGACGGCCGTCCTGCCAACGCCCGTGCGATGGCGACGCGTTGGCGCTCTCCACCGGAGAGCTGGGTGGGCAGGGATTGCACGCGGTGGCCGAGCCCCACCTGTTCGAGGGCGGCACGGGCGCGTGCCGCGCGCTCCCGGCGCGGAGTGCCGTCGTAGACGAGGCTGAGCGCCACGTTCTCCAGGGCGCTGCGGTGCGGCATGAGGTGGAACGCCTGGAACACGAATCCGATGCGCTCTCCGCGCAGGGCCGTGCGGTCCGCGTCCGCCAGCGAGCCGGTGTCGACACCGTCGAGCAGGTACCCGCCCGTCGTCGGTGAGTCGAGCAGCCCCACGATGTTCAGGAACGTCGACTTGCCGGCCCCGGAGGGACCGACCACGGTCACGAACTCGCCGCGCTCGACGCGCAGGTCACAGGGAGCGAGTGCCTGTACCGGCGGTGGCCCCGGGTAGGTCAGGCCCACCTGGCGCAGTTCGATGACCGGAGGTTCGGCCACGGCGGTCACGAACCCGCTCCCGCCGCGTCCGCGGGGTTCGGGCGCACGCCGATGAGGACCTTGTCCCCCTCGGTGAGCACGCCCGGGGTCCGCGGGCGCACTTCCACGCTGCCGTCCCCCGTGCTCCCGGTGACCACCGCCACCTTGCGTCGGCCGTCGCCCTTCTCCACGACGGTCACCGTCGTCGTGCCGTCCGCGCCCGCCGACACCGCCGACAGCGGCACGACCAGGCTCGCGCCCTTGGTGGCCGCGGCGCGCACGGTCAGGCGAACGTCCTGTCCGGTGAGGTCCGGCGGCAGCGGCTTGTCCGGGCGTACGAGCATCAGGTAGCCCTGGGCGCCGGTGGCCTGCTCCTTGTCCTCTCCCCCGCTCGCGGCGGTCTGCTCCTGGCCGACGGTGTCCGCGACCGACACGACCCTCGCGGTCGCGGTGCGGCCGGTCACCTCGGACAGGATCTCCACCCGCTGACCAGACCTGACCAGGCCCTTCTCGTGCTGCTGCAGGTAGCCTTGGACGACCAGGGCGCCGGCCGACACGGTGAGGACCGGGCCGGATACCTCCTCGCCGACCCGCGCGTGCACCGCGTCGACCCGGGCGGGGAAGCGGGACAGGAAGACGACTTCGGAGGCGGGCAGCATGGGTCCGGTCGTCGCCCGCACCCGGGCCAGCTCGTCGCGCGCCTTGGCCAGGTCCTCCTCTGCTCGCTCGACCTGGCGCGCGGTGCTTCCGCCCGCGCCCTTGCCGTCGGTGCCGAGAGGGTCGCCCACGCCCTTGCCGTCCGCGTCGGTGCCCGCGTCATCGGCGTGGGTGGGGGAGCCGGTGCCGGACGCCGCGCCCAGGCGGGCGTCCTCCAGCGCCCGTTCGGCCAGGGTCACCGCGGCCTCGGCGTTGTGCACCGCGTTGTCGCCGTCTTCCTGGGCGGTCTGCGGTGTGTAACCGATGTGGTCGTAGAACCCGGTGAGCGCGGCCTTCGTCCGCGGCCCGAAATACCCGGCCCGGTCACCGGCCGTGCTGTGCCCGAGCTCGGTCAGCGCGTCCTGGAGCTGGGCGATGTCATCCCCCTCCGCCCCAGGCTTCAGGTCCCGGAAGACAGGCAGTTCGCCCCGCAGGGCGAACATCGGACGGCCGGAGACCTCGAGGAGCCACTGGCCGGACTCGATCCGCTGACCGTCCTTGACCGACAGCTTGGTGATAACGGGCGTGCCTCCGTCGGGGCCGCCCGCCGAAGGGCTGACCTCGACGGTCTGGGCCGCGGTGACCGTGCCGCGGACGGTGACCGAGTCCTCCAAGACCCGGTGCTCGACCGGGGCCGTCAGCACCGTCGGCGGGGGCGCTTCGGAGTCGGCCGCGGCCTGCGCGGGCGACTTGATCACCTGGGTGGCCGCCATACCGGCGCCGGAGAGCAGTACCGCTCCCGTGGCGATCCCCACGGCCCACCGGCGCTTTCGGGCCAGCCCCGCGGCACCATTGTGCACCTCGCCATCGGACATGGCGGTTCCCTTTCCCCGGACCTTCTCCTGGCCTTGCCCGGTGCGCTCGTACGGACCGGACGGTGGCGCGGTCAGCCGCGCAGCACCTGCTCCGCGGCCTTCACCGCGGCTTCGTTCTGCTTCCTCGCCTCGTCAAGGGCGAGTTGGTGCTCCTCGATCTGCTTGCGCTGGATTTCGGAGTCGGCCTCGAACCAGATGTTCACCAGGTTGACGGACTTCTTGCAGTCGATATCCGCCAGTGCGCCACTGATCGCCCGCTCGCTGTCGAGCGGCTGCCCCTTGTTCAGGTCGATGGCCTCGAAAGGATGGGCGACTTCGTAGCCCTTCCCCTTCATACAGGACGACCATTTCCCCGTGGCGTCCCGCACTTCCGGAGCGTCCTGGGACCGCATCAGGCTCTCGTAGTTCAGGCGGCTCACGAGCGAGAAATCAAGTCCGGCGGATCCGACCTTGTTCTGGGCCCATCCCGTGCAACCGCCCTTGGGGATCTTCTTCCCCTCGTAGGAGTCCGGGGCCGGGGTGACACTGTCACCCTTGCGGAGCCCGCCGCTCAGCACCATCTCCGCCGACTCGGTCAGGGCAGGCGCTTGCGCCCCGGTTTCCGGACCCTTTTCGTCGAGCCCGTACCCGTGCTTTTCCGCCACCTTGCGGTCGGTGATGCCGTAGCGCCGTTCCATGTTCGCATCGTTGGAATTCGGCGGCGGCGTGGTACCGGCGGGCGGCGGGCGGAAATCGAAGCCGAAACCCGCCATGCATTCGGACTGCAGATTGCGTGTCGCCTGATCGATGACCACGTTCTGCTCATACGTCTGCATGTACTGCTCGAGCGGCAGGGTCAGCCCCTTGGCCAGCCCGCTCTCCGGGGTGGCCGGAGGCCACTTGGACCGGTCGACGTTCTTCAGATTCTGCGCAGCGGCAGCCGCCGGATCACGCTCCTGCTCGGCGGCGCAGCCCGCCGTGACCGTGCTGACCAGCACGGACACGGCGAGCAGCGCGTAGCGTCGGTTACGCGAAGTGCTGCGAGGCATTGTTGTTCTTCAGCGTGGAGTTCAGGTCGACAATCTTGCCGCCGGCGCAGTACTGGCTGCCGTTGGTGTGCGCGAAGTACTGCGAGCTGCCCTGGTAACCGGAGTTGTAGTAGATCCGGTACGCGTCGTACGGGCCGCAGTTCTCGACGGAGGCCGCGTTGTTCTTCACGGCCTGACCCGTGCCGGGCGCGGTGTTGCCCACATTGTTCTTACCGAACACGAAGTTGTACGTCTGCGAGGTGGCCCCGTTGGCCGACACGGTCTCGCCCGCGTAGTTGTAGACGTTCCCATAGAAGTGGGCCCTACCCGAGTAGTAGCCGTCGTTCGCGATCGAGTTGTAGTGCACGTTGAGCTGGCCGCCCGCGTTCTCAATGCCGCAGACCTTGTAGCCGCAGTTGTTGTCCACGTTGTACGTGGCCGCATTCGCGGTCGGCGCGGTGACAAGCAGGGCGGCGGCAGTGGCAGCGGTGGTGACGAACACGGCGCTGACGCGCTTGTTGAACATCTTCATTCCTACTCCTAAGAAAGAGAAACACCTTGAGAGGAGTGGAACGCAGGCTGTCCAGACGTTCCCGCATGTCGCTGAACATTCGAGCATGCGGAATTTGCAGCAAGGATCGATCGGGCATCGAATCCATACTCCGTGCGTTGCAGGTTCCCCCCCGGGCTGTGATCTTCATTAGAGCAGATTCACATCGCCCTCAAACGGACAAGTGATCACTTCTGAACCATCTCAGGTAGATCACGTTCGGGTCACGAGAAGAGCGCGCACCGACCTGGCCAAGAGCCTCCCGGCCGTCGGTAGGAGGCCCGGTGATCACGGTGCAGCCCCGACGAGGCCGCGCCGCCCGCCGCCCCGCGCCTGGGACGGAACCCCGTTCCGGTGTCGCACCGTCCCAGGCATATACCCCTCCGCAAAGGCCCTCGACCGCAAGGAAGTCCTCGGCTTCGTCGAGTGCTACGTCGAGGACTACAAGGCCATCGCCGAGGACGCGCAGTTCATCCCGCTCAACTCCGAGCAGGAGACCGAGCTCAAGGCGGCCATCGACAAGCTGAAGGCAGCGGCGGGGTGACCTCGCTGTCGCTGAAGGCCCCCGCAGGGACCCCGTCCCTGCGGGGGCCAAGCCGCGCTACGGTGAACGGGTCATCCAGGGACTGCTGTTGACGGCTGCGCTGGTCTCCGTCGCCACCACCGTCGGCATCGTCGTCCCGCTCATCCCGCCCACCGTCGACTTCTTCGAGCGCGTCAGTCTCACCGAGTTCCTCGGCGGCACCGAGTGGACCGCGCTGTTCAGCACCCCCGAGTACGGGGTGCTGCCGCTGCTCGGCGCCACCATGCTGATCATGTGATCGCGCTCGCCGTCGCCGTGCCGGTGGGGCTAGGGGCCGCCGTCCATCTGAGTGAGTACGCCGACCGCCGGGTGCGGGCCACGCTCAAACCCGCCCTCGAAGTGCTGGCCGGTGTGCCCACCGTCGTCTACGGCTTCTTCGTGCTCAGCTTCGTCACGCCCCGGCTGCAGGAGTGGTGGCCGGCCGGGCGGCGACGGACCCGACGGTGCAGTCCTTCGAGTACAGGACCATCTTCGCCGTCGGTGCGCTGCTGTTCGTCATCACCTTCGTGATGAACGTGATCAGCATCCGGCTCGTGCGCAAATACCGGGAGGTGTACGAATGACCGCCGGGACCGGAATCCGGGTCACCGAACCGCCGCCCCACCCCGCGCCCCGCAAGCTCGCCGGACGGTGCTTCCGGCCGCGCGAGAGCGCCTTCCGGCTGATCCTGCTGTGCTGTCTGGCCGTGGGCATCATCTTCCTCGGCGTGCTCATCTCCTATGTGCTGGTCGAGGCCTGGCCGAGGCTGGACTCCCGGCTGTGGGAGAACTTCCCCCCATCCGCCGGCCGGAGCGCGCCGGTGCCCAGTCCGCGATCTTCGGCACGATCTGGGTGATCGCCTTCACCGCCCTGTTCTGTCTGCCCACCGGCATCATGCGGCCATCTACCTGGAGGAGTACGCCGACCAGAACCGCTGGTACAACCGCATGATCGAGATCAACATCCAGAACCGTGTTGACGGCCTCGCTCACGCTGTCGCTGCTGGTCCCGCCCGTTGTCATCATCGATTGAACGCGCCCCCGCCGGTGAGGCCTGCGTCGCCGACCTCACCGACTGTCTGGGACTGCGCCAGCCGACGGTCAGCCACCACCTGAAGGTGATGACCGAGGCGGGACTGCTGACCCGGGAACGGCGGGGGACCTGGGTCTGGTACGCCGTCGACCGCGGCGGACTGCACCGGGTGCGGGACATCCTGGGCCCGGCCCCGGTCCACGCCGCCTAGGCCGACTCCGGGGCCGTCCCCAGCGACCGCTCCCGCACCCGCGCCAAATGCCCGGCGAAGACCTCCCGGGTGTCCGGGGTCAGTGTCCGCAGGGCGATCAGGGCCGTGATCACGACGTCGCAGAGTTCCGCCTGGACGTCGTCCCAGGTGTGCGTGACGCCCTTGCGTGGGTTCTGGCCGGTCGCCCCGATCACCGCCTCGGCGACCTCGCCGACCTCCTCGGACAGCTTCAGCATGCGCAGGAGCATGGCTTCGCGGCCGTCGAGCGGACGGTTGGCCTCCAGCCAGGACCACAGCTCGTCGATGCCGGACCAGAGGTCGGGAGGGGTGGTGGCCCGTTCGGGAGGGGTGGCCTGTTCAGTCATGCGAGCAGGGTTTCATGGCACGCCAGGGGCCTACCGCGAGAACTCCTGCTCGAACAAGGCCACCTGCTCTCCCTCCCGCTCCTCCCGCAGCCGCTTGTTGCGCATGCCCACGACCACCGCGGTGCCGGCGGCCGTCGCCGCGAACGCCGCCGGGACCATCCAGCCCCGGTCGACGACATGGCCGAGCGCGTGGTCCAGGGAGAGCCGGCCGGGGCCGGTGACCGCCAGGCCCAGGGCGGCCAGGCCCAGGGTCGCCGCGTACTCGTAGCCGCCGCTCGCGTTGAAGAAGCCGTTCGGGGTGTGCACCGCGGCGGCGCCTGCCATCGCCCCGCCGGCCGCGGCGCCCGCCGCCGGGGTGGCCAGGCCGAGCGCCAGCAGCGTGCCGCCGCCCGCCTCGGCGAGCCCGGCCATCGTGGCGTTGACCCGGCCGGGCCGGTACCCCACAGACTCCATGAACTTGCCGGTGCCCTCGATGCCACCCCCGCCGAACCAGCCGAACAGCTTCTGCGCGCCGTGCGCGGCGAGCACCCCGCCGGCACCCAGCCGGAGCAGCAGCAGGCCCAGATCATGTCGGTCGTAAGCGCTCACGATGTCTCCCGTGGCAGTCGGCGGCAACAGTCCCCACCCGCGCCTCCACCGTCGCACCGGTCGCGCCCGGCGGGCCTGTCCGGGCCGCCGTTCGGGTGGCGGGGTGCCGGGAGCGGTGTGAGTCTGCCGTCATGACGATCCAACCGAAGAATCTCAGCGACCCGGTCGTCCGGGACTTCGTGACCGCCGTCAACCAGCACGACCGGGACGCCTTCATGGCGCTGCTCGCCCCGGACGCGACCATGGCGGACGACGGCTCCGACCGGGACCTCGACGACTGGGTCGACCGGGAGATCTTCCAGTCCCGCGGGCACCTTCAGGTCGACCGCGAGTCCGATGGCGGCCAGGCCCTCATCGCCCGCTACAGCAATGACACCTGGGGCGAGATGCGCACCCGGTGGCGCTTCGAGATCGACGACAGCGGACGGATCCGCCGCTTCGAGACCGGGCAGGCGTAAGACGGCAGGCGTAAGACTTCGTACGGCCCCTTGCGCTGAAGTGCGCTCCAACTCCTAGCGTCTGCCGTCATGGAGACGAACTTCAGGACCCTGGGCCGCAGTGGCATCGACGTCAGCGCGCTCGGCTTCGGCTGCTGGGCCATCGGCGGTGAATGGACCGACCCGGACGGGCAGCCGCTCGGCTGGGGCCGGGTCGACGACGAGGAGTCCGTACGGGCCGTCCGGCGCGCCCTCGACCTCGGTGTGACCTTCTTCGACACCGCCGACACCTACGGCGCCGGGCACAGCGAGCGCGTCCTGGGCCGTGCGCTGGGCAAGCGGCGGGCCGATGCCGTCGTCGCCACCAAGTGGGGCAACGTCTTCGACGAGGAGACCCGCACCCTCACCGGCGGCGACGACTCCCCGGCGTACGCGCGCCGGGCCCTGACCGCGTCACTGCGGCGTCTGGACACCGACTACATCGACCTGTACCAGCTGCACCTGTCGGAGGCCGATCCCGAACGGGCCGCCGAACTCCGGGACGCGTGCGAGGAGTTCGTGCGCGAGGGGATCGTCCGGGCCTACGCCTGGAGCACCGACGATCCGGCCCGCGCCGCCGTGTTCGCGAAGGGCGCGCACTGTACGGCCGTACAGCACCGGCTCAATGTGCTCCAGGACGCCCCCGAGATGCTGGCGCTGTGCGCGGAGTCGAACCTGGCGAGCATCAACCGCAGCCCGCTCGCCATGGGGTTGCTGACGGGCCGGCGCGCCGCCGGGCAGGCGCTGGACGCCGGGGACATCCGCAGCGCGCCGCCCGCCTGGCTGCCCGGGTTCTCGGCGGAGGGCGCCGACCCCGGGTGGCTCAAGCGGGTCGAGGCGCTCCGGGAGATCCTCACCAGCGGCGGCCGTACGCTCGCGCAGGGCGCCCTCGCCTGGATCTGGGCGCGCAGCCCGCACACGGTGCCGATCCCCGGGTTCCGTACGGTCGCGCAGGCCGAGGAGAACGCGAGGGCTCTCGCCCAAGGGCCGCTCAGCGGGGACCAGTTGGCGGAAGTCGACGGCATCCTGGGACGGTGATCCGCGCCCCGTACGTATCCGGCAGCCGTCCACGGCGCGGAGTGCACCCCGCGGTCCCGCGCGAGGCCCACCCCCAACCCGCGCCGTGGGACGGCTGCCGTTTCCCCCCTCGGTGTGGTCCGGCGGAAGCTCCGCACTCCAGCTGTGAAGTTCTTGTGGAGGCGATTTGAGCATAGGGCGCCGACCGGCCGCGATGGGGCGGACGGTCACATTCCGTATGTGTACGTTGTGAAGGCTGCGGCCTAGCCGCGGCCCACGTACGGCATGGCCGTCGCCAGGACCGTCGCGAACTGCACGTTCGCCTCAAGCGGCAGCTCCGCCATGTGCCGGACCGTGCGCGCCACATCGGCCACGTCCATCACCGGCTCGGGCGCGACCTCGCCGTTGGCCTGGAGCGCGCCGGTCTGCATGCGGGCCGTCATGTCCGTGGCCGCGTTGCCGATGTCGATCTGGCCCACCGCGATGTTGTACGGCCGCCCGTCCAGCGACAGCGACTTGGTCAGGCCCGTCAGCGCGTGCTTGGTCGCCGTGTAGGCGACGGAGTGCGGACGGGGCGTATGGGCGGAGATCGAGCCGTTGTTGATGATCCGGCCGCCCTGCGGGTCCTGCTCCTTCATCTGCCGGTACGCCGCCTGCGCGCACAGGAACGCCCCGTTGAGGTTGGTGTCCACCACGTGCCGCCAGGCGTCGTAGGGCAGCTCCTCCACCGGCACCCCGCCGGGCCCGAACGTCCCCGCGTTGTTGAACAGCAGGTCGACCCGCCCGAACCGGTCCACCGCCGCGGCGAACAGCGCGGCCACGTCCTCCGGCCGCGACACGTCCGTGCGTACGGCGAGGGCGGCGCCCTCGGGGGCCAGGGCCGCCGTCTCCTCCAGTGTGGCGGTGCGGCGGCCGGCCAGCGCCACCGACCAGCCCGCGCGCAGCAGCTCCACGGCGACCGCGCGTCCGATGCCGGAACCCGCCCCGGTCACCACGGCGGTCCTCGGCTTGCCCGTTTGCTTCGCATTCATGGGCCCGCAGCCTAGGCGAGGGTCCGCCATCCGGAACTCATCTGTCCGCCATCCGGGTGTTGTGTACGCGCCAATCGCGAGTCGTCCCCGGCCACTCCAATGCGGGGTGCATTCATTCGCCAGGGGAGGACCGGATGACACTCGAAGCAGACTCGCCACAGCACGACCCCGAACTCCGCGCCGCCGCTCGCCATTTGGGCCGGCGCCGCTTCCTCACGGTCACCGGCGCGGCCGCCGCGCTCGCCTTCGCGGTGAACCTGCCGACGGCCGGTGTCGCCGGCGCCGCCGAGCTCGACGCCGCCCGGATCACCGACGACCCCTTCACGCTCGGCGTCGCCTCCGGCGACCCGCTGCCCGGTTCCGTCCTGCTGTGGACCCGGCTCGCACCCGCCCCCTACCAGCCCGACGGCGGCCTGCCCGCCGAGCGCGTCACCGTGCACTGGGAGCTGGCCCGCGACGAGAACTTCCGCCGCCCCGTCAGACGCGGCATCGCCACCGCCCACCCCGAGTTCCACCACACGGTCCATGTCGAGGTGAACCACCTGGGCACGGACCAGGTCCTCTTCTACCGCTTCCGCGTCGGCAAGTGGATCTCCGAGACCGGCCGCACCCGCACCGCCCCCGCCCCCGCCGCCCACGGCTCCGGGCTCAAGCTCGCCGCGGTCTCCTGCCAGGCGTACCACGACGGCTACTTCACCCCCTACGGCCATCTCGCCGCCGACGACGTCGACGTCGTCTTCCACCTCGGCGACTACCTCTACGAGTACGCGGTCAACTCCGTCGGCGGCGCCCGCAACTACACCGACCGCACGCTGCCCGCCCTCTTCAACCGCGAGACCGTCACGCTGGAGGACTACCGCCTGCGCTACGCCCTCTACAAGTCCGACCCCGACCTGCGCGCCGCGCACGCCGCGCACCCCTTCGTCGTCACGTGGGACGACCACGAGACCGAGAACAACTACGCCGACGACACCCCCGAGAACAGCGTCCCGCCGGAGGAGTTCCTGCTGCGCCGGGCCTCCGCCTACCGCGCCTACTGGGAGCACCAGCCGCTGCGCCGCCCGCAGCTGCCCGAGGGCCCCGACATGCAGCTGTACCGGCGGCTGCACTGGGGCCGGCTCGCCCAGTTCGACGTGCTCGACACCAGGCAGTACCGCAGCAACCAGGCCCAGGGGGACGGCGCCAAGGTGCCCGGGCCCGAGGTCGACGACCCGGCGCGCACGATGACCGGTGCGACGCAGGAGCGGTGGCTGCTGGACGGCTGGCAGCGGTCGCGGGCGGTGTGGAACGTCGTCCCGCAGCAGGTCGTCTTCTCGCAGCGCAAGTTCGACCTGACCGAGCCGTCCCGGGTCTCGATGGACGCCTGGGACGGCTACCGCGCCTCCCGCCGCCGGGTCCTGGACGGCGCCGAGGCCGCCGGGGTGGAGAACCTGATGGTGCTCACCGGCGATGTGCACGTCGGGTACGCCTTCGACATCAAGGACGACTTCGACGACCCGGCCTCGCGGGTGCGGGGCACCGAGATCGTGGCGACCTCGATCGCCAGCGGCCGGGACGGCGCCGACCGCCCCGCGAACTGGAACACTTACATGGCCGCCAACCCGCACCTGCGGTTCTACAACGGCCGGCGCGGCTATGTGACCGTCGCGCTGGACGAGCGGCGGGCGCGGGCGGACTTCAAGACGGTGCCGTACGTGACCACGCCCGGGGCGCCGGTCACGACGGCCGCGTCCTTCGTCACGGAGGCGGGGGAGCCGGGGCTCAGGCCGGCGTGAGCACGGGCGCGCCGGGCTCGCCCTCGGTCTCCCCGTTCGCGCCGGTCGCGCCGGCCTCGCTCGGGTAGCGGACGCCGACGCGGTCCCGGATCGCGTCGAGCGTCCGCATCACGGCGAGGGTGCCGTCCAGCGGGACGAGCGGGGACTCGGTCTCCCCGGCCCGCAGGGCGCGCATCACCTCGGTGGCCTCGTGGCGCAGGCTGTTGCGGGGGCCGTCGGCCGGGTCGGCGGCGAACTTCTCGGGGTCGCGGCCGTCCCGGTGCAGCACGAAGTGGTCCGGGAAGAAGAAGCCGGAGGGAATGTCGATCCGGCCGAGCGAGCCGGTGACCGACGCCGAGGTCGCCGTACCGCCGACGATGGAGCAGTGCACCGAAGCGAGAGCGCCGCTCTCCCAGGAGAGCAGTGCTCCGGTCTGGAGATCAACGCCCTCGTCGGAGAGCACCGCTCTTGCGGCGATGTCCGAGGGCTCCCCGAGCAGCAATTGCGCGAACGACACCGGGTAGACCCCGAGATCGAGCAGCGCGCCCCCGCCCTGGAGCGGGTCGCGCAGGCGGTGCGAGGGCGGGAAGGGCCCGGCGAGCCCGAAGTCGGCCTGCACACTGCGCACTTCACCGACCGCCCCGTCGTCGACGAGCGCCTTCACCTTCCTGACCAGCGGATTGCAGTACATCCACATCGCCTCCATCAGGAAGCTCCCGCGCGCCCGGGCGAGGGCGACCAGCTCCTCGGCCTCGCGCGAGTTCAGCGTGAACGCCTTCTCGCACAGCACGTTCCGGCCGGCCTCCAGACACAGCCCGGCGGCGGCCCGGTGCGCCGAGTGCGGGGTGGCGACGTAGACGACGTCGACGTCCTCGTCCGCCGCGAGCGCGGCCCAGTCGCCGTACGCCCGCGCGATCCCGAAGCGCTCCGCGAACGCGTCCGCCGACGCCTGCGACCGAGAGGCCACCGCCACGACCTCCGCGTCCGGCAGGTCGACCAGATCCGCCGTGAACGCGGCCGCGATCCCGCCGGTCGCCAGGATCCCCCAGCACACCCTCTGCTCCGTCATCCCCGAACCCCGCCCTTGCTGTAGTGACCCTCGGCACTGCGTTCGAGCTGAGAGCATAGGTGCCGTATCGCGAGGAGAGGGAGGGCACATGCCCGACAGCGGGGCGTCCAGGGCATCCATACCGAACGAGACGCAGGCGGCCGTACCGAAGACGGAACCGGCCGCCCGCGTCATGCGGCGCACCGGACTGCTCGTCACCTTCGTCCTCGGCGGCCTGACCGCCACGCCCCCGCTGGCCATGGACATGTACCTCCCGGCCCTCCCGCAGGTCACCGGCGCCCTGAACGCCCCTGCCGCCACCGTCCAGCTCACCCTCACCGCCTGTCTGGCCGGCATGGCGCTCGGCCAGCTCGTGGTCGGCCCGATGAGCGATCGATGGGGCCGCCGGCGCCCGCTGCTCATCGGCCTCGCCGTCTACGTCGTCGCCACCGCCCTGTGCGCGTTCGCGCCCACCGTCGAGGCCCTGGTCGCCTTCCGGCTGGCGCAGGGTCTCGCGGGTGCGGCCGGGATCGTGATCGCGCGTGCGGTCGTCCGTGACCTCTACGACGGCATCGCGATGGCCCGCTTCTTCTCCACGCTCATGCTGATCTCCGGGGTCGCGCCGATCATCGCGCCGCTGATCGGCGGGCAGATCCTGCGGGTGACGGACTGGCGGGGCGTGTTCGTCGTCCTGACGGTGGTCGGGGCGCTGCTCGCGGGGCTGGTGTGGGCGCGGCTGCCGGAGACGCTGGCGCCCGCCGACCGCCACGAGGGAGGCGTGGGCGAGGCCCTGCGCTCGATGCGGGGGCTGCTGGCGGACCGGGCCTTCGCGGGCTACATGCTGACGGGCGGGTTCTCCTTCGCGGCGCTGTTCGCGTACATCGCCGCGTCGCCGTTCGTGATCCAGGAGATCTACGGTGCCTCGCCGCAGACCTTCAGCCTGCTGTTCGGGCTGAACTCGATCGGGCTGGTCATCGTCGGCCAGATCAACGGCAAGGTGCTGGTGGGACGGGTCAGCCTGGACGCGGTGCTGACGGCCGGTCTGGGCGTGGTGGTGCTGGCGGCGAGCGCGCTGCTGCTGATGTCGACGGGGGTGTTCGGCGAGGTGGGCCTGGTGCCGGTTGCCGCGGCGCTTTTCGTCCTGATGTCGGCCATGGGTGTGACCCTGCCCAACACCCAGACCCTCGCGCTGCTGCGGACGAAGCAGTCGGCGGGTTCGGCGTCGGCGCTGCTGGGTACGTCGTCGTTTCTGATCGGCGCGGTGGTCTCCCCCTTGGTGGGGGTCGCCGGGGAGGACACCGCGGTCCCGATGGCCGTCGTCCAACTGGCCGCCGCACTGGTGGCGTCGGCCTGCTTCGTGGGAATGTGCCGTCCCTGGCACCGGCGGACCAGCGGTCAGGGGCGTGTGAGCGTGGAGGGAGCGGGGAGCTGAGCGCACCGAGACTGCGCGGCGGCACACCGGAGCGGGCGGGGCTCGACCCGGCGGAGCTCGGCCGTCTCGTCGACGATGTCCGGGCCCTCACCACGGGTGAGCGGCCCTGGGCGGCGGGCGCGGTGGTGATCGCCGGACGGGGCCCCTGCGTCGCCGTGGAGGAAGCGGCGGGCTGGGCGGTCCGCTATGCCTCCTACGAACCCGAGACGGACACGGGCGTGGAGCTGCCGTCCGCCGCCCGGGTACCGATGACCGTGACGACCCCCTTCGATCTGGCCTCGCTCACCAAGGTGTTCACCGCGGTCGCGGCGGTGCAGCAGATCGAGCGGGGCACGCTCGGCATCGACGCGGAGGTGGGCGCGTATCTGCCCGACTTCCGCGGAGCGGCGCGGTTCGGGGTGACGGTACGGCAGCTGCTGACGCACACCTCCGGGCTGCGGCCCGAACTTCCGCTGTACTCCTGCGCGGACGACGCGGAGAGGCTGGCGCGGCTGCAGGCGGAGGTGCCGGTGGGGGTGCCGGGGACGTACTGCTACTCGGATCTCAACCCGCTGGTGCTGCAGCACGTGCTGGAGCGGATCACCGGGCGTGGCCTGGACGTGCTGATCCACGACGGCATCACCCGGCCGCTCGGGATGACGGCTACGCGTTTTGGCCCCTGCCCCGGTGCGGCGGCGACGGAGTACCAGCGGCGGCCCTGGGCGAAGGCGGACCGCGGGATGCTGCGGGGGGTGGTGCACGACGAGAACGCGTGGGCGCTGGGCGGGGTGGCGGGACATGCGGGGCTGTTCTCGACGGCGCGCGATCTGGCGGTGTTCTGCCGGGCGCTGCTCGCGGGCGGCTCGTACGGTCCCGCGCGCATCCTCGGCCCGGACTTCGTGGAACTGCTGCTGACGCCGCCCGGGTTGGGGTTCGCGCTGGATCAGACTGGGTTCATGGGGGAGCTGGCGGGGCGGGGGGCGGCGGGGCACACCGGCTTCACGGGGACGATGCTGGTGCTGGACCGGGCCACGGACACGTTCCTGGTCCTGCTGGCCAACACGGTGCACCCCCGGCGCCGGCCCGCGGACAGCCGCCCCCGGGCGGCGGCGGGGACGCGGGTGGCTCGGGCGGTACGGGAACGCTGACGCGGGGGGCGCGGGGGGGCGGGGGTACGGGGGTACGGCAGCGGTGCCGGGGACTTTCCTCGCCCCCGCCGCCCCTACCCGTCCCATCCTCCAGGGGCTGCGCCCCTTCGACCCCGCTTCAGGGGCTGCGCCCCTTCGACCCCGCCGCAGGGGGCTCTGCCCCCTGGACCCCCGCTCCTCAAACGCCGGAGGGGCTGGAATCCGGACGGCATTCTGTCCGCGCGGGCGATATTAGAATCGGTGGGTGAATCACCCCGCTGCCCCGGCCGATACCCTGCGTGCCGCTCTCGCCGGTCTGCTCGACGGGCTCCCGCCCCGGCAGGCCGCCGCTGCCGTTGAGCGGCTGATCGCCAGTTATCGCGGGGCCACCCCTACCCACGCCCCGATCCTCCGGGACCGCGCCGACGTCGTCGCGTATGCCGCCTACCGCATGCCCGCGACCTTCGAGGCGGTGCACGCCGCTCTGGAGGCGCTCGCCGAGGCCGCCCCCGAGTGGGTTCCGGCGAGCCACATCGATGTCGGGGGCGGCACCGGTGCCGCGACCTGGGCCGTCAGCGCGACCTGGCCCGCCGAGCGGAGCGTCACCGTGCTGGACTGGGCCGAGCCCGCCCTCGCCCTCGGCCGGGAGATCGCCGCCGCCAACCCGGCCCTGCGCGACGTCCGCTGGCAGCGCTCTCGTATCGGATCAGCGCTCTCCATCGAGAGCACCGATCTCGTCACCATCTCCTACGTCCTCAACGAGCTCGCGGAAGCCGATCGCGCCACCCTCGTCGACACCGCCGCCTCCGCCGCCCAGGCCGTCGTCATCGTCGAACCCGGCACCCCCGACGGCTACACCCGGCTCATCGAGGCCCGGCAGCGGCTCATCGCGGCCGGTTTCCGGATCGCCGCCCCCTGCCCCCACAGCGCCGCCTGCCCCATCGTCCCCGGCACCGACTGGTGCCACTTCTCGACGAGGGTCAGCCGCTCCTCCCTGCACCGCCAGATCAAGGGCGGCTCCCTCGCCTACGAGGACGAGAAGTTCGCCTACGTCGCCGCCACCCGCTTCCCGGCCACCCCCGCCCCCTCCCGCGTCGTCCGCAAGCCCCAGATCCGCAAGCGCCAGGTCCTCCTCGACCTGTGCGAGACGGACCCGGCCCTCACCCGCACCACGGTCACCAAACGCCACGGCGACCTCTACAAGGCGGCCCGGGACGCGGCCTGGGGCGACCCCTGGCCCCCGGCCGACGACGCCTAGCAGCTCCGACTCCGGCGAGACGCGGCGTCTTGTCTACCTGGTAGGTTCGGAGCATGGCCAAGAACCTCGCCCCCGACTCCACCCGCCGCAGTGAGAAGTCCCGCCGGGCCATCTACGACGCCGCCCTCGCCCTCGTCGGGGAGGTCGGGTACCCCAAGACCACGATCGAGGGGATCGCCGCCCGCGCCGGGGTCGGCAAGCAGACCATCTACCGCTGGTGGTCCTCCAAGGCCGAGGTGCTCATGGAGGCGTTCCTCGACCTGGGCGAGCAGGTGAACCGGGAGGCCGGGCAGGAGCCGTACACCATCCCCGACACCGGTGACCTCGCCGCCGATCTCAAGGCCGTGCTCCGCGCCACCGTCGACGAGCTCAAGGACCCCCGCTTCGAGGTGCCCTCCCGTGCGCTCGCCGCCGAGGGCGTCGTCAATGAACAGCTCGGGCGCGCGTTCGTCGCCAAGCTCCTCGAACCCTCGCTCCAGCTCTACGTCGAGCGCCTGCGTTCCGCCCAGGACGCCGGGGACGTCCGTCCGGACGTCGATCCGCGCATCGCCCTGGAGCTGTTCGTCTCACCTCTCGCGCAGCGGTGGCTGCAGTACACCGGGCCCATCTCCCACGAGTACACCGACACCCTCGTCGACTACGCCCTCCACGGCATCGCCCCCCGCTGAACCCCCTGCTGAGATCGCCGGAGAGCCGCCCGCGCCAGCCGCCCCGGCGCATCCGTGATCACCCCGTCGCAGCCCAGCGCCAGCACCCGGTCCCGCTGGGCCGGCGTCATCACCGTGTGTGCCCACACCCGGGGGATCCCGGACCGTACCGCCCGCCGCAGATCCCCGTCCCGCGCCCGGTGGTCCACGTCCAGCACATCCACGTACGACCGCCAGCGAGCAGGGCGGTCCGTGCGCAGCTGACGGGCCGAGCGCCACAGCTGCGTCACCAGGCCCAGCCGGTCCGCCCGCCACGCCACCGTCGGGTCGTTCGTGTTCACCAGCACCGAGCGGGTCAGGTCCCGGGCGCGGATCAGCCGGGCCAGCCGGTCCAGGGCCGCCGGGTCCTTCGCCTCCAGCATCAGCACGATCCGGCCGCCGAACCGGTCCAGCACCTCCGCCACCGTCGGCGGCCGCTCCGGACGCCAGCGGCCCGGCAGGGACGGCGCCGGACGCAGCCGTACCGCCCGCCAGTCGCCGGCGTCCAGGGACCGCACCGCTCCGGACCGGCCCGTCGTGCGCCGCAGGGTCGGGTCGTGCAGGACCACCGGAGTCCCGTCGCGCAGCAGGCGCGTGTCGAAGTCCAGGACGTGGGCCGTCCCGCGCCGGTACGCCGCCATCAGCCCCGACATGCTGTTCTCGGGGACCTCACGGGCGCCGCCGCGATGGGCGACGTACGTGATGCGGGGGAGGGCGTCGACGGTCAGCGGGGCCGGTCCCCACTCCAGTGGGGCCGGGGAGATCAGGGAGGCCGTGCACGCCACGGTCGCGGTCAGTGCGGTCCAGGTGACCATGGCGACACCGTAGAGGCGTAAATCCTGTCAAAGCATGCAATGACACTCGATCCCGGGCCTCGCCCCACCTACCCCTGTTGTCGGCTACGGCCCCCCGGAGCGCACGATGGTGGGACGATAAGGCATGCTGTGTCGCACGACGGCGAGGCGAGGAGATAGATGAGCGCGGAGTTCGGCGACCGAGGCCCTCAGAGCAAACTCTCCCGGTGGCTGCGCGGCCGCCGCCCTCAGCAGACCACCGGCGACGGCGGTCGTGAGGCTCTGCTGCTCGCCGCCGCCTCGGCGGGACTGCCGCTCGCGCCCGCCGCATACCCGGCGCCCGGCTACCGCTGCTCCTGCGACCGCGTCGGCTGTCCGACCCCCGCCCAGCACCCCGTGTCGTTCGCCTGGCAGACGCAGTCCACCACCGAACGCTCCCAGATCGAGCGCTGGGCCCGCAATCAGCCGCAGGCCAACTTCATCACCGCCACCGGCATGGTCCACGACGTCCTGGACGTCCCCCTGGAAGCGGGCCGTGAGGCCCTCGGCCGGCTCCTCGACGCCGGTATCGAGGTCGGCCCCGTCGCCGAGAGCGACGCCGGCCGCATGCTCTTCTTCACCCTCACCCGCGGCACCCCCGAGGACGAGGACGAGTGGTGGCCCTGCGAGCTGGACTGCCACCCCGAGACGATGGACGAGCATCCGGGTCTACGGTGGCACTGCCGCGGTTCGTACGTCCTGGTGCCGCCCGCCCGCCTGACCGGCGACGACCAGCACGTGCGCTGGGTACGCGGGCCCGAGCATCCCCTGCCGGATCCGCTCACCCTGCTGGAGGTCCTCACCGACGTAGGCGCCCGCCACGCCGACCAGGAATCCGGCCCGGCGCAGCCCGCCTGGCCCTCGCGCCGCTGACCCGAAGAGCACCCGCGCTACTCGCCCTTGGCGCCCGTCAGACCCTCGATCCGGCCCAGCACCGACACGTTGTCCGTGCCCTTCACCGGGTCCAGCGCCACCTCGTTCGAGACGAACTCCATCGTCAGCGACTGCTTGATCTCGCCCTTCGTCAGGGCCTGTACGTCCTTGTTGGGGGTGGGCACCGAGGTGCCCGGGGCGGCCGTCTGCTTCTGGTAGTGGTGCGTGGTGAAGAACACCAGCGCCCCGCCGTCCGTCGTGCGCAGCGCCAGCGGCCGGTAGTCGCCCTCGGTCAGCGGCTCGTCGATGTACTGGGTGACCAGGCCCGGCTTCTCCGCGTTCTTCGCGCGCTTGTCCCGCCAGCCGGAGGTGTGACTGCCGTTGGCGAAGATGGCCCCGCCGCCCTTGAGGTAGGTCGTGTACGACGAGCTCAAGTCGCCGGGTGCGACGGCCAGTTCGGTGGAGTTCGGGTCCACAGCCTCGGCCCAGCCGTCCTTGTCCAGCTTGAACTCCGGCATCTCGTCGGGCGCCACCAGTGTCAAGTAGGCGGCCTCCCACGGGTCTTCGAGGGCGCCCCGGGTGAACACCAGCAGCCAACGGGAGTCACCGCCGCGGTTGGCCCGGACGTCGGCCAGGAACCAGCGCGGCCAGCCCGGCTTCTTGGGGATGGTGAACTCGGCGTCGGTGAACTCCAGCGGGGAGTGGCCGGGGTTGCCGTCGGGGTTGTTGGCCCGGCCCGCCTTCAGCCGCGCCTCGTCGATGTCGCCGAGCGCGCCGGTGACATGGTCGGCGTCCAGGGAGCTGTCGTACGCCTTGTCGGCGGCGTTGTACGCGGCGGTGAAGTCCTTCAGCGCCTCCGCGGCCTCGGCCCGGGTGGCGGCGGGGATCAACTCCCGTTCCCCGTGCACCACGACGCACCCGCTCGCCGTCAGCGACAAAGCGGTCACGGAAGCTGCTGTCAGCACCCTCCGGTCAAGCCTGCGGAGCCTACGAGGGCTGCGATCCCTGCTCATCGGGTCCTTTCACCTTCCCCTTCCCGGAGGCGAACCCTACCGGGCGACCAGCCCCCGGGAAGCGGGGGCCCGTGATGTTTCAATTCCCCCGTGACTGATTACGACGTGCTCCGGGTCTTCTGCGGGCCGCGCGGTGGATACGGCAATGAGCTGGGCGTCGTCCGCGAGGGCTCGGTGCTGCCGGAGCCGGAGGAGCGGCAGGCGTTCGCGGCGAAACTCGGGTTCAGCGAGACCGTGTTCGTCGATGATCCCGAGCGCGGGGTCATCGACATCTACACGCCCGGCGTCCGCTTGCCGTTCGCGGGGCATCCCTGCGTCGGCGCTGCCTGGCTCCTGGACGTCCCGGAACTGGTGACGCCCGCGGGGGTGGTCGGTGCCCGGCAGGACGGGGAGTTCTCCTGGATCGAGGCCCGGCCGGAGTGGGCGCCCGCGCGCACCCTGCGGCAGTACGCGACCGCTGACGAGGTCGACGCGCTGGCGGTGCCCGCCCCGGGGGAGTGGATCTACGCCTGGGCGTGGGAGGACGAGGCGGCGGGCCGGGTGCGTGCGCGGGGCTTTCCCGGCCGGGGCGACGGGATCGAGGAGGACGAGGCCACCGGCGCGGCGGCGCTGCTGCTGACGGAACGACTGGGCCGCGCCCTCAACATCACCCAGGGCGCGGGCTCCCAGCTGCTCACGGCCCCGCAGCCGGACGGCTGGGTGGAACTGGGTGGCCGGGTCGTCCTGGAACGCTGACCGGGTTCACGCCAGTTCACGCCGAGAGCGGGAACTCCTCGCCCAGCGCCCGGAAGACCGCCGTGTTCAGGGCGAACGCCCGCTTGCACTCGGCCACCACGCGCTGCTTCTCCAGGTCGTCCGCCCGGACCGCGTCCAGCAGTTCCCGGTAACCCCGCTTGAAGGCCGCCGGGTTGGTGATCTCCTCGAAGACGTAGAAGCGGACGCCGTCGCCCTTCTTCTCGAAGCCCCAGGTCTTCTCCGCCTTGTCGCGGATGATCTGGCCGCCGGAGAGGTCGCCGAGGTAGCGGGTGTAGTGGTGGGCGATGTAGCCCGCCGGCCACTCCCGGGCGCACTCGCGGACCCGGTCCGCGTACGCCCGCGTCGCCGGAAGCGCCGATGCGCCCGCCCGCCACTCGGGCCCCCGCAGATGCGCCAGGTCCTTCTCCAGCGCGCGCAGCCGGAACAGCTCCGGCTGGATGAACGGCCCCGCCACCGGATCGGACGCCAGCCGTCCGGCCTCGCTCTCGAGTGCGTCGTAGACGAACCACAGCTGCTCGGTGTAGCGCGCGTAGGCGTCGATGCCGAGGTGTCCGCCGAGCAGGTCGCTCATGAACGTCGAGGTCTCCGCCTCCACGTGCTGCTCGTGCGAAGCGGTGCGGATGACGGTCGAGAAGGAGTCCATGCCGCACATCCTCCGAGTAAGGCTTACCTAAGTCAATAGGTTGCCGACGCGCTGTCGGTAAAAGCGTACAAGAAAAAACCCGCCCCCAGCAGGGGCGGGTTCCCGGGTCGCTACGGCAGCGTGAGGATCTCCGCGCCGGTCTCCGTCACCACCAGCGTGTGTTCGAACTGCGCCGTCCGCTTGCGGTCCTTCGTCACGACCGTCCAGCCGTCGTCCCACATGTCGTACTCGTGCGTGCCCAGCGTCAGCATCGGCTCGATCGTGAAGGTCATCCCGGGCTGGATGACCGTGGTCGCGTGCGGACTGTCGTAGTGCGGGATGATCAGGCCGGAGTGGAAGGACGAGTTGATGCCGTGGCCGGTGAAGTCGCGGACCACGCCGTAGCCGAAGCGCTTGGCGTACGACTCGATGACCCGGCCGATGACATTGATCTGGCGGCCAGGCTTGACCGCCTTGATGGCGCGGTTCAGGGACTCGCGGGTGCGCTCCACCAGCAGGCGGCTCTCCTCGTCCACCTCCCCGACCAGGTACGTCGCGTTGTTGTCGCCGTGCACCCCGCCGATGTACGCCGTCACGTCGAGGTTGACGATGTCGCCGTCGCGCAGCACCGTGGAGTCCGGGATGCCGTGGCAGATCACCTCGTTGAGGCTGGTGCACAGCGACTTCGGGAAGCCCCGGTAGCCGAGCGTCGACGGGTAGGCGCCGTGGTCGCACATGTACTCGTGCGCCACCTTGTCCAGTGCGTCGGTGGTGACCCCGGGCGCGATCAGCTTCGCCGCCTCGGCCATCGCCCGCGCGGCGATCCGGCCGGCGACACGCATCGCCTCGATGGTCTCCGGAGTCTGCACCTCCGGGCCCGAGTACGGCGTCGGCGCGGGCTTGCCGACGTACTCGGGACGGCGGATGTTTCCGGGTACGGAACGGGTGGGAGACAGCTCCCCTGGTACGAGCAGCGACTGGCCAGACATGCCAGCGAGTCTAACGAGCCGCGGTGGGGGAACATGTCCGTGGCGAGAGGAGCTGGTCATGGCCTTGTTCAAGAAGCGCACCGTCGGAAAGCCGGGCGAGTGGTACTACTGCCTGGAGCACAAGAAGGTCGAGGAGGGTCCGGACTGCCCCGGCAAGGACCGCTTCGGCCCGTACGCCTCCCGCAGGGAGGCCGAGCACGCGATGGAGACCGCCCGCGAGCGCAACGTCCAGTGGGAGAACGACCCCAACTGGCACGACGCCCCCAAGGGCGCCGACGACACCTGATCAGGACTCGGCCGGAGCCGACGCCCGGGCCGCCGTGCGCTGGTCACGCACGCTCTTCGCGTGCTCGCTCGTCCGGGCGTCGTACGTCATCAGCTTCGGCAGGCACAGCGCCAGCAGCCCCACCGCCCCGGCGCACAGCAGACCACCGGACCACACCGACGCCCGCACGCCCCACCACGCGGCGAAACCGCCCGACCTGACCTGGCCGAGCGTCGGCCCGACCGAGTACGACAGCAACTCGATCCCGGCGAGCCGCCCCCGCAGCTCGTCCGGGATGGTCTGGTTCCACATCACCCCGCGGAAGATCCCGCTGACCATGTCGCAGCCGCCCGCCACGGTCAGGAACAGCAGCACCAGCCAGACATTGCCCACGACCCCGGCGGCCGCGATCGCCACGCCCCACAGCGCGGCCGCCAGCACCACCATCCGCCCGTGCCGATGGATCCGCCCGGTCCAGCCGCTGGTCACGCTCACCAGCAGCGACCCGAGCGGCAGCGCCGCGTACATCAACCCCAGCGCCCACTCCGCGTGCAGCTCGTCCGCCAGGAACGGCAGCAGCGCCAGCGGCATCGCCAGGAACATCGCGGCCAGGTCGATGGCATAGGTGCCGAGGAGTTCCTTGCGGCTCCACGCGTACCGGGCGCCCTCCGCGATCGCCTTCAGCGACGGCTTCGCGGCCTCGTGCGCGGCGGGGGAGGAGGCGAGCGGGAGGATCAGTACGACGGACACGACGAAGGTCAGCAGGTCGGCGGCGTAGGCCCAGCCCAGACCCGCGTACGCCACGACCACACCCGCCACCGCCGGGCCCGCGACCCCGCCGACCGTCCAGCGCAGCGCGTTCAGGGAGGCGGCGGCCGGGAGGTGGTCATGGGCCACGATCCGCGGCCACAGCGAGTCCAGCGCCGGGCGCTGCACGGACACCAGCGCCGAAGAGAGGGCCGCGACGACATACAGCGGCCATACGGCGGGCTCCGGCAGCAGGGCGTTCACCAGCAGCGCCACGCTCAGCACTCCCTGGCCCGCCTCGGTCCAGATGATCAGGCCGCGCTTGTCGAGCGAGTCGGCGAGCGCCCCGCCGTACAGGCCGAAGACGATCAGCGGGATGACCTCCACCGCGCCGATCGCCCCGACGGCCGCCGCGGAGCCGGTCAGCTCCTTGACCTGCACCGGCAGCGCCACGAACGTCAGAAAACTGCCGAAGCCGGAGACCAGCCCCGACAGCCACAGCCGCCGGAAGTCGGCGGAGGCCCGCCAGGGGGACAGATCGGGAAGGAAGGAACTCACGAGAGGCCATGCTCGGCAGGGAGGAGGGAGCGGGGCAACTTCTTTTCGCCTCGGCTACTTCTCGCTGCGGCTGCTTTTCGCCGCGTCGGTCACCAGCGCGCCGGTGGCGGTGCCGTCAACTGGTCCGCCAGGGCCGACAAGCGGTCGCGGAAGCGACGGCGGGCCCGGGGGGAGGGGACGGAGTTCTCCCCGGCCGCCGCGCTCACCAGATGCTGCACCGTGTCCAGGTCCAGATCCGGGGCCTCCGGCACCGCGAGCGACTCGTGCGCCATCGTCGTCAGATCGCCGTTGCTGTTGCTGTCGCTGTCGCCGGAGCTCAGTGCCAGGACCGTCGCCCCGGCCCGCCGAGCGTCGTGCACCCGCTCCAGCAATTCCGCGTCCGGCCCCTGCGGCGACACCACCAGCAGCGTCTCCCCGCGCCGCGCCGCCGCGAGCCGCCCCAGCCCGACCGCCAGATGCGCCGGATCCTCGGCGCGCGCGTCATGCCGTACCAGCGTCGGCGTCAGTTCCGGGGTGCCCGACCACGCGGCCTCGTCCACCAGGTGCGCCGCGAGATGCCACGGCTCGTACTCCGGCGTCCCGACCAGCAACAGCCCTCCGCCGTGGGAGACCACCGAACCCCGCAGCACACCCGCGAACCTCCGCGTGGCCCCCAACCACTCGGTCCCGGCGAGCACTTCACGCAGCAGCGCGACCCGTACGGCGTCCATGGCCCCGCATCCTGCCGCACCGGGCCACCCGGGACCGGCAGTTCACCCCGAATTCCCCCAACCTGGGGACGCGGTACGACATGTCGGCATCTTCCGGCGGGTGCCCGTGACGCGGCTCACCTGCTCCTGGCCTGGGCCGAGGGGCCGTCGGCGCGGACGTACAGTCGGGCCATGACCTCTACCGACAGTGCTGCACAGAAGGCCCCCGCCAAGGACCCCTGGGACCTTCCCGATGTCTCCGGGCTCGTCGTCGGCGTGCTCGGCGGGACCGGGCCGCAGGGCAAGGGCCTGGCCTACCGGCTCGCCAAGGCCGGCCAGAAGGTGATCATCGGTTCCCGCGCGGCGGACCGCGCGCGGACGGCCGCCGAGGAACTCGGGCACGGTGTCGAGGGCGCCGACAACGCCGAGTGCGCCCGCCGCAGCGACATCGTGATCGTCGCCGTGCCGTGGGAGGGCCACGGCAAGACCCTGGAGTCGCTGCGCGAGGAACTCGCCGGGAAGCTGGTCGTCGACTGCGTCAACCCGCTCGGCTTCGACAAGCAGGGCGCCTACGCGCTGAAGCCGGAGGAGGGCAGCGCCGCCGAGCAGGCCGCGGCCCTGCTGCCGGACTCCCGGGTCACGGCCGCCTTCCACCATCTGTCGGCGGTGCTGCTCCAGGACCCCGCGATCGACGAGATCGACACCGATGTGATGGTCCTCGGCGAGGCGCGCGCGGACGTGGAGACCGTCCAGGCGCTGGCCGGCCGCATCCCCGGCATGCGCGGCATCTTCGCCGGGCGGCTGCGCAACGCCCACCAGGTCGAGTCCCTGGTCGCCAACCTGATCTCCGTCAACCGGCGCTACAAGGCGCACGCGGGGCTCCGCATCACGGACGTATGAGGGGATGGGGGACACTGGAGGTCGTCGTACCGCAGTGTCCCCCCGACAGGAGCCCCCCGCATGCCCCGCCTCGCCCTCTACGCTCTGATCGTCTGCCTCCTCGCGGTGGCCGCCGCGGTCGTCTCCTTCGTGCAGGGCAGCTTCCTGGGGATCGTCTGGGTGCTGCTGGCGGGGCTGTCGTCCAACATGTGCTGGTACTACCTGAAGCGCCAGAAGGCCGCCGCCTACCAGAAGCGGTAGAGGTCCCAGCCGAGCGCCGTCTCCAGCTCGCTCACCCCGAGGGCGCGCAGCACCGCGTCGACCAGGTCGAAGAACCCGCTGTTGACCGCGGGCAGCCACAGCAGCGCGAACACGAACAGCAGCCCGAACGGCGCGAACGGCTCCACCTGGCGCCGGACGCTGTACGGCAGCCAGGGCTCGATGACGCCGTAGCCGTCCAGGCCCGGGACCGGCAGGAAGTTCAGGATCGCCGCCGTGACCTGGAGCAGGGCGAGGAAGGCGAGCGCGACCCGGAAGTCGTCGGGCACGCCGTCCAGCGCGCCGAGCCAGAAGGGTGCCGTGCACACGGCCGCGAACAGCAGGTTCGTCAGCGGGCCCGCCGCCGAGATCAGGCTGTGCCGCCACCGCCCCTGGATCCGCCCGCGCTCGATGAAGACGGCACCGCCGGGCAGACCGATCCCGCCCATGATCACGAAGAGGACGGGGAGGACGATGCTCAGCAGGGCGTGGGTGTACTTCAGAGGGTTCAGCGTGAGGTAGCCCTTCGCGCCGACCGTGATGTCACCGCTGTGCAGGGCGGTGCGCGCGTGGGCGTACTCGTGCAGGCACAGGGAGACGATCCAGGCCGCCGTCACGAACAGGAACACGGCGAGCCCCGGCTGCTCGGCGAACCCGGTCCAGGTGGCCCAGCCGGTCACCGCCGTGACAGCGAGGATGCCCACGAAGACGGGGCTCATCCGCCGGTCGCTGTGGCGGGTGGTGATGGCGGTCATGCGGCTCCCTGAACTGGTCGGCACGCGGTGTGCTGCCGCCCGACCGTACCGGGCGCACCGGGAAAACGTCTCGCGGGCCGGCCTTGGTTCCGGAGAAGGTGGGGGGGATGGGGATCTGGCACGTGTTCTACGCGGACTGGCAGATGGAGTGCTGCGGCACACCGTTCTCCGTCGGCGACGAGGTGAGCTGGCCGCTGCTGCTCAACGACTCCGGGGACCTCCTGGACGGCGACTGGGACGACGAGCTGGCGAAGGTCGTCGGGGAGGTGGCGGACGTGGAGGGCATCCGGGTCCTCCGGGAGGAGACGGGACTGACCGTGGCCCTGCACGAGGACCCCGTCGACGTCATGCCACCGGAGTCCCTCGGCGAGGACCGGCCGGGCGACTGGGTCCGCCTGGTCGGACTGCTCACGGTGGAACGGCACGGCGGCGAGTGGCCCGAGGCCCGGGGGCGGGTACGGGCCCTCCGGGTGGTGAGCCAGGAGTACGCCGAGACCGACCCAGGTTCCCGCACCTGGCATCCGGTGCCGGGCACGCGTTCACTGCGCCCGGTGAAGACCTGCCCGAAGTGGTTCACCGACCCCGACCCACCCACCCCGGGCCGCGGGCGGAGAGAGACGGGAGCACTGGTGACCTTGGAGATCCCGGGGCACGGGTGAGCCCGAGTCTTGGGCCGCAAGGATCCCGGGTCCGTCGGGCCGCGGGTGGCTCGGGGGTCTTGGGGGCCGGGAATCCGGGGCTGTCGGGCCGCCTGCAGCCACCAGACCGGTCCGGGAACCGGGGGCCGTCGGACCACCCGTGGCTCTGGGGGGCCTTGGTCGCCAGGATCCTGCAGCCACCAGACCGTCCAGGAGCCTGGGGCCGCCGGACTGCCGGGCCGCCGGTGCTCTGGGGTCACGGGCCCCCAGGACCCTGGGGTCACGGGCCCCCAGGACCCTGGGGTCACGGGCCCCCAGGACCCTGGGGATCTCGGACTGTCAGGAATCCAAAGCCGCCGGGCCGCCTGGAGCCGTCGCACCGCCAGGAACCGGGGCCGTCGCACCGCCAGGAACCGGGGCCGTCGCACCGTCAGGAACCGGGCCGCCGAAGCGCCAGGAATCCGGAGCCGCCGAACGCCCAGGAACCAAGGCCCGCCGGACCGCCGGTGACCCCCGAGATCCCGGCCCCCCAGCCCGCCCCGCGCTCACCCCCCGCCCACCGGAGACAATGGACCCCGTGCGCTATCGCATCCTCGGTACTACTCAGGCCCTTCGCCCCGATGGCGCCCCCCTCCCGGTCGGTGGGGCGCGGTTGCGGGCGTTGCTCAGTGTGCTCGCTCTGCGGGGCGGACGGGCCGTGCCCGTGCAGGTGCTCGTGGACGAGGTGTGGGGCGCGGATCCGCCCGCCGACGCCGCGGGGGCGTTGCAGGCGCTCGTCGGACGGCTGCGCCGGGTGCTCGGCGCCGAGGCCGTCGAATCCGTCGACGGCGGGTACCGGCTGGCCGCCGGCCCCGACGACATCGACCTGCACCGTTTTGAACGGCTCACCGCCGACGGCATCCGCGCCCTCGCCGACGGCGACCCCGCCAAGGCCGCCGGCGTCCTCGACGACGCCCTCGCCCTGTGGCGCGGCCCCGCCCTCGCCGACCTCCCCGACCGCGCCGCCGAGGCCGCCCGCTGGGAGACCCGGCGCCTGGACGCCCTGCGCGCCCGGCACACCGCCGCCCTCGCGCTCGGCCAGGCCGAGACCGCGCTGCCGGAACTGACCACCCTGTGCGACACCCATCCGCTCGACGAGCCGCTGCAGGCACTACGCCTGCGCGCGCTGCGCGACACCGGCCGAGCCGCCGAGGCGCTGGCCGCCTACGACGACGTACGACACCTCCTCGCCGAGCAGCTGGGATCCGACCCCGGGGCCGAACTGCGGGAACTGCACGCCGAGTTGCTGAAACCTGCGGCTCCCTCCACACCCGGCAACCTGCGCGCCCGGCTCACCTCCTTCGTCGGCCGGGAAGCCGACATCGAGGCCATCCGCGGGGACCTCGGCCGCGCCCGGCTGGTCACGCTGCTCGGACCCGGCGGCGCCGGCAAGACCCGGCTGTCGCAGGAGGCCGCCGAAACGCTCCGGGACACCGCCCGCGACGGGGTCTGGCTGGCCGAGCTGGCACCCGTCGACGACCCGGCCGCCGTACCGGAGGCCGTGCTGACCGCCGTGGGCGCCCGCGAGACCGTGCTGTACGGCGCCGGTGCCGAGGAGTTCCGCAGCGCCGTCGCCGACCGGCACGACGACCCGCTCGACCGGCTGGTGGAGCACTGCGCCCGGCGCCGCATGCTGATCGTCCTCGACAACTGCGAACATGTCGTCGACGCCGCCGCCCGGCTCGCGGACCACCTGCTGGCCCGCTGTCCCGGCCTGACCGTCCTGGCCACCAGCCGCGAACCCCTCGGCGTACCGGGTGAGGTGCTGCGGCCGGTGGAGCCGCTGCCGCAGCCGTACGCGCTGCGGCTGTTCGCCGACCGCGGGGCCGCCGCCCGGCCCGGGTTCAGCGTCGACGACGACCCCGAGGCCTGCGCCGAGATCTGCCGCCGCCTCGACGGACTGCCCCTGGCCATCGAACTCGCCGCCGCCCGGCTGCGGATGCTCACCCCCCGCCAGATCGCCGACCGGCTCGACGACCGCTTCCGGCTGCTCACCTCCGGCAGCCGGACCGTGCTGCCCCGCCAGCAGACCCTCAGGGCAGTCGTCGACTGGTCCTGGGACCTGCTCGACGAGGACGAACGCGCGGTCCTGAGCCGGCTGTCCGTGTTCGCCGGCGGCTGCGACCTGCCCGCCGCCGAGGCCGTGTGCGGACCGGCCGCCCTCGACGCGCTCGGCTCCCTCGTCGACAAATCCCTGGTGGTGGCCGCCCCTTCGGGCGACGGCGCCATGCGCTACCGGCTCCTGGAGACCGTCGCGGAGTACGCGGGCGAGCGCCTGGACGAGGCCGGGCAGCGGCCCCGCGCCGAGCGCGCGCATCTGACGTACTACCGCGAACTCGCCCGCACCACCGACCCGTTGCTGCGCGGCCCGCGCCAACTGGAGTCCGTGGAACGGCTCCAGCGGGAGTACGAGAACCTGCGCACCGCCCTGCGGCACGCCGTCGCCGAACGCGACGAGCAGGAGGCGGTCACCCTGGTGCTGTCGCTGGCCTGGTACTGGCAGATGCGCGACCTCAGGATCGAGGCCCGCGGCTGGTGCGCGGAGGTGATGACACTCGGCCCCGACCCGTTCGCCGAGCCCCTGCGCCGGGCGGAGCCGGTCTGGCGGCGCGTCACCGCGGAGCCGCCCCCGTACACCGGCGAGGTGCTGACGGAGGCGCGGCGCGGGGTCCATCTGGCCCATCTCGCCTGCATGGACACCGAGATCGCCGCCTGGCAGAACCCGACCGCCCAGCAGAAGCTGCGCACCATCGCCGAGGTCTACGAGCCCGGCCTGCCGCAGACCTGCCGCAGCCCCGGCCTGCTCGCGATCTTCGCCGTGATGCTCACCGGCGACATCGACCGGGTCGGCACGATCCTCGACGCCGCCGTGGAGACCTGCCGCCGCACCCCCGGCTACGACTGGGAACTGGCCGCCACCCTGCAGATGCGGGCCAACCTCCTCGCCCACCGCCCCGGCCGCGCGGCGGCCGCCGCCCAGGACGCCGACGAGTCGCTGGCCATCTACCGGCGGCTCGGTGACGCCTGGGGCAGCGCCGAGGCGCTGGCGGCGCGCGGCGAGGCCCGCGAGCGCAAGGGCGCCTTCCTGGAGGCCGCCGCCGACTACGAGGCGGCCGTCGAACACGCCCGCCGCCTCGGCGCGCACGCCCAGGAGGCCGTCCTGTCCGCCCGGCTGGCCGGCGCGCTGCTGGAGGGCGGGCAGCCCGAGGAGGGCGAACGCCTGCTGCGGGAGGTCATCGACGGACTGGACGGCGGGCACAGCGAGGCGATGCCGTTCAGCCGGGTCATCCTCGCCGGCTGGCTCAGCATCACCGGCCGTACCGCCGAGGCCCGCGAGCAGATGCGGCTGTTGCGCGAGGACTTCGGCCTCGCCCAGTTCCATGTCTTCGACGCCTTCATCCTCAGCGGGGAGGCCTGGCTGGACGCCTCCGACGGGCTCCACGACCAGGCCCGGGAGAAGCTGCGGCGCGCCCTGGAGCAGGCGGACGATCCGCTGTCGCAGGCCATGGCCCCGCAGCTGGTCTCGGGGTGCCTGGTCATCGCCGCCGTGGCGCTGGCCCCGAGCGCCCCGCTCGACGCGGCCCGCTGTCTCGGGGCCGCGGAGGCGCTGTGGCCGCCGGGGCACCGGAACTCCACGCTGGAACGCGAGTGCCGGGACCGGGCGGTGGCCGCGGTGCGCGCGGTCCTCGACGACGAGGCGTACGAGGCCGGGTTCGCCGAGGGCGGCGACCTCACCGCGAAGGAGGCCGCCGCCCTGGTGTGACCGTCAGGTCTTGGTGCGGAACTTGTGGATGGCGATCGGCGCCATGACCGCGGTGAGCAGGACCGACCAGCCGAGCGTCAGCCACAGGTCATGGGCGACCGGACCGCCGTTCATCAGTCCGCGGGCCGCGTCGGCGAGGGCGGACAGCGGGTTGTAGTCGGTGAAGTTCTGCAGCCAGCCCGGCATCGACTCGGTCGGCGCGAAGATCGACGAGCCGAACTGGAGCGGCATCAGCACCAGGAAGCCCATCGCCTGCACGGACTGGGCGTTCTTCATCACCACGCCGAGGGTGAGGAAGACCCACATCAGCGCCGAGCCGAACGCCACGGACAGGGCCACGGAGGCGAGCAGTCCGGCCCAGCTGGTGATGTCGAACCCCACGAGCAGGGCCACGATCATCAGGACGGCGGTGGCGAACAGCATCCGCAGCAGCTCGACGGCGATCTTCGCGAACAGCACCGAGCCGCGGCCGATCGGCAGCGACCGGAAGCGGTCCATGACGCCGGTGTTGAAGTCCTGGTTGAAGCCGGTGCCCACCCCCTGCGCCATGGTCATGCCCATCATGGCGAGCATGCCCGGCACGACGTACTGCACGTACGCCTCCTGCCCGCCGCCCAGGGACTGCCCGATGGAGCCGCCGAAGACGTACACGAACAGCAGGGTGAAGACGATCGGGAAGAGCACGGCGTCGGCCATCGACTCCGGGTCCTGCCGGATCCAGAGCAGATTGCGCCGGACGAGCGCGCCGGTGTGCCGGAGGTGGCCGCGCACCGGGATGCGGGCGTCGGCCGTGGTGACGGTGGTGGCGCTCATACGGCGACCTCCTCGCGGTTGTCGGTGGGTACGGCGTCCTGCGGGGCACTGGCGCGGTGGCCGGTGAGGGACAGGAACACCTCGTCGAGGCTGGGCAGTTCGGTGGTGACGGAGGAGAGCGTGACGCCCCGTGCGGTCACCGCGCCGACGACGGCGGTGAGCTGCTCGTCGCTGAGGATGGGCACCAGCAGGGCGCCGCGGTCGGTGTCGACGGTGGTGGTGGCGAGCCCGGTGATGCCGAGGCCGTCGAGGTGGGAGGCGAGCGGTCGCAGCTGCAGCGGATCGGCCGGGCGTACGCGCAGGGTCCGCCCGCCGACCTTCGCCTTCAGCTCCTCGATGCCGCCCTTGGCGATGACCTTGCCCCGGTCGACGACCGTCAGCTCGTCGGCGAGCTGCTCGGCCTCCTCCATGTACTGGGTGGTCAGCAGCACGGTGACGCCGTCGCCGACCATGGTCTTGACCTCGGCCCAGACCTCGTTGCGGGTGCGGGGATCGAGCCCGGTGGTCGGCTCGTCCAGATACAGCACGGCCGGATGCCCGATCATCGAGGCGGCGAGGTCGAGGCGCCGCCGCATACCGCCGGAGTAGGTGGCGGCGGGCCGCTTCCCGGCGTCGGTCAGCGAGAACCGCTCCAGCAGCTCGTCCGCCCGCGCACGGGCGTCCCGCCGGGACAGGTCGAGCAGCCGCCCGATGAGGTACAGGTTCTCCCAGCCCGGCAGCTTCTCGTCCACGGAGGCGTACTGCCCGGTCAGTCCGATCACCCGGCGCAGCTGCCGGGGCTGCCGTACGACGTCGTACCCGGCCACCGTGGCCTGCCCGGAGTCGGGCGCGAGCAGGGTGGACAGGATCCGCACGAGGGTGGTCTTCCCGGCCCCGTTGGGCCCGAGCACCCCCATCACGGTGCCCTCCCGCACGTCCAGATCCACTCCGTCCAGCGCCTTGGTCTCGCCGTAGTGCTTGACCAGCCCCCGCACGGTGACGGCACGCCCGGCGCCGCCCTTCCCATCGATTCGCGTCATGCCCCCAACCTGCCAACCCCCACCGACAAACCACCGACAGGCGACCGACGGGCGCCTACAGGCTGCCGACAAGCACCCCCTCAGGGCCGCACGGTCTCCGTCTCCTGCGGCAGGTGCCCGGCGATCAGGCGCTCGGGGGTGGGGTGGGGGACGCGGTGGCGGTCCACCGCGTAGAGGCCGTGCCTGCCACACCGAGGCCCAGGACGGCCAGGGCGGCACCCGTGAGGGCGGGGGAGGTGACGCCGAGGCCCGCTGTCAGGGCCAGGCCGCCGATCCAGGCGCCGCCGGCGTTGGCCAGGTTGAAGGCGGCCTGGTTGGCCGAGGAGGCCAGGGAGGGGGCCGCCGACGCCTTCTGGCCCAGTATTCCTGGAGGTTACGCCCGGGTGACCAGCGGCTTCTACGAGGCGGTTGTGTCGACCTTCACACGCGCGGCCACCGGAAGGTGATCGCTCCCGGTCTCCGGCAGCGTCCAGGAGGTGATCGGCTCGATGCCCTTCACCAGGATCTGGTCGATCCGCGCCATCGGGAACGACGCCGGCCAGCTGAACCCGAACCCGGTGCCCGCCGCGCCCTGCGTGGAGCGCATCTGGGAGGTGACGGCGTTCAGCGCGCGGTCGTTCATCGTGCCGTTGAGGTCCCCGAGCAGCACACTGCGGGGCAGCTCCTCGGCGGCGATGGCCTCGCCCAGCGCGTCCGCGCTCTTGTCGCGCTGCCGGGCGGTGAACCCGGCCTCCAGCTTCACCCGCACCGACGGCAGGTGGGCGACGTACACCGCGATCTCCCCGGACGGCGTGCTGACGGCCGCGCGCATGGCCCGGGTCCACCCCAGCTTGATGTCCACGGCCTTCACCCCGCTCAGCGGGTACTTGCTCCACAGCCCGACCGTGCCCTGCACCGAGTGGTACTGGTACGTCGACGCCAGCGCCTTCTCGTACACCGGCACCGCGCTCGCGGTCAGCTCCTCCAGCGCCACCACGTCCGCGCCGGAGGCGGCCACGTCGCGGGCGGTGCCCGACGGGTCGGTGTTGTCGGCGTTGACGTTGTGCGTGGCGATCGTGAGGTCGCCGCCGGGGGAGGTCTTGTCGGTGAGGAGCCCGCCGAAGAGGTTCAGCCACACCACCGCGGGCAGCACCACCGCGATCAGCGCGGTCGCGGATTTACGCAGCAGGGCCACCAGCACCAGCAGCGGGACGAGCACGCCGATCCAGGGCAGGAAGGTCTCGGTGAGGCTGCCCAGGTTGCCGATGGCGTTCGGGATCTGCGCGTGCAGCAGCATGACCAGGGCGAGCAGCACCGCGAACACGGCCGTGACGATGCCCCGGCGCCAGATCCGCGGATCACCGCGCCAGCCGGCCACCAGTCTCCCCAGCAGACGCCGGAACCGGTTTCCCCGGCGCTCGGGTCCCGAGCCGCCGCTGTCCGTCTCCGTCATGTACGCCTGCTGCGCCATACCGTCGCCTCACTGCCTGCCGTGCACACCTTCAACCCCCGCTCTTACGACCCTAGGGGATGATCGGTTCTCTTCCTGCCGTCCCATGACGGCCGTACGGGCACGAGGACGTACAAGACGGCTCCCGGAGTTCCGGGTACGCCGGTGGAAAGCGTGCTCTGTGACGAAACGCGCACATCCGCTACGGGGGAGGCGAACTGACGGACGGTGAGCTGACGGGCCGTAGCCCCTCCAGCAGGGTGTCGACGATCTGTTCGGGCAGCCCGTCCGGCAGGTCCGCGTCCGGGCGCATCACGGACCGCAGCAGCATGGGGCCCACGAACAGGTCGTTGAGCAGCTCCACGTCGACGTCCTCGCGGAGTTCCCCGTCGCGCTGGCCGCGGCGCAGCACCTCGATGCCGAGCCGGCGCCGGGGGGCGACGACGAGGGCGTGGTACGCCGCCCAGATCTTGGGGCTGCTCTTCATCTGGGCGTGCACGTTGTGCAGGATCGCCGAGGAGCGGCTGACCAGTCCGCGCCGGCGCAGCGACTCCAGCAGCACGACGAGGTCGTCGCGCATGGAGGTGCCGGGCAGCTCGGGGTCGGAGGGCTCGGCGGCGCGTACGACGTCGACGAAGAGCTCCTCCTTGCCGCGCCAGCGCCGGTAGATGGTGGCCTTGCCGACACCGGCGGTACGGGCGATCCGCTCGATGGAGAGCTCCGCGAGCGGTACGCCCTCCTCCAGCAGCCGCATCACGCCCTCGATGATGGCGCGCTCCACGGCCTCGCTGCGCGGGCGGCCCCGAACCGGGCCGGGCTGACTGTCGGCGACTGTCACGTGTGCGTCCCTTCTGTGGTCGGGGGATTCTCCCTCAGGACGGGGCCCCGGTCCCGCCCGGCCTCATGACAGGGCCGGAGTTCCCTGCGGCCCTGGACCCGAGCCGGGGTTCCCTGCGGCCTCCGGACCGGACTGGAGTTCCCCGCGGCCCCTGGACCCGGGCCGGGGTTCCGCCCGGCATGAGGAGGGCTGGAGTTCCCTGCGGCCTCTGGGCCGGGCCGGGGTTCCCCGCGGCCCCGGGGCCGGGCCGTAGTTCCCTCGGCCAGTGGACCGGCCCGGCGTTCCCCCCGGCCTGAGGACCGGCCCTCCGCGCTGGCGGCGCTGCGGAACGCGGCGCGGCTGAGCCGGCGGGAGATCGGGCAGCTGCGGGCGGTCATTTCGGGCGCCGGCGCGGCCGGGGGCGCTGTCGCCAAGATGCTGGTCGACCCGCCCGGCCTGAGGACCGCCCCGGAGGCCCCCCGGCCTGAGGACCGCCCCGGAGGCCCCCCGGCCTCAGGACCGCCCCCCAGTTCGCCCCGGCAGGAACAGTGCCACCACCACCGCGCCGACCACCGCCACCGCCGCGCCGCCCAGGGCCGTGACGTGCATGGCGTGCAGGAAGGCGTCGTTGGCCCGGTCGACCAGGGGCTGCCCCTCGGGGCCGAGCCGCGCCGCGGCCGCGAGGGTCGACTCGATGGACTCGCCCGCGCTGTGCCGCAGCCCGGCCGGCACCGCGCCGAGGTCGTCCTCGATCGAGGAGCGGTACGCCGTGGAGAGCACCGAGCCGAGGACCGCGATCCCGAGGGCGCCGCCGACCTGGCGGAAGGTGTTGCTGAGCGCGGAGGCGGAACCGGCCTTCTCCCGGGGCAGGGTCTGCATGATCACGACGCTGACCGGCGTCATGATGTGCGCCATGCCGGTGCCCATGAGGAAGAAGATCACCTCGAGGATCCAGATCGGCGTGTCCGCGTCCAGCGTGGCGAACGCGGCCAGCGTCGCCGCGATCAGCGCCATGCCCGCGGTGGTGGTGGCCCGGTTGCCGAAGCGGTCCACGAGGAGGCGGGCGCGCGGCGCGAACAGCAGCTGCGCGACGGCGAGGGGCAGCAACAGCAGGCCGGTCTCCAGCGGCGAGTAGCCGCGCACGCTCTGGGTGTAGAAGACGGCGAAGAACGTCACGCCCATCAGCGCGAAGAAGACCAGCGCGATGGCGGCGATCGCGGCCGAGAAGACCTTGTCGCGGAAGTAGCCGACGTTGATCGACGGATGGTCGCTGCGCTTCTCGAACACCACGAAGGCGACCAGGAACGCCAGCCCCGCCCCGATCGTCGACACCACGGTGACATCGGTGAAGTCGGCCAGCTCGCCGCCCCGGATGATGCCGTAGACCAGCAGGACCAGCCCGGCGACGGACAGGACCACGCCGACCGGGTCGACGCGGCCGGGGTCCGGGTCGCGGGAGTCGGGGACCAGCCAGATCATCAGCGCGACGGCGACCAGCACGATGGGCACGTTGACGAGGAACACCGAGCCCCACCAGAAGTGGTCGAGCAGGACGCCACCGGTGATCGGGCCGATGGCGATGGCCAGACCCACCCCGCCCGCCCAGATGCCGATGGCCTTGGGCTGCTCCTCGCGCTCGAAGACGTTCATCAGGACGGCGAGGGTGGCCGGCATGACGAAGGCGGCGCCGAGGCCCATCACCGCCCGGTAGGCGATGAGCTCGCCCGGCGATCCGGCGAACGCGGCGAGCGCGGAGCCGATGCCGAAGACGGCGAGCCCGCCCAGCAGGACCCGCTTGCGCCCGAGCCGGTCGCCGAGCAGACCGGCGCTGAACAGCAGCCCCGCGAAAACCAGGGTGTAGGCGTTGATGGCCCACTCCAGCTCGCTCTGGGTGGCGCCGAGGCCGGTCGGGGCGGGGGTCGAGATCGTCTTGACGGCGACGTTCAGGATCGAGTTGTCCAGCACGATGATCAGCAGGCTCAGCATGAGCACGCCGAGGATGGCCCAGCGGCGCCGGTGCACCGCTTCCGGTATCCGGGGTACAGGGGGAGCGGAGACAGTCATGCCGTCCAGGGTAGGCGATTTGCAATACGGATCCGTCTCGTATCGTAATTCTCTTACCCGGCTCTCACCCCCGGCTCTCACCCCGCTCGAGCGTGACCGGGGTCCCCCTAGCCGCGCCTGGCACGAGGTGCCACCATGGAGGTGGTCCGGGGACGCCGTCAGGGCGCCTCGAGATGACGTAAGGAGCCGTTGCCATGACGCAGCTTTCGGCTGCCCAGAACTCACCCTCCGGCGGCAGCAAGGCGCTGTACGGGGGGAAGGGCACCCGCCGCATCACCGTCCGCGACATCGCCGCCGCCAAGGAGCGGGGCGAGAAGTGGCCCATGCTCACCGCCTACGACGCGATGACCGCGTCCGTCTTCGACGAGGCGGGCATCCCGGTCATGCTGGTCGGGGACTCGGCGGGTAACTGCCACCTCGGCTACGAGACCACCGTGCCCGTCACCCTCGACGAGATGACCATGCTGTCGGCCGCCGTCGTACGCGGCACCTCACGCGCCCTGATCGTCGGCGACCTGCCCTTCGGGTCCTACCAGGAGGGCCCGGTGCAGGCGCTGCGCTCGGCGACCCGGCTGGTGAAGGAGGCCGACGTCGGCGCGGTCAAGCTGGAGGGCGGCGAGCGCTCGCACCGCCAGATCGAGCTGCTGGTCGAGTCCGGCATCCCGGTGATGGCCCACATCGGCCTGACCCCGCAGTCCGTCAACGCCATGGGCTACCGCGTCCAGGGCCGCGGCGAGGAGGCGGCGGCCCAGCTGCTGCGCGACGCCAAGGCCGTCCAGGACGCGGGCGCCTTCGCGGTCGTGCTGGAACTGGTCCCGGCCGAACTCGCGGCCGAGGTCACCCGGGTCCTGCACATCCCGACGGTCGGCATCGGCGCGGGCGCCGAGACGGACGCCCAGGTCCTGGTCTGGACGGACATGATGGGCCTGACCGGCGGGCGCGTGCCCAAGTTCGTCAAGCAGTACGCCGACCTGCGCCGGGCCATGGGCGACGCGGCCAAGGCGTTCGCGGAGGACGTCGTCGGCGGGACCTTCCCGCTGGAGGAGCACTCCGTCCACTAGAGCCACAGCGGCACAGAGGCAGCCCGCCGATCTCCCCCGTCGGCGGGCTGCCGTATGTCCGTCCCTGCTTCCCCTACGCGGTCTCGCGCCAGCCGTTCGTGATCGGCAGCCGCCGGTCCTTGCCGAAGCCCTTGGGGGAGATCTTCGTGCCCGGCGGGTACTGGCGGCGCTTGTACTCCGCCGTGTCCACCATGCGCAGGGTCTTGGCCACCAGGGCCGGGTCGTAACCGGCCGCGACGATCACGTCGGCGCCCTCGTCGCGGTCGACGTAGCGCTCCAGGATCGCGTCCAGGACCGGGTAGTCCGGCAGGGAGTCCGTGTCGACCTGGCCCGGGCGCAGTTCCGCGCTCGGGGGCTTGCTGATGGAGTTCTCCGGGATCGGCGGGGTCTGGCCGCGCTCGGCCGCCGCCCGGTTCCGCCACTCCGCGAGGCGGAAGACCGATGTCTTGTACACGTCCTTGATGGGGCCGTACGCGCCCACCGAGTCGCCGTACAGCGTCGAATAGCCCACCGCCAGCTCCGACTTGTTGCCCGGCGCCAGGACGATGTGGCCCTCCTGGTTGGAGATCGCCATCAGCAGGGTGCCGCGCAGCCGGGACTGGAGGTTCTCCTCCGCCAGGCCGGTCAGACCCAGGGACGCCATATAGGCGTCGAACATCGGCTCGATCGGGACCGTGCGGAAGTTCAGGCCCGTCCGCCGGGCGAGCTCCGCCGCGTCACCCTTGGAGTGCTCGGAGGAGTACTTGGACGGCATCGAGACGCCGTACACGTTCTCCGCGCCCACCGCGTCGCAGGCGATGGCGGCCACCAGCGCCGAGTCGATGCCGCCGGACAGACCGATCAGGACCGACCGGAAGCCGTTCTTGGCCACATACGCCCGCAGGCCCACGACCAGCGCCGAGTACACCTCCTCGTCGTCCTCCAGGCGGTCGGCGTAACCGCCCGCCAGCTCCGGCTCGTACGCGGGCAGCGGCTGCTCGGAGAGCACCACGCGGTCGATCCGGAGCCCGTCGTCCACCACGCCCTCCGGGGCGTCGGCGGCGGCCGCCGGCAGGTCGAGGTCCAGCACCACACAGCCCTCCGCGAACTGCGGCGCCCGCGCGATCACCTCGCCGCTCGCGTCGACCACGATCGAGTCGCCGTCGAAGACCAGCTCGTCCTGGCCGCCGATCATGGCGAGATAGGCGGTGGTGCAGCCCGCCTCCTGGGCGCGCTTGCGGACCAGTTCGAGACGGGTGTCGTCCTTGTTGCGCTCGTACGGCGAGGCGTTGATGGAGACCAGCAGGCCGGCCCCGGCGGACCGCGCCGCGGGCACCCGGCCGCCGTCCTGCCACAGGTCCTCGCAGATGGCGAGGGCCACGTCCACGCCGTGCACCCGCACCACCGGCATGGTGTCGCCGGGCACGAAGTAGCGGAACTCGTCGAAGACGCCGTAGTTCGGCAGGTGGTGCTTGGCGAAGGTGAGCACCACCTCGCCGCCGTGCAGCACCGCCGCCGCGTTGCGCGGGGCGCCGGCCGGCTGGCCGTACTTCGGCTGGGCCGCCTCGGAGCGGTCGAGGTAGCCGACGATCACCGGCAGCTCCCCGAAGCCCTCCTCGGCGAGCCGGGCGGCCAGCGCGCGCAGGGCCGCGCGGGACGCCTCCACGAAGGAGGACCGCAGGGCCAGGTCCTCGACGGGGTACCCGGTCAGCGCCATCTCGGGGAACGCCACGAGATGCGCTCTCTGCTCGGCGGAGTGCCGGGTCCAGCGGAGGATCGACTCGGTGTTCCCGGCGAGGTCACCGACGCGCGAGTCGATCTGGTTCAGGGCGAGGCGAAGTTGAGGCACGCGCCCAGTGTAATCGTCAGAGCGACGCGATGGGGTGGGAGGGGTGCCGGACACCTTGGGCGGGGCCTACGGCCGGGCCTTCGCGCCCCGGTCCTTCAGCATGTCCGCCATGAGCCCGATCTCCGACTCCTGACCGTTGACCATGGTCTGCGCGAGCCGCTTCTCCACGTCCACCTCGCACCGCTTCACACAGGCCTCGGCCATGTGGACGCCGCCCTTGTGGTGGTCGGTCATCAGCTGGAGGTAGAAGACCTCCGCCTGCTTCCCGTCGAGCGTGTTCAGCTTCTTCATCTCGGTGTCCGTCGCCATGCCGGGCATCAGCGCGCCGTCCTCGCCGGCGGGCATGGAGCCCATGTCCATCCAGGTCATCGGCGGCTGTGCGGAGAACTTCGGCAGCTCCCACAGATCGAGCCAGCCCAGCAGCATCCCGCGCTGGTTGGCCTGCGTCTGAGCGATGTCGTACGCCAGGCGCCGCACCTCTTCGTCGTCCGTGCGGTCGCGCACGATGTACGACATCTCCACGGCCTGCTGGTGGTGCACCGCCATGTCCCGCGCGAACCCCGCGTCCGCGGAGCCGGCGGCGGGGGCCGCGTCGGACCCCCCGTCCCCCGCGACGGCGTAGGTGATCGCGCCGGCCGCGACGAGCACCGCCGCCGCGGTCCCCGCGATCCAGCCGACGTGCTTCCTCACTGCGCCTTACCGCCCGTGCACGCGGCGCCCGGCTCCGGCGTCTGCTTGCCCTGGACGTACTTCTCGAAGAACTTGTCGAGGTCCGGGTCGCTCGCGCTCTTCACCGTGCGCTGCGCGCCCCACGCCGAGAGCATGATCGGCGCCTTCTGGTTCTCGTACGGGCTCATCAGCGTGTACGGCGTCTTCTTCACCTTCGCCGCCAGCGCGTCCACGTCGGCCTTCGACGCCTTGCTGGTGTACGTCACCCAGACCGCGCCGTGCTCCAGGGAGTGCACGGCGTTCTCGTTCGCCACTTCCTCGGTGTAGACGTCGCCGTTGCAGTTCTGCCAGACCGCGTTGTGGTCGCCGCCGACCGGGGGCTCGACCGGGTACTTCACCTTCTTGTCGACGTGGGTCTGGCTCAGCTTGCCGCCCTGCCAGGTGCTCACGCCGTCGGAGCCGGCCACCAGGGAACCCGTGGTCTTGGAGTCGACCGAGTCGCTGTCGTCGGACTGCGACTGGACCAGGACGACACCGCCGACGACCAGGGCGGCGACGACCGTCACGCTGGCGCCGATGGTGAGCATCCGGTTGCGGCGCTCGCGGGACTGCTCGGCGCGCCGCATCTCTTCTATGCGGGCCTTGCGCGCCGCGGAGTTGCTCTTCTTGGCGGATCCCATGGCGTGATGTCCTTCTGGGGAAAAGGGACGGTCGAGTCCGCTGATCGTAATGGGGAAGCAGGGACCTCTCGAAGGGAGGTCACAGGAATGGGCCGGATCGCAACGCAATCGACAGGCACCCGACAGGTGCCCCAAGAACCATTGTGGGTCACAGCCGCCGACGGCCGGGCATTACGGATGTCGGTCCGAGCAGGCAAGATGGGCGGCAGAGCGGTGCACGCGCGGCACGCCGGGTGTTCAGACCGAGGTCGGACGGCCGATCAAGGTCGGCAACGCGCGCGAAATGCTGTTGTGGTGTGATGCTCAGGTGCCCGACCGACTTCCCGCGGTGCGCGGGGCAGGCGGCCTGACCAGCAAGGATGGGGAAGCGGAAGATGGACAAGCAGCAGGAGTTCGTGCTCCGTACGTTGGAGGAGCGCGACATCCGGTTCGTACGCCTGTGGTTCACGGACGTGCTGGGCTTCCTCAAGTCCGTCGCCGTGGCCCCGGCCGAGCTGGAGCAGGCCTTCGACGAGGGCATCGGCTTCGACGGCTCGGCCATCGAGGGCTTCGCCCGGGTCTACGAGTCCGACATGATCGCCAAGCCGGACCCCTCCACCTTCCAGGTCCTGCCCTGGCGCGCGGAGACCCCCGGCACGGCCCGGATGTTCTGCGACATCCTGATGCCCGACGGCTCCCCGTCCTTCGCGGACCCGCGCTACGTCCTCAAGCGCGCCCTGGCCCGCACCTCGGACCTGGGCTTCACCTTCTACACTCACCCCGAGATCGAGTTCTTCCTGCTGAAGGACCGCCCCCTGGACGGCTCCCGCCCCACCCCGGCCGACAACTCCGGCTACTTCGACCACACCCCGACCAACGTCGGCATGGACTTCCGCCGCCAGGCGATCACCATGCTGGAGTCGATGGGCATCTCGGTGGAGTTCTCCCACCACGAGGGCGCGCCCGGCCAGCAGGAGATCGACCTGCGCTACGCCGACGCGCTGTCCACCGCGGACAACATCATGACGTTCCGCCTGGTCATGAAGCAGGTGGCGCTGGAGCAGGGCGTGCAGGCGACCTTCATGCCCAAGCCGTTCAGCGAGCACCCCGGCTCCGGCATGCACACCCACCTCTCCCTCTTCGAGGGCGACCGCAACGCCTTCTACGAGTCGGGCTCGGAGTACCAGCTCTCCAAGGTCGGCCGCTCCTTCATCGCGGGCCTGCTCAAGCACGCCGCGGAGATCTCGGCGGTCACCAACCAGTGGGTGAACTCCTACAAGCGCATCTGGGGCGGCTCCGAGCGCACGGCCGGCGCGGGCGGCGAGGCGCCGTCGTACATCTGCTGGGGCCACAACAACCGCTCGGCCCTGGTCCGCGTGCCCATGTACAAGCCCGGCAAGACCGGCTCCGCGCGCGTGGAGGTCCGCTCCCTGGACTCCGGCGCCAACCCCTACCTGGCCTACGCCGTCCTGCTGGCCGCCGGCCTCAAGGGCATCGAGGAGGGCTACGAGCTGCCGCCGGGCGCCGAGGACGACGTCTGGGCGCTGTCCAACGCCGAGCGCCGCGCGATGGGCATCGAGCCCCTCCCGCAGAACCTCGGCGAGGCCCTGACCCTGATGGAGAACAGCGACCTGGTCGCCGAGACCCTGGGCGAACACGTCTTCGACTTCTTCCTGCGCAACAAGCGCCAGGAGTGGGAGGAGTACCGCAGCGAGGTCACGGCCTTCGAACTGCGCAAGAACCTGCCGGTGCTGTAGGCGCACGCGGCGCACACCCGGGCCGACGGCGAGGTGCCGTCGGCCCTAGCCGTGTCGGGCCGGTCCGTCAGTCCCGCCGGCCGGCCTGGTCCGACAGTGCCTTGTGCAGCGGTTCCGTCGCCCTGCGGCGGTACTCCTGGATCGACCAGCCGTTGCCGTCGGGGTCCTTGAAGTACATGAACGTGGCGCCGTCGTCCGGTGTGTACTGGACCGGCTCCGACACCTCCAGGCCCCGCTCCACCAGCTCCGCGCGCGCCGCCTTGATGTCCGCCACGCACAGCTGAAGGCCCTGGTAAGAGCCGGGCCGCGGCTTGCCCTCGCCGTTGGTCAGGTCCCACAGGCTGTCGCCCAGCGCGATCGAGCAGCCGGAGCCGGGCGGGGTCAGCTGGACGATCCGCATCCCGGGCATGACCTCCTGGTCGATGTCGACGTGGAAGCCGACCTTGTCCCGGTAGAAGTCCCGGGCCCGGTCGATGTCGCTCACGGGCAGCGGGATCACTTCGAGCGTGAAGTCCATAACTGGTCCTCCCTGGAGAATCGCCAACGAATCTGGCCGAACGGTTCACCCTCACCGAAGCGGAAAACAGGGCCCCGCGCCACCGATAAAGAAGGTTCCGTTCCCGACCGGGCTCACCCCGCCCGAGCCGAGCGCAGCGGTTAGGCTCGGGCGCGTACGACCTTGATCGGACGGGAGGCCCAGGATGACGGCGCCGGGGCGCAGGAGCAGTACCTTCACGCGCCTGCTTCGGCACGGCTTCACCGACCCGAGCGCCGCCGAGCGGCTGCTGGAGGCCCCGGAACTGGCCCCCGTGCGCGACGACCCGGTGCTGCTGGAGGCCCTCGGCGCCACCGCCGACCCCGATCTCGCCCTGCACGGCCTGGTCCGCCTGCTGGAGGCACAGTCCGGCCGGGACCTGCTGGACACGGTGATAGCCGCCAAGCCGCTGCGCGACCGCCTCCTCGGCGTCCTCGGCGCCTCCGCCGCACTCGCCGAACACCTCGCCCGGCACTCCGACGACTGGCGTGCCCTGGTCACCTACGAGCCCCGGGACCTGCACCCCGGCGTCGCCGAGTTCGAGCGGGGTCTGGCCGAGGCCACCGACCCGGTCTCGCTGCGGGTGGCCTACCGGCGCTGCCTGCTGTCCATCGCCGCCCGTGACGTGTGCGGCACCACCGATGTCGCCGAGTCCGCCGCCGAACTCGCCGACCTCGCCACCGCCACCCTGCGCGCCGCGCTCGCCCTCGCCGGGGCCGCCGCCCCCGACGACGCCGCCGCGTGCCGGCTCGCGGTGATCGCGATGGGCAAGTGCGGGGGCCACGAACTCAATTACGTCTCCGACGTCGACGTCATCTTCGTCGGCGAGGCGGCGGAGGGGGTCGACGAGACCAAGGCCCTCAGAGCGGCCACCAAGCTCGCCTCGCACATGATGCGGATCTGCTCGGAGACCACCGTCGAGGGCTCGATCTGGCCCGTGGACGCCAACCTGCGGCCCGAGGGGAGGAACGGCCCGCTGGTCCGTACCCTCTCCAGCCACCTCGCCTACTACCAACGCTGGGCGAAGACCTGGGAGTTCCAGGCACTGCTCAAGGCCCGCCCGGTCGCCGGTGACATCGCGCTCGGCGAGGAGTACGTCGCCGCCCTGGAACCCCTGGTCTGGAAGGCCGCCGAGCGGGAGAACTTCGTCGCCGACGTGCAGAAGATGCGGCGCCGGGTGGTCGAGAACATCCCCCTCGCCGAAGTCGACCGCCAGCTCAAGCTCGGCCCCGGCGGCCTCAGGGACGTCGAATTCGCCGTACAGTTGCTGCAGTTGGTGCACGGGCGGGCCGACGCCTCGCTGCGCAGCGGCTCCACCCTGGAAGCCCTGAAGGCCCTCGCCGCCGGCGGCTACGTCGCCCGCGCCGACTTCGCCCAACTCGACGCCGCCTACCGCTTCCTGCGCTCCATGGAGCACCGCATCCAGCTCTACCGGCTGCGCCGCACCCACCTCGTCCCCGAGGACGAGGCCGATCTGCGGCGCATCGGCCGCTCGCTGGGCCTGCGCAGCGACCCGGTGGCCGAACTGAACCGCGAGTGGCGGCGGCACTCCTCCGTCGTACGGCGGCTGCACGAGAAGCTGTTCTACCGGCCGCTGCTCGACGCCGTCGCCCAACTCGCCCCCGGAGAGGCCCGGTTGAGCAGCGAGGCGGCCCGCGAACGGCTCGTCGCACTCGGCTACGCCGACCCGGCCGCCGCGCTGCGGCACCTGGAGGCACTGGCGTCCGGCGTCACCCGCAAGGCCGCCATCCAGCGCACCCTGCTGCCCGTCCTGCTCGGCTGGTTCGCCGACTCCGCCGACCCCGACGCGGGCCTGCTCAACTTCCGCAAGGTCTCCGACGCCCTCGGCAAGACCCCCTGGTACCTCCGGCTGCTCAGGGACGAGGGCGCGGCGGCCGAGAACCTCGCGCGGGTGCTGTCCGCCGGGCGGCTCGCCCCGGACCTGCTGATGCGCGCCCCCGAGGCCGTGGCCCTGCTCGGCGACGGTGACAGCGGCGGCCTCGCGCCGCGCCCCCGCGCCCATCTGGAACAGGAGATCCTCGCCGCGGTCAACCGCGCCGACAGCGGCGCCCACGCCGTCACCGCGGCCCGCGGCGTACGCCGCCGCGAGCTGTTCCGTACGGCCGCCGCCGACATCGTCGGCTCCTACGGCACCGAGGCCCATCCCGCCGAGGCCGACCAGGGCGCCCTGGTGGACCGGGTCGGCGCCGCCGTCTCCGACCTGACCGCGGCGACCCTGGCCGGCACCCTGCGCGCGGTCGTCCGCGAGGGCTGGGGCGACACCCTGCCCACCCGGTTCGCCGTCATCGGCATGGGCCGCTTCGGTGGCCACGAGCTGGGCTACGGCTCCGACGCGGACGTGCTGTTCGTGCACGAGCCCCGCGACGGCGTCGACGAGCACGAGGCCGCCCAGGCCGCGAACCGCGTCGTCTCCGAGATGCGCCGCCTGCTCCAGATCCCGAGCGCCGACCCGCCCCTGCTGATCGACGCCGACCTGCGCCCCGAGGGCAAGTCGGGCCCCCTGGTGCGCACCCTGAAGTCCTACGAGGCCTACTACCGCCGCTGGTCCCTGGGCTGGGAGTCCCAGGCGCTGCTGCGGGCCGAGCCGGTCGCCGGGGACGAGGACCTGGGCCGCCGCTTCGTCGAACTGATCGACCCCCTGCGCTACCCGCCGACCGGTCTCACCGACGACGCGGTCCGCGAGATCCGCCGCCTGAAGGCCCGTATGGAGTCCGAACGCCTCCCGCGCGGCGCCGACCCCAAGTTGCACACCAAGCTGGGACCCGGCGGTCTCTCCGACGTCGAGTGGACGGTCCAACTGCTCCAGTTGCGCCACGGTGCCGGCCAGCCCGGCCTGCGCACCACCCGTACCCGGGCCGCGCTGTCCGCGGCGGCCGGAGCCGGCCTGATGCCCGCGGAGGACGCGGCCACCCTCGACGAGGCCTGGGTCCTCGCCACCCGGGTCCGCAACGCCGTGATGCTGGTCCGCGGACGCGCCGGGGACACCTTCCCCTCGGACGCCCGGGAACTGGCCGCGGTGGGCCGCTACCTCGGCTACGGCCCCGGCCACGTCGGCGACATGCTCGACGACTACCGCCGCACCGCCCGCCGGGCCCGGGCCGTGGTGGACGCGCTGTTCTACACCGGCTAGCGCCGGGGGACCGCGGCCGGCACCAGCTTCGGCAGGGCGTGCGGCAGCGCTCCGTACCACAGCCGTACCAGCGCGTAGCCGAAGGCCAGGCAGAGCAGGCCGCCGACCGCGTCCAGCCAGAAGTGGTTGGCGGTGGCGACGATGACGACCAGCGTGACCACCGGGTAGAGCACGCCCAGCACCTTCGCCCACGGCACCGACGCCAGCGCGAAGATGGTCAGCCCGCACCACAGCGACCAGCCGATGTGCATGGAGGGCATGGCGGCGTACTGGTTCGACATGTTCTTCAGGTCGCCCGAGGCCATCGAGCCCCACGTCTGGTGGACCAGTACGGTGTCGATGAAGGCGCCGCCGGTCATCAGCCGGGGCGGGGCGAGTGGATACAGGTAGTAACCGAGCAGGGCCACACCCGTGGTCGCGAAGAGCACCGTGCGGGTGGCCGCGTAGCGTCCCGGGTGGCTGCGGTACAGCCACACCAGTACACCGAGTGTCACCACGAAGTGCAGCGTCGCGTAGTAGTAGTTCATGCCCACGATGAGCCAAGTCACGGAGTTGACCGCGTGGTTGAACGACTGCTCCACGGCGAGGCCGAGCGTCTGCTCCGCCTTCCAGATCCAGTCGGCGTTGCGCAGTGCCTCGGACTTCTGCTCCGGGACGGCATTGCGGACGAGTGAGTACGTCCAGTAACTCACAGCGATCAGCAGGATCTCGAACCACAGCCGGGGCCGACGCGGAGCGCGCACCCGGCGCAGCAGACCCGGTCTGTCCGCCGCCGTGACGGGGTGCGGAACGGCCGCCTGTGCGCGGTCCTCCAGCTCGGTCACGGTCATGTCACCCATAGGCACAGAGTCTGCCAGAAACGCCTTCCCCCACCGATCATCCCCTGGTCTGGTTCCGGTCGCACGTTCTACGACGGGTGCACGGTACCCGGTCGTTCGGTCTACGACCTAGGGACGATTTCGGTCCCCAGGGGCCGAAGCGGTCGAACCGCGCACCACCAGTTCCGGCATGAACACGAATTCACTGTGCGGTGCCGGAGTCCCGCCGATCTCCTCCAGCAACGTACGCACCGCGGCCTGGCCCATCGCCGGGACCGGCTTGCGCACCGTCGTCAGCGGCGGGTCGGTGAAGGCGATCAGCGGGGAGTCGTCGAAGCCGACGACCGAGATGTCCGTCGGCACCTCCAGGCCGCGCTGCCGGGCGGCCCGTATGGCGCCCAGCGCCATCATGTCGCTGGCGCAGACCACCGCGGTGCAGTCGCGGTCCATCAGCGCCGTGGCGGCCGCCTGGCCGCCCTCCAGGGTGTACAGCGAGTGCTGGACGAACTGGGTCTCTATCACCTCGGCGGCCAGGCCCAGCTGGTCCTGCATGGTCCGCACGAAGCCGTCGATCTTCCGCTGGACCGGCACGAACCGCTTCGGGCCGAGCGCGAGACCGATCCGGGTGTGACCGAGGGAGACCAGGTGCGTGACCGCGAGCGTCATCGCCGCCCGGTCGTCGGGGGAGATGAAGGGCGCCTGCACCTTGGGGGAGAAGCCGTCGACGAGGACGAAGGGGACACCCTGGGCGCGCAGTCGCTCGTAGCGCTCCATGTCGGCCGTGGTGTCCGCGTGCAGTCCGGAGACGTAGATGATCCCCGCGACCCCGCGGTCGACCAGCATCTCGGTCAGCTCGTCCTCGGTGGAGCCGCCGGGCGTCTGGGTGGCGAGCACCGGCGTGTAGCCCTGCCTGGTCAGCGCCTGGCCGATCACCTGGGCCAGGGCCGGGAATATCGGGTTCTCCAGCTCCGGGGTGATCAGGCCCACCAGGCCCTCGCTGCGCTGTCGCAGCCGTACCGGGCGTTCGTACCCGAGCACGTCGAGGGCGGCGAGAACGGACTGGCGGGTGGTGGCGGCGACGCCCGGCTTCCCGTTCAGGACCCGGCTGACGGTCGCTTCGCTCACCCCCGCCTGCGCAGCGATGTCAGCAAGCCGTGTGGTCACGGCACTGGACTGTACCGGCCGTATGTCACCTTGCACACCAATCGGACGCCGGGTGCGGGCGTTCGACCGGCGCGCTGCGGGTTGCTGCGGCATGGCGTCCCCTCGTGAAACGGATGGCAAGAGCTTGCAAGTCTTGCACAACCCCGTCCTTGGCCGCTCAACCCCGCAGAACAACGGTCTCACGGCGGTCGCCGAGCGGTCACGTCCGGGTAACTTCAGTGATGCCTTGCACTTTTTTTCTGCAAGCTCTTTCGCGGCGCTTACATGGCTGTTACGTTTCCGACGCCCGGCGGCCGCAACGGCGCAGTCGGCACGACAGCAGGAGCGGCAGACGGGGCCGTCACCTGCACCACACGGGCTTTTCACCCTCAAGGAGAACTCATGCGGCGTGGCATAGCGGCCACCGCGCTGGTGGCGTCCCTCGCTCTCGCGGCGACGGCCTGCGGCGGAGACGGCGACAGCGGCGACAAGGCCGACGGTCCGGTCACCCTCACCTGGTGGGACACCTCCAACGCCACCAACGAGGCGCCGACGTACAAGGCCCTGGTCGAGGAGTTCGAGGCGGCCAACAAGAACATCAAGGTCAAGTACGTCAACGTCCCCTTCGACCAGGCGCAGAACAAGTTCGACACCGCCGCCGGTTCCAAGGGCGCCCCGGACATCCTCCGCTCCGAGGTCGGCTGGACGCCCGCCTTCGCCAAGAAGGGCTTCTTCCTGCCGCTGGACGGCACCGAGGCCCTCGCCGACGAGAGCAAGTTCAAGCCCAACCTGATCGAGCAGGCCAAGTACGAGGGCAAGACCTACGGCGTCCCGTTCACCACGGACACGCTCGCCCTCGTCTACAACAAGGAACTGTTCGAGAAGGCCGGCGTCGAGGCCCCCAAGACCTGGGACGACCTGAAGAAGGCCGCCGCCACGATCAAGTCGAAGACCGGCGTCGACGGCTACTGGGGCTCCACCCAGGCCTACTACGCCCAGTCCTTCCTCTACGGCGAGGGCACCGACACCGTCGACGCCGAAGCCAAGAAGATCACCGTGAACTCCGCCGAGGCCAAGAAGGCCTACGGCACCTGGCTGGACCTCTTCGACGGCAAGGGCCTGCACAAGGCCGACACCACCGCCGACGCCTACGCCCACATCCAGGAGGCGTTCGTCAGCGGCAAGGTCGCCTCGATCATCCAGGGCCCGTGGGAGATCACCAACTTCTACAAGGGCTCGGCGTTCAAGGACAAGGCGAACCTCGGCATCGCCACCGTCCCGGCCGGCTCCTCCGGCGAGGCGGGCGCCCCGACCGGCGGCCACAACCTCTCCGTGTACGCCGGCTCCGACGCCGCGCACCAGGAGGCCGCGCTGAAGTTCGTCAACTTCATGACCTCCGCGCACGCCCAGGAGACCATCGCGCTGAAGAACTCCACGCTTCCCACGCGCGACGACGCCTACACCGACGAGGTCAAGGCCGACCCGGGCATCGCCGGCTACCAGACGGTGCTCGCCGCCGCCCAGCCGCGCCCGGCGCTGCCGGAGTACAGCTCCCTGTGGGGTCCGGTGGACACCGAGCTGCTCGCCATCGCCGGCGGCAAGAAGTCCCTGGACGAGGGCCTGAGCAGCGCTGAGACCGCCATCGCCAAGCTGGTGCCGGACTTCAGCAAGTGATCGTCCGTGGCCGCCGGGTCCCGCCCGACAGGGGAGGGACCCGGCGGCCACCGGCCTGTGGCCTGGCCCAACCGTGATCTCCCAGAAGGTGTCGAAGAACCATGACAGTCGCCATCGACCGCGCCACCGGCAAGCGCCGCGGTGACCGCGCGCCGCGGCCCGGGCTGGGCCAGCGCCTGAAGCACTCGTACCACAAGCACTGGTACGCCTACGTGATGATCACGCCGGTGATCGTCGTGCTCGGCGTCCTCGTGCTGTACCCCCTGGGCTACGGCTTCTATCTGACGCTCACGGACGCCAACAGCCTCAACACGGCCCGCACGATCGGCGCCAACGAGATCGAGGCCACCTACAAGTTCATCGGCCTGGACAACTACGCCGACATCCTGTGGGGCGAGACCGCCTACGAGCGGTTCTGGTCGCACTTCATCTGGACGATCGTGTGGACGGCCGCCTGTGTCGCCCTGCACTATTCCATCGGCCTCGGTCTCGCCCTGCTGCTCAACCAGCAGCTGCGCGGCCGCACCCTGTACCGGCTGATCCTGATCCTGCCCTGGGCCGTGCCGACCTTCGTCACCGTCTTCGGCTGGCGCTTCATGCTCGCCGACGGCGGCGTCATCAACTCCTTCCTGGAGACGCTCCACCTGCCCACCCCGCTGTGGCTGGAGGACACCTTCTGGCAGCGGTTCGCCGCGATCATGGTCAACACCTGGTGCGGTGTGCCGTTCATGATGCTCTCGCTGCTCGGCGGACTGCAGTCCATCGACAACACCCTCTACGAGGCGGCCGAGATGGACGGCGCGACCAAGTGGCAGCAGTTCCGCTACGTCACCCTGCCCGGCCTGCGCTCGGTCAGCTCCACCGTCGTGCTGCTCGGCATCATCTGGACCTTCAACCAGTTCGCCATCATCTTCCTGCTCTTCGGCGACACCGCCCCGGACGCCCAGATCCTCGTCACGTGGGCCTACTACCTCGGCTTCGGACAGCAGCCGCGCGACTTCGCGCAGTCGGCCGCCTACGGCATGCTGCTGCTCGCCATCCTGATCGTCTTCACCTCCTTCTACCGCCGCTGGCTGAACCGCAATGACCAGCAGCTCGCGATCTGAGGCAGGAGTTCTTATGAGCACCACTACCGTTGAGACCTCCGCCGAGGCGAAGAAGGAGATCCGTGTGGCCCCCACCCAGGGCAAGGCGATCCGGCGCGGTGAGCGCAGTCTCGCGGGCTCGCTCGTCTCGCACGGCATCCTGATCGTCGCGAGCCTCGTCGCCCTCTTCCCGATCGCCTGGCTGGTCTTCCTCTCGCTCGGCCCGGACAAGGACGACTACCTTCACCCCGGTGGCATCTGGGGAAAGATGACGCTGGACAACTACTCGTTCGTGCTGCAGGAGACGAACTTCTTCCACTGGCTGTGGAGCACGCTGATCGTCTCGCTCGGCACCACGGTCATCGGCGTGATCATCGCCGCGACCACCGGGTACGCGGTCTCGCGGATGCGCTTCCCGGGCTACCGGAAGTTCATGTGGGTCCTTCTGGTCACCCAGATGTTCCCCATCGCCGTGCTCATCGTGCCGATGTACCAGATCCTCTCCGACCTCCAGCTGGTCGACAGCTACCTCGGTCTGATCCTGGTCTACTGCTCGACCGCGGTGCCGTACTGCGCCTGGCTGCTCAAGGGCTACTTCGACACCATCCCGTTCGAGATCGACGAGGCCGGACGCGTCGACGGGCTGAACCCCTTCGGCACGTTCCTGCGGCTGATCCTGCCGCTCGCCAAGCCCGGCCTGGCGGTCGCCGGCTTCTACAGCTTCATCACCGCCTTCGGTGAGGTCGCCTTCGCCTCGACGTTCATGCTGTCCGACACGAAGTACACGTTCGCCGTCGCTCTGCAGACCTTCGTCAGCGAGCACGATGCGCAGCGGCAGCTGATGGCCGCGACCGCGGTTCTGATCGCGATACCTGTCTCCGCGTTCTTCTATCTCGTGCAGAAGAACCTGGTGACCGGCCTTACCGCGGGCGGCACGAAGGGCTGACCTCGGGGCGGTGGTCGTGTGCGGCGCCGTTGTGGCTTGTCGCGCAGTTCCCCGCGCCCCTGAGGACGTACCCCTTCCGGAAACTCGAGACGGCCGCGTGGCCATCCGACCCCGCTGCCACGCGGCCGTCTCGGCAGTACCGCCGCCCGCCGTACGCACTCCTGACCCGATGACCCCGTTCGACCTCTCAAGGACGCCATGAGCCAGCACTCCGCCGACCCGGCACCGACCTCCGCCGTAACCACCGTCGCCCATCGCCGCGACTGGTGGCGGGACGCGGTGATCTACCAGGTCTATCCGCGCAGCTTCGCCGACAGCAACGGCGACGGCATGGGCGACCTGGAAGGCGTACGCTCCCGACTCCCGTACCTGCGCGACCTCGGCGTGGACGCCGTGTGGCTGAGCCCCTTCTACGCCTCCCCGCAGGCCGACGCCGGGTACGACGTGGCCGACTACCGGGCCGTCGACCCCATGTTCGGCAGCCTCCTGGACGCCGACGCGCTGATCCGCGACGCCCATGAGCTGGGCCTGCGCATCATCGTCGACCTGGTGCCCAACCACTCCTCCGACCAGCACGAGTGGTTCAAGCGGGCGCTGCGCGAGGGCCCCGGCTCCGCGCTGCGGGACCGCTACCACTTCCGGCCCGGCAAGGGCGCGAACGGCGAACTGCCGCCCAACGACTGGGAGTCGATCTTCGGCGGCCCGGCCTGGACGCGGGTCACCGAACCCGACGGCACGCCCGGCGAGTGGTACCTGCACCTGTTCGCGCCCGAGCAGCCCGACTTCAACTGGGACCACCCGGCGGTCGGCGACGAGTTCCGTTCGATCCTGCGGTTCTGGCTGGACATCGGCGTCGACGGCTTCCGCATCGACGTGGCCCACGGCCTGGTCAAGGCGGACGGTCTGCCCGACCTCGGGGCCCACGATCAGCTCAAACTGCTGGGCAACGATGTCATGCCGTTCTTCGACCAGGACGGCGTGCACGCCATCTACCGGCAGTGGCGCATGATCCTCGACGAGTACGCCGGCGAGCGCATCTTCGTGGCCGAGGCCTGGACCCCGACCGTCGAGCGCACCGCGAACTACGTTCGCCCCGACGAGCTGCACCAGGCCTTCAACTTCCAGTACCTCAGCACCGAATGGGACGCCGAGGAGCTGCGCACGGTGATCGACCGCACCCTGGAGGCGATGCGCCCGGTGGGCGCCCCGGCCACCTGGGTGCTGTCCAACCACGACGTGACCCGCCACGCGACCCGGTTCGCCAACCCGCCCGGTCTCGGCACCCAGATCCGCACCGCGGGCGACCGCGAACTGGGTCTGCGCCGCGCCCGCGCGGCCACGCTCCTGATGCTCGCGCTGCCGGGTTCGGCCTACGTCTACCAGGGCGAGGAGCTGGGTCTGCCGGACGTCGTCGACCTGCCCGACGAGGTCCGCCAGGACCCGGCGTACTTCCGGGGCGAGGGCCAGGACGGCTTCCGCGACGGCTGCCGGGTGCCGATCCCGTGGACCCGCGAGGGTTCCTCGTACGGCTTCGGCAGCGGCGGCAGCTGGCTGCCCCAGCCGCCCGTCTGGGGGGAGTTGAGCGTGGAGGCGCAGTCCGGCACCCCGGGCTCGACCCTGGAGCTGTACCGCGCGGCCCTGGCCGCCCGCCGCGACCACCCGGACCTGGGCGCCGGGGACGCGGTGGAGTGGCTGAAGGCCCCCGAGGGCGTCCTGGCGTTCCGCCGGGGAGAGTTCGTCTGTGTCGCCAACACGACGGGCGAGTCCATCACCACCCCGGTCCACGGCCGCCTCCTGCTCGCCAGCGGCGAGGTCGCCGAGGTGGAGGGCGAGGCCAAGGTCCCCTCCGACACCACGGTGTGGTGGACCACGGCCTGACGGTCACGCACCACGGAGGGCCCGCTTCGGCGGGCCCTCCGTCATGTCCGGTCTTCAATGAAATTTCTTGCCGACGGTTTCAAGACTCTTGCTGTAAACGTTTCGTTAGCGGTACGTTCCGCGGACACCAGGCAAGGACGCCTGCTGTCCCCACAAGGAGTACCCCGTGATATCGAGATGGTCCGTCACCGCGACCGCGACCGCGCTCGCCGCCACGGCGGCCGGAGCTCTGGTCCCCGGCACCGCCCATGCCTCCCCACCCGGCACCAAGGACGTCACCGCGGTGATGTTCGAGTGGAACTTCGCCTCCATCGCAAGGGAATGCACCACCACCCTCGGCCCCGCAGGCTACGGCTACGTCCAGGTCTCCCCACCTGCCGAGCACATCCAGGGCGCGCAGTGGTGGACGTCGTACCAGCCGGTCAGCTACAAGATCGCCGGTCGGCTCGGTGACCGTGCGGCGTTCCGGAACATGGTCAACACCTGTCACGCGGCCGGGGTGAAGGTCGTCGTCGACACCGTCATCAACCACATGTCCGCGGGCAGCGGCACCGGCACCGGCGGCTCGTCGTACACCAAGTACGCCTACCCCGGCCTGTATTCCTCCTACGACTTCGACAACTGCACCGCGCAGATCACCAACTACGCGGACCGCGCGAACGTGCAGAACTGCGAACTGGTCGGCCTCGCCGACCTGGACACCGGTGAGTCCTACGTCCGCGGTGCCATCGCCGGGTACATGAACGACCTGCTCTCCCTCGGCGTCGACGGCTTCCGTATCGACGCGGCCAAGCACATGCCGGCCGCCGACCTCGCCAACATCAAGTCGCGGCTGACCAACCCGAGCGTGTACTGGAAGCAGGAGGTCATCTTCGGCAGCGGAGAGGCCGTCCAGCCCACCGAGTACACCGGCAACGGCGACGTCCAGGAGTTCCGCTACGCCTACGACCTCAAGCGGGTCTTCAACAACGAGAACCTCGCCTACCTGAAGAACTACGGCGAGGGCTGGGGCTACCTGAGCAGCGGCGTCTCCGGTGTCTTCGTCGACAACCACGACACCGAGCGCAACGGCTCCACGCTCAGCTACAAGGACAACGCCACCTACACCCTGGCCAACGTCTTCATGCTGGCCTGGCCCTACGGCGCCCCCGACATCAACTCCGGCTACGAGTTCACCGACCACGACGCCGGCCCGCCCAACGGCGGCCAGGTGAGCGCCTGCTGGCAGAACGGCTGGAAGTGCCAGCACGCCTGGCCGGAGATCAAGTCCATGGTCGCCTTCCGCAACGCCACCCGCGGCCAGGCCGTCACCAACTGGTGGGACAACGGCGCCGACGCCATCGCCTTCGGCCGCGGCAGCAAGGGCTACGTCGCCATCAACCACGAGCCGGGCAGTCTGACCCGCACCTACCAGACCTCCCTCCCGGCCGGCACGTACTGCAACGTGCAGAACAACACGACGGTGACCGTGAACTCCAGCGGTCAGTTCTCCGCCACCCTGGGCGCCAACACCGCCCTGGCGATCTACGCCGGCAAGTCCAGCTGCTGAGCCGGAGCGGCCTTCAGGGCTGAAAGCTCTTGCCAATCATTTCAGGACTCTTGCTGTAACGCTTACGGCGGCGATACGGTCGCGCGGGGTCGGACCCAACAGAGCCGTATCGCAAGGAGTTCACGTCAGTGATACCTAGATGGTTGGCGCCGCCCAGGCGTCGTACCGCGTATGCCGGACGGGTCGCCGCGGTCACCGTGACCGCGCTGGCCGCGGCGCTCGTCCAGCCCCTCGCGGCCGGGGCCGACACCCCGCCCGCGCCCCCCTCCGACGCAACGCTGGCGGCCGAGCCCGCCCGGCACGACGTCACCCGCGAGCAGTTCTACTTCGTGCTCCCGGACCGCTTCGCCAACGGCGACACCGGCAACGACAGGGGCGGCCTGACCGGTTCGCGCCTGGCGACCGGCTACGACCCCACCGACAAGGGCTTCTACCAGGGCGGTGACCTCAAGGGCCTGACGAAGAAGCTCGACTACATCAAGGGCCTCGGCACCACCTCCCTCTGGATGGCGCCGATCTTCAAGAACCAGCCCGTGCAGGGCACCGGGGCCAACGCTTCGGCCGGCTACCACGGTTACTGGATCACCGACTTCACCCAGGTCGACCCGCACTTCGGGACCAACAAGGACCTGGAGACCCTGATCGCCAAGGCGCACGCCAAGGGCATGAAGGTCTACTTCGACGTCATCACCAACCACACGGCGGACGTCGTCGACTACGAGGAGAAGTCCTACGGCTATCTCGCCAAGGGCGCCTTCCCGTACCTGACGAAGGACGGCGAGCCCTTCGACGACGCCGACTACGCCGACGGCTCCGCCGGGTTCCCGGAGACCGACGCCGACTCCTTCCCGCGCACCCCGAAGGTGTCCGAGAACAACAAGGTCCCGTCGTGGCTCAACGACCCGACGATGTACCACAACCGGGGCGACTCCACCTTCGCCGGTGAGAGCTCCGCCCACGGCGACTTCTCCGGCCTCGACGACCTGTGGACCGAGCGTCCCGAGGTTGTCAGCGGCATGGCGAAGATCTACCAGCGGTGGGTCAGGGACTTCGACATCGACGGCTTCCGCATCGACACCGTGAAGCACGTCAACATGGAGTTCTGGACCCAGTGGGCCACCGCCCTGGACTCCTACGCGGCCAAGCAGGGCCGGGACGACTTCTTCATGTTCGGCGAGGTCTACTCCGCCGACACCGACGTCACCGCCCCGTACGTCACCGAGGGCGGCCTCGACGCCACGCTGGACTTCCCCTTCCAGGAGGCGGCCCGCCAGTACGCCTCCCAGGGCGGCAGCGCACAGCGGCTGGCCTCGGTCTTCGCCGACGACTACAAGTACACGACCGGCAAGGCCAACGCGTACGAGCAGGTCACCTTCCTCGGCAACCACGACATGGGCCGCATCGGGTACTTCCTCAACCAGGACGACAAGGACGCCACCGACGCCGAGCTGCTGAAGAAGGCGAAGCTCGCCAACGAGCTGATGTTCCTCAGCCGCGGCAACCCGGTCGTCTACTACGGCGACGAGCAGGGCTTCACCGGCGCCGGCGGCGACAAGGACGCCCGCCAGACCCTGTTCGCCTCCAAGACCGCCGACTACCTGGACGACGACCAGATCGGCACCGACCGCACCCACGCGAGCGACGCCTACGACACCGGTGCGCCGCTCTACCGGCAGATCAGTGCTCTCGCGAAGCTGCGCAAGGCCCACCCGGCCCTGACCGACGGCGTCCAGACCGAGCGCTACGCGGCCGACGGCGCGGGCGTCTACGCCTTCTCCCGCTTCGCCACCGACACGACGGAGTACGTCGTCGCCTTCAACAACGCCGACGAGGCGAAGTCGGCGACCTTCGCGACCGGTTCGGCTGGCATGCGCTTCACGGGCATCCACGGCACCGAGGACTCCCTGAGGAGTGACGCCGAGAAGAAGCTCACCGTCACCGTCCCGGCCGGCTCGGCGATCGTCCTCAAGGCCGCGGGCCGGCTCACCGCCCCCGCCGCCAAGCCGGCGCTCACCCTCGAGGCCCCGGCCGCCGGCGCCACCGGCACCGTGGAGATCTCCGCCGACATCGACGGCGGTCAGCTCAACCGGGTCGTCTTCGCCGCCCAGACCGGTACCGGCAAGTGGCGCACGCTCGGCTCCGCCGACCACGCCCCCTACAAGGTCACCCACACCATCGGCAAGGACGTCGCACCCGGCACCGCCCTGCGCTACAAGGCGGTCGTGATCGACTCCGCCGGGCGCACCGCCTCGGCGACGGCCGCGTCCACCACCGGCACCCCGCCGGCCGCGGAGATCCCGACCGCCACCTCCCGGGACTACGCGATCGTCCACTACAAGCGCACCGACGGTGACTACACCGACTGGGGCCTGTACGCCTGGGGCGACCTCGCGGACGGCGAGGCCACCGAGTGGCCGGACAGCCACCCCTTCATCGGCCGGGACGCCTACGGCGCCTTCGCGTACGTCAAGCTGAAGCCCGGCGCCGCCGGCGTCGGCTTCCTGGTCATCGACAAGGACGGCAACAAGGACGTCTCCGCCGACCGCACGATCGATGTCACCAAGACCGGGGAGATCTGGATCGAGCAGGGCAAGGAGGACGTAGTGACCGAGCGGCCGGAGTACCCGGCGCAGGACACCTCCAAGGCCGTCCTGCACTACCACCGCGCCGACGGCGACTACGACGGCTGGGGCCTGCACGTCTGGACCGGCGCCGCGAACCCCACCGAGTGGTCCAACCCGCTCAAGCCGGTGCGGACCGATGCCTTCGGCGCGGTGTACGAGGTGCCGCTCACCGAGGGTGCCGGCAGCCTCAGTTACATCATCCACAAGGGCGACGAGAAGGACCTCCCCTCCGACCAGTCGCTGGAGCTGACGGCCAACGGCCACGAGGTGTGGCTGCTGAACGGCCAGGAGAAGTACCTCCTGCCGCAGCCCGCGGGCAGCGCGGCCGCCCTCGACCTGACCACCTCCAAGGCGGTCTGGATCGACCGGAACACGGTCGCCTGGAACGGCTCGGACGCGGCCGCCTCCACCCAGCTGCTGTACTCGCGCACCGGCTCCATCGCCGTCGAGGACGGCACGCTGACCGGCGCCGACCAGCGCTGGCTCCGGCTGACCAAGAGCACGCTCACCGACGCCCAGAAGGCGAAGTTCCCGCACCTGAAGTCGTACACCGCCTACTCGGTCGACCCCCGTGACCGCGACCGGGTCCGTGAGGCCCTGCGCGGCCAGGTCGTCGCCTCCCAGCGCGCGGTGAACGGCGCGGTGCTCGCGGCGACCGGTGTGCAGATCGGGGGAGTGCTGGACGACCTCTACGACGGCACGCGGGCCGACCTCGGCCCGACCTTCCGCAAGGGCCGCCCGGCGCTGGCCGTCTGGGCGCCGACCGCGCAGTCGGTCAAGCTGGAGATCGGCGGCTCCACCGTCGCCATGAAGCGCGACTCGGCCACCGGCGTCTGGTCCGTCACCGGCCCCGCGTCCTGGAAGAACAAGCCCTACCGGTACGTCGTGAAGGTGTGGGCGCCCAGCGTCCGCGAGGTCGTCACCAACAAGGTCACCGACCCCTACTCCCTCGCCCTGACCGCCGACTCCGAGCGCAGCCTGCTCGTCGACCTCGCCGACAAGTCCCTGACCCCGGCGGGCTGGAGGACGTACACCAAACCCAGGGCCGTTCCGCTGCGGGACGCGCAGATCCAGGAACTGCACGTCCGGGACTTCTCGGTCGAGGACCGCACCGCGTCGGACCCCGGCACCTACCTCGCCTTCACCGACAAGCTCAGCGACGGCTCCCGGCACCTGCGCGAGCTGGCCGAGGCGGGCACCTCCTACGTCCACCTGCTGCCCGCCTTCGACATCGCCACCATCCCCGAGAAGAAGGCCGACCAGGCGACCGTCGACTGCGACCTGGCCTCCTTCCCGGCCGGTTCCGACCGGCAGCAGGAGTGCGTGGCGAAGATCGCCGCGAAGGACGCCTACAACTGGGGCTACGACCCGTACCACTACACGGTCCCCGAGGGCTCCTACGCGACCGACCCGGACGGCACCGCCCGCAACGTCGAGTTCCGCAAGATGGTCAAGGCGCTGAACGAGGACGGCCTGCGGGTCGTCATGGACGTCGTCTACAACCACACCGCCGCCAGCGGCCAGGCCGCCACGAGCGTCCTGGACCGGATCGTGCCCGGCTACTACCAGCGGCTCCTCGCCGACGGCTCGGTCGCCAACAGCACCTGCTGCGCCAACACCGCGACCGAGAACGCCATGATGGGCAAGCTGGTCGTCGACTCGATCGTCACCTGGGCCAAGGAGTACAAGGTCGACGGCTTCCGCTTCGACCTCATGGGCCACCATCCGAAGGAGAACATCCTCGCGGTCCGCGAGGCCCTCGACGCCCTGACCCTGGAGAAGGACGGCGTCGACGGCAAGAAGATCATCCTGTACGGCGAGGGCTGGAACTTCGGCGAGGTCGCCGACGACGCCCGCTTCACCCAGGCCACGCAGAAGAACATGGCGGGGACGGGCATCGCCACCTTCTCCGACCGGGCCCGCGACGCCGTACGCGGCGGCGGACCCTTCGACGAGGACCCCGGCGTCCAGGGCTTCGCGTCCGGCCTGTACACCGAGCCCAACTCCTCGGAGAACAACGGCACCACGGCCGAGCAGAAGGCCCGGCTGCTGCACTACCAGGACCTGATCAAGGTCGGTCTGTCCGGCAACCTCGCGACGTACCGGTTCACCGACACCGACGGCAAGGAGGTCACCGGCGCCGAGGTCGACTACAACGGCCAGCCGGCCGGATACGCGGACGCGCCCGGCGACGCCCTCGCCTACGCCGACGCACACGACAACGAGTCCCTGTTCGACGCCCTCGCCTTCAAGCTGCCCACCACGGTCGGCGCCGACGACCGGGCCCGCATGCAGGTCCTCGCCATGGCGACCGCCACCCTCTCGCAGGGCCCGGCGCTCTCCCAGGCCGGCACCGACCTGCTGCGCTCCAAGTCGCTGGACCGCAACTCCTACGACAGCGGCGACTGGTTCAACGCGATCCACTGGAACTGCGCCGACGGCAACGGCTTCGGCCGCGGACTGCCGATGGCCGCCGACAACCAGTCCAAGTGGCCGTACGCCACCCCGCTGCTCGGCACGGTGAAGGTCGGGTGCGAGCAGATCGACGGCGCCTCGGCGGCGTACCGGGACCTGCTGCGGATCCGGTCCACGGAGGCCGCCTTCTCGCTCGGCTCGGCCGAACAGGTGCAGTCGAAGCTGGCCTTCCCGCTGTCCGGGAGGGACGAGACGCCCGGCGTGATCACCATGACGCTCGGCGACCTCGTGGTCGTGTTCAACGCGACGCCCGAGACGCAGGAGCAGCGGATCGCCGAACTGGCAGGAAAGGGATACGCGTTGCACGAGGTGCAGGCCGCGGGCGCGGATCTTATCGTCAGGACATCGTCGTACGAGAAGGAATCCGGGACCTTCGCCGTTCCGGGGCGCACGGTGGCAGTCTTCTCGCGAACTGCCTGACATCGCACTAAGTTGGGTGGAGCGGTCCCTGTCCGGGGTCCGCTCCACCCTCTCTGCGTTCTGAGGGCCACCGGTGATGGACGGTAACGACCAGCGGCCGAGCGCGACCACCGTGATGGTCGTGGACGACGTGGCGGCCAACCGATACGCCATGGGCGCCGTGCTGCGCCGCGCCGGTCACCGGGTGGTGCCGGTGGCGAGCGGCGGCGAAGCGCTCTACGAACTCGAGGCGCGACTGCGGGGCGGGGCCCTGCCCGATGTGGCGCTCGTGGACGTCGGACTGCCCGACATGAGCGGCTTCGAGCTGTGCCGCCAGGTGCGGGCCCGGCCCTCCACGGCGGATCTGCCCGTCGTCCACTTCTCCGCCGCCGCCATTGGCCCGGGCGACCGGTGCATGGGCCTGGACGCGGGCGGCGACGCCTATCTGAGCGTGCCGGCCGAACCCCAGGAGATCCAGGCCGTGGTGCGGGCGGCGGTGCGCGGCGCGCGCCGCCGCGGCGGCTTCGAACTCCTCGCGCACCGGCTGACCCTGCTGTCCGAGGCGATCGTCACCGTGCAGGCCGCCCGCTGCCCGCGGGAGCTGGCCGAAGCGGCCGCCGAGGGCGCGGCCCGGATCACCGGCACCGACGCCGTCGTCTTCGTCCTCGGCCCGAACGGCGAGATGGACTCGGGCACGTCCAGGAGCCGGCTCGCGATGCCGGACGCCACCGCGCACGAGGCGGTGGCCCGGCTCGTCACCCGGATCGCCGAGGGCCGCACCGGAGTGCACAGCACCGTCGTGCCCGCCCCGCTGTGGCCCGCCGGGTTCTTCCGGTCCGGCCGGCAGGACGACGCCCGGCTGGTGCTGGCGTTCACCCAGGAGGGGCGGACACCGGTGTGCGTGGCCACCCCGGCCCGGCACACCCCGCTGGACGACGTGTCGCTGCTCCGGCTCGCCCAGGCCACCGCCTTCGCCGCCGAACCGCTGTTCATGTACCGGGCGGAACGGCACATCGCGCTCACCCTCCAGCGCAGCTTCCTGCCCGCCCCGCGGCGCCTGCCTCCGCTGCCCGGCGTCGACCTCGTCGTGCGGTACGTGCCCGCCACCCGGGAGACCGAGATCGGCGGCGACTTCTACGCCGCCCTGCGCACCCCGGACGGCATTCTCACCGCGGTCGGGGATGTCGTCGGGCACTCGCTGGAGGCGGCCACGGTGATGGTCGAGATCCGGCACGCCCTGCGCGCCTACTGCGTGGAGGACGGCGATCCCCGGGTGCTGGCGGAGCGGCTCGACCGGATGCTCCAGCACTACCACGCCGAGGTCACGGCGACCGTCTGCCTGGTGCTGACCGACCCCGACTCCGGGCGCCTGCGGATCGCCAACGCGGGCCACATCCCGCCGCTGGTCCTGCGCGAGGACGGCGACTCCGAGTACGTGCAGGTGCGCGGCCCGCTGCTCGGCCTCGGCCTCGACCGGCCCGAACCCACCGAGGTGAAGCTGGCCGCCGGCGACCGCCTCCTGATGGTCACCGACGGTCTGATCGAGACCCGCGGAGTCGACCTCGCCGTGTCCATGGACCAGCTCCGCACCGCCGCGAGCGCGGCCCCGGCGGATCTCGCCTCGCTGTGCGACACCCTGCTGGGCTGCTTCGGCCATGAGCGGGAGGACGACATCGCGATGCTGGCGCTGCGGCTAGGGTGAGCGGTGTCGCCGTAGAACAGGAGTGCCCATGCCACAGATCCTCGTCACCCGGACCGGGCGGGACGATGTCGACTGGGAGGGGTTCGCGAGCGCGCTGCACCAACTGGTCGTCGAGAAGGCCGCCGCCCGCCTGGAGGCGTGCAAGACGCAGGTCGTGCGCGGTGAGGACGTGGCGGTCGGCGCCGACACCGAGGGCCACGGCCTGGTGCATGTCTCGATCGGCCTGCTCGCCGGACGCACCGACGAGACGAAGGCGGAACTCACGGAGGCGGTGGTGGACCTGCTGCGCAAGTTCGTCGAGCCGGAGGACGGCTACCGGATGCAGGTCTCCGCCGAGGTCCGCGACCTCGACCCCTCCTACCGCAAGGGCGAGATCTAGGACGCCAGGGTGATGAGCCGGGCGGCCAGGTCGCTGAAGGGGCCGTCGGCCGGCTCGTCCTTCAGGACGCGGCGCAGCAGCGCCGTCATCTCCTCGTCGAAGGCGGCGCTCACGGCGGCCAGCGCGGCGAAGTCGTGCACCAGCTGCACCTCCAGCTCGGCGCGCGGGATGCGCCGGCCGTCCAGCCAGATCAGCGCCGTCGACTCGGCCAGCGAGATCCAGGACCGGACGACCAGTTCCAGCCGCGCGGGCGGGTCCTGCACCCGCAGATGCGACAGGATCTGGACGTACGCGGCCTGCCGTACGGAGTCGATGAGCGCGTTCGTCGTCGACGAGCCGACCGCCGGGCCGCCGCGCATCAGCGCCGAGAAACCGGGGCCGTGCTCGTCGACGAAGTCGAAGTAGCGGCGCATCACGCGCAGCAGCCGCGCCCCCAGCGGACCCTCCTGCGGCTCCACGAACCGGGACGCCAGATCGTCCGAGGCCCGCTGCAACGCGGCCTCGTACAGGCTCAGTTTGCCGGGGAAGTAGTGGTAGACCAGCGGACGGGAGATGCCCGCGGCCGACGCTATCTCGTCGATGGAGACCTCGTCGGGCGAGCGGCGGCTGAACAGGTCGAGGGCGACGCCGATCAGCTGCTGCCGTCGCTCCTCGACGCCCATGCGGCGGCGCACCCCGGTACTCATACGAACACCTTACCGATCGGATTCGGCCCCCGAACGGGCCGCACCGGCCAAGGATGTTCACATGTCCAGCACCAGGCGCTCACCGCGTGCCCGCGACACACAGATGAGCATCGAGTCGTCACGCTCCGCGTCCGTCAGCAGCTCGTCCCGGTGGTCCACCGCGCCCTCCAGCACCCGCTGTTGGCAGGTCCCGCAGAAACCCTGCTCGCAGGAGTACAGGGTGTCCGGCAGCTCGGCCCGCACGGCGGCCAGCACGGACGAGCCGGCCGGGACGGTCAGCACCCGTCCGCTGCGCCGCAGTTCCACCTCGAACGAACCGTCGCCGCCGGCCGGGGCGCGGGGCGCGAACCGCTCCGTACGGACCCGCGGCGCCCGCTCCGCCACCGCCGCCATGAGCCCTTCGGGACCGCAGCAGTAGACGGCGGCCTCCTCGGGCGCCGCCGCGAACAGCCGGTCCAGATCGGGCAGTCCGTCGTCGTCCTCGGCGACCACGGTCACCCGGCCCTGCCCGGCGTCCAGCTTCTCGACCTCCTCCAGGAACGGCATCGAGGCCCGCGTCCGCCCGCCGTACAGCAGCCGCCAGTCGGTGCCCTCGGGCAGCGCCCGCAGCATCGGCAGGATCGGCGTGATCCCGATGCCCCCGGCGACGAAGACGTAACCGGGCGCCGCCACCAGCGGGAAGCGGTTCCGCGGCCCGCGCACCTCCAGCTCGACACCTTCCTGCACCTGTTCGTGCACCTCGCGCGAACCGCCCCGCCCGTCCTCGACCAGCCGGGCGGCGACGGTGTACGAGGAGGTGTCCTCCGGGTCCCCGCACAGCGAGTACTGCCTCACGAGCCCCGAGGGCAGCACCAGGTCCAGATGGGCGCCGGGCTCCCACCGGGGCAGGTCGTGCCCCTCCAGACGCAGCTTCACGACCCCGTCGGCGATCGTCTCGTGCGCGGTCACCAGCAGCCGCAAGGCCCGGCTCCGGGGCCGCCCGGAGACCGGCTCGTCCAGCGCCGGCATCGGCCACAGCGGCGAGGCCTCGATACGGCGGCGCAGGGCCCGCCTCGCGAGCAGCGCCGCGCCCGCGACGACCACGACCGTGCTGAGCCTCGGCATCACTTGCTCTCCTTCTCGGGGGCGACGGGGGCGACGGTGGCGGCAGCGGCCACGGCGGCAGGGGAGGACGCCAGATAGGCGACCGCCTGCTCGGTGGAGCCCTCCTGGGAGGGGTGGTACTCCCGGCTCAGATAGCGGGGGATCGAGCGGAGCATGTCCCCGGTGGAGGGCAGCACCCCGCGCCGTCCCCGGACGTAGAAGGCCCGGAAACTCGCCCTGCCGTCCAGCAGGGTCGGGTCGTTGGCCATGAAGAAGCGGGCCCCGCGCTGCCACAGGAACACCAGCGCCGTGAACGCCGTCGCCCACGTCCGCACCCGCCGCCGGTAGCCGCCGTCGACATGCAGGAACAGGTCGAAGGCCACGGACCGGTGCTCGACCTCCTCCGCGCCGTGCCAGCGCAGTAGGTCCAGCATGGTGGGATCGGCGCCCCGGCGGTCCAGTTCCCCGGCGTTGAGCACCCAGTGGCCGAGGAACGCGGTGTAGTGCTCGATGGCCGCGATCAGCGCGACCCGCTCCATCAGCCACCAGCGCCTGGCCCGGCCCGGCGGCAGGGTCCGGTCCCCGAGCAGCTTCTCGAAGAGCCAGTCCACCTGCGCGGTGTACGGCGTCGGATCGAGCCCCTGCTCCTTCAGATGCGGCAGGACCTCGTCATGGGCCTGGGAGTGCATCGCCTCCTGCCCGATGAACCCGATGACGTCCTCGCGCAGCCGCTCGTCCCGGATGTAGGGCAGCACCTGCTTGTACACGTGCACGAACCACCGCTCACCCGCGGGCAGCAGCAGGTGCAGCACATTGATGGTGTGCGAGGTGAACGGGTCACCCGGCACCCAGTGCAACGGGGTGCCGTCCCACGAGAAGGACACCTTGCGCGCCTTGAGCGCGGTCCACTCGTCCTCGACGGGCAGGGGCCCCCGGGCCTGCTGGTCAGACCTGGCCTTGTTAGACATGGCGTCAATGTACTGACGGGTAAGTCCGAGGGAAACCCTCCTGCACCGACTTCTTGCCGCCCTCGCGATCTAGCCGAGCGCGTTGATGGCCCGCCCGTCCTCGAGGGTGCCCTTCAGCTCGGCCTGCGCCCCCTGCCGGGTCTTCGCCGCCAGCACCGAGCCCTCGGCGGTCGCGCTCACTCCGCCCGTCGTCCGGATGGACTCCGTGTCCCGGCTGCCCGCCGCCAGCACGTACCAGGCCCCGCCCTGCGACTTCCACAGCACCCCGGCCAGCACATGCGGATCGCGCGGACCGCACGCCGGGACGTTCTCGGCCTTCGCGGCCACCGCCCCGTGGGTGCCGCCCGGCGTACGGAACTGGGCCAGCACGCGTGTGCCGCCGCCCCGCCAGGTCTCGGCGCGGGTGCACGCCCAGTCGGCCGTGCCGCTCGCGTCCGGCAGCGGCTGACTCGCGTACTCCCAGGCGTTCACCGTCCGCACCCCCTGCGCCCGCACCGCCGACAGCGAGCAGGCGTACGGCGCCCAGGTCCGCAGCTCCTCGGCGCCGGAGGCGTCCTTGACCGAGCCCGGGCGGCCGGTGGTCAGCCGGGCCGGGACCAGCTCGCCGAGGTCCGACATCAGGCGGGTGCCGTCGCCGTCGGTCACCTGAAGGACGTTCCAGGAGGTGCAGTTCGACTGCTGGGCGGCCGGGCTGGCCAGCGGTGCGGTCACCCCGTCGGTCAGGGGGAGCGCCATCGCCCCGGAGCCCGGCTTCAGCAGGTCCCGCTCGGCGGCCTTCTTCACCCACGGCGCCATCAGATAGCGGACGTTGACGTCGGCCCGCCCCAGCACCACGGCGTTCGCCTCGGCACCGGTGGCGTTGTCGACCCGCGCGAAGTCCATGGCGGCACCGGCCGTGCCGTCCTTGGGCTCGGCGTAGCGGGCGATGCGCAGTCCGTCGTAGAGGATCACCACGCGTGCGCTGTCCACTGTGCCCGCGTACAGCAGTTGCGGCGGGCCCGCGGGGCCGCCGGAGAAGGTGCCGGGGGTGACGGAGACACTGACCGTCCCGCCGGGGCGGGCCCACACGGCGAGGGCCCGGCGCAGCAGCGCCCGGTCGTCGGTCAGCTCGCCGCGCGCGGGCCAGACGGAGAAGTCGCGGCGGGACGCGGACTGCCAGGCGGCCGGCGGGACCTTCAGCAGCCGTTTCGGGTCGAGGGCGGCCTCGGCGGCCGGGTTCCGCGCGTACGAGGGCGCCGCCGCGCCGTCGGGGCCCCAGCCCTCACCGGGCAGCCCGAGCAGCGCCCCGCACACCACCAGCGCGGCACCGGCGACCAGCGCGGCCCGCATGTGCTGCCTGCGCCGCATCAGATCGGTGGGCCGGGCCTGGAGCGAGCAGGGGTCGAACTCGGGGGAGTCCAGCAGCGGATACTCGGCGGGCAGGTCGTCCGCCTCCTCCAGCGCCTCCTCCACGTCCTCGACCCCGGCCGCCGTCAGCAGCTCGCGTACGTCGCCGTCGGGCAGCTTCTCCAGACCGCGCAGGACGTACGCCGCGCGCCCCGGGCCGGTCAGCGCCGAGAGCCGCTGGTCCAGGGCGAGTTCGTCGGCGCCGCCCGAGCGCGGGAAGAGCCGCAGGCCCCACACCTGGGGCAACAGCGGCGGCAGTTGGGACCGCTTCGGCCAGGCCTTGCGGGCCAGCGGCAGGCCCGCCTCCAGCGCCGTCCGCACCACCTGGAGGCGGACGAAGGCGTACCCGGGGTCGCCCGGCCTGCCGGTCGACTGGGCCGGGATCACGGCGGCGGAGGTCCGGCCGCGGGGCAGGGCCCGCTGGGTGAGGGCGTGGGCGGTCAGGACCCGGCGGTTGCGGCCGAGCCCCGGCGGCAGCACCAGATAGGCGAGCCGGACCAGCCGGGGATAGTGCTCGACGAGCGCGGCCTCGGCCTGTTCGACGTCGACGACGGGGCCGGTGGCGGAGGAGGGCGTGGGGCGCGGGGCGACATCCTGTGACTGCACGTCCAGCCAAACGAGCGACCCGTTGGTTGGTCACCGCCGCCCGGGTGACCTCAGCCGCCGGGCTCCACCAGGGCCCGCGCGTAGTTCGCCATCGACCGCTGGTAGCGCGGCAGATGGGCCGCGAGCGCGCCCAGCACCAGGGAAAGCCCCTCGCGGTCCCGGCCGAGGCTGGACAGACACAGCGCGAGGGTGGCCCGTACCGCGTCGTCCAACTCGTCCGAAGGTGCGTGCAGTTCGGGCGTCAACAGCGCGACGCCCTCCTCGGCCCGCCCGATGTTCCGCAGCGAGCTGGACAGCTGGATCTTCGCCCGGCGGCCCCGGTAGCCGGTGAGCCCGCGCGCCAGGGCCTCCTGGTACAGCGGCACGGCCCGGTCGGGGTGGCCCGTGGAGTCCCAGGCGCAGGCTCGCTCGAAGGGGCCGAGGGGGCTGTCGTCCGGGAGTTCGGCGACCAGGGCGTCGATCACGTCCCGGAAGGCGTCCGCCTCCTCCTCGGCGTAATTCTCGAAGCCCGCCCAGGCGGCCGTTACGCGGTCTTCCCAGTCCTGATTCACCGCAGCACTCTCGCACGCGGGCGGGCACCGGGGCAGCGGTATTTTGAGTGCTCCGCGCGCGGGAGCCGTATCCACCGGGAGGCCCCTGTATGGAGGAACTGATGAAGGTGACCCGACCGATGCTCGCGGCGGTGGCGGTGCTGACGCTCGCGGGGTGCGGCTCCGGCGGTGACGAGGCGGCCGTACCGCAGACGGCGTCCGGCAGCCTGGAGCAACTGGCCGCAGAGGTGAAGTGCGCGCCCGACATACAGACCGACGCCGACGAGATCCGGCAGGCCATCTGCAAGAACCCCGACGGCAGGTTCATCCTCGCCACCTTCGCCACCGACCGCGGCCAGCGCGAGTGGATCAACGGCGCGAAGGACTACGGCGGTCACTACCTGGTCGGCCGCAAGTGGGTGGCCGTGGGCGACGAGACCAGCACCCTGACGTCGCTGCGCGAGACGCTCGGCGGGGACATCGAGGAGGGCACGGACCACTCGGTGCACACCGGCGGCCACTGAGACACGCGAAGGCCGGCGGTGAGGAATCCTCACCGCCGGCCTTCTTCATGGCGCCACCGGCAGCGGTGTCACTGGCAGCGCTGGCCGTTGTTGATGCAGTTGACCATCTTGTTCATCAGCCTCGTGGAGAAGAAGTTGATGAAGTCGTTGTGGTCGGTGATCGGCTTGTGCAACTGCTCCGGGAAGGTGTCCACCGCGTACGGGTTCACTACCTGGCCGTTCTCGATGGTCGGCGGCGGAACGTCGTAGACCAGCCGGACCTGGAGCTGGGGGATCGCCTTGAAGCCGTTGGCGCAGGTGCCGTCGGCCTGGACGAACGCCACATGGGTGCGGTGGTTGGCGCTGTCGATGTTCTGGCCGTCCCAGCAGCTCTGGAAGTTGGTCGTGCGGACCACGTCACTGCCCTCGGGGCAGATCGGGTACTTGTCCTTCAGCTGGACCCGGTTCTCGAAGCCGGTGCAGCTCCAGTTGACGTTGGCGTTGGCGTTGCCGTTGACGAAGGCCTTGGCGTCGCCGGTGATGATGCGCAGCGCCTGCGGCATCGCGACGACCGGACCCCGCTTGTTGCCGACGAACTTCAGCTGGGCCTGGACGGGTTCGAGGATCTTGCCGACGTTGCCCTCGGTGCCGCCACCGGCGTTGTTCTGGTCGAAGTCCTGCGTACCGTCCTGCAGACGCAGCACCGGCCAGAAGTACGACGACCGGTCGCCCTGGTTCTGGCAGGTGGTCTGCGCCCCCGCCAGGTCCTGGTCGCTCGCGAAGGCGTCGTTGTTCTGGTTGCCGACGTAGTCGTGCAGGTGGTGGGCGCCGTTGCTGACACCCGGGGCCACGATCACGTTGTCCGTGTTGTGGTTGTCGTTGCTGTTGGTGCCGCACTTCGTGGTGAAGCTGCCGCGCGAACCGGACCTGCCGTTCGCCTTCAGACCGTTGGCGCCGACCCCCGGCTGGGCGTTGGCCTGCACCTGGGTGATGTCGACGAAGTCGTCCGCGGTCGGGCCGTTGCCGGCCTGTCCGCCGTTGCCCTGGTCCTGGCCGTCACCTTGATCCTGGCCGTCCCCCTCCTGGCCCTGGTCCTGACCGCCGTCGCCGCCCTGGTCCTGGCCGGTCCCGCCGTCGTTGGTCTGCGGCTGATCGGCGGGCGTGCCGGTGCAGCCGGACAGGTTGTCCAGGTCCTCCGAGGCGTTGCCGCCGACGCGGTTGATCTCCAGCTGGATGCGGTCGATGAGGACCTTCCGCCGGTCCTTGAGCGGCTGGAGGATGGCGTTCTGGACGAAGGCGGCGTCCCGGGCCTGGGCGTCACGCGTCGTCGCGAGCCGCTGGTAGGCCTCGGTGATCTGCTGGTCCATCGTGGCCAGTTCGCCGTCGACCTCGCCACGCGCCTGACCCGGCACCTCGGTGAGTTTCTGGCCGACGTCCGGGCAGTCGATGGTGGCGATCTGCGCGCCGGCGGACCTCGTCCGGTTCTGGTCCGGGCCCGACTCGTGCGCGGATGCGTAGAAGTTCGCCCAGATCAGCCCGCCCCCACCGAGCGCTAGGGCCGCCGATGCGGCAATGGCCTTGGTGGCCAGCGGCGTACGGCGTTTTCGTGTGTTGCGTCCCATGGAACTCCTCTGACTTCCTTGCGGGGCAGCGAGGCGCCCGACAGGAGTGAAGCGGCTTCCTTCCATACGGACGCAGTCCCACGGGTGTTCAGCAGTCCCACGAATTTCACCGCAACTGCCCTTCGGCGCTTGTCATTTCACCGCCCTTGGTCCAGATAGGCGAGAACCGCCAGGACGCGGCGATTGTCGTCGTCCGACACCTCCAGATCCAGTTTGGCGAAGATGTTGGAGGTGTGTTTGGCGATGGCCCGTTCCGTGACGACGAGCTGGCCCGCGATGGCCGCGTTGGTCCGTCCCTGCGCCATCAGCTCCAGCACCTCCCGCTCGCGCGGGGTGAGCCGGTCCAGCGGCCGCCGGTCCTCCGCCGCCCGCCGGGTCAGCAGCTGCTGGATCACCTGCGGGTCCATCGCGGTCCCGCCGGCCGCGACCCGCCGTACGGCGTCCGTGAACTGCTCCGCGTCGAACACCCGGTCCTTGAGGAGATAACCGACCCCGCCGTCGCCGTCGGCGAGCAGTTCACGGGCGTAGAGCTGCTCCACGTGCTGGGAGAGCACCAGCACCGGGAGGCCGGGCCGGTCCCGGCGGGCCTGCAGCGCGCACTGGAGGCCCTCGTCGGTGTGCGTGGGCGGGAGCCGCACGTCCACCACGGCGACGTCCGGCTTCAGTTCGGCCAGCGCCCGCTGCAGCTCCGGTCCGCTCTCGACGGCCGCCGCGATCTCGAAGCCGTGTGCCTGGAGGAGCCGGACGAGTCCGTCGCGCAGCAGGAACAGGTCTTCGGCTAGGACAACGCGCAAGGGAGCTCCATGGTGACCAGGGTGGGACCGCCCGCGGGGCTGCTGACGGCCAGGACGCCGTCGAATGTACCCAGTCGGCGCTCCACCCCGGCCAGCCCCGAACCGGCGCCGATCACCGCGCCGCCCTTGCCGTTGTCGGTGACCGTGGCCCGCAGCATGCCCTCGCCGTGATGCAGGTCGATCCAGATCCGGTCGGCGCCGGAGTGCTTGACCGCGTTGGTGAGGACCTCGCTGACGGCGAAGTACACGGCCGACTCCACCGGCGCCGGTGCCCGCCCCGGCAGCTCCACCGTCACCTCGGTGGCCACCGGCAGCCGCAGCGCCAACGCCCGTACGGCGTCGCCCAGTCCGCGTTCGGCGAGGACCGGCGGATGGATGCCGCGCACCAGGTCGCGCAGTTCGGCGAGCGCGTCGACGGAGGACTTGCGGGCCTGCGCGAGGAGCTGCCTGGCCTGCTCGGGGTCCTTGTCGAGGAGCATGTCGACGGTGCTGAGGTCCATGCCCATCGCCACCAGCCGGGCCTGCGCCCCGTCGTGCAGGTCGCGTTCGATGCGGCGCAGTTCGGCGGCGGAGGTGTCGACGGCGTCCCGCCGGGTCTCGGTCAGCACGCGCACCCGCTCGGCGAGCCGGCCCTGGTTGGAGGCGAGAACCGCCCGGGTGAGCGTGAAGTGGGTGTGCAGCAGCCGGGTGGTGTAGAAGTGCGCGAGCACCAGGAACCCGGCGGCCAGCACGGCCGCGCCGAACGCCGAGGCCTGCCCGGTGATCGGCACGAATCCGTACCAGTACCCGTCGGGGAAGATCCGCCACAGCCCCAGCGCCAGCGCGAATCCCTCCAGCGGGTACAGCACGAGCACCGCCGGGAGCAGCGCGGTGACGAAGCCGACCGTCATGTCGAACGGCAGCCACCGCAGATCCCGCCAGGTCGCCGGGTCCCGGAGCATGGCGAAGGTGCGGGTCCAGGGGTTGGCGTCCGGCGGTATCGGCCGGTACGCCGGGGGGATCCGCACCCCGCCCCACCGGGCCGCGACGAGCCGCCGCCAGTCGGCGAACGCCCGCACCCCCGTGAGCACCCACGGCGTGGTGACGATCCCGACGCCGATGGGGATCAGCGCGATGGACACCAGGGAGAGCGTGAAGCAGAGCACCGCCCCCGGCAGCAGCACCAGCGCCAGCCCCAGTCCCCGTACCGCCGCGAGCATCATGCCGCGGGCCCTGCTGTGCGTCTCTGTGGTGGTCATGGCGCAAGTCTGGACCAGCCCGGGGACCGGGTCACGGGGCCGGGCCCCCGCTCAGGGGGTGTCGCCAGGTACACCACCGGGACCATCCAGCGACGCCAGCACCTTCGCCTCCACCTCCGGGTCGAGCCCCTTCGTCGAGCGGTCCGCGCGCATCGGCGCCGTCCCGCCGAGGCTCCGCAGCCAGCTCCAGGTGTCGGCGACGGTCTCCTCGACGGGACGGCAGCGCAGCCCCGTCGCCACGGCCCGGGAGACGTCGGCGCCGTGCAGCGCGGCATGCAGATCGCTGTTCGGCGGCACCCACACCGGCAACTGGACCCACGGCTCGATCCCGGCCTCCAGGATCATCTCCGGCCCGGCCCAGCGCAGTTCGGCCGTACCGCCGGTGACCGCCGCGCACGCGTCGAGCAGCGCGCCCATCGTGGCGTGTCCGGAGGGGCCGATCAGGTTGTACGGGCCGCTCAGCCCCTGCTCCGCGGCGCCGAGGAGCCAGTCGGCGAGGTCACGGGCGTCGATGTACTGGATCGGCAGCTCCCGCGGCCCCGGCGCCAGCACCGGTCCGCCGCGCGCCGTACGGTTCAGCCACCAGGGCAGCCGGCCGACGTTCTCGTACGGGCCGATGATCAGCCCCGCCCGCGCCAGCACCGCGCGGTCGGGGCCGAAGGCGTCCAGCACCGCCAGCTCGCCGCCCCGCTTGTCCTCGGCGTACGCGGTCTGCCCGGCGTCGGGGGAGGCGCCGCTCACCGTCGGCGCGTCCTCGGTGTAACCGGCGGGCGGAGCCCAGTCGTACACCGAGCAGCTGGACACGTACAGGTACCGCCCGACGCGGTCCCGCAGCAGCTGTGCGGCGTCCCGCACCGCGCTCGGCGCCGCCGACCAGGTGTCGACGACGACATCCCACTCGCCCTCCTCCAGCGCGGCGAGCCCGCCCGGGGCGGTGCGGTCGCCGTGCAGCGCCCTGACCCCTGCCGGGGCCTCGTGCCGCCCCCGGTGGAAGACGGTCACCTCCCAGTCCCGGCCGAGCGCCGCCTCGACCACGGCCCGCCCCACGAACTCCGTACCACCCAGCACCAGAAGTCTCATGGGGTGACTCTGCCCGGCCCGGGCGCGCAGGGGAACAGGCGTCTGCCGTCAGCAGAGCGCCGCCGCCCGGCATGCGGAAGGGGCGCCCGCCATGACGGCGGGCGCCCCTTGCCGGGCAGTGGCGGATCAGACCTGGCCGGCCTTCTCCAGGGCGGCGCAGCAGGTGTCGACGATCAGCCGGGTCACCACGTACGGGTCGACGTTGGCGTTCGGGCGGCGGTCCTCGATGTAGCCCTTGCCGTCCTTCTCGACCTGCCACGGGATACGGACCGAGGCACCGCGGTTGGAGACGCCGTAGGAGTACTCGTTCCACGGGGCGGTCTCGTGCAGACCGGTCAGGCGGTCGTCGATGCCGGCGCCGTAGTTCTTGACGTGGTCGAGCGGCTTGGAGCCCTCACCGAGCGACTCGCACGCGGTGATGATCGCGTCGTAGCCCTCGCGCATCGCCTTGGTGGAGAAGTTGGTGTGCGCGCCGGCGCCGTTCCAGTCGCCCTTGACCGGCTTGGGGTCGAGGGTCGCCGCGATGCCGAAGTCCTCGGCCGTGCGGTAGAGCAGCCAGCGGGCCACCCACATCTGGTCGGAGACCTCCAGCGGGGCGAGCGGGCCGACCTGGAACTCCCACTGGCCGGGCATGACCTCGGCGTTGATGCCGGAGATGCCCAGACCCGCCTTCAGGCAGTTGTCCAGGTGGGCCTCGACGACGTCACGGCCGAAGATCTCGTCGGCGCCGACGCCGCAGTAGTAGCCGCCCTGCGGGGCCGGGAAGCCGCCCTTGGGGAAGCCGAGCGGGTAGCCGTCCTTGAAGAACGTGTACTCCTGCTCGATGCCGAAGATCGGCTCCTGGGCGGCGAACTTCTCGGCGACCTCGGTCAGCGCGGCACGGGTGTTCGTGGCGTGCGGGGTCATGTCGATGTTCAGGACCTCGCACAGGACCAGGATGTCGTCGCCGCCGCGGATCGGGTCCGGGCAGGAGAAGACCGGCTTGAGCACGCAGTCCGAGGCGTGGCCCTCGGCCTGGTTGGTGGAAGACCCGTCGAAGCCCCAGATCGGCAGCTCGGCACCCTTCGCGTCGTCGCCAATGATCTTGGTCTTCGAACGCAGCTTGGCCGTCGGCTCGGTGCCGTCGATCCAGATGTACTCAGCCTTGAAGCTCACGGGCCACATCCTTCGGGGTGGGTCTCTAGGCGCACTTGCGGGTGCTGCGGCGCTGCGGCACTGGGGCGCCGCGTTGATGCCCGCGAGCCTGTCAACAGGCGATTTCCCGGTCATTGCTCCCATGTGAACCCCGTGTTACCTGGTGGTGCTGTGGTGCGTCTCACGCTGTGAGCCGTACCCGCGGCGACGAGGGGCATGGCGAGGCGACCGGCTGCCCCCCGAGGTACAGCCGGTCGCCGCTCCGCCTCAGCAGGTCAGGAGCTCACCCGACCTTCTCGATCACGGCCCGGCGGATCAGGAACTTGCCGGGCTCGCGGACCTGCTCGAAGGCCGCGTTGTTCAGCAGGACACAGGAGCCGGAGACCGAGGTGACCTCCACCGTCGTGGACTTGTTGTTGTCCAGGTTGGTGACCTTCAGCTTGGTGCCGGCCGGGAACTGGCTGCTGGACGCGGCCGGGGCGCCGCCCTCCCCGGAGAGGGTGACGGTGGAGCCGTTGCAGACCTGCTGCCCGGCTTCCGCCGGTGGCTGCGAGGGCTGGGCCTGCTCCGCCGGCGGCTGCGACTGGGCGGGCGGCGCGGCGGGCGGCGCGGCCTGGGAGCCCTGAGCCGACTCCCCGACGACGCACCCGGACGCCTCCTGCTGGACCTTGATCTGCGCGACGACCGCCTCGCGGTTGGTGATCCGGGCCGCCGACTGGGCGTCGGGCTCGGCCCGCTGTTCCTCGATGAACCGCAGATTGTTGCCGAGGGCGGTGGCGAGTCCCTGGCAGACACTCGACTCCGCGGCGGTCTTCGGCGGGGCGGCGTTGGAGGTGCTCGCCATGACGAAGGCACCGCCGCCCGCCACCGTCGTGGCGCTGACGAGCAGCGCCACCTTCTTCTTCGTGCTGAGGGTTCTCCTGCGTGACATACGCGCCTCCTGGGAGGTGGGGAGCTGTATGCCGCTAGGTACGAGATACCGAACGAAGTTGCTCAGGGGTTGCGGGAGTGATCGAAGTGACCTGTGCCACAAGGGAGTTGTCCACTTCCGCTGATTCACTCCCGCTGGGTCACTCCGGGGGTGCGGCGTCCTCGTAGGCCACCACGTCGTCGTTCACGTACTGGAGCAGCCCCTGGGTCTGACGGGTGAGCTCCTCCTGGCGGGTCTCGGAGCCGTCGCCCCACTGCCCGTTGGCGAACACCACGGACCGTACGGTCATCAGCCGCTCGAAGAGCCCCGGCGACCCCGGCGGCACGGTCGGCAGCCCCGCCTCCGGCGCCGGGTCCAGCGAGACGACCTGGTAGGTCACCGGGTCCATGGAGGCCATCATGAACACCCGCGAGGCGTCCTCGGGGCGCTCGAAGCTCAGCACCGAGACCGTCACCTGCGAGCGCCGGTCCGCGTCCGTGAACAGGGCCGCGGTCATCCGTGCGCACGGCCCGCCCTGCTCGATCAGCTCCGCCAGCGCCTGCGACATCCCGCGCGCGCAGTCGGTGGTGGTGGCGCGGTCGACTCGCTCGAAGGTGGAGCCGTCCTCCAGCGTGACCGTCTCGCGCGGGAACGCCTGGTCGGCGCTGATGATCGGGCGCTCCAGCAGCGAGGGCAGCGCGCTCGGGACGCCGGAGGGCGTGCCGGCGTCGACGCGGGGGACACTCTCGGTGCCGGACGGCTCGGCGGCGGCGCTCGGTGTCGTGTCCGCGGCCACCGCCGGGTCCTCTCCGTCGCCGCCCACGAGCAGCAGGGCTCCGGCCATGACGGCCCCGACCAGCACTCCGCCCGCGACCCCGGCCGCGGTCCGGCGCAGGCGCCGCCGGCGTATCAGCTCCTGCTCGGCGACCCAGGCGGCGTGCGGGTCAGGGGGGCCGGGGTACACGTACGGGCCGCCGGGATGACCGTACGGCGTTCCGTGCTCGGGGGACGTCATGGCGGCGGAGGGTAACAGGGCGCCCGGCCGCCGTTCACGCCGAGCGACAAACCCTCAACAACCGTGCGCCCGCGTCACTTTCGGGACAGTGCGTCCCGTACGGCCTCCTCGGTGCGGGCCACGACCGCGGTGCCGTCGTCGGCGGTGATGAGCGGGCGCTGGATGAGCTTCGGGTGCTCGGCGAGCGCCTTGACCCACCGGTCGCGGGAAGCCTCGTCCCGCGTCCACTCCTTCAGCCCGAGCTCCTTGGCCGCGGCTTCCTGGGTGCGGGTGATGTCCCACGGTTCGAGGCCGAGCCGGTCGAGTACGGCGCGGATCTCGTCCTCGCTCGGGACGTCCTCCAGATAGCGGCGGACGGTGTAGTCGGCGCCCTCGGCGTCCAGCACGGTGAGGGCGCTGCGGCACTTGGAACAGGCGGGGTTGATCCAGATCTCCATGAGGGCAACGGTAAGCGGATGGGGGCGCAAGTCACCTCTGTTCGATTTCCTGTGGCCCCAGGAGCCCCTCCCGGATCCGCTGTGGCAGACCGCCAATTCCCTTTCTCACCAGGGCGTTTGATGGCGGAGGCGTTCTGCTGATTGTCAGTGGTGGGCGGTAGACTGGAAGCAGTGTTCGAGGGTGTCGCCGGAGCGTCCGGACGGACGGCGCCCTGACCGCGACAGGAGGATGCCTGTGCCCGCTGCCGCACTGAAGCCGAAGCCGACCCAGTCCACCGCGAAGCGCCCGGTCCTGCTGGACCTGCCGTACGTCCCGCTGGAGAAGCGCCCGCTGCCCGCGGGCCGCCCCCGCGAGTGGTACGTCACCCACAACCGCCGCCTCAAGGCCATGCGCCTCGCCATAGCCCTGCTCGACTCGGGCGTCTACGTCCCGAACCAGGCCCGCAACGAGACGATCCGCGACACCGCGGAGCAGATCGGCATCCATCCCCCGTCGGACACGACGTGCCACATGGTGCGGGCGTTCATGCGCTACAACCGCTGAGCCCCATGCCGGGCGCCTTGCCTCCGCGAGGCACCCGGCACCCCGCAGGTGAGGGCAAGCGAATCCACCTTCACCCGCACCCCGGCCCGCACTCCGTGGACGGCGACCGCCCCCTGTCTCCCTTCGCCTCGCCAACTCCCGCTCCAGCGGAGCCCGGATTCACCGAACTCCAGGCGTACCGGCAGCCAGCCCGACCCAGGTCCTCGACCCGCAACTCCCGTTCCAGCGCCGTCGGGAATCACACCCACCCGCACCTCCGCCCCCACTCTGGGCCAGCCCCCACGCACCCCGGCCCGCACTCCGCGGACGGCGACCGCCCCGGCCCTCACCCCGTCAGCTCCCGCTCAAGCGGACCCCGACCCACCCGCGCCCGCGCTCCAGGCCGTACCGGCAGCCAGCCCGACCCAGGTCCTCGACCCGCAACTCCCGTTCCAGCGCCGTCGGGAGTCACCCCCACCCGCACCTCCGCCCCCACTTTGTGTCGACCCCGGTCCGCCGACCCGCAACTCCCGCTCCAGCCGCGTCGGGAATCACACCCACCCGCACCTCAGCCCCCACCCGACCCCGGCCCTCACCCCGTCAGCTCCCGCTCCAGCGGGGTGCGGAAGCGGGGCGTGACACGGGTCGTGCCCAGCCACTCCCGCAACCGCTCCGCCTCGGCCGAGATCGCCGTCTGTGCCTCCCCGCCCACCCCGGAGGAATCCAGCAGGCGCCACACGATCTCCCCGTCAGGGCGCTGCGCCCACCCCCCGACCACCCGTCCGTCCCACCACACCGTCGGCCCCACGTTCCCGCTCCGGTCGAACAACGCCCCCCGCAGCGACGGCGCCAGATACCAGTCCCGCCCCTGCCACCCCATCGCCGTGGGATCCAGCCCCGGCAACAGCGCCGCCCACGGCCGCCGCGGCTCCGCCACCGGCCCGGCGTCCCCGGCGACGACATATCCGGTGCCCTCGTCCAGCCCCACCGCCTCCGCCCCGATCGCCGCCAGCGCCCGCCGCACCTCGGTCACCCGCCACCCCGTCCACCACTTCAGATCCGCCTCCGTGGCAGGCCCGCACACCGCCAGCCACCGCCGCAGCAGCTCCGCCTGTGCCCCGGCAGGGCCCAGCTCGGGATGCTCCGGCGCCGGCGCCCACCGGAACTGCGTCGACGTCCACGAGCCGAGCGGCCGCCCCCGTACGACCTTCCCCTCGATCCCCAGCACCCTCAGCAGCCGCGACGAAACGGTGTGCACCCCCTCGTAGCTCTTCCCGGCCGCGTACACGAACTGCTCCCGCAACCGCGGCTCGTCCCGGGCCAGTTCGGCCGCCGTCGCCTCCCCGCGCCGCGCCAGCGCGGACAGCGCCGACGCCTCCACCTCCCGCAGCCACTCCGCGTCCGGCGCCCCCGCCTTCGCCATGTCCTTGACCAGTGAGGCGCGTTCCCGGGCGGCGACCGCGAGCCCGGTGGAGGCGTGCACGACGGCGGTCAGCTCGGTCGGGAACACGAACACCGTGTGCCGCATGCCGTGCATCCGCACCAGTGAACGGTCCTCGTACAGCGCCCGCTCCGTACCGGCGACGGTCTTCGCCGGGTCCGCCAGCCGCGCCCCGACGGCGAGGAACACCGTCGCCGGATCGGTACCGTGCAGCGCCACCAGCGACCCGGCGACCTCCTCCGGACTCCCCGCCCGCGCCTCCCCGGCCAGCCGATGCCGCACCGCCAGCCGGGCCCGCCGCTCGGCCACCCCGATGTACCGCGGCCCGCCGTCACCCATGTCCGACCTCCACCCGTCACAGCCGTCACCACATCCTGACGGAAGCCACTGACAGTCCCGGCGGGGCGAGTCCGGACAAGGGGCCTAGACCTGCGCCGTCACGCGGGCTCCGTCTTCCGCGTCGCCGCCGCGATGGCCTCCCGCAGGTGGTCCTCGTCGGCCTTGCTGAGCGAGGTCTGCACCAACTCACCGCCATAAGGCGTCAGTTGCGGGATCACCTTGTCGTCGGCCGCCTTCTTCACCAGTACGAACAGCGCGGCGGCACCCGGCCGCAGATTCGCGCTGAGGTCCTTCATGAAGTCGTCGTTGATGCCCGTGTCGGTGACCGCGCCCCCGGCCGCACCGGCCGCCGCGCCCACCGCCGCCCCCAGCAGCGGGGCCAGGAAGAGCAGTCCGATCACACCGCCCCACAGCGCACCGCCGGCCGCGCCCACGGCCGTGTGGTTGACCGCCTGATGCAGTTTGATCTTGCCGTCCTGGTGGCGCTCGACGACCACCGCGTCCTCCAGCTCCACCACATGCTGCTTGGACAGCTCGAACAGCTTGTCGCGGACCTGGCTCGCGGTGGCGACGTCCTTATAGGCGATGACGAAGAGATCGCTCATGGTGGGGCACCCCTTGTTTCCCGTACGGCATCGTCCCGCACGTCCGTATTGCGGCATTTGCGCAATCGATCCGACTCTAGGCCGGTGGAAAAGGGGATGCACGCCGAGTGCTCGGCTCCCTAGCCTGGACTAATCTCAGCCACCACGCCCATGGAGGGGAGGCCGTCATGGGCACCATCGTTCTTTCCGGGACCGTCGTCCTGGTTGTCATGGGATTCGGGAACCCTCTCTACTGGCTCGCCGCCGTCGCCGTGCTCTTCCTGTACGTGCGGTACGGGCGCGTCGCGTCGCCGACCCCCCGGTCGGGCGGCGGACCCGGCTCGATGCCGTCGGACTACCGCGCGTACCGGCAGCGTCGTGACACGCAGGCCAAGTGGGAGCGCCGCTACCGCCGCGAGCGGCCCATGCAGTTCCGCCGCCAGGACCGCGGCCGTAACAGCTGAGCGAAGGTTCGTGACCCAGGGGCGCCCCGAAGTCAGTAGGCGCCCCTGAGGTTCACGTACCCGAGCAGCACGATGATCGCCGCGACGCTCCCCAGGACCACGGCGGTGGATATCCAGGACCGCCGCCGGCTGTGCCGCACCGGGTCCGGATCGCCCCGGAACGGCACGGGACCGGGCGGGTTCTCCTTCCACCGGGCGGCCAGCATCCGCGCCCGCGCGGACGGCTCCTTGTGCGCGGCCGCGTCCGCCCACATGATGTCGAACTCCCGCTCGCCGTCGTCCCGTTCGGACATCCCCGTAGCCCTTCTCGAACAGCCGTACCCCCACGATACGACGACGCCCCCGCCCTGAGAAACAGGAACGGGGGCGCCGGCACAACGGCTCAGGCGTCGATCACACGTCGAAGTACAGCTCGAACTCGTGCGGGTGCGGACGCAGCTGGAGCGGGGCGATCTCGTTGGCGCGCTTGAAGTCGATCCACGTCTCGATCAGGTCGGACGTGAAGACGTCACCGGCGAGCAGGAACTCGTGGTCGCGCTCCAGGGAGTCGAGGACGGCCGGGAGGGAGGTCGGGACCTGGGCGACGTTCGCGTGCTCCTCGGGAGCCAGCTCGTACAGGTCCTTGTCGATCGGCTCGGCCGGCTCGATCTTGTTCTTGATGCCGTCCAGGCCCGCGAGGAGCAGGGCCGAGAAGGCCAGGTACGGGTTGCCGGAGGAGTCGGGCGCGCGAAACTCGACGCGCTTGGCCTTCGGGTTGGAGCCCGTGATCGGGATACGCATGGCAGCGGAGCGGTTGCGCTGCGAGTACACCAGGTTGATCGGCGCCTCGAAGCCCGGCACCAGGCGGTGGTAGGAGTTCACCGTCGGGTTGGTGAAGGCCAGCAGCGACGGGGCGTGCTTGAGGATGCCGCCGATGTAGTAGCGCGCCATGTCCGACAGGCCCGCGTAGCCGGCCTCGTCGTAGAACAGCGGGTCGCCGTTGCTCCACAGCGACTGGTGGACGTGCATGCCCGAGCCGTTGTCACCGAAGATCGGCTTCGGCATGAAGGTCGCGGTCTTGCCGTTGCGCCAGGCCACGTTCTTCACGATGTACTTGAAGAGCTGGAGGTCGTCGGCCGCGGCGAGCAGCGTGTTGAACTTGTAGTTGATCTCGGCCTGGCCGGCGGTGCCCACCTCGTGGTGCTGGCGCTCGACCTTCAGGCCCTGCTTGTCCAGCTCCAGGGAGATCTCGGCGCGCAGGTCGGCGAAGTGGTCGACCGGCGGGACCGGGAAGTAGCCGCCCTTGTAGCGGACCTTGTAGCCGCGGTTGTCCTCCAGCGCACCGGTGTTCCAGGCGCCCGCCTCGGAGTCGATGTGGTAGAAGGACTCGTTCGCGGAGGTCGCGAAGCGGACCGAGTCGAAGACGTAGAACTCGGCCTCGGGACCGAAGTACGCGGTGTCCGCGATACCGGTCGAGGCGAGGTAGGCCTCCGCCTTCTTCGCCACGTTCCGCGGGTCACGGGAGTACTGCTCGCCCGTGATCGGGTCGTGGATGAAGAAGTTGACGTTCAGCGTCTTGTCGCGGCGGAACGGGTCGACCCGGGCGGTCGACAGGTCCGCGCGCAGCGCCATGTCGGACTCGTGGATGGCCTGGAAGCCGCGGATCGACGACCCGTCGAAGGCGAGCTCCTCGTCCGGGTCGAACGCCTCGACGGGCACCGTGAAGTGCTGCATGACGCCCGGCAGGTCGCAGAAGCGGACGTCGACGAACTTGACCTCCTCGTCCGCGATGAACTTCTTGGCCTCGTCGGCGTTCTGGAACATCCAGCTCCTCCTACTCCCGACGGTCCGTGCCGGGGTGGTAGTTCGTTCGTGCGGCCAGTGCGGTGGCACACGCTGACCTCGACCCTAGGGACGCGTGATTTCTCTGGCGTGACCCATTTGTTTCGCACAAGTTAACCGGCCCTCGTTCCACCGTAGCCCCGACGCACCCCGACTGTCCTCGGTCATATGGGGGCGCAGTACCGTGGACGGGTGGACAACAGGCAAGCAATCGGATCGTGGCTCTCCGGGCCCCGCGCGGCCATGGAGGACGCCGGTATCGACCTCGGATACCGGGGTGAGCAACTCGGTCTGCCCGAGCACGGGCCCGGTTCCATCGCCCGTCCGGGCAGGCGCCTGGGCGCCCTCGCCGTGGACTGGGGCCTGTGTCTCTTGATCGCATACGGCCTGATCACGGAGGGCTACGACAGCACCACCGGCAACTGGGCGCTGCTGATCCTGTTCGTGATGAGCGCCCTGACCCTCGGCAGCGTCGGCTTCACGCCCGGCAAGCGCCTGTTCGGTCTGCGGGTGCTCGCCCTGGACACCGGCCGGGTCAATCCGCTGCGCGCCCTGCTGCGCACGGTCCTGCTCTGCCTCGCCGTCCCGGCCCTGATCTGGGACCGCGACGGCCGCGGCCTGCACGACCGGCTGGCCCGCACGGTCGAGGTCCGGATCTGACGCCGGTCGGGTGACCGTCGCGGCGGTCACGGCCCGGGGTCCCCGCCACGTCGAATGTTGTTCGAAACACTGCCGCCAACTCTGGCGGAGGTGGTTGGACAGTGTCGTACGACAGCACGTCGACGATCGTGGACCGGGCGACCGAGGTCGCCGACATCGCGGCCCGGCACAGCGAGGAGGCCGAGGCCGCACGGCGGCTCTCGCCCCAGGTGGTGCACGCGGTGCGGGACGCCGGTTTCGCCCGGCACTTCGTTCCCCTCGCCCACGGCGGCACGGCCGGCGGCTTCACCGAACTGACCTCGGCGGTCTTCCGGGTCGGCGAGGGCTGCACCTCCGCGGCCTGGGCGGCCTCCCTGGCGGCCTACGCCGGACGCTACGCGGCGTTCCTGCCCGAGCGGGGGCAGGCGGAGATCTGGGCGGCCGGACCCGACGCCCTGCTCGCCGCGGCGCTGATGCCGTCCGGCACCGCCCGCCGCGTCGACGGCGGCTGGCGGCTGAGCGGTGAGTGGAAGTACATCAGCGGGGTGCACTTCGCCGACTGGGCGCTCGCCTGCGCGCCCGTCCCCGACGAGCCGTCGGCGGACCCCGAGGGGCGGCCCGAGGTGCGGTACTTCGCGGTGCCGCGGGACGACTTCACCATCGCCGACAGCTGGTACTCCGTGGGCATGCGGGGCACCGGCAGCGACACCCTGGTGCTCTCCGACGTCTTCGTGCCCGGGCACCGCACCCTGGCCCGCTCCGCCGTCCACGCCGGCCGCGCCCCCGCCTCGGACGCCCGCTGCCACATCGTGCCGATGTACGCCGTGAACGCGCTGCCCTTCGCCGCCCCGCTGGTCGGCGCCGTGCGGGGCGCCATGCGGGCCTGGGTCGAGCGGACCGGATCACGGGTCGACCGGCGGGGGAGGGCCGTACGGGAGATGCCCTCGGCGCAGGTCTCGCTGGCCCGCTCGGCCGCCGAGGCGGACGCCGCGGAACTCCTCGTCCGGCGTACCGCGGCGGTCGCCGACGGAACGGAGTCCCCGGCCGAGGGCGAGGCGGCGGTCCGCGGGGCCCGGGACCTGGCGCTGGCGGTGGAACTGCTGGTCTCGGCCGTCGACCGGGTCTTCCGCAGCAGCGGAACCTCCGGCCAGTCCTCGACCGACCCGGTGCAGCGCTTCTGGCGGGACGTGAACAGCGCCGCCTCCCACGTGGCGCTCTCCTTCGAGTCCACGGGCGCCGCCTACGGTGCCTGGGCCCTGTCCGACCGGAGCTGACGTCCGGTTGCCGGGGCGGCGGGGCTCGCGGATAGTCGCGTCATGACCGAGCTGGACACAGACATACCGGACACGACGCTGGCATCCGAGGTGGCATCCGAGGAGTTCCGGGCCGCGATGGGCCGCTTCCCCTCGGGTGTCGTGGTGGTGACCACCCGGTGCCTGGACGGCACCCCCCGCGGCTTCACCGCGAGCTCGTTCTGCTCGGTGTCGCTGGAGCCGCCGATGGTCCTGGTGTGCCTGGCGGACTCGGCCGACTCGGCCGCGTCCTTCGCCCGCTGCGACCGCTTCGCGGTGAGCGTGCTCTCCCCGGTCCACCGCCCGCTCGCGGAGCGCTTCGCCACCAGGGGCGCCGACAAGTTCGGCTCCGCCGGACTGCGGCTGAGCCCCGGCGGACTGCCGACGGTCGAGCGGGCCCCGTCCGTGCTGGAATGCGCCGTACACGCACGTCACCCGGCCGGGGACCATACGGTCCTGATCGGCCGGGTGACGGGTGTACGACTGGGTGAAGGAGCCCCGATGGTCTATTACGACCGGTCCTTCAGAACGCTGGCCTGAGGCTCAGCGGGCCTCAGGCTCAGCGGGCCTTCGGGCCGCCCTTGGGAAGCTTCATGCCCTTGGGCATCGGCCCCTTCGGCAGCGGCATGTTGCTCATCAGGTCGCCCATGGCCTTCAGGCGGTCGTTGGTCGCGGTCACCTGGGGGCCCGAGAGCACCCGCGGCAGCTTCAGCATGGTCGTCCGCAGCTTCTTCAGCTCGACCCGGCCCTCGCCGACGCCCACGATCAGATCGTGCACCGGCACGTCCGCCACGATGCGGTTCATCTTCCTCTTCTCGGCCGCCAGCAGGCTCTTCACCCGGTTCGGGTTGCCCTCGGCGACCAGTACGATCCCGGCCTTGCCGACCGCCCGGTGCACCACGTCCTGGCTGCGGTTCATCGCCACCGCGGGGGTGGTCGTCCAGCCCCGGCCGATGTTGTCCAGTACGGCGGCGGCCGCGCCCGGCTGGCCCTCCATCTGACCGAAGGCGGCCCGCTCGGCCCGCCGCCCGAACACGATCGCCGTGCCGAGGAAGGCGAGCAGCACCCCCAGGATGCCGAGGTAGATCGGGTGACCGATCAGGAAGCCGATCGCGAGAAAGACACCGAGGATGAGGAGGAAGACGCCCGCCAGCACGAAGCCGATCTTCTTGTCGGCCCTGCGAGTCATCTTGTACGTCAGGGCGATCTGCTTCAGACGCCCGGGGTTAGCGGCATCCGCCGCGCTGTCACTTCTCGCCATGGCACGAAGTCTACGTGGCCCCGCGAGCGCCGACGACGGCAGTGCCGGTCACCGAACGGTCAGGGACCGGGGGTGAGCACCCGCTCCAGGATCTGCTGCGCCTCGACCCGGTCCTTGGCCCGGCGGCGGTCCTCCAGGACGGACGTCCAGGCGTTGCGGCGGGCGGTGCGCTGGCCGCCGCTCAGGAGCAGCGACTCGACGGCACGGAGTGCAGTGCTGACGGACGGAATGGCGGTGGCGCGTACCGGCGCGGCCTGCATGGGTGAGGTCCCCCCTCGGAGTGGGTTCGGATGTACGTGATGTGAGTCCAGCGTCACTGTTTGGTGTTACCAGGGCGTGACCGGCCGGTCAAACGCGAATGAAGCCCCGAGGAGTGGCCCGAAAACGCCGACGCGGTCCTGAAGCGCCCCCATCTGCGGGGACACCCAGGACCGCGTCAATCGGCCGCTACCGGGCGGTAGTTGCTTGTGCGCAGGTTCACACGCGCACGGTGGCACCGCGTGCCGTCAGACCGCCTGCGAGGCGACGTACGAACCGCGCTTTTCCACGGCCATCTGGTACAGCCGTCCGGCGCGGTAGGACGAGCGCACCAGCGGCCCGGACATCACGCCGGAGAAGCCGATCTGCTCGGCCTCCTCCTTCAGCTCCACGAACTCGTGCGGCTTGACCCAGCGCTCCACGGGGTGGTGGCGCACGGAGGGGCGCAGGTACTGGGTGATGGTGATCAGCTCGCAGCCGGCCTCGTGCAGCTGCCGCAGCGCCTCGCTGACCTCCTCGCGGGTCTCGCCCATGCCGAGGATCAGGTTCGACTTGGTCACCAGGCCGAAGTCGCGGGCCTCGGTGATGACCTTCAGGGAGCGCTCGTAGCGGAAGCCGGGACGGATGCGCTTGAAGATCCGCGGGACGGTCTCGACGTTGTGCGCGAAGACCTCGGGGCGGGACTCGAAGACCTGCCGCAGCAGCTCCGGCACGGCGTTGAAGTCGGGGGCCAGCAGCTCGACCTTGGTGCGGCCGGCCTCGCGGCCCGCGGTCTGCTGGTGGATCTGGCGGACCGTCTCGGCGTACAGCCAGGCGCCGCCGTCCTCCAGGTCGTCGCGGGCGACGCCGGTGATGGTGGCGTAGTTCAGGTCCATGGTGACCACGGACTCACCCACGCGGCGCGGCTCGTCGCGGTCGAGGGCCTCGGGCTTGCCGGTGTCGATCTGGCAGAAGTCACAGCGCCGGGTGCACTGGTCGCCGCCGATGAGGAAGGTCGCCTCGCGGTCCTCCCAGCACTCGTAGATGTTGGGACAGCCGGCTTCCTGGCAGACCGTGTGCAGGCCCTCGCTCTTCACGAGGTTCTGCATCTTGATGTACTCGGGACCCATTTTCGCCCGGGTCTTGATCCACTCGGGCTTGCGCTCGATGGGGGTCTGGGCGTTCCGGACCTCAAGGCGCAGCATCTTGCGTCCGTCGGGTGTGACTGCGGACACATCGGCTCCCTGTAGCTTCGATTCTTCGGCGTACACCAGGGTACGCCCGTGTTTACTCAGCCCTGCTGTCAGGCCAACCCCACGGCCCGATGGCGGATTCCCGGCGTCAGACGGCCGCCCGCTCGATCTCCCGTGGCTTCAGCTCCGCGTTCCGCAGCACGTCGGTCAGGTGCCGCTCGACGACCGGCAGCACCTCGCCGATGGTCACGTCCCGGCCCAGCTCGGCGGCGAGGGAGGCGACGCCCGCGTCCCGGATGCCGCACGGGATGATGCGGTCGAACCACTTGTTGTCGGGGTTCACGTTCAGCGCGAAGCCGTGCATCGTGACGCCCTTGGCCACCCGGATGCCGATCGCGGCGATCTTGCGGTCCTCGCGGCGCTGGCCCGCGTTGGACGGGGCGTACTCGGGGCCGTTCAGCCGCGGGTCGAACTCCTCGTCCTGCAGCCGGGGGTCGAAGTCGAGCGAGAGGCCGCCGAGCACGGGACGCTGCTCGACCGGGTCGCCGAGCACCCACACTCCGCTGCGGCCCTCGACGCGGGTGGTCTCCAGGCCGAACTCCGCGCAGGTGCGGATCAGGGCCTCCTCCAGCCGCCGTACATGCGCCACGACGTCCACCGGGCGCGGGAGCTTCTGGATCGGGTAGCCGACCAGCTGGCCCGGGCCGTGCCAGGTGATCTTGCCGCCGCGGTCCACGTCGATCACCGGGGTGCCGTCCAGCGGCCGCTCGTTGTCCGCCGTGCGCCGGCCGGCCGTGTAGACCGGCGGGTGTTCGAGGAACAGCACGGTGTCGGGGATCTCGTCGGCGAACCGGGCCGCGTGCACCCGGCGCTGCTCGTCCCACGCCTCCTGGTACTCGACGGCGTTCGCTCCGAACCCCATCCGGACGAACCGCAACTCACTCACGGCAAGCGCCTCCCTGGACGTCGTAAGGCACGAAGGGTGCCTACGCCACTGTACGACTGCCGGTCGAGCGTCAGTCTTGCGGCCAATCCTCACACGATCGGATGAACGGGTGACGAAATGTGCGATGGCCTGCTCACTCTCCGCTACATTCGCGCCGTTCACTGAGGCCATAAGGGCTGCTCACAGGCAATCCGGGCAAGTCAGAGGCCTGGAAGGCAGGAGACCGCACCGCAGATGACGGAACGACCCGCGCAGCGCACCCCCAACCGCCAGCTCGCCGCGCTCATCGCAGAAGCGGGGTTCTCCAACGCGGGTCTCGCCCGTCGCGTGGACCAGCTCGGACTCGAACACGGGCTGGACCTGAGATACGACAAGACATCCGTGACCCGCTGGCTGCGCGGACAGCAGCCGCGCGGCACCACCCCCGCCCTGATCGCCGAGGTCTTCACCCGCCGCCTCGGCCGCCGGCTCACCGCCCAGGACCTCGGCCTGGACGCCTGCGCCCCCGTCTACGCGGGCCTGGAGTTCGCCGCGACCCCCGAGGAGGCCGTCGACATCGTCAGCGGGCTGTGGCGCAAGGACTCCGGCAGCCATGCCGAGCTGCGCAAGATCGCCTTCACCCCAGCCGGACTGGTGGTGCCGAGCCGGGACTGGCTGATCGGCCGGCCCGACGACCGGGTCGCGCACGGCGAGGCGCCGGTCCGGGTGCCGGTGCAGAACCGCCCCTCGGTGCCCCGGCAGCGCGGCGCCGAGCGCGGCCCCGGCCAGAAGGTCACCGCCGGCGACATCAACGCCCTGCGCTCGGTCGGTGAGCTCTTCCGCACCCTGGACAACATGTACGGCGGCGGCCACGCCCGCCAGGCCCTCGTGCGCTACCTGGAGCACGAGTGCGAGCCGATGCTGCGCGGCACCTACGGCGAGCAGACCGGCCGCCGCCTGTTCGCCGCGGCCGCCGACCTGACCCGGCTCGCGGGCTGGACGTCGTACGACATCGCAGCCCACGGGCTCGCGCAGCGGTACTACGTCCAGTCGCTGCGGCTGGCCCAGGCGGCCGGGGACCGGGCGTACGGCTCGTACGTGCTGGTCACCATGAGCCGGCAGGCCGTCTACCTCGGGCACGGGCGGGAGGCGGTGCAGCTCGCGCGGGTGGCCCAGCAGGGCGTCGGCACGACCGCCCCGCCCACCGTCCAGGCCCTGCTGCACGCGGCCGAGGCCCGCGGGCACGGGGTGCTGGGGGAGGTACGGGCCTGTACGGCGTCCCTGGCCCGCGCCGAGCGCGCCCTGGAGGCGGCGCGGCCCGGCGACGAGGTGCCGCACTGGGCCCGGTTCTTCGACGAGGCGCAACTGGCCGACGAGCTCGGCCACTGCCACCGCGACCTGCAGCAGTTCCGGGCGGCGGCGCAGCACGCCGAGCGCTCCCTGCAGCTGCGGGCCCCCGCCTTCGCCCGCAGCCGCCTGTTCTGCCGCGTGGTCCTCGCCACCGCACGCCTGGGCCTCGGCGAACTCGACCAGGCGTGCGCGCTGGGCGTGGAGGCCGCGGGCCAGGCGGCGGAGATGCGGTCGGTACGGGCGGTGGAGTACATCCGGGACTTCGAGCGAAGGCTGGAGCCGTACAAGGACGCCGCCCCGGTGCGCGGGTACCGGGACAGGGTGGCCGCGCTGGGGTAGGCCGGCCGGCCCGCCTCAGGCCGCCTGGGCCGTCGGCAGGGGGTCCGCCCGGTGCAGGGAGCCGGTCACTCCCAGGTCGCTCACGATCGACCCCGCCGCGCGGCGGGCCGAGTGCAGGGCGCCCTGGACGGTGCTGGTGTCCCGGTGGTCGCCGCAGACGTACAGGCCCGCCAGCAGGCGCACCGGGCGGTGCGGGTCGTGCGGGGGGCGCATGGACGGCACCGCGTCCGCCGTGTGGTGGACCGCCAGGGTCTCCCAGCGGGTGGTGGACGTGCCGTACAGGCGGGCCAGATGCCTGCGGACCGCCGTGTCGAGGTCCGCGGGCGGTGCGCCGAGCACCGTCGACGACACCAGGGCGCGGCCCGCCGGGGCCCGGGCCGGGTCCACCGCGCTGGCCACCGCCGTGTGCGCCACCGGGCCGCCCCGGTCGGCGTCGAGGAGCAGTGCGGCGCCGCTCGACGGCGGCTCGTCCGTCGTGTGGTGGACGACCGTCACCGGATGGAAGTCCGGGACCCGCAGCCCGGGCAGCAGGCCTGCGGCGGTGCGTGCGCCGGTGGCGAGGAGCACGGCACGGCAGCGGTACACCCCGTGCTCCGCGGTGGTCACCGAGGTCGTGGAGACCGAGGTGACCCGCACCCCGGTGTGCACGGTCCCGGCGGGCAGGGACCGGGCGAGCAGCCGGGGCAGGGTCTCCGCGCCTCCCTCCGGCACGCACAGCCGCCCCCTGGCGAAGGAGTGCAGCGCCAGGTCCGCGCACCGGCTGGAGACCGTCAGCTCCGGATCGCCCAGCAGGGCCGAGAGCAGCGGCCGTACGAAGTTGTCGACCGTGCGGGCGGGCAGGACTCGGGCCGTCAGCGACCGCCCGGCCGTCGACTCCGGGCGGGCCAGCAGGCGGGCGGCCGGGGTGCCCGCGAGCCGGGCCAGCGCGGCGGCGAGCCGCGCCTGGTCGACCGCAGTGCCCAGCGGCGCACGGGGCGCCGACGTCGGCCGGGGGGCGCTCGCCAGGGCGCGCACCGTGTGGAGTGCGCCCCTTGCGCCACCCTGGGACGCCGGAGCGCCCACGCGATGGTGGCGTCCGTCGCTGTGCAGCAGGATGTCGGGGGCGAAGGTGCGCAGGGCGAGCGCGTCGAGTCCCGGGGTCAGTCTCAGTTCGGGGTACGACGTGGACATCAGCTGCCCGACGCGGTCGAGCCGGAAGCCGTCCACCTTCTCGGTCGACATGCGGCCGCCCACCTCATGGGCGGCCTCCAGGACTGTGACGCTCACTCCTGCACTGATCAGCCGTTGCGCCGCCGCGAGGCCGGCGATCCCGGCTCCCACCACGACGACGTCCGCCTGGTACGCGGGCTCAAGCACGTGCCCCTCCTCGAGGTTGCGCGGCCGGTGGAGACGTCATGCCCCCAACAGGCTCCGGGGATACCCGAGTTCGGGTCGAGGTTAGGGCGGCAATCGGTCAGCGGGAGTCGCGCATCGACAGGGCACGGTCGCACAACGGTCGCATGCGGGCGGCGAACCGGGCTCACCTCGTCACAGCGCGGCCCGTACGGCCGCCTCCGCATCGGGGAACGCGAAGCTGAACCCCGACTCCAGCAGCCGCTTCGGCACCACCCGTGCGCTGCCGAGCACATCCCCGGCCATCTCCCCGAGCACCGTCCGCAACACCGGCGCCGGCACCGCGAACAGCGTCGGCCGGCGCAGCACCCGCCCCATCACCTCGGTGATCTCACGGTTCGTCAGCGGCTCGGGCGCGGTCACGTTGAACGGCCCCGACAGCCCGTCGGCCGCCATCAGATGCCGGATCGCCGCCACCTCGTCGTGCAGCGAGACGTACGACCAGTACTGGCTCCCGTCGCCCATCCGCCCGCCGAGCCCCGCCTTGAACAACGGGAACAGCCGCGCCCAGGCCCCGCCCTGCCGGGCCACCACGAGCCCCGTGCGCACGAACACCGTCCGCACCCCCGCCCGCTCGGCCGGCGCCGCCGCGCCCTCCCACGCCACGCACACCTCGGGCAGGAAGCCGGTCCCGGGCGGCGCGTTCTCGTCGACGGCCCGGTCGCCGGTCTCGCCGTAGTAGCCGATCGCGCTGCCGTTGACGAAGACCCGCGGCGGCTCGGGCAGCGCCGCCATGGCCTCGGCGAGCGTCGCCGTGCCCCGCACCCGGCTGTCCCGGATCCGCTGCTTGTACGCGTCCGTCCACCGCCGCCCGCCCACCCCGGCCCCCGCGAAGTTGAGCACCGCGGCGCACCCGGCGAGCCCGGCCGGATCGACGTACCCGGCGTCGGGGTCCCAGCGGACCTCGTCCTTCGCCCGCGCCGCGCGCCGCACCAGGCGCACCACCTCGTGCCCGTCCGCCCGCAAGGACCGGACCACGGCGCCGCCGATGAGCCCCGACGCGCCGGCCACCACGATCTTCGAGTGTTCCATGGCCCCATCCTCCGCCCGCCGTCCTGCCTGCCCGGTCAGCCCGGTCCGCCGCCGCCGTAGGGTGACCCGCATGTCCGAGTCCCGACAGCCGCACCTACGCATCGCCACGCCCGCCGACGAGGAGCGGCTGGCCCGGCTCGACCGTGACACCTGGTCGACGCTGCACGCGGTCACCCCCCGCCCGCAACCGCCGTACCGCGCCTTCTTCGACGAGCGCCACCTCCCCGAGGACTACCTGGTCGCCGAGCTCGACCGCCGCCTCGTCGGTTACATCCGGCTCGCCTTCCCCACCCCGCTCGCCTCGAACGCGCACGTCCGGCAGATCCAGGGCCTCGCCGTGTCCGAGGAGGCGCGCGGCCTGGGGGTGGGGCGCGCGCTGATCCGGGCGGCCGTGGCGGAGGCCCGCCGCCGCGGCGCCCGCCGCCTCACCCTGCGCGTCCTCGGCCACAACACCCCGGCCCGGAAGCTCTACGAGTCCGAGGGCTTCGTGGTGGAGGGCGTCCTGCCCGAGGAGTTCTGCCTGGACGGCGTCTACGTCGACGACGTCGCCATGGGCCGCGCGCTCTGATCTCTACGGCGCCCTGACCTCTACGAGGTTCTGGTCTGCACCGGGTTCTGGTCTCTACGGCGTGATCAGCTCGCCCGTGTCCACCGCCCGTGTCGCCTCTGCCGCCCGCCCGGCCTCCTCGGCGACCTCGTCCGCGGTCAGCACATAGCCGGTCTCGGCGTCGGAGGTGGAGCGGGCGAAGACCACGCCGTACACCCGGCCCTCCGTGGTCAGCAGGGGACCGCCGGAGTTGCCCGGGCGGACGGTGGAGCGGATCGAGTAGATCTCACGGGTCACGGTCTCGTCGTTGTAGATGTTCCGGCCCGTCGCCTGCACCCGGTTGGCGACCGTGGCCGCCTGGAGGTTCAGGGCGCCGTCCTGGGGATAACCGGCGACCACCGCCGAGTCGCCCCGCGCCGCGCTGTCGTCCCACTTCAGCACCGGCGCGCTCAGCTCGGGCACGTACAGCACCGCCACGTCCTTGCCCGGGTCGAACAGCACCACCCGGGCGTCGTACGCCGGACCCACCCCGCCCACCCGCACGCTCGGCTCGTCGATGCCGGCCACCACATGGGCGTTGGTCATCACATGCCGCGCCGCGTACACGAAACCGCTGCCCTCGCGGCCCTGGGAGCCCGAGACGCCCTCGATCTTGACCGTGCTCCGCTGGGCGGCGTCGGTGGCGGCGGCGGTGACGCTGTCGCCGGTGGGCCGGGCGACCTCGGCGGCCGACTCTTTCTCGAACGGGTTGAACACCTGCGGGAAGCCTGCCTCGGTGAGCGCCGAGGTGGCCCCCGAGAACCAGGCCGGGGTGGTGTCCGGCATCGCGTCCTGCACGGTCCCCAGCACCCGGGAGTCCCGGATCGCCGAGGTCAGCAGCGGCGAGGAGGACGCGGCCAGCACGCTCGCCGCGACCCAGGCCACGATCAGCACGGCCACCGAGTTGGCCACCGCCCCGCCGATGCCGTCGGCCACCCGCAGTGGACCCCGGTCCAGCTCCCGGCGCAGCCGCAGCGCGAGACGCCCCGCCAGCTCGTGCCCCACCGCCGCCGGGACCAGCACCGTCAGCACCGCGGTCACCGTCGCCGCGGTCGTCCCCGGCGTCACCAGCTCCATCACCCACGGCAGCACCCACACACCGATGACCGCGCCGCCCACGAACCCGGCGAGCGAGACGCACCCGGCGACCAGACCACGCCGGTAGCCGGAGGCCGCGTAGGCGAGGATCGCGAGCAACAGCAGGATGTCGAGCAGGTCCACGGAGCCGCCTTTCTCTCGGACCATCCAGTACGCACGGAACAGGTCCTGTGATCAGCCACGCGCGCGTGTACCCGGAAAACGCCGCAGACCATGACGATGGTTCCACCGGGTGGCAGAGCACACATCGCGGGCGGAGCGGATCCGTCGGACAGTGGGTCCATGCGTGTCTTCCGACCGGCCTTCCGAAGAACGCGGGGGGCACGAAGGCGTCGTCCCGGCCGAATACCCCGTCCGGCGCTCGCCGCACTCGGCTGTCTGCCGGGGCTCGCCGCCGTCACCGCCCTCGCCCTGTGCGCCAGCGGCGTGGAGCGCCCCGCGGCCGGGCGCGCCCTCGCGGCCCGTCCCGCCGCCCTGCACAGCGCCACCCGGCCGCCCATCGTGCCGCGCTCGGCCTGGCTCGACGAGGACACCCGGCGCTCCCAGCCGCCACCGCGCTACGACGACGAGGTCGTGGCCGTCTTCGTCCACCACACCGACTCGCCCAACGCCTACGACTGCGCCGAGGCGCCCCGCATCCTCCGCTACCTGTACACCGGCCAGACCGGCTCCCGGGACTGGGACGACATCGGCTACAACTTCCTCGTCGACCGCTGCGGCACCATCTACGAGGGCCGCGCCGGAGGCGTCGCCCGCGCCGTCACCGGCGCCCACACCCAGGGCTTCAACCACCGCACCGCCGGGATCGCCGCCCTCGGCACCTTCACGGCCGGAGCGGAGGTGCCCCAGGCCATGACGGACTCCATCGCCGCGCTCGCCGCCTGGAAACTGGGCCTGTCCGGCACCGACCCGCGCGCCGAGGTCCGCCTGGTCTCCAGCAACAGCCTCAGCCGCTATCCGCGCGGCACCCGCGCCACCCTGCACGCCCTCGCGGGGCACCGGGACGGCTACATGACCAGCTGCCCCGGCGCGGCCCTCAGCGCCCGGCTGCCCCAGATCCGGCAACTGGCGGCCTACCTCCAGGGCCGCCACTGAGCCTGCCGGGACCGCTCTCACAGGAACGCCACAGCGGGCGCGCAGGGCGCTCAGATCCCGCCGCCCTAGCGTCGTGCCCACAAGCCGACCGGAGGTGGGGACACATGAGGAGCAGCAGTCGGATGTGGACGGTGGTCTGCGCGGTCACGACCGTCGTTCTGGGACCGGCGGCCGTCACGGCATCGGCCCTCGAACAGGCCAACGCGGCACCGCAGCACCACACGGTGAAGGTGAAGGCCGAGGCCGCGCAGGCGTACCTCCCCTCGGACCCGAACCGCCGCAGGGTCTAGGCGCGTTCTAGGCGCGGAAGCGTTCCCAGAGCCTGGGGTAGCGCTCGGCCAGGGCCGGCTCGTTCTCGAAGTCGACCGGGGTGCCCTGCGGTTCCGTGGCGGCGGGCGGGATGCCGAGGTCCGGGGCGACGGTGCCGGTGAGCTGTTCGTAGGCCTCGTCGGCCGCGTAGCCGAGCTCCTCGCCGTCGCCGTCGTACTCCTCGTCGAACTCGTCCAGGAGGTCGGCCAGCGAGTCGGGGTCGTGCACCGCGCCCTCGTACACCTCCCGGCCCTGGCCGATCAGCCAGCACCGGAAGAAGTCGAAGGCGTCGTCGCTCGCGCCGTCCAGCAGCACCCAGGCGGCGCCCCACAGATCCCAGGTGTAGGCGCGGTTGTAGCGGGCCTCGAAGTGGCGGGCGAAGTCCAGGACCATCTCGGGGTCCAGCTGGAGCAGCCGGTCCACCAGCAGGTCCGCCTGCTCCTCGGGGTCGCCCTCGGCGGCCTCGCGCGTGGCGTCCACCAGCTCCCAGAACTCCGTCTCGTCCATCACGGGTCCAGCATCGGCCCTTGACGGGTGGGGCGCACGTGGAGTGGGGCGGATTGTTATCGGGCGTCCGCGGTTGTTATCGCGCCTGTTCCGTGCCGTACAGGGCGGCCAGCCGCCGCGTGTCCGCCGCGAAGCGCGCCCGCAGGGAGTCGGGGGCCAGCACCTCGGCCTCCGGACCCAGCGACGCGAGCTGGCTGTGCGCGACCTCCTCGGACTCCACCGGCACCGTCACGCGCACCCACCCGTCCCCGTCCGGCTCACCGGCCCGCGCGAGCGCTTCCCGCGCGGACAGCGGATCGAGGAGGTACGGCAGCCTGCGCGCCCCGTCCGGGGACAGCCGTACCACCACCTCCGCGCGCAGCAGGGACCGCGCGAACTGCTCGGCCCGCTCCTCCCAGAAGGCGGGCAGCTCGAACTCCTCGTCCCGCTCGAACCGCTCCTCCCCGGCCTCCACGGCGGCGAACCGGTCGATGCGGTAGACGCGGTACGACCCGTGCCCGGCGACCCGCGCGCACAGGTACCAGACCCCCGCCTTCAGCACGAGCCCGTACGGCTCCAGCTCCCGCCGCACCTCGCCCTCGCCCCGCCGGTACACCGCCACCACCCGGCGGTCGTCCCACACGGCCTCCGCGACGGCGGGCAGCAGCGCGGGCGTCTCGGGCTCCTTGAACCAGTTCGGCGCGTCCAGATGGAACCGCTGCGAGGCGGTCCGGGACGCGTCCCTGAGGGAGGGCAGCAGCGCGGCGGACACCTTCAGGCGTGCGGCGGAGGCGGCGTCGTCGAGGCCCATCTCCCGGAGCGCACCGGGCACCCCGCTCAGGAACAGCGCCTCGGCCTCGCTGCGGTGCAGCCCCGTCAGCCGCGTCCGGTACCCCCCGATCAGCCGGTACCCCCCGGCCCGCCCCCGGTCCGCGTAGACCGGCACCCCCGCCTCCGACAGCGCCTGCGCGTCCCGCGTCACGGTCCGCTCGGACACCTCCAGCTCCCGGGCCAGCTCGGCGGCGGTCATGGAGGGCCGGGACTGCAGGAGCAGGACCATCTTGATCAGGCGGGCGGCGCGCATACGGCCATCATGCAGGAGGCCCCCACCGAGGTGGGGGCCTCCTCCTTGACGCCCTGTCCTGCGGGCCGTTGTCCTACAGGCCTGGTCCTACAGGCCGTACTTGGCGCGCGCTTCCTTCACCGCCGTGGCCTGCGTCTCGCCGCGCTTGGCGAGCTGGGCCAGGGCCGCGACCACGATGGACTCGGCGTCGACACCGAAGTGGCGGCGGGCCGCCTCACGGGTGTCGGAGAGACCGAAGCCGTCCGCGCCCAGCGAGGACCAGTCCTGCTCGACCCACTGCGCGATCTGGTCCGGGACCTGCCGCATGTAGTCGGAGACCGCCAGCACCGGGCCCTCGGCGCCCTGCAGCGCCTGCCGGACGTACGGCACCCGCTCCTCGCCCCGCAGCAGCGCCGCGTCCGCCTCCAGGGCGTCGCGCCGCAGCTCGGTCCAGGACGTCGCCGACCAGACGTCGGCCGCGACCCCCCACTCCTCGGCGAGCATCCGCTGCGCCTTCAGCGCCCAGTGGATCGCCGTACCGGAGCCCAGCAGCTGGATGCGCGGGGCGTTCGCCGGCACGGTCACACCCGCCGACTCGGCCGTGTTGAAGCGGTACAGGCCCTTGACGATGCCCTCGTCGATACCGAGCCCGGACGGCTTCGCGGGCTGCGGCAGCGGCTCGTTGTAGACGGTCAGGTAGTAGAAGACGTTCGGGTCCTCGCCGGGCGCCGCCTCGCCGTACATCCGGCGCAGACCGTCCTTGACGATGGCCGCGACCTCGTAGGCGAAGGCCGGGTCGTACGTCAGGGCCGCCGGGTTCGTCGCCGCGATCACCGGCGAGTGGCCGTCGGCGTGCTGCAGACCCTCACCGGTCAGCGTCGTCCGGCCGGCGGTGGCGCCGATCAGGAAGCCGCGGCCGAGCTGGTCGCCGAGCTGCCACATCTGGTCGGCCGTGCGCTGCCAGCCGAACATCGAGTAGAAGATGTAGAACGGGATCATCGCCTCACCGTGCGTGGAGTACGCGGTGGACGCGGCGATGAAGTCGGCCATCGAACCGGCCTCGGTGATCCCCTCGTTGAGGATCTGGCCGTTCTTGGCCTCCTTGTAGTACATCAGCTGGTCACGGTCGACCGGCTCGTACGTCTGGCCCTTGGGCGAGTAGATGCCCAGGGACGGGAAGAGGCTCTCCATGCCGAAGGTGCGCGCCTCGTCGGGGACGATCGGCACCCAGCGCTTGCCCGACTCCTTGTCGCGGACCAGGTCCTTGACGAGCCGCACAAAGGCCATCGTGGTGGCCACGTTCTGGGAACCCGACCCCTTGTCGAAGGAGGCGAAGGCCTTCTCGGCGGGCGCGGGCAGCGGGGCCAGCGCGTGCGTACGGCGGGCCGGGGCCGGGCCGCCGAGGGCCGCTCGGCGCTCCTGGAGGTACCGGACCTCGGGGGAGTCGGCGCCGGGGTGGCCGTAGGGGACCTGGCCGTCGACGAAGTCGCTGTCCTTGATGGGCAGTTCAAGAAGGTCACGCATCGTCTTGAACTCGTCCACCGTCAGCTTCTTCATCTGGTGGTTGGCGTTCTTCGACGCGAAGCCCTCGCCGAGGGTGTGGCCCTTGACGGTCTGGGCCAGGATCACGGTCGGCGCGCCCTTGAACTCGACGGCGGCCTTGTAGGCGGCGTACACCTTGCGCGCCTCGTGACCACCGCGGGAGAGGTGGAAGCACTCCAGGATCTTGTCGTCGCCCAGCAGCTTCGCCATCTCCACGAGCGCCGGGTCCTTGCCGAAGAAGTCCTGGCGGATGTAGGCGGCGTCACGCGTCTGGTACGTCTGCACCTGCGCGTCCGGTACCTCGCGGAGCCGGCGTACCAGCGCGCCGGTGGTGTCGAGCCGGAACAGCTCGTCCCACGCCGTACCCCACAGCGTCTTGATGACATTCCAGCCGGCGCCGCGGAACTGGGCCTCCAGCTCCTGCACGATCTTGAAGTTGGCGCGGACCGGGCCGTCGAGGCGCTGCAGGTTGCAGTTGATGACAAAGGTGAGGTTGTCCAGCTCCTCGCGGGCGGCGAGCGCGAGGGCCGCCGTCGACTCGGGCTCGTCCATCTCACCGTCGCCGAGGAACGCCCACACGTGCGAGGCGGAGACGTCCTTGATGCCGCGGTGGGTGAGGTACCGGTTGAAGCGCGCCTGGTAGATGGCGGAGAGCGGACCGAGACCCATGGAGACGGTCGGGAACTCCCACAGCCAGGGAAGGCGGCGCGGGTGCGGGTACGACGGGAGGCCGTCACCGCCGGACTCCTGGCGGAAGCGGTCGAGGTGGTGCTCGTTCAGCCGGCCGTCGAGGAAGGCACGGGCGTAGATACCGGGAGAGGCGTGCCCCTGGATGTAGAGCTGGTCACCGGAGCCATCCGCCTCCTTCCCCTTGAAGAAGTGGTTGAAGCCGGTCTCGTACAGCCACGCGGCGGAGGCGAAGGTGGCGATATGACCGCCGACGCCGTACTTCGAGCCGCGGGTCACCATGGCGGCCGCGTTCCAGCGGTTCCAGGCGGTGATCCTGCGCTCCATCTCCTCGTCACCGGGGACGGCCGTCTCCGCGGCGGTGGGGATGGTGTTCAGGTAGTCGGTTTCCAGCAGCTTGGGCAGCGCGATGCCGGTGCCCTCCGCGCGCTCCAGGGTGCGGCGCATCAGGTAAGCCGCACGGTGCGGGCCGGCCGCCTTGGCGACCGCGTCGAGGGAGGCCTGCCATTCGGCGGTCTCCTCCGGGTCCCGGTCGTGGAGCTGGTCGAGCTCGCTCGGCTGGATGGCGTTGGGGTCGGTCATGTCGCCGCCTTCCTCAGTCGAAGGGGGTTCCCTCATCGGTAAGGGTTCGGGGGTGCCCTTGGTCTTTGGCAGGACAGGGCGTGGGTCTCGGTTCAGACCCGTCGGCGACTGTAACTCCCTGATCGATGATCGATCAAAGGGTTGAAGGAGAAAACCTCTCGATAACGAGAAAGTCGGCACGGGGTGCCTCGCCCGGAGACACCGGGTGCCGTCTGTTTATGCAGGTGGGGCGACGTATGAGCGGGGGTCCGCTCAGGGCTCGTGGCGCGGGGCGCAGCCGAGGACGTGCGCCTTGACCAGCTCCGCGATCCGCGGGTCCCGCCGCCGGAACGCCTGCACCAGCTCCTCGTGCTCCTCGGCGTACGACTGCTGGACGGTCCCCAGCCAGCGAATGGAGAGGGCGGTGAAGACCTCGATACCGAGCCCTTCCCAGGTGTGCAGCAGGACGGAATTCCCGGCGGCCCGCACCATCTCCCGGTGGAAACCGACCGTGTGCCGCACCTGCCCCGTCCCGTCGGCGTTCCGGTCCGCCTCGTACAGCGCGGCGACGTGCGGCTCCAGCGCGGAACAGTCCTCCGCGAGCCGCGCGGCCGCCAGCTCCGCGGCGATGGCCTCGAGACCGGCCCGTACCGGGTAGCTCTCCTCGAGATCGGCGGCGGTCAGATTCCTCACCCGTACGCCCTTGTTGGGCGCCGACTCGATCAGCCGCAGCGACTCCAGCTCCCGCAGCGCCTCGCGCACCGGCGTCTGGCTGACCTCCAGCTCGGTCGCGATCCGCCGCTCCACGATCCGCTCGCCCGGCTGCCAGCGTCCGCTGATGATCCCTTCCAGGATGTGCTCGCGGATCTGTTCGCGCAGCGAGTGGACGACGGGCGCGGTCATGAGGGCTCCTTAGGGCGCGCGTTTGACATCTAGACAATACGGCCGCCAGCCCGTCCCGGAGGGGCGCACAGGGGCGCTTCCACGCAGGTGAGACGAGGCTTACACGGCGTGTGGCGGGGGTGGTGGGCGGCGGTGGCGTCCGCGGGACGGAGTCGCACATCGAGGCCGCCCGCGTCCCTCGGGGCGTCGCAGTCGGCCTTCCGCAACGGCGGCGCCCCGCCCGGAAGATTTCCGGACGGGGCGCCGTACAGGCAGAAAAGCCCAGGTGGGTTACAGGCCGAGCTCGACCTCGAACTCGCCCGCCTCCAGGATCGCCTTGACCGCCGTCAGGTAGCGGGCCGCGTCGGCGCCGTCCACCAGGCGGTGGTCGTAGGAGAGGGTCAGGTACGTCATGTCGCGGACGCCGATGACCGGGCCATCCTCCGTCTCGATGACGGCCGGGCGCTTGACCGTGGCGCCGATGCCGAGGATCGCGACCTGGCCCGGCGGCACGATGATCGTGTCGAAGAGCGCGCCGCGCGAACCGGTGTTGGAGATGGTGAAGGTCGCGCCCGACAGCTCGTCCGGCGTGATCTTGTTGGCCCGGACCTTGCCCGCCAGGTCGGCGGTGGCCTTGGCGATGCCGGCGAGGTTGAGATCACCGGCGTTCTTGATGACCGGGGTCATCAGGCCCTTCTCGGAGTCCACCGCGATACCGATGTGCTCGGTGTCGAAGTAGGTGATGGTCCCCTCGGCCTCGTTGATCTTGGCGTTGACCGGCGCGTGGGCCTTCAGCGCCTGGGCCGCGGCCTTGACGAAGAACGGCATCGGGGAGAGCTTGACGCCCTCCCGGGCCGCGAACGCGTCCTTGGCGCGGGCGCGCAGCTTCATCAGGCGGGTGACGTCGACCTCGACGACCGAGGACAGCTGCGCCTGCTCGTGCAGCGCCTTGACCATGTTGTCGCCGATGACCTTGCGGATGCGGGGCATCTTGACGGTCTGGCCGCGGAGCGGGGAAGCCTCCAGCGCCGGAGCCTTCTTGGCGGCGGCGGCCGGAGCCGCGGCGGCCGGAGCCGGAGCGGCGGTCTTCGCGGCCTCGGCGGCGGCGATGACGTCCTGCTTGCGGATGCGACCGCCGACGCCGGTGCCCTTGACGGAGGCCAGGTCGACGCTGTTCTCGGCGGCGAGCTTGCGCACCAGCGGGGTGACGTAGGCGCCCTCGTCGGTGGCCTGCGCGGCGGGCGCCGGAGCGGCCGGAGCGGGGGCGGCCTGGGCCGGGGCGGCAGGAGCGGCCGGCGCGGGGGCCGGGGCAGCGGCCTGGGCCGGGGCGGCCTGGGCCGGGGCGGCCTGGGCCGGGGCGGCCTGGGCCGGAGCGGCGGGGGCGGCCGGAGCAGCCGGAGCCTGAGCCGGGGCGGCCGGGGCGGGGGCCGGGGCGGCCTGGGCCGGAGCGGGCTCGGGCTCGGGCGCCGGAGCGGCAGCCGGGGCCGGGGCCTCGGGAGCCGGGGCAGCGGCCGGAGCCGCACCCGGCGCGCCGATGACGGCGAGCTTGGCGCCGACCTCGGCCGTCTCGTCCTCGCCGACCGTGATCTCCAGCAGCACACCGGAGGTGGGCGCCGGGATCTCGGTGTCGACCTTGTCGGTGGAGACCTCGAGCAGCGGCTCGTCGGCCTCGACGCTGTCCCCGACCGACTTCAGCCAGCGGGTGACGGTGCCCTCGGTGACGGACTCACCGAGCGCGGGCAGGACGACGTCGGTGCCCTCGGCGGAGCCGGAGCCGGCAGCGGCCTCGGCGGTGGGAGCCGGGGCCGGAGCCGCCTGCTCCGTGGACGGCTGGGCGGCCGGGGCCGGCTCGGGAGCCGGCGGGGCCGCCTCCTCGGCGGCCGGGGCTTCGGCGGCCGGGGCTTCGGCGGCAGCGGGCGCGCCCGTGCCGTCGTCGATGACGGCCAGCTCGGCGCCGACCTCGACGGTCTCGTCCTCGGCGACCTTGATGGAGGCCAGGACACCGGCGGCAGGCGAAGGGATCTCGGTGTCGACCTTGTCGGTCGAGACTTCGAGCAGCGGCTCGTCGGCCTCGACGCGCTCGCCCTCGGCCTTCAGCCAGCGGGTGACAGTGCCCTCGGTGACGCTCTCGCCGAGCGCCGGAAGGGTTACGGAAACCGGCATGGTTTCGGTTGCTCCTAACGGATTGCGGAAGTCTGTGTCGTCGCTTCGTCGACCGAGGGATCAGTCGTGCGAGTGCAGCGGCTTGCCCGCGAGGGCCAGGTGGGCCTCACCCATCGCCTCGTTCTGCGTCGGGTGGGCGTGGATGAGCTGGGCGACCTCGGCGGGCAGCGCTTCCCAGTTGTAGATCAGCTGAGCCTCGCCGACCTGCTCGCCCATGCGGTCGCCGACCATGTGGACGCCGACCACGGCACCGTCCTTCACCTGGACGAGCTTGATCTCGCCCGCGGTGTTGAGGATCTTGCTCTTTCCGTTGCCCGCCAGGTTGTACTTCAGAGCGACGACCTTGTCCGCGCCGTAGATCTCCTTGGCCTTGGCCTCGGTGATGCCGACGGAGGCGACCTCCGGGTGGCAGTAGGTCACCCGCGGGACACCGTCGTAGTCGATCGGGACGGTCTTCAGACCGGCCAGACGCTCCGCCACCAGGATGCCCTCGGCGAAGCCGACGTGCGCGAGCTGGAGGGTCGGGACGAGGTCACCGACGGCGGAGATGGTCGGAACGTTGGTGCGCATGTACTCGTCGACCAGGACGTAGCCGCGGTCCATGGCGACGCCCTGCTCCTCGTAGCCCAGGCCCTGGGAGACGGGGCCGCGGCCGACGGCCACCAGCAGCAGCTCGGCCTCGAACTCCTTGCCGTCGGCGAGGGTGACCTTGACACCGTCCTGGGTGTACTCGGCCTTCGAGAAGAAGGTGCCCAGGTTGAACTTGATGCCGCGCTTGCGGAACGCGCGCTCGAGCAGCTTGGAGGAGTTCTCGTCCTCGACCGGGACGAGGTGCTTGAGGCCCTCGATGACGGTGACGTCCGCACCGAAGGACTTCCAGGCGGAGGCGAACTCGACGCCGATGACACCGCCGCCGAGGACGATCGCCGACTTCGGCACCCGGTCCAGGACGAGGGCGTGGTCCGAGGAGATGATGCGGTTGCCGTCGATCTCCAGGCCCGGCAGCGACTTCGGCACGGAGCCGGTCGCGAGCAGGACGTGGCGGCCCTGGACACGGCGGCCGCCCACGTCGACGGAGGTCGGCGAGGAGAGGCGGCCCTCACCCTCGATGTACGTCACCTTGCGGGAGGCGATGAGCCCCTGGAGCCCCTTGTACAGGCCGGCGATGACGCCGTCCTTGTACTTGTGGACGGCCGGGACGTCGATGCCCTCGAAGGTGGCCTTCACGCCGAACTGCTCGCTCTCGCGGGCCTGGTCGGCGATCTCGCCCGCGTGCAGCAGGGCCTTGGTGGGGATGCAGCCCCGGTGCAGGCAGGTGCCGCCGACCTTGTCCTTCTCGATCAGGGCGACGTCCAGGCCCAGCTGCGCCCCGCGCAGGGCCGCGGCGTAACCACCGCTACCACCGCCGAGGATCACTAGGTCGAAAACGGTGCTGGCGTCGTTCGCCACGTCACGTCCTCCATGCATGTGCGCCACGCCGGTCTCCAGTGACCGGTCGGCGGCTGGTGTCCGGCCGCTCTTTGCTTTCGGCCCTTCGGTGGGGGCCCTGTCCTGCCGAGCCCCATCTTCGCACTTGTCGCCATCGGGCGAGACGCCGGGCCGACGTGTGAGACACCACACGCGGCGGTGATCCACCCGTCCTCGAGCGGCGGGGCCTCGCGCTACCCGCGAGCGAGGCCCCGCCGGACCGGATCAGCCCAGGTCGCCGGCGGCCGTGAGCTCGGCGAGCCGCACCAGCGTGCGGACACCGGAGCCCGTGCCGCCCTTCGGCGTGTAGCCGAACGGCCCCTGCTCGTTGAAGGCCGGGCCCGCGATGTCGAGGTGCGCCCAGGTGATGCCGTCGCCGACGAACTCCCGCAGGAAGAGGCCCGCGACCAGGCCGCCGCCCATCCGCTCGCCCATGTTCGCGATGTCCGCGGTGGGGGAGTCCATCCCCTTGCGCAGGTGGTCCGGCAGCGGCATCGGCCAGGACGCCTCGCCGACCTCCTCGGCGGCCTCCACGATCGCCGTACGGAAGGCGTCGTCGTTGGCCATGACGCCGAACGTCCGGTTGCCCAGCGCCAGCACCATCGCGCCGGTCAGCGTCGCCACGTCGACGATCGCGTCCGGCTTCTCCTGCGAGGCCGCCCACAGGGCGTCCGCCAGGACCAGCCGGCCCTCGGCGTCGGTGTTGAGCACCTCGACGGTCTTGCCGCTGTACATCCGCAGCACGTCACCCGGGCGGGTGGCGGAGCCGGAGGGCATGTTCTCGGCCAGCGCCAGCCAGCCGGTGACGTTGACCGGCAGACCCAGCCGCGCCACGGCCACGACGGCCGCGAACACCGCCGCCGCCCCGCTCATGTCGCACTTCATCGTCTCGTTGTGCCCGGCGGGCTTCAGCGAGATGCCGCCCGAGTCGTAGGTGATGCCCTTGCCCACGAACGCGAGGTGCTTCTTCGCCTTCGAGTGCGTGTACGACAGCTTCACCAGCCGGGGGCCCGCCGCGGATCCGGCGCCGACGCCGAGGATGCCGCCGTAGCCGCCCTTCTGGAGGGCCTTCTCGTCGAGCACCTGCACCTTGATGCCGTGCTCCTTGGCCGCCACCTGGGCGACCGCGGCGAACGCCTCCGGGTCGAGGTCGTTCGGCGGGGTGTTGATCAGGTCACGGGCGCGGTTGAGCTCCTCGGTGACGGCGGCGGCCCGCTCGAGCGCGGCCTTGAACGCCTTGTCCCGCGGCTTCCCGCCGAGCAGGATGACCTCGCCGAGCGGCCCCTTGCCCTTGCCGTCCTCGCCGCTGTCCTTGTACGCGTCGAAGGAGTACGCGCCGAGCAGCGCGCCCTCCGCGACGGCACCGGCGTCCGCGGCGTCGGCGAGGGGAAGAGCGAAGGCGGCCTTCTTCGAGCCGGCCAGCGCACGCGCCGCCGCACCCGCGGCCTTGCGCAGCGCCTCCGCGCCGTACCCGGCGTCCTTCTCGGGCTCCGCGCCGAGGCCGACGGCCACCACGAGGGGGGCCTTGAAGCCGGACGGGGCCGGGAGCTTGGTCACCTCGCCCTCGCCGCCGGAGGCACCGAGGGTCTCCAGGACGCCGGCGAGCCTGCCGTCGTAGGCCTTGTCCAGGGCTTCGGCGCCCGGGGCGACCACGGGGCCCTTGGCGCCCTTGGCGACACCGATCACGATCGCGTCGGCCCGCAGGCCGGGCGCCGCGGCGGTGCTGTGAGTGAGAGCAGTCACGGTGGTGAAATCTCGCTTCCGATGTGAAGTTGCAGTGGCCGAGAGGTGTGGGTCGACCGGGCCCGAGGGCCGACCCTATTCGGCTGAACGGGTGCGGGCTCAGCGGGGCCTTCCCCGGTGCGGCTGACACTCGGGACGAGCCTACGCGCGTACGGTCCGTTCGCTCATTCCTGCGGGCGTTCACCTGTCGGTGGCGTCATGGCCATTACCGGCCCTCACTCCCGGTGAGCTGAGACACACTCATCGCGTTCCGGTGAGCTGGTGGCTCGCCGCTTCGCATGATTTCCAAGGATCCTCCCCGATTCGGTTCCGTCCAGGGGGGTCTTCTGGGGGAGGGGACGACACATGGCGCACCGTGCGCGCAGATGGAGAAGGACCGCAGCCGCCCTGACGGTCGTGGGAGTCATGACGCTGGGACCGGGGGTGCCCGGCGCCTCGGCGGCCGTGGATCCGCGCGTCGACCTGAGGGTGCTGGTGGTGGACGACGGCGGCAGCGCCGTGCGGGCCATCGCCGCCCAGTTGCGCGGCACCGGCATCCCGTACACGACGATCGACCTGAACGACTCGGCACGCCCGGCGGTGACCGCCGCGTTCCTCAGCGACACGGTCGGCGGCCGCCCGCGCGCCAGGTTCCAGGGCGTCGTCCTGCCGAACGAGGCCCCGTTCGGCAGCGGTTCCGCCGAGCAGACCGCGCTGGAGACCTACGAGCGGACCTACGGCATCCCGCAGGTCGACGCCTACACCTGGGCGCACCCCGGCGTCGGCCTCGACTACACATCCGAGGGCGGCTGGTCCGGCAGCCTCGACGGACGCCAGGCCGCCGTCACCGACGCGGGGAAGTCCTCGTCCTTCGGCTACCTCGACGGCGCGTTCCGGTTCGAGGACAACGCCCCCACGATCCAGGAGAGTTACGGCTACGTCGCCCGCCCCCGCGCCGGCTTCACCAGCTACGTCGACGTCCCCGTGCCCGACGGCACCGGGCGCGGCAGCCTGATCGGGGAGTACGCCCACGACGGGCGCCGCGAGCTGGTGGTGACCTTCGCCTACAACCAGCACCAGCAGCAGTTCCGGGTGCTGGCCCGCGGCATCGTGGAGTGGCTGACCCAGGGCGTGCACCTGGGCCAGGACCGCAACTACTTCGCGGTGCACGTCGACGACGTCTTCGCCCCCGACGCCCGCTGGGACTCCGAGCGCAACTGCACCCCCGGCGACATCGACTGCGTCGGCGGCGGCGAGGAGACCGACCCGATCCGCATGACGGCCGAGGACGCGGGGTACGCCGCCCAGTGGCAGCGCACCCACGGCTTCACCATGGACATGGTCTTCAACGCCGGTTCCGGCGAGGAGTGGAAGACCGAGCGCGGCGGCACCGACCCGCTCGCCGCCCGGATGCTCGCCGACAAGGCGCAGTACCGCTGGATCAACCACACCTGGACCCACCCCTTCCTCGGCTGCGTCCAGGACACCTCCACCGTGCCGTGGAGCTGCGCGAAGAACGCCGACGGCTCGACGAAGTACATGAGCCGCGCCGAGATCGCCGCGCAGATCCGCGACAACCACAACTGGGCCGTGGCCAAGGGCCTCCCCGTCGACCGCACCGAGCTGGTCACCGGCGAGCACTCCGGGCTGAAGACGCTCCCGCAGCAGCCGGTCGACAACCCGAACCTGGCCGGCGCCCTCGCCGACAACGGCGTGAAGTGGATCGCCTCGGACAACTCCCGTGAGCCCGAGCAGCGCGCGGTGGGCGCCGCCCTGACCGTGCCCCGGCACCCCATGAACGTCTACTACAACACCGGCACCGAGGCCGAGATGGCCGACGAGTACAACTGGATCTACGCCTCCGCGGAGGACGGCGGCAGCGGTGTCTGCGCGACCAACCCCGCCTCCACCTGCCTCGACGAGCCCCTGGACCCGGCCACCGGCTTCGACGAGTACATCGTCCCGCAGGAGGCCCGTATCGCCCTCGGGCACGTGGTCGGCAACGACCCGCGCCCGCACTACGCCCACCAGTCCAACCTCGCCGAGGACCGGCTCCTCTACCCGGTGATGGAGAAGGTCCTGGCCGACTACCGGGCCCTGTTCGCCGACAACACCCCGGTGGAGAACCTCACCCAGAAGGCCATCGGCACCGAGCTCCAGCGCCGCGCGGCCTGGCGTACGGCGGTGGCGGACAACCGGGTCACGGCGTACCGCATCGGCACGACCGTGACGGTGAGCGCCCCGTCGGGAACCCAGATTCCGGTGACGGCACCGGAGGGCACCAGGAAGCAACTGGTGCTCGGCACCACCGTGTTCGGCACGCCGTACGCGGGCGAGCGCTCGGCCTGGACCACACCGGCGACGCTGCAGTCGGCGCTCACGCTGAAGCTTCCGTCGGCCTGAGCCGGCCCGCGCACCCCGGAACCTGACCACCCGGGGTGCGCGGTCGGTCCGTAAGACCCGTTCCGCAGGGGGGAACTCACGCATGAGGCGATCGGGCCTTCATGTCACCATGCTCACCGAAGGCACCTACCCGCACGTCCACGGCGGCGTCAGCACCTGGTGCGACCAGCTCGTCAAGGGCATGCCGGAGGTCGACTTCGACATCGTCTCGCTCACCGGCAGCGGCCGCGAACCCGTCACGTGGGAGCTGCCGCCCAACGTCCGCCGGCACACCTCGGTGCCGACCTGGGGGCCGCGTCCGGGACACCGGCGGGCGCCGAGCGGCCGGGCCCGCCGCCGCTTCCTCGACTCCTACGAGCGCTTCCTGCTCTCCTTCCTGGACCCAGAGGCCGGCTGCGACTTCGGGGAGGCGCTGTACGAGCTGGCCCGGCTCGCCCGTGCCGGACAGCTGTCCGCGGCGCTGCGCTCCGAGTCCGCGCTGCGGTCGCTGCTGTGGATCTGGACGATGCCGCATCTGCCGACGGCCGCCGCCGGGCCCACCGTGCACGACGCGCTCACCGCGACCGACCTGCTGGAACACGCGCTGCGCCCGCTGGGCACCCGGATCCCGGAGGACTCGGTGGCGCACGCGGTGAGCAGCGGACTGGCCACGCTGCCCGCGCTCGCCGCCCACCGACTGGACGGCGTGCCGTTCCTCCTCACCGAGCACGGCATCTATCTGCGCGAGCGCTACCTGGGCTACCGCAGCGCCGAACAGCGCTGGCCCGTGAAGGCGTTCATGCTCGGCTTCTACCGTGAACTCAATTCACACGGGTACCGGGCGGCCCACCTGATCACACCGTGCAACCAGTACAACCGCCGCTGGGAGGAGCGCGGCGGCGCCGACGCCGGCAAGATCCGCACGGTCTACAACGGCGTCGACCCGCACGCCTTCCCGCACGCGGGCCCCGAGCCCGACATCCCCACCCTCACCTGGTGCGGCCGGGTCGACCCCATCAAGGACCTGGAGACCCTGCTCCACGCCTACGCCATGGTCCGCGCCGAACTCCCCGAGACCCGGCTGCGGCTGTTCGGCCCGGTCCCGCCCGGCGGCGAGGCGTACCGGACGAGACTGGAGAAGCTCGCCGCCGAACTCGGCGTCACCGACGGCCTCACCTTCGAGGGCCGCATCACCGAGGTCTGGCGCGCCTACGCCGCCGGACACGTCGTCATGCTGTCGTCGATCTCCGAGGGCTTCCCGTTCTCGATCATCGAGGCCATGTCCTGCGGCCGTACGACGGTCTCGACGGACGTCGGGGGAGTGCGCGAGGCGGTCGGCGACACCGGACTGGTCGTCCCGCCGCGCGAGCCGGAGAAGATGGCCGCGGCCGCCCTCACCCTGCTCAGGGACGACGAACGCCGCCTGGCCCTGGGCGAGCTGTCCCGGCAGCGGGTGATCGACCGGTTCACCCTGCGCCGTTCCGTGGACGCCTTCCGGACGATCTACCAGGAACTCGCGGGCCTGCCCGAGGTGTACGAGCCGACCGTCGAGACCGTCGCCGACTGGACCCTCGAACTGCGCGACCCCTGGTACGAGAAGGTCGCGACGGACGGGACCGACTGGTGAGCGGCGGCCTCCGGATGCCTCCGGGCGCCCCCGGCACCCTGCCCGTGATCCCCCGGCAGCGCACCCCCGGCTGGGCGGGGCCCGATCCGGTCGACGAACTCGCCGAGCGGCTCGACGACTTCGTCGCCGCCGCCGTCCACCCCGACGAGATCGCCGCGCTGCTGGAATCCGACGGCCTCTCGGACGACCAGATACGCGAGCGCTACGGCGTCAGGAACTCCTTCGCGCTGGCGGAGGAGCTGTACGAGCGGGTGGCCCGCCGGTACCCCGAGCCCGAGGGACCCGCCCCCGACCCGTGGCGGGCCGGCCTCCTGGGCTGTCTCCTGCGGGGCGTCGTCTTCGCCCTGCCCGGCTTCGGCTACGTCCTGGGCGCCCCCCTGCTCGTGGGCCCGCCGGGCGACCACGGCCTCCCGGCGGGCACGGTTCCGCTGCTGGCCGCCGCCCTGTTCGGCTGGGCCTGGAACCAGGGTCTCGCGCACCGGGCGTACACCTGGCTGGGCCTGGGCGACAGGGCCGCGGCCCGGCGCTCCCTGCTGCTGGGCGGGCCGGCCGGAGCGCTGCTGGGCGCCCTGATGGCCCTGCTCGCCGCCGGTACGGCGGCCCCGGCGGCGGTCGCCTTCGCGGCGGGGCAGTCCTGCTACCTGGGCGCGGCGACGGCCCTGCTGGTGCTGGGCCGCGAACGGGCCCTGCTGGCGGCCCTGTCGCCGATGACGGCCGGGGCGGTCCTGGCGCTGGTCCACCCGGTGCCGGACGCGGCCCGGCTGACGCTGCTCCTCGGCTCGGCGGCCGCGGTGGCGGTACTGGCCGTGCTGGCGGCGGCACCGCGCGGCGACACCCCGACGGCGGCCCCGGAGCCGGGCACCGTCCCCCTGGCCGCCTCCCTCCCCTACGCCCTCTTCGGGCTCAGCACCGGTGTTCTGGTGGTGTACGCGGCCCTCGGCGACGTCCTCGCGGGCGACGGGCACTCCGCCGTGGCCGCCCCCGCCGCCGTGGCCCTCACCCTCAGCATGGGCCCCGCAGAATGGCTCCTGCACCGCTTCCGCAGCCGCGGCCTCGCCGGGCTGCGGGCCAGCAGCACCCCGAGGGCGTTCCGGCGCACGACCGCCCGCACGGTCGCCGTCTGCCTCGCCGCCTACCTGGCCGCCCTGCTCACGCTCAACCTCGCCACCACCGCCCTGTGGCCGCACGCTCCCGCCGTCTCGGGCCTCCGGCTCGCCGGACTGCTCCTGCTCGGCGTGGTGATGTGGACGGGCCTGCTGCTCCAGTCGTTCGGCGCGGTCACCGGCGCCGCCCTGATCTGCCTCCTGGCCGCCCTGGCCCACACGCTCGCCCTGGTCACCCACACCGGGGGCCCGCACACCGTGGGCGTGGCGGTGTACGGGGCGGCGGCCGTGGCGCAGTCCGCACTGGTGTGCGTTTTGCTGGGAAGGGCAACCGCCCACAGATGAAGAACCTGCTGGTGCCCTACTACGAGCACCCCGCCGTCCGCCCGGCGGAGTGGGACGCGGTCGTCGCCGCCGCGCCCCGCCTCTACGGCGTGATCCTCAACCCGGCCAGCGGCCCCGGCGACCGCCCCGACCCGGCCTTCGCCGGCCTCGCCGCCCGGCTGCGCGCGGCGGACGTCCGGGTCCTCGGCTACACCGACACGGGATACGGCCACCGGCCCCACGCCGACGTGCTCCGCGACCTCACCCGGCACCGCGACTGGTACGGCACCGACGGCGCCTTCTTCGACCAAGTAGCCACCGGCCGGGAGGAGTTCGCGCACTACCAGCGGCTCGCGGTCGCGGCCTGGGGCCTCGGCAGCGCCACCCTCGTCCTCAACCACGGCACCCCACCGCACCCCTCCTACGGCCGCATCGCCGACGTGCTGGTCACCTTCGAGGGCACCTGGTCGACGTACCGCGAACTCCCCGCGCGGCAGGAGAGCTACGGCGCCGGGGTGCGCGTATGCCATCTGCTGTACGGCGTCCCGGCGGGCGTCGACGCGGAGCGGCCGGCGCGGGCGCGCGGGGCCACCGTGCACTGTGCGGTGCCCGGAGTGGGGGATCATCCCTGGGGTACGTTGCCGCACACCTTGGAGCCCGCCCGGTGAGACGCCTGTACCCGCTGGCCGCCCTGTTCGTCCTGCTGCTCGCGGGCTGCACCACCGCCTCCGACGGCAAGCCGCCGGGCGCCCGCTGGCAGCCCCGCCCCGGCACGGACTGGCAGTGGCAGCTGAGCGGACGCCTGGACACTGCCGTCGACGTGCCGGTCTACGACATCGACGGCTTCGACCACTCGGAGCGGACGGTCGAGGGCCTGCACCGGGACGGCCGCAAGGTGATCTGCTACCTGTCCACCGGCGCCTGGGAGGAGTTCCGCCCGGACGCTGAGGGGTTCCCCGACGAGGTGCTGGGCCGGGGCAACGGCTGGGAGGGCGAGCGCTGGCTGGACATCCGCCGTACGGACGTGCTGGAGCCGCTGATGGCGGCCCGGCTCGACATGTGCCGGGACAAGGGCTTCGACGCGGTCGAGCCGGACAACATGGACGGCTACCGCAACCGCACCGGCTTCCCGCTCACCGCCCGCGACCAGCTCCGCTACAACCGCCTGATCGCGAAGCTGGCCCACGACCGGGGCCTCGCCGTCGGCCTGAAGAACGACCTGGACCAGATCCCGGAACTGGTGGGGGACTTCGACTTCGCGGTGAACGAGCAGTGCGCGCAGTACGGCGAGTGCGGCGCGCTGAAGCCGTTCATCGACGCGGACAAGGCGGTCTTCCACGTCGAGTACGAACTGCCGACCAGCCGCTTCTGCACCGACTCCCGTCGCCTGGGCCTGAGTTCGCTGCTGAAGAAGTACGAGCTGGGGGCGTGGCGCGAGCCCTGCTAGAGGCCGAGCGTCAGCACGACGAGGGCCCCGGTGGCGGCGGTCTCCGCGACCCCGCCGAAGACATCGCCGGTGACCCCGCCGAAGCGCCGGACACAGCGCCGCAGGAGCAGTTCGGCGACGGCGAGGGCGGCGAGGACGGCGAGGAGGGTGCGTACGGCGTCACCGGCGCCCAGGAGCGCCCCGGCGGCGCCCGCGCCCAGGGCGACGGCGACGGTCACGCCCACCGCCGACCGCACCGGCACCACCCCGGCGACGGCCGCGCCGAGCCCCTCCGGCCGGGCGGCGGGCACCCCGGCACGGGCGGCGAGGGTGAGCGCCAGCCGGGCGGCGACGGCGCAGACGAGGGCGGCGAGGGCGCCGCGGGCCCAGGAGTCGGCGTAGAGCTGCGCGAGGGCGGCGACCTGGGCGAGCAGGACGAACAGCAGCGTGATGACGCCGAAGGGCCCGATGTCCGACTGCTTCATGATCCGCAGCGCGTCCTCGGCGGGCTTGCCGCTGCCGAGCCCGTCGGCGGTGTCGGCGAGGCCGTCGAGATGCAGCCCCCGGGTGAGCAGAGCGGGCACGGCGGCGGAGGCGACGGCGGCGAGCAGCGGCCCGGCGCCGAGGCGGAGCAGCACCAGCCCCAGGGCGCCGGCCAGGGCCCCGACGACCAGCCCGACCACCGGAGCGCCGAGCATGCCGCCGCGCGCGGCGTCCCGGTCCCACCGCTCGACCCCGACCGGGAGAACGGTGAGGGTGCCGAAGGCGAAACGGAGGCCGTGGAGGGCGGGAGCGCGGGACATCCGGGCAGGCTAGCCGCACCACTCCCACGGCCCAACACCGGCCGCGGCCCCGTCCCGTGCCGGGCACACTCGCCCCATGGGGTCATGGCTGGAGCGCAACATCATCGAACCGGGCAAGCTGCCCCTGCTCCTCGCCCTCACCGCCTTCGTGCTCACCTTCGTCGTCACCCGGCTCGTCACCCGCCTCATCCGGGCGGGCAAGGGCCCCTTCGGCAACGTCCAGGCCGGCGGGGTGCACATCCACCACGTCGTCCCCGGCGTGATCCTCACCGTCCTCGGCGGGTTCGGCGCGGTCGCGAGCGGCCGGAACGGTTTCGGCGCGGCCCTGTGGGCCGTGGTGTTCGGCATCGGCGCCGGACTGGTCCTGGACGAGTTCGCGCTGATCCTGCACCTGGCCGACGTCTACTGGACCGAGGAGGGCCGCCGGAGCGTCGAGGTCGTCGTCCTCACCGCCGCCCTGGTCGGCCTCGTCCTCTCCGGCTTCGCACCGTTCGGCGTCAACGACCTCAGCGAGGACGAAGTCCAGGGCCGGGGCAGCGTGATCTGGACCGTCGCCGTGAACTTCCTCTTCTCCCTGGTGGCCCTCTCCAAGGGCAAGACCTTCCTGGCCGTCTTCGGGGTGATCATCCCCGTCGTCGCCCTGATCGGCGCCCTCCGCCTGGCCCGCCCCGGCTCCCTGTGGTCCCGCCGCTTCTACACCCGCCGCCCCCGCGCCCGCGCCAAATCCACCCTCCGGGCCACCCGCCACGACAAACGCTGGTCAGGCCCCACCAGAACCCTCCAGAACTGGATCGGCGGCACACCGGACCCGGACACCGGCCACACCCCGGACGACCGCTGACGGCGGCCGGGCAGGGTCAGTTTTCGGGCTTTTCCAGGTCCTCTCGGGTCGATTCCGGCGGTGCGTCTCGCGTCGCTTCCGGCAGTGCCTCCCGCGTCGTTTCCGGTAGCTCCGCTGCCAGGGATGCCGCCGCCTGGACCATGGGGAGGGCCAGCAGGGCTCCCAGTCCTTCGCCGACCTTCACGCCCTGGCTGAGCAGGGGCTCCAGGGCCATCCGGTCCAGGGCCTTCGCCTGGCCGGGCTCGCCGCTGTCGTGGGCCGCCAGCCACCAGTCCGGCGCCCGGAACGCCACCCGCTGGCCCACCAGCGCACACGCGGCCACGACGACGCCGTCCAGGATCACCGGCATCTTCCGCACCGCGCTCTGCAGCAGGAAGCCGGTGATCGCGGCGAGGTCGGCCCCGCCCGTCGTCGCCAGCAGCTGCAACTGGTCCCCGAGCACCGGCCGGGCCCGCCGCAGCGCGTCCCGGATCGCCGCGCACTTGCGCATCCAGGCCAGGTCGTCGATGGCTAGCCCACCCCGCCCGGTCACCACGGACGCGTCCGTCCCGCACAGCGCGGCGACCAGCACGCCCGCCGCCGTCGTACCGCCCACGCTCACATCGCCGAGCACGACCAGATCCGTACCCGAGTCGGCCTCTTCGTCGGCGATCCGGACGCCGACCCGGAAGGCTGCCTCCGCCTCCTCCAGGGTCAGCGCGTCCTCGATGTCGATGCGCCCACTGCCACGCCGCACCCGGTGCCGTACGACGTCCTCGGGCAGGGTCTCGGGGTCGCAGTCGAGACCCAGGTCCACGACCCGCACCGGAACACCCAGCCGCCGGGCGAGCACCGACACCGGGCGGCCGCCCTCCAGGACGTCCCGCACCAACTGCCCCGCGCTGCCCGCGGCCCGCGCCGAGACACCCAGCTCGGCGATCCCGTGGTCACCGGCGAACAGCACCACCCGCGGTCGTTCCACCGGCCGCACCGGCGCGACGCCCTGCGCCGCGGCCAGCCACTCACCCAGGTCGTCGAGGCGGCCCAGCGACCCGGGCGGCACGATCTGACGCTCCCGGCGCGCCTCGGCGTCGCGGCGGACCCCGCCGTCGGGGCGCTCGATCAGATCGGTGAAGTCGTCGAGATTAAGCGAGCTCATTCGCCGAACAGTACCGGCCTCGGTCGAACGGATCGCCGCCACATCGCGGCCACGTCGTTGCACCCGAGATCGCGATCCCATACGTTCCGTTTTGCAGCTAAATGTCGTATCTCTCTCGCGCCCGGAGCCGCCCATGTCCGCCCTCTTCCACGGCACGGACCTTCGCGCCCCGCAGCGCGACGACTGTCCCTGGTGCGGCTCGACCCGACTGCGCACCCGCCTGCGTACCGACGGCTTCACGCTCGACGCCTGCGGCGACTGCGCCCACGCCTTCCAGAACCCCGGCCTCCTCCACTACCCGCACCAGGACCGACCGCGCCGCGGCCGCCTGCTGGCCACCGCCCGCGCGATGCTGCGCTTCCCGGAACCGGAGAGCTGGCTGGACGTCGGCACCGGCGACGCGGCGTTCCCCGAGGCGGCCAAGGAGTTCTTCCCCTACACCTCCTTCGACGGCGTGGACATCACCTCCCGCGTGGAGTGGGCCCGAGCCGCGGGCCACCTGGAGGAGGCCTACACCGGCGAGCTGACCGAACCCCACCTCACGGCACATCTGCGCGCCCGCTACGACGTGGTGAGCGTCCTGCACCACCTGCACCGCACCCCCGAGCCCCGCGAACAGCTCCGGGCGGCCCTGACGGCCCTGCGCCCCGGCGGCCACCTGCTGCTGGAACTCCCCGACCCCGACAGCGCGTTCGCCGCACTCCTCGGCCGCTGGTGGCACCCCCGCACCCGCCCCGGCCACCTCCTGCCCCGCTCCAACCTCCGCGCGGAACTGGCGGAACAGTCCTGCACGGTCGTCACCACGACCCGCTGCGACTACTCCCGGGCGTACCGGATCATCGCCCGCAAGCAGCCCGCGTAGCCGTCACCCCGACCGTCACCCCCGCAACGTCACCGCCTGGCCCGCCACCACCAGCAGCACGTGCTCGCACTCACCCGCGAACGCCGCGTTCAGCCGCCCCAGTTCATCCCGGTACCGCCGCCCCGACGCCGTCGCCGGCACGATCCCGGACCCCACCTCGTTGGAGACCGCCACCACGGTCCGCCGCGTGCCGCGCACCGCCTGCGTCAACTCCCGCACCCGTTCCCTGAGCGCCCGTTCCCCGCCGTCCGCCCACACCGCGTCGTCCCACGCCCCCACGGCGTCCATCGCGTCCGTCAGCCACAGCGACAGGCAGTCGATCAGCAGCGGCGAGCCGTCCTCGGCCAGCAGCGGCACCAGGTCGCAGGTCTCCGTCGTACGCCAGGACCCGGGCCGCCGCTCCCGGTGCGCCGTCACCCGGGCCGTCCACTCGGAGTCCCCGCCGCGCAGCCCACCGGTGGCGACGTACAGCACGTCCGGGAACGCCTCCAGCCGCCGTTCCGCCTCCACCGACTTCCCGGACCGCGCCCCGCCCAGCACCAGGGTCCGCCGCGGCACGTCCGGCACCTCCTCGTACGCCCCCACCACCAGCGTCGTCCCGTCCGGCACCGCCCGCGCCCCCAGGGAGGCCAGCCGCCGCCGCACCTCGGCCCCCGGCGGCACGTCATGGTCCAGATGGACGGCGATCACATCCGTCGTCGGCCGGACCGCCCCCACCGCCCGCAACCGGGCCAGCGCGTCCGGCCGCCCCAGCACATCGGCGACGACCATGTCGTACGCCCCGCTGTCGCCGTTCTCGAGCCCGGCCGGCGCGCTGCCGGGCGGCAGATACAGCAGCCGCTGCCCGTCGGGCCCGGTCACCGCGTACCCCGTGCCCCCCGCGTCCATCGCCATGGCCCGCACCCGGTGCCCCGTCAGCAGCGCCAGCTCCCGCCCGTCCGGCACCCGGCCCGGCGCGGGCAGCCCGGCGGGCACCTCGACGGCCGGTCCGTCGTGCGGATGCGACAGCAGCACCTGCCGTACGCCCGCCAGGGAACGCCCCGCCCGGGCGGCCGCGAACGCCGCCCCGGGCGTCAGGTCCAGCAGCAGGGCCCCGTCCACGAGCAACGCGGTCGCGGCCCGGGCGGCCGGACCCAGCGCGGTGGCGCAGGCCGCGCAGGGGCATTCGGGACGGGGGAGGCCCGCGGGGGCGCCGGTGCCGAGCAGAGTCAGTTCCACGGACTGATTTTCACCGGTCAGGATGCAACCCGCGCGACTGGGGCGCCCTCACAGGGGTACGGGGGACCGCGCGACCGGCCCCCACCCGCCCCCAGATCACCAACCGCCTCGATCTTGTTCGCGGCGGCTTGCGCAGCCAATAGGCTGACGTGGACCACAGCTCACCTAGGAGGCCCCGCATGGCAGCTTGGATCTGGCGCTTCGAGAAGGCCGACGGGACGGAGACCGCTCCCGCCGTGGAGCCGGAGGAGTTCACCACCCAGGGAGACGCCGAGTCCTGGATCGGCGAGGTGTGGAAGGACCTGGTGGCCGGCGGCGTGGACCAGGTACGGCTGTTCGAGGACGCCACGGAGATCTACGGCCCGATGAGCCTGCACGCCGACGAGGCGTAGCTCCGAGCGGCGGCGCCGGAGAGCGGGGCGCCCGCAGATGCCCCGCCCTCGCCGTCACTGCTCGCCCAGCGTCACGTCCACCGTCCGCTCGCGGCCGTCCCGGGTGTACGTCACCGTCGTCCGCTCACCCGGCTTCTCCGCCGCGAGCGCCTCGGTCAGCGAGGTGATGGTCGTGATCTCCGCGTCGCCCAGCCGGACGATGATGTCGTCGGGCCGGATCCCGGCCCGGTCCGCCGCGCCGTCCTCCCTGACCTCGACCACGTCGACGCCGACGGCCCGGTACTCGGCGTCCACGACGGTCCGCGCGGTGATGCCGAGCGCCGCCCGCCCCGAGTCCGTGACCCGGCCGTCCTCGATGATCTGGTCCGCGATCGTCCTCACCATCGACGCCGGGATCGCGAACCCGATCCCGGGCGCCGCGCTGTCCCCGAGACCGGGATCGGTGGCGGCGAGCGTCGGGATGCCGATGACCTCGCTGTCCAGGTTCACCAGGGCGCCTCCGCTGTTCCCGGGGTTGATCGCGGCCGACGTCTGCACCATGTTGCCGATCGTCGCGCCCGTGCCACCCGCGGAGCGGCTTTCGGTGACGGTCCGCCCGGTCGCCGAGACGATGCCCTGGGTGACACTGGAGGAGAGGCCGAGCGGCGAGCCCATCGCCAGGACGATCTGGCCGACCTCGACCTTCGCGGAGTCCCCGAACCGGGCCGCCTTCAGCCCGTCGGGGGACCGGTCCAGCTTGATGACCGCGAGGTCCTGCTCGGGGTAGGAGTACACGAGCCGGGCGGAGAGCTCCTCCTCGCTGTTGGCGGTCGTCACCCGGAACGTCCGCCCGTCCCCGACGACATGCGCGTTGGTGACGACGTGCCCCCGGCCGTCATAGACCACCCCCGACCCCAGATCGTTGCCGGCCTGGATCTGCACCACCGACGGCAGGACGTCCTCGATCACCTTCCGGTAATCGTCCTGGAGATCGTTCGCCGCGGCGGGAACCGCGGCCTGCGTCGTCGTGGCGTCCGCCTCCGCCCCGGAGCCGGACCCTGAACCGGTGCACCCGGAGAGCAGGGCGGCGGAACACAGCAGCACGGCGGCGCCGAGCCGCGAGCGGGCACGGGAAGCGTTCATGCCCCCGAGTCTCACGTCGCCGGGCAGGTCCGGCCTTCGGTGCACACCCGAACGGGGTTCAGCCCCGTACCCCGCACAGGTGCAGCAGCGCCGCCAGGCCGCGGTAGGGATCCGTGCGTCCCGCCCGCTCCTCGGCCGCCAGCAGCGTCTCCACGTCGGCCGGGATCGGCGCGTCGTCCGCCGCGGTGTCGGTGAAGACCCGTACGCCGTACCAGGACTGCAGCGGGGCACCGATGCCGGCGAGGGTCGCGGTGAGGGTGGAGAGGCGGTCGGCCCGTACGTCCAGGCCCAGCGGGATGGGGGTCCCCCTGTTCGAGTCTGTTCGAGGATGGGGGAGGTAGGCGGTGGTGTCGAAGGCGGCCAGCGCCCCGGCCCAGTCGCCGGACAGGCCGGGCCGCATCGCCAGCGCGTCGCCGTTGCGGACCAGCAGCGAGAGCAGGCCGCCCGGGGCGAGCACCCGGGCCAGACCCGCCAGCAGCGGATCGGGTTCCTCCACGTACATCAGCACACCGTGGCAGAGCACCACGTCGAAGCTGCCCGGCAGGAAGTGCGCCCCGGTCTCCCGGCCGTCCCCCTCGATGACCCGCATGCGCTCGCGGATCCCCTCCGGCTCGCCCGCCAGCGCCTGCCGCGCCGCGGCGATCATCGTCGCGTCCTGCTCCAGGCCGGTCACCTGGTGCCCGGCCCGCGCCAGGCGCAGGGACTGAGTGCCCTGGCCCATCCCGACGTCGAGGATCCGCAGGCGCCGCCCGACCGGGAAGCGCCCGGCTATCTGCTCATCGAGCTGCCGGGCCATCAGCTCCTGCCGTACGACGTCCCGCAGTCCACCCGGCTTGGTCAGCCAGGCATGCGCCGCGCCCCCGGAGAACGGCGTCGTGCTCAGGGCCGCTCCCCGCGCTTGACCTGCGGCTTGGGCAGCCGCAGCCGGCGCATCTGGAGGGACCGCATCAGGGCGTAGGCGACGGCGCCGCGCTTGTTGTCGTCCGGGTAGCGCTCGTTCAGCTGCTTCTTGAGGCGGTAACCGGTGACGATCGAGTCGAGCACGATCAGCACGATCACGACCAGCCACAGCAGCAGCGCGATGCTCTGCATCGCGCCCACCCGGACCATGCTCAGCACGAGGATGATCACGGCCATCGGGAGGAAGAACTCCGCGACGTTGAAGCGCGAGTCGACGAAGTCGCGCGCGAAGCGGCGCACCGGGCCCTTGTCACGGGCCGGCAGATACCGCTCGTCGCCGTTGGCCAGCGCCTCGCGCTGCCGGCTCAGGGCCTGCCGGCGCTCCTCGCGCTGACGCTTGGCGGCCTCCTTGCGCGTGGTCGGCGTATGGGCGACGCTGCGCCGCTGGGACTGGGCCTCACTGCGCTTGGGCGTGGGCCTGCCCTTCGGGGCCTGCGGGTCGCGGGGCTGATTGGAGTCGGTCAGGGTCGCCTTGTCGGCGACCGATGCCTTCTCATCCTTGGCACGGCTACGGAACACAAAACCCAAGGGTACGGGGTCGTCGCGCATGGACCCCAGCCCGGTGGGGAACGAATCGGCAACACCGGTCGTCCTGTAGGGGACAGAGGGGACGTTGCATGCGTTTCCGGGAACCCCGGGGAACACCTACTCCCTACGCCGGAGCCCGAGCGCACGCAGTCGTCCTTGGGGATGAGCGCATCCGTCCCCGAACAGTGCGGTAATGGATGCAGGGCCCGTACTGTGGGTTCTGTCGCAGGTGCTGGAGCTGGAGTCGTCAGAAGGGGGCGCGCGAAGCCCATGAGCGGTGTCATGAAGCGTATGGGGATGATCTTCCGCGCGAAGGCGAACAAGGCCCTTGACCGGGCCGAGGACCCGCGCGAAACCCTCGATTACTCGTACCAGAAGCAGCTGGAACTGCTCCAGAAGGTGCGCCGCGGAGTCGCGGACGTGGCGACCAGCCGCAAGCGCCTGGAGCTCCAGCTCAACCAGCTCCAGTCGCAGTCGTCGAAGCTGGAGGACCAGGGCCGCAAGGCGCTCGCGCTGGGCCGGGAGGACCTGGCCCGCGAGGCGCTGTCCCGACGGGCGGCGCTCCAGCAGCAGGTGACCGACCTGGAGACCCAGCACGCCACCCTCCAGGGCGAGGAGGAGAAGCTGACCCTCGCCGCCCAGCGACTCCAGGCCAAGGTCGACGCCTTCCGCACGAAGAAGGAGACCATCAAGGCCACCTACACCGCCGCCCAGGCCCAGACCCGGATCGGCGAGGCCTTCTCCGGCATCTCCGAGGAGATGGGCGACGTGGGCCTGGCGATCCAGCGCGCCGAGGACAAGACCGCCCAGCTCCAGGCGCGGGCCGGCGCCATCGACGAACTCCTCGCCTCCGGTGCCCTCGACGACCAGTCCGGCATGCACAAGGACGACATCCAGGCCGAGCTGGACCGGCTCTCCGGCGGCACCGACGTGGAGCTGGAACTGCAGCGCATGAAGGCGGAGCTGGCCGGGGGCACGTCCGGGCAGCAGGCCCTGGAGGGCGGCAACGGCCAGTCCCAGTCCCAGCAGCAGCCGCAGGACACCCCGCGCTTCGACAAGCAGTAGGCCCACGCCGAGGAGGGCGACATGATCGTACGGATCATGGGGGAGGGGCAGGTGAGACTGGCGGACAGCCACCTCGCCGAACTCAACGAACTCGACAACGATCTGCTGGCCGAGATGGACAGCGGCGACGGCCCCGGCTTCCGCCGCACCCTCCAGGCCCTGCTGACCCGGGTCCGGGAACTGGGCGACCCCCTCCCGGACGACTCCCTCGAACCCTCGGAACTGATCCTCCCGTCCCCGGACGCCACCATCGAGGAAGTCCGGGAACTGCTCAGCGACGACGGTCTGATCCCGGGGTGACCAAGGGGGCTTCCCGGTGTGGGTCCGGTTTCCCCGGACCCCGCGTACCGTAAGCAGCCGTGAACACCCTCGACCGCGCCAGAGCCCACCTCAAAGCGCATCCCCTCGCACTGGACGCGGCGCTCGCCACCGGCGTCCTGATCTGCATGGTGGCCGGCTCGTTCGTGGACCCGCACGGCGAGGACGGCGTCACCTGGGGCCTGCGCACCCCGGACGCCCCCAGCATCGTCCTCATGGCCGTCGGCGCCGGCGCCCTGGTCTTCCGCCGCCGCGCCCCCCGGACCGTCCTCGCCGTCGCCGGCACCCTCTCCGTCATCGAGAGCGTCACCGGCGACCCGCGCGCCCCCGTCGCCATGTCCGCGGTCGTCGCGCTCTACACCGTCGCCTCCACCACCGACCGGCACACCGCCTGGCGGCTCGGCCTGCTCACCATGACCGTCCTGACCGGCGTCGCCATGCTCGCCGGCCCCCTGCCCTGGTACGCCCAGGAGAACCTCGCGATCTTCGCCTGGACCGGCATGGCCGCCACCGCCGGCGACGCCATCCGCAGCCGCCGCGCCTTCGTCGACGCCATCCAGGAACGCGCGGAACGCGCCGAGCGCACCCGGGAGGAAGAGGCCCGCCGCCGGGTCGCGGAGGAACGCCTGCGGATCGCCCGCGACCTGCACGACGTCGTCGCCCACCACATCGCCCTGGTCAATGTGCAGGCCGGGGTCGCCGCCCACGTCATGGACAAGCGCCCCGACCAGGCCAAGGAGGCGCTGGCGCACGTACGCGAGGCCAGCCGCTCCGCGCTCAACGAACTCCGCGCCACCGTCGGACTGCTGAGACAGTCCGGCGACCCCGAGGCACCCACCGAACCCGCGCCCGGCCTGGACCGCCTCGACGAACTCGTCGGCACCTTCCGCAGCGCGGGCCTCCAGGTCGAGGTCGCCCGCGCCGACCAGGGCACCACACTGCCCGCCGCCGTGGACCTCGCCGCCTACCGGGTCATCCAGGAAGCCCTCACCAATGTGCAGAAGCACGCGGGCAACGAGGCGAAGGCCGAGGTCAGCGTCGTCCGCGTGGGACCCCAGGTGGAGATCACGGTGCTGGACGACGGCCGCCACGACGAGCAGGCCCCGCCCTCCGGCGGCGGCCACGGGCTGCTCGGCATGCGCGAACGCGTCACCGCCCTGCGCGGCACCCTGACCACCGGTCCCCGCTACGGCGGCGGCTTCCGGGTGCATGCGATCCTGCCGGTCAAGACCCGTGCCGCCGCCACGGGAGAGCCGGGGGAGACCGTATGACCATCCGTGTCCTGCTCGCCGACGACCAGGCGCTGCTGCGCAGCGCCTTCCGCGTGCTGGTGGACTCCGAACCCGACATGGAGGTCGTGGGCGAGGCGTCCGACGGGGCCCAGGCGGTGGCGCTGGCCAAGGAGCAGCGCGCCGACGTCGTCCTGATGGACATCCGGATGCCCGGCACCGACGGTCTCGCCGCCACCCGCATGATCAGCGCCGAGCCGTCCCTCGCCCAGGTCCGCGTGGTCATACTGACCACCTTCGAGGTCGACGACTATGTCGTGCAGTCGCTGCGGGCGGGCGCCTCCGGCTTCCTCGGCAAGGGCTCCGAGCCGGACGAACTGCTGAACGCCATCCGGGTCGCCGCCGGCGGCGAGGCCCTGCTCTCCCCGGCCGCCACCAAGGGCCTGATCGCCCGCTTCCTCGCGCAGGGCGGACCGGGCGACGACGAGCGGGAACCGGCCCGCGCGGAACGGCTCGACGCGCTCACCGTGCGCGAGCGCGAGGTGCTGGTGCAGGTCGCCGGCGGCCACTCCAACGACGAGATCGCCGAGCGCCTGGAAGTCAGCCCGCTGACCGTGAAGACCCACGTCAACCGGGCCATGGCCAAGCTGGGCGCGCGGGACCGGGCCCAGCTCGTGGTGATCGCGTACGAGTCGGGCCTGGTCCGTCCGAGGGTGGACTGAGCGACGCGGGCGCGTACTGCGCCGGGAGTATGCGCGGCGTGAGGAACAGCACCTCGGGGCTACGAATGAGGGGTTCCGGATGGCTCAGGGTGTAGGAGCCGCTCTGCTCGACAGAAGAGAGACCCTGATCCCATGTCCTGGCTGTCCAGATTCAGCCTCGCGCAACGAGCCCTCGTCGGGCTCATGTCGATCATCGCGCTCGCCTTCGGAGCGATCGCCATACCCCAGCTCAAGCAGCAGCTGCTGCCGTCCATAGAACTGCCCATGGTGTCCGTGCTCGCCCCCTACCAAGGCGCCTCCCCGGATGTGGTGGAGAAGCAGGTCGTGGAGCCCATCGAGGACAGCCTCGAAGGCGTCGACGCCATCACCGGCGTCACCTCCACCGCCAGCGAGGGCAACGCCCTGATCATGGCGTCCTTCGACTACGGCAACGACACCCAGCAGCTCGTCGCCGATGTCCAGCAGGCCGTCAACCGGGTCCGCGCCCAGCTCCCGGACGACGTCGACCCGCAGGTCGTCGCCGGTTCCACGGACGACATGCCGACCGTGGTGCTCGCCGTCACCGCCGACAAGGACCAGCAGGCCCTGGCGGACCAGCTGGACCGGACGGTCGTGCCGGACCTGAAGGACATCGACGGCGTCGGCCAGGTCACCGTCGACGGCGTGCGGGACCTCCAGGTCACCGTCACCCCGGACGACGCGAAGCTGGCCGTGGCCGGTCTGACCGCGCAGTCCCTCACCGAGGCCCTCCAGGCGGGCGGCGCCACCGTGCCGGCCGGCTCCTTCGACGAGGCCGGCGCCAACCGCACCGTGCAGGTCGGCGGCGGCTTCACCGCGCTGGACCAGATCGAGAACCTGCGGATCAAGGGCGACGGCAAGCCGGTCCGCCTCGGCGCGGTCGCGAAGGTCGAGCAGGAGCAGGCACCGGCCGACTCCCTGACCCGGACCAACGGCGAGCCGAGCCTCGCCGTCATGGTCACCATGGACCGCGACGGCAGCGCGGTCGCGATCTCCGACGCGGTGGACGACAAGCTCGCGCAGATGCGCGAGGACCTCGGCGCCGGTGCCGAGGTGACCGTCGTCAGTGACCAGGGCCCGGCGGTGGCGAAGGCCATCGACGGCCTGACCACCGAGGGCGCGCTCGGCCTGCTCTTCGCGGTCCTGGTCATCCTGGTCTTCCTGGCGTCGATCCGCTCCACGCTGGTCACCGCGGTGTCCATCCCGCTGTCGGTGGTGCTCGCGCTGATCGTGCTGTGGACGCGGGACCTGTCCCTGAACATGCTGACGCTGGGCGCCCTGACCATCGCCATCGGCCGGGTCGTGGACGACTCGATCGTGGTCCTGGAGAACATCAAGCGCCACCTCGGCTACGGCGAGGAGCGCGAGGAGGCCATCCTCAAGGCGGTCCGCGAGGTGGCGGGCGCGGTGACGTCCTCCACCCTCACCACGGTCGCCGTGTTCCTGCCGATCGGCCTGACCGGCGGCATGGTGGGCGAGCTGTTCGGCTCGTTCAGCCTGACCGTGACCGCGGCCCTGCTGGCGTCGCTGCTCGTCTCGCTGACGGTCGTACCCGTGCTGTCGTACTGGTTCCTGCGCGCCCCCAAGGGCACCCCCGAGGACGCCGAGGAAGCCCGCCGCCGGGCGGAGGAGAAGGAGGCGAAGAGCCGCCTGCAGCGCCTGTACGTCCCCGTCCTGCGCTTCGCGACGCGGCGCCGCCTGACCAGCGTGGCCCTCGCGGTCGTCGTCCTCATCGGCACCTTCGCCATGGCGCCGCTGCTGAAGACGAACTTCTTCGACCAGGGCGAGCAGGAAGTCCTCACCGTCAAGCAGGAGTTGCAGCCCGGCACCAGCCTGGCCGCGACCGACGCCCAGGCACGGAAGATCGAGCGGCTGCTCGGGGACACCGAGGGCGTCAAGGACTACCAGGTCACCATCGGCTCGTCCGGTTTCATGGCGGCCTTCGGCGGCGGCACGGACACCAACCAGGCGTCCTACTCGGTGATGCTGGAGGACTCCGCGTCCTCCGAGGAGGTCACCGACCGCATCGAGGACGGCCTGAAGAAGCTCGACGGCGTCGGCACCACGACCGTCGCCGCCGGTGACGGCTTCGGCAGCCAGGACCTGAGCGTCGTGGTGAAGGCGGCGGACGCCGGGGTCCTGCGCGCGGCCGCGGAGGAGGTCCGCAAGGAGGTGGCGGGCCTGGACGACGTCACCGACGTCACCAGCGACCTGTCGCAGAGCGTCCCGCGGATCTCGGTGCGCGCCAACGGCAAGGCGGCGGCGGCCGGTTTCACCGACGCCACCCTCGGCGCGGCGGTCGCCCAGGCGGTGCGCGGCACCACCGCGGCGCAGGCCACCCTGGACGACACCGAGCGCGATGTCGTGATCAGGACGGCGAAGCCCGCGCGGACCCTCGACGAACTCGGGGACCTCCGCCTGGGCCCGGTGCGGCTGTCCGACGTGGCGACGGTGAAGCTCGTCGACGGACCGGTGTCGATGACCCGGATCGACGGCCAGCGGGCCGCGACGATCACGGCGAAGCCGACCGGTGACAACACCGGCGCGGTCAGCGCGGATCTCCAGTCGAGGATCAACGGCCTGGACCTGCCCGCGGGCGCCACGGCCGAGATCGGCGGGGTCTCCGAGGACCAGGACGAGGCGTTCGCCAACCTGGGCCTGGCCATGCTGGCGGCCATCGCGATCGTCTTCATGCTGCTGGTGGCGACCTTCCGCTCGCTGGTCCAGCCGCTGATCCTGCTGGTCTCGATCCCCTTCGCGGCCACCGGCGCGATCGGCCTGCTGGTCGCCACCGGCACCCCGATGGGCGTTCCCGCGATGATCGGCATGCTGATGCTGATCGGCATCGTGGTGACCAACGCGATCGTGCTGATCGACCTGATCAACCAGTACCGCAGGCAGGGCTACGGCGTGGTCGAGGCCGTGCTGGAAGGCGGCCGGCACCGGCTGCGCCCCATCCTGATGACGGCCCTGGCGACGATCTTCGCCCTGCTCCCGATGGCGCTCGGCGTCACCGGCGAGGGCGGCTTCATCGCCCAGCCGCTCGCGGTGGTGGTGATCGGCGGTCTGATCACCTCGACCCTGCTCACCCTGCTCCTCGTCCCGACGCTCTACACGATGCTGGAGCTGCGCAAGGAACGCCGGGCGAAGAAGCGCGCGGCGAAGCGGGAGCAGCAGGCGGAGGTACCGGACCGGCCGGAACCCGTGAAGGTGTGACCGAAGCGGCCGGGTCCCGTCCATGGCGGAACGGGGCCCGGCCGTATCCTGTGCCCTCAACGGACGTACGGGGGAGAGGGATCGGGGCGTGCCACTGCACAGGGACGATCCGAAGTCGGTCGGCGGGTACCGGCTGGTCGACCGGCTGGGAGCCGGCGGCATGGGCGTCGTCTACCGGGGAAGGTCGCGCTCCGGCCGCGAGGTCGCGGTCAAGGTGGTGCACGCCCAGTACGCCGAGGACCCGGTCTTCCGCACCCGCTTCCGGCAGGAGATCGCCGCCGTCCGCAAGGTGAGCGGCGCCTTCACCGCGCCGGTCGTGGACGCCGACCCGGAGGCGGCCCGGCCCTGGATGGCGACGCAGTACGTGCCGGGGCGCTCGCTCGCCGAGCGGATCCGCGAGCTGGGCCCGCTGCCGGAGTCCGAACTGCGGCGGCTGGCGCTGGGGCTGGTCGAGGCGCTGCGGGACATCCACCGGGCGGGAGTGGTGCACCGCGACCTCAAGCCCGCCAACGTCCTGATGGCCGACGACGGCCCCCGCGTCATCGACTTCGGCATCTCCCGCGCCGCCGGGAACAACACCCTCACCGAGACCGGCCAGATGATCGGCACCCCGCCGTTCATGTCCCCGGAACAGCTGACGGACGCCCGCTCGGTGGGCCCCGCCTCGGACGTCTTCTCGCTCGGCGCGCTGCTGGTGTACACCCTGACCGGCCGGGGCCCCTTCGACGCGGACAGCCCCTATCTGACGGCGTACCGGGTGATCCACGACGAGCCCGTGCTGGACGGCGTGAGCGAGCCGCTGCGGGCGATCCTGGAGCGCTGTCTGACGAAGGAGCCCGCGGACCGGCCCGGACTGGACGAGCTGGCCGGACAGTTCGCTCAGCTGCGGCCCGACGCCTCGGCGGAGGCCCCGACCACGGTGCCGTTGCGCTCGGAGGCGGCGGCGGTGCAGCTGACCCGGGCCGAGCCGGACCCCGGGTCCGGCCCCCGGCGCGTGCGCGGGCTGCTGTGGGCCACTACAGGCACGGTGGGCGCCCTCGCCCTCGGCCTGACGGCGTATCTGCTGACCGGACCCTCCGCCGGGGACGACGTCACCCGGGCGGGCTCCGCCGCGCCCGCCCGGTGGGCGCCCCCGCCGGCCGGCTGGCGGCCCTGGCAGACGACGGTGTACGCCCCCGCCGAGCGCGGCGAGGAAAAGGGACGTGACCTGGTGGCTGAGGGGCCGGACAGCGGCCCGGAGTGCCGGCTGTACGAGGGCTCCGTCTACTGCGCGGGCGACGGGGTGCTGCCCGTGCGGGTGGACGGGCTCACCGGGCGCACCGACTGGCGGGCGGACGTGGCCCGACCGGCCCGGGGCAAGGTGTCGTACGTCTACGAGTTCCTCGGCGTCGTCGACGACGCGATGCTGGTCGAGCACCGGCCCCAGATGGGGCAGGACAGCATGGGCTCGGTCGCCGCCTTCGACACGGACACCGGGAAACGGCTCTGGCAGCGCGCGGTGAACACCCGATGGACCCGCCCGCACCTCTCCGGCGACCTCCTGATCCTGCCCGACGGCGGCGAGGGCGGTTCGGTGACCGCCCGCTCGCCCCGCACCGGCACCGGGCGCTGGACGACGCCGCTCCCGAAGGGGCAGTACTGCTATGCGGCGACCACCGTGGCGGACCTCTACCTGGAGTGCGTCCCGGGCATCACGGCCACCGACGACATGCTGCTCGTGGGGTTCGACCGCTCCGACGGCTCCACGCGGCGCCTGACGGTGCCCCACCGCGGCACCCTCGCCGGGATGCAGGACGGTCACCTGCTCTACCTCGACCCGGCCGCGAACGAGTACGGGCACGTCCTCGCGGGCGACGAGGGGCCCTTCTCCCGGATCCGGCTGGTGCACCCGGACACCGGCGCCGGGACGACGACCGAGCTGGCGGCGGACTTCGAGGGCAAGGTGACCCTGGCGGAGGGCACGCTGTGGTTCACCGGCTCCTCCGGCCGGGTGACCGCGGTGTCGGTCCGCACGGGCAAGCAGCTGTGGCGGAAGTCGACGAGCCTGGAACAGCCGGGCGCCGTCACCCACGACCCGCGCGCCGGCGTGGTCTACGTGTCCAGCGCCAGCGGCCGGGTCGCCGCCCTGGACGCCGGGAAGGGCACGCTGCTGTGGGAGACCCTGCCGCGTGCCCGGTGGGTGGCGGGCCGGTCGGCCCCGCTGCCCGAGGTACTGCGCCGGCGGGGCGCCCTGGTCGTCGCCACCCCGGCCGGCGACCTCTTCACCCTCGACCCCGCCCACCCCGACCGGAAACCGGTGCCGGGGTGAGCGGGGTCGCCGTCAGGGCCTGACGGGCTACGGCAGCGCCAGCATCCGCTCCAGCGCCAGCTTCGCGAACGCCTCGGTCTCCTTGTCGACCTCGATGCGGTTGACGAGGTTGCCCTCGGCCAGGGACTCCAGGGCCCAGACCAGGTGCGGGAGGTCGATGCGGTTCATGGTCGAGCAGAAGCAGACCGTCTTGTCGAGGAAGACGATCTCCTTGCCCTCCGGCGCGAAACGGTTCGCCAGACGGCGGACCAGGTTCAGCTCGGTGCCGATCGCCCACTTGGAACCGGCCGGGGCCGCCTCCAGCGCCTTGATGATGTACTCGGTCGAACCGACGTAGTCCGCCGCGGCCACGACCTCGTGCTTGCACTCGGGGTGGACCAGGACGTTGACGCCCGGGATGCGCTCGCGGACGTCGTTGACCGAGTCCAGCGAGAAGCGGCCGTGCACCGAGCAGTGGCCGCGCCACAGGATCATCCGGGCGTCGCGCAGCTGCTGTGCGGTCAGGCCGCCGTTCGGCTTGTGCGGGTTGTAGACGACACAGTCGTCGAGCGACATGCCCAGGTCCCGTACGGCGGTGTTGCGGCCCAGATGCTGGTCCGGCAGGAAGAGAACCTTCTCGCCCTGCTCGAACGCCCAGTCCAGGGCCCGCTTCGCGTTGGACGACGTACAGATCAGGCCACCGTGCTTGCCGGTGAAGGCCTTGATGTCGGCGGACGAGTTCATGTACGCCACCGGGACGACCTGTTCGGCTATCCCGGCCTCGGTCAGCACGTCCCAGCACTCGGCGACCTGCTCGGCCGTGGCCATGTCGGCCATGGAGCAGCCGGCCGCGAGGTCGGGCAGGACCACCTTCTGGTCGTCGCCGGTCAGGATGTCCGCGGACTCCGCCATGAAGTGCACGCCGCAGAACACGATGTACTCGGCCTCGGGGCGGGCGGCCGCGTCCCGGGCCAGCTTGAAGGAGTCGCCGGTGACGTCCGCGAACTGGATGACCTCGTCGCGCTGGTAGTGGTGGCCGAGCACGAACACCTTGTCGCCGAGCTTCTCCTTGGCCGCGCGGGCACGCTCGACCAGATCCGGGTCGGACGGCGAGGGGAGGTCGCCGGGGCACTCCACACCGCGCTCGCTCCTGGGGTCGGCCTCACGGCCGAGGAGCAGCAGGGCGAGGGGCGTCGGCTGTACGTCGAGCTCCTGGGTCTGGGCGGTGGTCACGACACGCACCCTTTCTGTTCTGCGGTTCAGCGGCCCGGCGGGACCGGGTCGGTGGGGTCACCATCTGGCTTTTCGTCGAAATGACGCTATCTATCATAACCGCTTCACGTCAGTTTGACGATGGGCATAGCGTCCATGTGACGTGAATCCCTGTGAGCGGTCTTTCATTCCCGAAAGAGCCGTTTTCCGCTCCGCGGCGGGTGTGCGAGCATGAAGAAGGAACCGCACGAACCGGTAAGACAAGCGCCCCGCCCGGAATGAATCCGGGGCCGCGCAGGTTGCAACCGTCGGCAAGCAGTCTCCGTACAACCCGGGAGAGATGTAGATGTCCGTATCGGACGAGACCAGCACCGTCACCGACGGCATCGTCCTGACCGACGCCGCCGCGTCCAAGGTCAAGGCCCTGCTCGACCAGGAAGGCCGCGACGACCTGGCCCTGCGCGTCGCCGTCCAGCCCGGCGGCTGCTCCGGCCTGCGCTACCAGCTCTTCTTCGACGAGCGCTCCCTCGACGGCGACGTGGTGAAGGACTTCGACGGCGTCAAGGTCGTCACCGACCGGATGAGCGCCCCGTACCTGGGCGGCGCCACCATCGACTTCGTCGACACCATCGAGAAGCAGGGCTTCACGATCGACAACCCGAACGCGACCGGCTCCTGCGCCTGCGGCGACTCCTTCAACTGACAGGCAGCACCCGTCATGACGGCGGCGCCCCCGGACGACCGGGGGACGCCGCCGTCGGCGCGTCCGGCCCCGCTACCGCGCCGAGGTCTCCGGCAGCCGGGCGCCCGGCTTCTCCAGCGGGATCGCCTCGCCGTCCGGGCCGACGACCTTCCGATCGCCGAGCGGCTCGTCCAGTCGCACCGTGCGGTGGTACACCTTGGCGACCAGGATGCAGACCTTGTCGGCCCGAGGGGTCTCGGTCACCGTGACCGTCACCGCGTCCCCGTTCTCGCGCGCGCTGACGTCGTAGTCGGCGCACACCCCGCCGGTGAAGGCGACGGTGAGCTCCCTGCCCTCGCTGGTGTAGCCGTCGGCGCTCATCTCGCGGGTGGTCCGCTCGTCGTCCGGCCCGGTCGGCCGCGGGCTCGGCTGCTCGGTCGGCGGCCCGGACGGCGCCGTCGAGGCCAGGAACCTCGGGTCGATCGCCGGATGGGTCACCGTGAAGCTGTCCTGCGCGCCCGGCGCCCGGACCCGGAACAGCCAGGACGGCACGAGCGCCTGGCGGGCGTCCACATGGTGCGCGGCCAGGCCGAACACGGCCTTCTCGACCGTGATGGTGTCCTTCTTCCCGGCCTCCCCGCACGCCGCCTCGTCCTCCAGCGGTACGGGACTGGCGCAGCCCCCGATGCCCGCGCGCGGGTCGTCCGCCGGCGCCGAGTTCATCAGCGCGAGCGTCTTCTCGGCGCTCAGCACGGGATAGGTGTCGTTCTTGCCCGGCGCCTTCAACTGACCGCTGCCGCCGACCACCTCGCCCTGCGCGCTCACGGTCACGCCCGTCGTCCAGCCGTAGGTCGGCAGCCCGCCGACCACCGGCTCGGCGTTCACCACCCGCTGGGCGTCCATGACCTGGCTCGCGTCGAGCTTCGCGTCGTCCTGGCCCACCGCCTTCAGCACCGGGGCGGCGGCCTTCTTCGCGGCCTCCTCGCTCACCGGGTCGACGGCGTCGCCGCCGGGCTTGTCGGTGCAGACGGCCGGGCTCTCACAGCTGTCCCCGCCGGGGGCGTACCGCTGGAAGGTCCAGGTGCCCGGCGCCTGCTGGTTGACCTGCAGACTCGGCCCCGACCCGTCCTTGCCGCCGATCCGCCAGGCCTGCCCCTGGAGCACCGGCTTCCCGGCGACCCCGAGCGCCGCCGCGAGCCGGGTCACCTCGTCCGCGGTGACCTCACCCCGGGCCCGGTACACCGGAGCCGAACCGGGCCCCTGCGGCAGCGCGCCGGGGACCTCGAAGGTGGCGCCGTACGGATTCGGCTCCCCGGGCGCGATCCCGCTCGCCGGGCCCTCGGAGTACCCGTCGAGCGCGAGCGGCGGGGGAGTGTCCGCCCCGGGTGCCCCCGAGGAGGTGCCGTCGTCCGAACCGTCGGAGGCACCGGCGGCGAGGTAGGCCCCGCCACCCCCGACGAGCAGCACCGCCGCGGCCACGGAGGCGATGATCACGGGGGAGCGGCGCCTGCCCGCACCGGAGTCCGTGCCGTGCTCCTCCGCGGCGCCCTCGCGTCGCGCGGAGTTCTCGTCGGCCCCGACGGTGTCATCGGCGTCCCGCGCGGGGCCGGTGTTCTCGACGGCGCCGGGCTCGGCCGCGTCGTCGTCGGGTCGCTCGGTGTTCACCGCATCGCTCCTTGGGTCGTATCCCGCATCCCCTTTCCGGGGGACAGCGATGGGACGCGGCACACGAGCGCACGGTTCCCGCGAGGGACGGATTCAGTCACCGTAGTCCGACATCGCGTCCAGCAGCCGGGCGGACCTGTGCGGCACCTCCACCCCGTGGATGAGCGAGGGGGAGACCGGTCGCGGGGTGATCCGGTCGGGAACCGCCCAGTGGGGAGCCATCCGGGCGCAGTCCCCGCGCAGCGCCGCCAGACCGCCGTCCAGGTCGGCCGGAGCGGGAACCGGAGCCTTGAGTTTCGTCATAGCCGAACCGTAGACACGCCATGGCCTGCGAAGAAAGATCTACTATCGGGTAGTTTTGGGCGCTTCTGAGTCACTCCCGAACCGGGTAGCGTGAACTGTCAATCCGCCTCCGCATCCGCAGGAGAACCCCAGCCGTGCGCATCGCAGTCACCGGCTCCATCGCCACCGACCACCTCATGACCTTCCCCGGCCGCTTCGCCGACCAGTTCGTCGCGGACCAGCTGCACACGGTCTCGCTCTCCTTCCTGGTCGACAACCTGGACGTCCGCCGGGGCGGCGTCGGCGCGAACATCGCCTTCGGCATGGGCCAGCTGGGCACCCGGCCGATCCTCGTCGGCGCCGCGGGCTTCGACTTCGACGAGTACCGGGCCTGGCTCGACCGCCACGGCGTCGACACCGAATCGGTGCGCATCTCCGAGACCCTGCACACCGCGCGCTTCGTGTGCACCACCGACGCCGACCACAACCAGATCGGCTCCTTCTACACGGGTGCCATGAGCGAGGCCCGGCTCATCGAGCTGAAGACCGTCGCGGACCGCGTCGGCGGCCTCGACCTGGTCCTCATCGGCGCCGACGACCCCGAGGGGATGCTGCGCCACACCGAGGAGTGCCGTTCGCGCGGCATCCCCTTCGCCGCCGACTTCTCCCAGCAGATCGCCCGGATGAACGGCGACGAGATCCGGATACTGCTGGACGGAGCCACCTACCTCTTCTCCAACGAGTACGAGAAGGGGCTCATCGAGTCCAAGACCGGCTGGTCCGACGCGGAGATCCTGGCCAAGGTCGGCTGCCGCGTCACCACGCTGGGCTCGCAGGGCGTCCGGATCGAGCGGTCCGGCGAGTCCCCGATCGAGGTCGGCTGCCCCGAGGAGGAGCGCAAGGCCGACCCCACGGGCGTCGGCGACGCCTTCCGCGCCGGATTCCTGTCGGGACTGGCCTGGGGGGTCTCCCTGGAGCGCGCCGCGCAGGTCGGCTGCATGCTCGCGACGCTCGTCATCGAGACGGTGGGCACCCAGGAGTACCAGCTGCGCCGCGGGCACTTCATGGAGCGCTTCATGAAGGCGTACGGCGACGAGGCCGCGGCCGAGGTCCAGGGCTACCTGCGCTGATCTCAGCTCACCCGGCGGACGAGATACGCCGTTCCTCGCTCCGCCGGTTCCTCACCCGCGTACTCCTGCCCCCGCATCTCGCACCACGCGGGGATGTCGAGGCGCGCCGCCTCGTCGTCGGACAGCACCCGCACCGTGCCGCCGACCGGCACGTCCCCGATGACCTTCGCCAGTTCGATCACGGGGATCGGGCAGCGCTTGCCCAGGGCGTCGACGATCAGGGCATCGACGATCAGGGCGTCCTCGCGTACGGCGGTCGTGGGCGTCGGCGCACCGAGCTTCTCCCGCACCGACGCCACCGTCTCCGGCAGCACCTCCAGGAACCGCTCCACGTCCTCCCGCGCGGTGCCGGGCGGCAGGGACACCCGGACGTTGCCCTCGCTGAGCACCCCCATCGCCCTCAGCACATGGCTGGGCGTCAGCGTGCTGCTCGTACAGGACGAACCGGATGAGACGGAGAAACCGGAACGGTCCAGCTCGTGCAGGAGTGTCTCCCCGTCGACATAGAGACAGGAGAAGGTGACGACCCCGGGCAGCCGGCGCACCGGGTCGCCGACCACCTCCACGTCCGGCACCAGTTCCGGCACCCGGGCCCGGATCCGGTCCGTCAGCTCCCGCAGCCGCGCCGCCTCCTGGGCCGCCTCGGCCCGCACCGCCCGCAGCGAGGCCGCCGCCGCCACGATCGCCGGCAGGTTCTCGAACCCGGCCGCCCGCCCGGACTCCCGCTCGTCCGACGGCCCTTGCGGGGCGAACCGCACCCCCTTGCGCACCACGAGCAGTCCGACTCCGGAGGGCCCGCCCCATTTGTGCGCACTGCCGGTGAGCAGCGACCAGTCCCCGTCGACCCGCCCCCACCCCAGCGACTGCGCCGCATCCACGAGCAACGGCACGCCCGCCTTCCGGCACACCGCGGCCACCTCGGCAACGGGCTGCTCGGTCCCCACCTCGTGATTGGCCGACTGCAGACAGGCCAGCGCGGTGTCCTCCCGAAGCGCTTCCGCGTAGTCCGAGGGGGCCGCCTTTCCCATTCGGTCGACCGCCACCTGGGTGACCGAACCGCCCTCTTTCTCGTGGATCTCGGCGGAATGCAGCACGGACGAATGTTCAACGGCTGACACGATGAGGTGACGTCCCACCCGCCGCCGCCCACCCAACGCCCCCGCGATCCCGGCATGCACGGCCTGGGTACCGGAAGCGGTGAAGCTCAGCTCGTCAGGACGGCACCCCACGGCCTCGGCAGCCGCCTCCCGAGCGGCATCCAGCAACATCCGAGCCCTGCGCCCCTCGCGGTACAACCGCGCAGGATCAGCCCACCCTTCATCAAGGGAGGCCAACAGCGCCTGACGAGCAACGGGATGGAGCGGAGAAGCGGAAGCAGCGTCGAAGTAGGACACACGGCAACGCTAACCCCCTCAGGGGCGCGGGGAACTGCGCGATCAGCCACAAACTGCCCGCACCCGCCAATTCAGCTAACCCACGGAGCGACTAGGCACCCCTCCCCGCGAACCCTCGGAGAGGGTCGGCTAGGGTTTGGTCCGCATAAACATCCAAACCCCTGCCCGACGCAGGGCGGCGACCGACCACCGAGTAAGGCAGGCCGCAGCCAATCCGCGCGGGCGAGACTCTCGGGAAGGCGCTACGTGAGTCCCAACGGCTCCGACCGCTCGCCGCGGCGCCCGATGCGGCGGAAGCTGCTGCAGGCACTGACCGCGGGCCTGGTCCTGGCGACCGCCACCGGTTGCACATACAAGGACTTCCCCCGCCTTGGTATGCCCACCCCGACCACGGAAGAGGCTCCGCGGATCCTCTCCCTGTGGCAGGGATCCTGGGCTGCCGCGCTCGCCGTCGGCGTGCTGGTGTGGGGCCTGATCCTGTGGAGTGCGATCTTCCACCGGCGCAGCCGCACCAAGGTCGAGGTCCCTCCGCAGACCCGGTACAACATGCCGATCGAGGCGCTGTACACGGTGGTCCCGCTGATCATCGTCTCGGTGCTCTTCTACTTCACGGCCCGGGACGAGTCGAAGCTCCTCGAGCTCAAGGACAAGCCCGACGTCACCATCAACGTCGTCGGCTTCCAGTGGAGCTGGTGCTTCAACTACGTCGAGGGCGTCGGCGGTTCCACCGGTGACGCCACCAAGGCCAAGGAACTGGACGCGATTCCGGACCGCTACAAGGAAGACTTCCCGGCGAATGCCGGCGGCGTCTACGACTGCGGCACCCCCGGCGCGCGCAACCCGCAGACCGGCAACCCGGGTCCGACCCTGTGGCTGCCCGAGGGCAAGCGCGTCCGCTTCGTCCTGACCTCGCGTGACGTCATCCACTCCTTCTGGGTGGTGCCGTTCCTCATGAAGCAGGACGTCATCCCGGGCCACACCAACGCCTTCGAGGTGACCCCCAACCAGGAGGGCACCTTCCTGGGCAAGTGCGCCGAGCTCTGCGGCGTCGACCACTCCCGGATGCTGTTCAACGTGAAGGTCGTCTCCCAGGAGCGCTACGAGCAGCACCTTCAGGAACTCGTGAAGAAGGGGCAGACCGGTTACGTTCCCGCCGGCATCGCGCAGACGAGCCACGAGAAGAACCGGGAGACGAACAACCTGTGAGCATCCTCAACGAACCCCAGGGTGCCGCGGCAGGGTCCCACTACGAGGACGAGCTGCCGGTCCGGCGCCAGAACCGTGGCAGCGTCGTGATCAAGTGGCTCACCACCACTGACCACAAGACGATCGGCACGCTGTACCTGGTCACGTCGTTCGCGTTCTTCTGCATCGGTGGCCTGCTGGCGCTGTTCATGCGCGCCGAGCTGGCCCGTCCGGGTCTGCAGATCATGTCGAACGAGCAGTTCAACCAGGCGTTCACGATGCACGGCACGATCATGCTGCTGATGTTCGCGACGCCGCTGTTCGCGGGCTTCGCGAACTGGATCATGCCGCTGCAGATCGGCGCCCCCGACGTCGCCTTCCCGCGGCTGAACATGTTCGCCTACTGGCTGTACCTGTTCGGCTCGCTGATCGCGGTCGCCGGCTTCCTCACCCCCGACGGCGCCGCCGACTTCGGCTGGTTCGCCTACACCCCGCTGTCCGACGCGGTCCGCTCGCCCGGCATCGGCGCCGACATGTGGATCATGGGCCTGGCCTTCTCCGGCTTCGGCACCATCCTCGGCTCGGTCAACTTCATCACCACGATCATCTGCATGCGCGCACCCGGCATGACGATGTTCCGCATGCCGATCTTCACCTGGAACGTGCTGCTGACCGGTGTCCTGGTCCTGCTCGCCTTCCCCGTCCTGGCCGCGGCGCTGTTCGCGCTGGAGGCGGACCGCAAGTTCGGCGCCCACATCTTCGACTCCGCCAACGGCGGCGCCCTGCTGTGGCAACACCTCTTCTGGTTCTTCGGCCACCCAGAGGTGTACATCATCGCCCTGCCGTTCTTCGGCATCATCTCCGAGGTCATCCCGGTCTTCTCCCGCAAGCCGATGTTCGGCTACATGGGCCTGATCGCGGCGACGATCTCGATCGCGGGCCTGTCCGTGACGGTGTGGGCGCACCACATGTACGTCACCGGCGGAGTGCTGCTGCCGTTCTTCTCCTTCATGACGTTCCTGATCGCCGTACCGACCGGCGTGAAGTTCTTCAACTGGATCGGCACGATGTGGAAGGGCTCGCTGTCCTTCGAGACACCGATGCTCTGGGCGACCGGCTTCCTGATCACCTTCACCTTCGGCGGTCTGACCGGCGTCATCCTGGCCTCGCCGCCGATGGACTTCCACGTCTCGGACTCGTACTTCGTGGTGGCGCACTTCCACTACGTGGTGTTCGGCACCGTGGTGTTCGCGATGTTCTCCGGCTTCCACTTCTGGTGGCCGAAGTTCACCGGCAAGATGCTCGACGAGCGGCTCGGCAAGATCACCTTCTGGACGCTGTTCGTCGGCTTCCACGGCACCTTCCTGGTCCAGCACTGGCTGGGTGCCGAGGGCATGCCGCGGCGGTACGCGGACTACCTCGCGGCCGACGGCTTCACCGCCCTGAACACGATCTCCACGATCAGCTCGTTCATCCTCGGCGCGTCGATCCTGCCGTTCTTCTACAACGTGTGGAAGACCGCCAAGTACGGCGAGAGGATCGTCGTCGACGACCCGTGGGGCTACGGCCGCTCGCTCGAGTGGGCGACGTCCTGCCCGCCGCCGCGGCACAACTTCCTCACCCTGCCGAGGATCCGCTCCGAATCCCCGGCGTTCGACCTGCACCACCCTGAGATCGCCGCTCTCGACCAGCTCGAGAACGCCCCGCACGACGACAAGGCCCTCGCTGGCGGCAAGGAGGCCGGCAAGTGAAGATCCAAGGCAGGATGTTCATCTGGCTGAGCGTCTTCATCCTCGTCATGGCGATCGTCTATGGCATGTGGTCGAAGGAGCCGGCCGGTACGACGGCCCTCTTCCTGGCGTTCGGTCTGGCGATCATGATCGGCTTCTACCTGGGCTTCACGGCCAAGCGGGTGGACGCCGGGGCGCAGGACGACAAGAACGCGGACGTCGCGGACGACGCGGGCGAGGTCGGCTTCTTCAGCCCGCACAGCTGGCAGCCGCTCGCGCTGGCCATCGGCGGCGCGTTCGCCTTCCTCTCGGTCGCCATCGGCTGGTGGCTGATGTACTTCTCCGCCCCGCTGGTCCTGATCGGCATCTGGGGCTGGGTCTTCGAGTACTACCGCGGTGAGAACCGCACCCAGTAGCACGCGCCGAGCGCACGGGAGCCCGGACACTCCGTCAGGAGGGTCCGGGCTCCCTCTTCGTCCCGCACCCCGTCACCCGTACGGATGACTCGGCGCGCCGCTCCTGACCCGGCTCCCTAGCGTCGTAGGCATGAACCGAACTCCGCGCACCCGCACCGTCGTCGGCTGCACGCTGCTGGTGATCGCGCTCGGCGCGAGCGTCACGGCGTGCGGCGGGGACGGCAACCCCCTGTCGGCCGCGCCGTACGACGCGGCGGACCAGATCGCCTTCAGCGGCCCCAAGGGCGCCGGGAAGAAGGCCGACCCGGACAAGCCCCTGGAGGTCACCGCAGAGGGCTCCGACGGCCGCATCACGGACGTCACGGCCATGGACGCCGCAGGACGCTACGTCAGCGGCGAACTCTCCGCCGACGGCAGCCGCTGGCACAGCACCTCCCCGCTGGCCGCCGACGCCCGCTACACGGTCCGGGTGTCCACCGAGGACGAGGACGGGGCCCCCGGCCGCCGCGTCCTCACCTTCGACACCGGCAAGCCGCTCACCAAGAAGCGCCTGGACGTCACCTTCGGCCCCAAGAAGGGCACGTACGGCGTAGGCCAGCCCGTCACGGCCGAACTGAGCAAGCCGGTCAAGGACGAGGCCCAGCGCGCCGTCGTGGAACGCGCCCTCAAGGTCGACTCGAAGCCCGCCACCGAGGGCGCCTGGCACTGGGTGGACGACAAGGAGCTCCACTACCGCCCCAAGGACTACTGGCCCGCCCACGCCACCATCCGGGTGCGCAGCAACCTGGAGGGCATCAAGGTCAGCGACCGCCTCTGGGGCGGCCGGGCCAAGCCGCTGACGATCACCACGGGGGACCAGGTCATCGCGGTGACGGACGCCTCGACGCACTGGATGACGGTCTACAAGAACGGCGAGGAGATCAAGTCCATGCCGGTCACCACCGGCAAGCCCGGCTTCGAGACCCGCAACGGCGTCAAGGTCGTCCTCGGCAAGGAGTACTTCGTACGGATGCGCGGCACCAGCATCGGCATCGCGGAGGGCTCGGCGGAGTCGTACGACCTGCCCGTCTACTACGCGACCCGGGTCACCTGGAGCGGCGAGTACGTGCACGCCGCCCCCTGGTCCGTGGGCTCCCAGGGCTCCGCCAACGTCAGCCACGGCTGCACCGGCATGAGCACCGCCAACGCGGCCTGGTTCTTCGACAACATCCGCGAGGGCGACCTCGTCAAGGTCGTGAACTCCTACGGCAACACCATGGAGACCTTCGGCAACGGCTTCGGGGACTGGAACGTCGCCTGGGCGAAGTGGCGCAAGGGCAGCGCCCTGGTGGGCGGCGAGCCGGACGGCCCCCGCCCGGCGGACGCGGCACGACTGCGGCCGGCGGCGGTGTGACGCCTAGGCGCTCTGGAGCCGCTGGGTGCGCAGCAGGGACGCCAGCGAGGCCGCGAACTCCACGGGATCCACCGGCAGGGTCACCGCGGCCTCAGCCCGGCTCCAGGTGGCCAGCCAGGCGTCCTGGGGGCGGCCCATGAGCAGGAGCACCGGCGGGCAGTTGAACACCTCGTCCTTGAGCTGGCGGCACAGCCCCATGCCCCCCATGGGCACGGCCTCGCCGTCCAGCACGCAGACGTCGATCCCGCCCTTGTCCAGCTCGCTCACCACCGCGGCGGGCGTCGCGCACTCCACGAACTCCACCAGCGGGACATCGGGAGCCGGTCGCCGGCCGGCGGCCAACCGCACCTGCTCGCGGGTGTTGGAGTCGTCGCTGTAGACCAGCACCGTGGCGGTCGGCCGCATGTTTCCTCCGGGACATCAGCGTCGTACGGACAGAACCGATGCCGCGGATGCTACTCCTCCGAACACGCCGTCAACAGCGGTTGGAGCACCTGCGCGATGGGCCATCCGGGCAGTACACGAGGTGCGAACACTCCGAACGGCACCCCCCGGAGTGAGGGCGGGATAAGCGACCGACATAATGTCGGTCGTGGCGACAGCAACGACAGTAGAAACCGGGCACGCGCACCCGTCGGTCAATCGGCCGAACCTCACCAGCGTCGGAACCATCATCTGGCTGAGTTCCGAGCTGATGTTCTTCGCGGCCCTCTTCGCGATGTACTTCACCCTGCGATCGGTGACGGGCCCCGACTTCTGGTCGGAGAAGGCCCACGCCCTGAACTTCCCGTTCGCGGCGACGAACACCACGATCCTGGTGCTCTCCTCCCTCACCTGCCAGCTCGGCGTCTTCGCCGCCGAGCGCGGTGACGTGAAGAAGCTCCGGATGTGGTTCATCGTCACCTTCGTGATGGGTGCGATCTTCATCGGCGGCCAGGTCTACGAGTACACCGAGCTGGTGAAGAAGGACGGGCTCTCGCTCTCCTCGGACCCGTACGGCTCGGTCTTCTACCTGACCACCGGCTTCCACGGCCTGCACGTGACGGGAGGCCTCATCGCCTTCCTGCTGGTCCTCGGCCGTACGTACGCGGCCAGGAGGTTCACTCACGAGCAGGCAACCGCCGCCATCGTCGTGTCCTACTACTGGCACTTCGTCGATGTCGTCTGGATCGGCCTCTTCGCCACGATCTACATGATCAAGTAGCCGGGCCCGTCCCGCGCGCTGCGAGCAGGCAAGCAAGCAAGCGCACATCCCAGAAGCATCGACGCAGAAGATCCTGACACCGGGGTAATCCGTGAAAAAGCTCTCCGCACGACGACGCCATCCGCTGGCGGCGGTCGTCGTCCTACTCCTCGCGCTGGCGGCCACTGGGGGGCTGTACGCCTTTGTCGCGCCCACGGGCAAGGCGCAGGCAGAGGAAACCGCCCAGTCTCTCGCCATCGACGAGGGTAAGAAGCTCTACGCCGTCGGCTGCGCAAGCTGCCACGGAACCGGCGGTCAGGGCACCTCCGACGGTCCGAGCCTGGTGGGCGTCGGCGCCGCGGCCGTGGACTTCCAGGTGGGCACCGGCCGCATGCCGGCCGCGACCTCCCAGAGCGCCCAGGCGCCGGAGAAGCCGGTCGTCTACTCGCAGGCCGAGATCGACCAGCTCGCGGCGTACGTCGCGTCCCTGGGCGCCGGTCCGTCCATCCCGACCGAGGCGGAGTACGGCCCCGAGGGCGCCGACATCGCCAAGGGTGGCGACCTGTTCCGCACCAACTGCGCGCAGTGCCACAACTTCACCGGCAAGGGCGGTGCGCTGACCCACGGCAAGTACGCGCCCTCCCTCGAGGACGTCGACCCGAAGCACATCTACGAGGCCATGCAGACCGGCCCGCAGAACATGCCCTCCTTCCCCGACACCACGCTGTCGGAGCAGAACAAGAAGGACATCATCGCGTACCTCGACGCGGTCAACAGCGACGACACCGAGAGCCCCGGTGGCCTTGAGCTGGGCGGACTCGGTCCGGTCGCCGAAGGCCTGTTCGCCTGGGTCTTCGGACTCGGCGCGCTGATCGCGGTCGCCGTCTGGGTCGCCGCTCGGACCGCAAAGGCCAAGAAGTCATGAGTAGCCAAGACATTCCAGAAGAGAACCTGCCCGCTGAGCAGGACGCACACGGTGCGGTGAGCGTCGCGGACGAGAAGGACCCGTTCGCGGATCCCGGTCTGCCGCCCCACGAGCACCGGATCCAGGACATCGACGAGCGGGCCGCCAAGCGGTCCGAGCGCGCGGTCGCGATGCTGTTCGTGCTGTCGATGCTGGCCACCGTCGCCTTCATCGCCTCCTACGTGGCGATCCCGGTCGACAAGTCGGTCTACATCTTCCCGATCGGCCACGTCAGCGCGCTGAACTTCGCGCTGGGCATGACGCTGGGCGTCTCGCTGTTCTGCATCGGCGCGGGCGCGGTCCACTGGGCCCGCACCCTGATGTCGGACGAGGAGGTCGCCGAGGAGCGGCACGCCGTCCAGTCGCCGCCGGAGGTCAAGGCCAAGGTTCTGGCCGACTTCGCGGCGGGCGCCAAGGAGTCCGCGCTCGGCCGTCGCAAGCTGATCCGGAACACGATGTTCGGTGCGCTGGCCCTGTTCCCGCTCTCCGGTGTCGTCCTGCTGCGCGACCTCGGTCCGCTGCCCGGCACCTCGCTGCGGCACACCCTGTGGTCCAAGGGCAAGCTGCTGGTCAACATGAACACCAACGAGCCGCTGCGTCCCTCGGACGTCGCGGTCGGCTCCCTCACCTTCGCCAAGCCGGAGGGCCTGGAGGAGCACGACCACGACTTCCAGAAGGAGATCGCCAAGGCGGCCCTGATGATCGTCCGCATCCAGCCGGACAACATCAAGGACAAGCGCGAGCTCGAGTGGTCGCACGAGGGGATCGTCGCGTACTCGAAGATCTGCACCCACGTCGGTTGCCCGATCTCCCTGTACGAGCAGCAGACGCACCACGCGCTGTGCCCCTGCCACCAGTCCACCTTCGACCTCTCCGACGGTGCCCGAGTGATCTTCGGTCCCGCCGGTCACGCCCTGCCGCAGCTGCGCATCGGTGTGAACGACGAGGGCTACCTCGAGGCGCTCGGCGACTTCGATGAGCCCGTCGGTCCTGCCTTCTGGGAGCGCGGATGAGCACTACAGAGACCACAGAGTCCCGCGCACGCGGGAAGGCGCCGGCCGGCGAGCGAGTCGCCGACTGGGCCGACGGCCGACTGGGCATCTACGGCCTGGCCAAGGCCAACATGCGCAAGATCTTCCCCGACCACTGGTCGTTCATGCTGGGTGAGGTCTGCCTCTACAGCTTCATCATCATCATCCTCACGGGTGTGTACCTGACGCTGTTCTTCCACCCGTCGATGAACGAGGTGGAGTACCACGGCAGTTACGTCCCGCTGCAGGGTCAGCTGATGTCGGAGGCGTTCAGCTCCACGCTGCACATCTCCTTCGACGTCCGCGGTGGTCTGCTCATCCGGCAGATCCACCACTGGGCCGCGCTGATCTTCCTGGCCGGCATGTTCGTGCACATGATGCGCGTGTTCTTCACCGGCGCGTTCCGCAAGCCGCGTGAGATCAACTGGCTGTTCGGCTTCCTGCTCTTCGTCCTCGGCATGTTCACCGGTTTCACCGGTTACTCGCTCCCGGACGACCTGCTCTCCGGCACCGGTGTCCGGTTCATGGAGGGCGCGGTCCTGTCCGTGCCGATCGTCGGCACGTACCTGTCGTTCTTCCTCTTCGGCGGGGAGTTCCCGGGCGGCGACTTCGTGGCCCGGTTCTACTCGGTCCACATCCTGCTGCTGCCGGGCATCATGCTCGGCCTGGTGGTCGCCCACCTGATCCTGGTCGTCTACCACAAGCACACGCAGTACGCGGGTCCCGGCAAGACCAACAAGAACGTCGTCGGCATGCCGCTGCTGCCGGTCTACATGGCCAAGGCCGGAGGCTTCTTCTTCCTGGTCTTCGGTGTCATCGCGGCCATCTCCGCCATCGCCACGATCAACCCGATCTGGGCCCTGGGCCCCTACCGTCCGGACCAGGTGTCCACCGGCGCCCAGCCCGACTGGTACATGGGCTTCTCCGAGGGCCTGATCCGTGTGATGCCGGGCTGGGAGATCAACTTCTGGGGCCACACGCTCGTCCTGGGTGTGTTCATCCCGCTGATGATCTTCCCGCTGGTCCTGGTCGCCATCGCGGTCTACCCGTTCATCGAGGCCTGGGTCACCGGCGACAAGCGCGAGCACCACATCCTGGACCGCCCGCGCAACGCGCCGACCCGTACCGCCTTCGGTGTCGCGTGGATCACCTGGTACATGATCCTGCTGATCGGTGGTGGAAACGACCTGTGGGCCACCCACTTCCACATGTCGATCAACGCCATCACCTGGTTCGTCCGGATCGGCTTCTTCGTCGGCCCGGTCGTCGCCTTCATCATCACCAAGCGGATCTGCCTCGGCCTCCAGCGCCGGGACCGGGAGAAGGTGCTGCACGGCCGCGAGTCGGGCATCATCAAGCGCCTGCCGCACGGTGAGTTCATCGAGGTGCACGAGCCGCTCAGCCAGGAGCAGCTGCACACCCTCACCGCGCACGAGCAGTACAAGCCGGCCGAGATCGGCCCGACGGTCGACGAGAACGGTGTCGAGCGCAAGGTGAAGGGCTCCGAGAAGCTGCGCGCCAAGCTCAGCAAGGCGTACTACGGCGAGGAGTCCCAGATTCCGAAGCCGACCGTCGAGGAGTACAAGGAGATCACGAGCGGCCACGGCCACCACTGATCGCTGCGCACGCCACGCCACGGCGAAGGGCCCCGTCCGTACACCGGACGGGGCCCTTCGCCGTGCCCGGGGCTGGATAGGGTGGGGAGCGCACTCCTTTCGGGGTGCATCTCTGCTACGACACTCAGGAGCGGCCCCATGAGCGCTGTGACCCCCGCTGGAGGCGACACCGCGGCGGGCCGTTCCTGGCCCCGGTTGCTGAACGGCCTGCTGGAGGGGCGCGATCTGGGCGCCGACGACACGGCCTGGGCGATGGACCTGATCATGCGCGGCGAGGCGACCGACGCGCAGATCGCCGGGTTCGTGGTGGCCCTGCGGGCCAAGGGCGAGACGGTCGAGGAGATCACCGGCTTCGTCCGGACGATGTACGCGCACGCCCATGTGATCGAGGTGTCCGGTGACACCGTCGACATCGTCGGCACGGGCGGGGACGGCGCGAAGACCGTCAACATCTCCACGATGTCCGCGATCGTGGTGGCCGGCGCGGGCGCCAAGGTCGTCAAGCACGGCAACCGCGCGGCGTCCTCCGCCTCCGGTTCCTCGGACGTCCTGGAGAAGCTCGGGGTCAACCTGGAGCTGCCGGTCTCCCGGGTGCCGCAGGTCGCCGAGGAGGCCGGGATCACCTTCTGCTTCGCGGCGAAGTTCCATCCGGCGATGCGTCACGCGGGCGCGGCGCGCGGGCAGTTGGGCATCAGGACCGTCTTCAACGTCCTCGGTCCGCTCACCAACCCGGCCCGGGTGCGGGCGCAGGCGGTCGGGGTCGCCGACCCGCGGATGGCGCCGATCGTCGCCGGGGTGTTCGCCGAGCGCGGCAACTCCTCGCTGGTGTTCCGCGGCGACGACGGACTGGACGAACTGACCACCACCGCCACCTCCCGGGTCTGGATCGTCCGGGACGGCAAGGTCACCGAGGAAGCCTTCGACCCGCGGGACGTGGGCCTCGAACTGGTGCCGGTTCAGGCGCTGCGGGGCGCGGACGCCTCCTACAACGCGGACGTCGCGCGGCGGCTGCTGAACGGCGAGCCGGGCCCCGTCCGGGACGCCGTGCTCCTCAATTCGGCGGCGGCCCTGGTGGCGTTGCACCCGACCGGGGAGCCCCTGGCCGAGCAGATCCGCACCGCGATGGCGAAGGCGGCGGAGTCGATCGACTCCGGCGCGGCCAAGCGGACGCTGGAGCGCTGGGTGGCCGCCAGCAACGCCTAGCGGTCCCCGGTCGTCGTCCCGTGATCCGGACACGGGTTGCGGGACGACGATCACTTCCCCTAGATTTCCGTACCAGGTCATGAGTGACAGTCATGAGGCCCCGGCCGACTGTCCGGCAACCCTCCGTCCGTGGCGGGGTGCCCCGGGTGAGGACCAGGCCGTGAGCAGCAAGGCTCGCGGCAAGCGCGGACCCCTCGCGATACACCAGGGGTCCTGGGTCGTTCGAGGGAGCCTTCCGTGAGCAAGCGAATGCGATAGGGCCGCCGAGCCCCGCCTCCGCGCACCCCTTTCCCCTGCTTCTTCCCTTCTCTCACGGGAGCCCTCCATGTCTGTCTCCACCGCTGCCTCCGCCCAGACCATTTGTGCCCCGCTGCCCGTTCTGGGTCGGGATGTCACCGTCCCGCTCGTCACCGGCGGTGAAGTCACCTACGCCGCGCTCGACTACGCCGCCAGCGCCCCCGCGCTCCAGCGGGTCTGGGACGACGTGGCCGCCTACGCCCCGTACTACGGCAGCGTCCACCGAGGCGCCGGGTACCTCTCGCAGCTGTCCACCGACCTCTTCGAGAACGCCCGCCGGACGGTCGCCGAGTTCCTGGACTGCCGCGCCGACGACCAGCTGATCTTCACCCGGTCCACGACCGACTCCCTGAACCTGCTCGCCGCCGCCCTGCCCGCCGGCTGCCAGGTCTTCGTCTTCGAGACCGAGCACCACGCCTCCCTGCTGCCCTGGCAGGACGCCGAGGTCACCTACCTCGACGCCCCCCGCACCCCGCGCCAGGCCGTGCAGACCCTGGAGCGCGCCCTCGCCGCCCGCGACCCGTACGCCCCGGCCCTGGTCTGTGTCACCGGCGCCTCCAACGTCACCGGCGAGCTGTGGCCGGTGCGGGAACTGGCCGCCGCCGCCCATGCGCACGGCGCCCGGATCGTCCTGGACGCCGCGCAGCTCGCCCCGCACCATCCGGTGTCGGTCCAGGACCTGGATGTCGACTGGATCGCCTTCTCCGGGCACAAGCTCTACGCCCCCTTCGGCTCCGGCGTCCTGGCCGGCCGCGCCGACTGGCTGGTCGCGGCCGAGCCGTACCTCGTGGGCGGCGGCGCCAGCCGCAAGGTCAGCCGGCGCGCGGACGGGGGAGTGGACGTGGAGTGGCACGAGAGCGCGGCCCGGCACGAGGCCGGCTCGCCGAACGTGATCGGCGCCTACTCCATCGCCTCGGCCTGCAAGGCCCTCACGGAGGCCGGCTTCGACACCCTGGTCGCCCGCGAGCGGTACCTGATCGAGAAGGTCCGCCAGGGGCTCGCCGGGGTGCCCGAGGTCCGGATCCTCTCTCTCTTCGGCGACGACGCCCCGCGGGTCGGCGTGCTCTCCTTCGTGGTCGACGGCTGGAACAGCTCCCACTTCGCCGCCGCCCTGTCCGCCGAGTACGGCATCGGCGTCCGCGACGGTCTGTTCTGCGCCCACCCGCTGGTCCGCACCCTGCTCGGCAGCGACCCGGGGACCCAGGGCGAGTGCGGCGCCCCCGAGGCGGCACCCGGCGAGAAGTCCCTCAACGCCATCCGGGTCAGCTTCGGCGCCGGCACTCCGGACGAGCACGTGGAGCGTTTCGTGACCGCGGTGCGCGAGCTCGTCACCGACGGCGCGAAGTGGAACTACCGCACGGAGGACGGCCGTTGCGTGCCCGCCGTATGAGCTAGCTGTCCAGCCCCAGGGCGAAGGCCGCCTCCAGGTCGTGCTGGGAGTACGTCCGGAACGCCACGTGCGTGTCCGTGCCCTCCACGCCCGGGATCTTGCTGATGCGGCCGGGGATGACCTCGGCGAGGTCCTCGTGCTCCTTGACCCGGACCATCGCGATCAGGTCGTAGGTGCCGGTGACGGAGAAGACCTCGCTCACGCTGTCCAGCGAGGCGATCTGCTCGGCGATCTCGGGGATCCGGTCCACGCTGGTCTTGATGAGGACGATCGCGGTGATCACGGCTGGTTCTCTCCCTCGGGGGCGGGCGTCGCTGGGGCGGCCTTCACTCTAGTCGTACGGCCGAACCGCACCCAGGCGTAACTGCACCCCAGGCCGAAGCCCACGAGATGGGCCAGATACGCCACGCCGGGCCCGCTCGTGGCCCGGCCCGCGGCCAGCCACTGCAGGGTCGCCCAGAACGGCAGCACCACCCAGGCGGGCAACCGCACCGGCAGGAAGAACAGGAACGGCAGCAGGCTGGTCACCCTCGCCCGCGGGAACAGCGCGAGGCAGGCGCCGAGGACCGCCGAGATCGCGCCGGACGCGCCGACCAGGGACTGCTCGGAGTCGGCGTTGGCGGCCGCGTACCCCAGCAGGGCGAGATAGCCGCAGCCCAGATAGAAGAGGGTGTACTGGACGCGGCCCATGCGTTCCTCGGTCAGCGCGCCGAAGACGTAGAGGAAGAGCATGTTGCCCAGCAGGTGCACCCAGCTGCCGTGCACGAAGAGCGCGGTGGCCGGGGTGAGGGCGGCGCGCGCCCCGCCCTCGAAGAGTTCGGCCGGGATCACGCCCCAGCGCCGGAAGTAGGCCCGCTGCGCGGCGAGCAGTTCGTCACCGGTGCCGTAGGCCGGGTTCAGCCCCGAGGCCGGGCCGATCAGGAAGATCAGCGTGCACAGGCCGATCAGTGCGTAGGTGACCGGCGCGGACGGCATCCGCATGCCTCTGACGACCGTGCTGCTCCACTTGCTGATCATGACCACAGAGCATGACGTAAGGGGACGCAACGGACCGGACCGCCTCGCCGCTGTGGACGGCCGAGCGGCGGGTACCCGCCAGGCCGTAGGGTTACGAGCCACACGCACCGGGACTCCGGTGAGTCACCGACACTGGAAGGAAAGAACGGTCGCGATGACGGTTCCCCTGCCGACGGCCACCACGCGGTGGCGCTGCACGCTCTGCGGCAACCTCACCCGTTTCGATGTGACCCGCTCGTCGAAGGTCGTCGAGTACGTCCACCTCGACCTCGCCGGTGAGCCCAAGGTCGAGGAGCGCGAGGTGGTCAGTGAGACCATCGAGTCGGTGCGCTGCCGCTGGTGCAACGCCGTGGACCAGGTGGAACTCGTGGACAGGCCGGGCGCCGGCTCCTGAGGGAGCGGGCCCCGCTCGGGTGATCCCCCACGCCAGGGGGATCGCGCACAGGCGATGAGGTGAGACGGATGGTGGAGACCGCAGGCGGGGGGCCGGGCGACGGCGCCGCTGAGGTGCTCGACCGTCCGCTGCCCGACGGAGTGCGCCGCCGGGTCGTGCAGATCGTCTCCGACGGGTTCGGCGGGCTGACCGTCGGTGAACTGCCCGCCCAGCTGAGACAGTACGCCCGTTTCGCCCCGAACCGGCGGGTCAAGTTCGCCGGCAACGCCATGGCCGCGGCCCTGGAGACCGATCCGCTCTTCCGTCAGCGCATCGGGGAGAAGCTGAGAGAGGCCCAGCCGGAGCTCGCCGGCGCCCTCGACTCCGGCTCGCCGCCCCCGGCCGCGGATCCGCTCGACGTGGCGGCCGCGGCCTATGTGCTGCGGCCCACCGGCTGGGTCAAGCTGGTGACCGCGGCGGGCGAGGAGGCCCAGCGGGCCGACGCCGAGCGCGTCGACGAGGAGAGCCGGGCCGAACTGGAACGGCTGCGCGCCGACCTCGCCCAGGCCAGGGAGCAGATCCGGACCGAGACCGAGCGGCTGCGCACCGAGCTGGACGCGTCCAAGAAGGAAGCGGAATCGCTTCACCGCAAGCTGCGGGCGGCGCTCAGCGACGTCAAGCGCGGCGAGGCGGCGCTGCGCAAGGCGCACGGCGAGATCGAGGCCGTACGGGCGGAGACGCACGGGCAGGTGTCGGCCGCCGAGAGCGAGACCCGGCGGCTGAAGTCGCGGCTCGCCGAGGCGGAGGCCGCCCTGGAGGCCACCCGCCGGGCGGCGCGCGAGGGCCGCAGCGTGGAGGACATGCGGGTACGGCTGCTGCTGGACACCCTGCTCGACGCCACCCAAGGGCTGCGCCGGGAGCTGGCGTTGCCGCCGGTGTCGGTGCGTCCGGCCGAGACCGTGGACGCGGTCGAACCGGGACGTATGACCCCCAAGGACATCGCCGCGCGGGCGTTGTCCGAGAACGACCCCGCCATCATCGACCAGTTGCTGGCGCTGCCCCAGGCGCATCTGGTCGTCGACGGCTACAACGTCACCAAGACCGGCTATCCCCAGATGCCGCTGGAGAAGCAGCGCCTGAGGCTCCTCGGGCAGCTCTCCCAGCTCGCCGCGCAGACCGGCGCCGAGGTGACCTGTGTCTTCGACGGGGCCGAACTGGCCGCGCCGGTGCTGCTGGCGCCGCCGCGCGGGGTGCGGGTGCTGTTCTCCAAACCGGGGATCACCGCCGACGAGTTGATCCGTCAGCTGGTGCGCGCCGAGCCGCCGGGGCGTCCGGTCATCGTCGTCTCGACCGACCGCGAGGTGGCCGACGGGGTGGCCCGGGCGGGCGCCCGTCCGGTGGCATCTGCGGTGCTTCTGAAGCGACTGTCCTGAAGGTCAATCTACAGCGGCAATGCCCGAATTGACGGAACCGTCACGCAACGTAGCGTCAAGTGCACATCACTGCACGTGGGTTGATGGTAAAGAATGCGGACCGTAACCGGGATAAATCGCCCAGGGATTTGAACTGATCACAGCTGTATCACTAGGGTCTGCCTTCGAACCTCCGCTCGGAAGATCACTCAGAAGAAGGAGTTCGCCTCCGTGGCGTCCCACCGTCGACCCAAGCAGCCGAGCCGCGCACGTGTGACCGTGCTGACCACCGCCGCTGCTGCCGCCGTGGCCATCAGCTCGCAGGCGGCCAACGCCGCGCCCAGCGAGAAGCCGAGCAAGGACGAGGTCAAGGCCAAGGTCGACAAGCTCTACGAGGAGGCCGAGCAGGCCACCGAGAAGTACAACGGCGCCAAGGAGAAGCAGGAGAAGCTCCAGAAGGAGATCTCCACGATCCAGGACAACGTCGCGCGCGGTCAGGAAGACCTCAACGAGATGCGCGACTCCATAGGCCTGGCGGCCGCCGCCCAGTACCGCACCGGCTCCATCGACTCCTCGGTCCAGCTGTTCCTGTCCTCCGACCCGGACGACTACCTCGACAAGGCGTCCACGCTGGACCAGTTGAGCAGCCAGCAGGTCGAGTCGCTGAAGAAGATCCAGGACAAGCAGCGCGAACTCGCCCAGGACCGCTCCGAGGCCACCGAGAAGCTCAAGGACCTCGCCTCCACCCGGACCGAACTGGGCAAGAAGAAGCAGGAAGTCCAGGACAAGCTCGCCCAGGCGCAGAAGCTCCTGAACTCCCTGACCGCCGCCGAGAAGGCCGCCCTCGCCGCCGAGGAGGACCGCGCCAGCCGCTCGTCCGCCGACCGCGTCGACCTCAGCGGCGCCAGCGCCGGCTCCGGCCGCGCCATGGCCGCCTTCCAGGCCGCCCAGAGCAAGATCGGCTCGCCCTACATCTACGGCGCCTCCGGCCCCTCCTCCTTCGACTGCTCGGGCCTGACCAGCTGGGCCTTCGCCCAGGCCGGTGTCGGCATCCCGCGCACCTCGCAGGCCCAGGCCAACGCCGGCACCCGCATCTACAGCCAGTCCGACCTCAAGGTCGGCGACCTGGTCATCTTCTACGGCGACCTGCACCACGTCGGCTTCTACGCGGGCAACGGCCAGGTGCTGCACGCCCCGCGCTCCAACACGGTCGTCCGCTACGAGTCGATCAACAACATGCCGTACCAGTTCGGCGTCCGCATCTGAGCACCCTCAAGATCACGACACCGTGCCGCCCGAACGGGCGAATCCCGGTGACGTGAACTGACCCCGCGCCCCGCCCATGACCTGCGTCCTAGGCGGGGCGTCACGTTGCGTGTGCACGGCGGTCGTTGGTCGGTGGCCCGTAGCGGGGCTACTGTCTGCCGCGTTTCCCCCTCGCCGGGGAAGGTCCTTGTCCGCCAGCGGAAGGGGTGCGGCTTCTCGTGGGGTCCCATCGTCGCCTTGTACCGTCCGGGTTCGACCGGGGCGCGAGCGCCGCGCTCTGCGTCATCTCCGCCACCGCCGCGGCCTTCGCAGCCGTACCGGCATCGGCCGCTCCGCACGACGACACCCGGGCCGAGGTGGACCGCCTCTACGAGGAGGCCGAACAGGCCACCGAGGCCTACAACAAGGCCGATGAGCGCGCCGACTCGCTGCGCAGGGAGGTCACCACCGCGCAGGACCGGATCGCCCGGCAGCAGGAGCGCATCAACTCCATGCGGGAGTCGCTCGGTTCGCTGGCCGGAGCGCAGTACCGCTCCGGCGGGCTCGACCCCTCCCTCGCCCTGCTGTTCTCCGAGGATCCGGACGACTACCTCGACAAGGCCGCCGTACTGGACCGGATCAGCGCCCGTCAGGCGGGCGAGCTGAAGGAACTCCAGGACGCGATGCGCGACCTCTCCCTGGAGCGCGCCGAGGCCTCCCGCAAGCTCGGGGAGCTGGAGAAGAGCCGCAAGGCCGTCGCCGCGCACAAGCGGACGGTGGAGGGCAAGCTCGCCAAGGCCCGGCAGCTGCTCAACTCGCTGCCCTCCGACGAGCGCGCCGCCTACGACCGGGCCTCCCGCTCCGGCCGCTCCGACATGCCCGACCTCGGCGGCGCCGCCCCGGCGTCGGGCCGTGCGGCCGCCGCGATCGCCGCCGCCCGCTCCGCCCTCGGCAAGCCGTACGTCTGGGGCGCCAGCGGCCCCAGCGGCTTCGACTGCTCGGGCCTGATGCAGTGGTCGTACGCGCAGGCCGGGGTCGCCCTGCCCCGCACCTCGCAGGGCCAGCGCTTCGCCGGCCGCCAGGTCCCCCTTTCCCAGGCCCAGCCCGGCGACCTGGTCACCTACCGCTCCGACGCCAGCCATGTCGGGATGTACATGGGCAACGGCCAGGTGATCCACGCGCCCTATCCGGGGGCGCCGGTGCGCTACGACCCGGTGGGGATGATGCCGGGGGCCACGGTCACCAGGGTCTGACGGCTCCGCCGGGGGTCTGACCCCGGTGGCCTGATCGCCGTACGATCGCGGCATGGCTGGTCGAGGGCGGGCGTCCGGATCCGGTGTGGTGGTGCTGTGTCTGCTGTTCGTCTCGCTCGTGGCGTGCGGGGGGCGACCGGCCACGGACGCGGCGCGGGAAGCGGTGCAGCGGGTGCTGGACCGGCGGGCCGCGGCGATCGTCGAGCGGGACGAGTCGGCCTTCGTCCGCACCGGCGCGCGGAGCGGCTTCGACGATCTGCGCGAGGTGCCGTTCGCCGAGTGGTCCTACCGGGTGACCGGGCTCCGGCGCAGCGGGGACAGCGCCACCGCCCAGGCCGAACTGCGCTACCGCCTGCGGGGCGACGACCGGGCGCCGGTCACCGCGGCCCGCAGCCTGCGGCTCAGCCTCGACGCCGGCGGCGCGTGGTACGTCGAGTCCGAGCGGCCCGCCCGCGAGGCCGCCGACCAGCTGTGGGACCAGGGCCGGGTGGACGTGGTCCGCGGTGAGCGCAGCATCGTGCTCGGCGTCGGACAGAGCGGCGCCCGGCTGCGCACCTTCGCCGACCTGGCCGACCGGGCCGTGCCCGCGGTGAACCGGGCCTGGGACGCCGAGTGGCCGCGCCGGCTCGTCGTCCTCGTACCGCAGTCCCTGGAGGCGATGGCGGGACTGCTCGGCTCGCCCGCCTCCTCGTACCGCGGGATCGCGGCCGTGACCACCGGCGAGACCGGCGCCCCCGCCGACGCGCCCGCGGACCGGATCATCCTCAACCCGGTCGCGTACGGCGTCCTCGGCCAGAGCGGCAAGCAGGTGGTGCTCACCCACGAGGCCACCCATGTCGCCACCCGGGCCCACACCAGCGCCGCCACCCCGCTCTGGCTCTCCGAGGGGTACGCCGACTGGGTCGGCTACCTCGGCACCGGGCGCTCGCCCGTCGAGGCCGCCCCGGAGCTGTGGCAGGCGGTGACCGAGGGCGAGATCCCGGCGGGGCTGCCGACCGACGAGGACTTCGGGTTCACCGGGGACTCGGCCGGGCTCGCGCAGGCCTACGAGAGCGGCTGGATGGCCTGCCGGATGATCGCGGAGCGCTGGGGCGAGGAGCGGCTCGCCGAGTTCTACCGGGCCGTCGGCGGGCACGAGAAGCGGCCCGGCGCGGTCGAGGAGGCCATGGACCGGGTCCTCGGCACGACCGTGGCGGACTTCACCGTGCAGTGGCGGGACTATCTGCGCACGCAGTTCGGCTGACCGGGGTCCCGGACTGCCGGATCCCCCTGGGCCCGGCCCCGGCTCAGGAGGGCAGCGAGGTCTCCTTGGCGCGGGTGGCCTGGGCGGGCAGCGGAGCGGCCTCGGGGACGGAGACCGTCGAGCGCCACAGGACGCGGGCGGCCAGGACCGTGGCCAGCACCAGCAGGCCGTTGCGCAGGAACAGCAGGGTGATGCCGAGCCAGTCGCTGGACACCACGTGCGAGAACCAGACCGGGAACTCCAGCACCGTCAGCAGGCACGCCGCCAGCACCAGGGCGACCGGCACGCCCATCCGGCTGCCCCGGTAGCACAGGCACACCGCGGCCAGCCCGACCAGCCACACCAGGTACTGCGGGCTGATCACCCGGCTGGTCGTGGTGAACATCAGCACCGCCACCAGGGCGGCGTCCGCGAGCGTGTGCGGCAGGAACCGGTTCGCCCGGAACCGCCACAGCAGCAGCCAGCCGAAGGCCAGCGCGGTCAGCACCAGCGCGGCCGTGCTGACCACGCTCACGTACGGGCCGAGGAACTCCACCGAGCCGTAGTTCAGCAGCACCTCCCCGTCCCAGCCGAAGTGCCGGGCCACATGGAAGACCAGGGCGCCCAGCGACTCCACCTCGGTGCCGCGGTCCCGCTGGAAGGTCAGGAACGCGAACGCGCCCGGCATCGCCACGCCGAACAGCACCGCCAGACCGGCGGCGGTCACCGCGGCCCACACCCAGGCCGAACGGCGGCGGGCGGCGACCAGCAGCAGCACCGGCCACACCTTCAGCAGCGCCGCGAACGCCGTCAGCGTCCCCATCACCCGGGGGTGCCGGGCGCCCGCCAGCAGGGCGGCCACCGCCACCGCGGTCACCATCACGTCGTAGCGGGCGTAGACGGTCGGCCCGAGCAGCGGGACACCCGCGGCCCACACCCAGGGGCCGCGCAGGCTCCGGCCCGGGCGCAGGCCCGCGTACAGCAGCAGGGCGAGGACGGCGAGGTCGGCGGTGAAGGCGAGGACGAAGAAGGCGGAGGCGTAGTCCAGATGGAACAGCACCGCGGGGGAGAGGATCGCGAGGGCGGCGGCGGGCGGGTACTGCCAGGTGACGTCGTCCTGCGGGAACGTTCCGGTGCGCAGCACCTCGTACCAGCCCTGGTAGATCACCGAGACGTCGCTGGTGACGTCCGGGCCTGGGAAGACGTACACCTTGAACACGAAGAGCAGCAGGACCACCCTGGTCAGGGCCCAGATGACGAGCAGCCCCGCCAAGGACCGCCGCGTGCCCGTCGTCTCCACCTGGTCCCCTGCCGTCCGCGTCCGTCTTGAGGGGAACATGATGTCCCGGGAAACTGTGCGTCGGCCACCAGCGCGGCCGTGACGCGCTGTGCGGTACGCCTCGGATAAGGTCGGCCGCGATGCACAAGACGCTCATCGTGACGAACGACTTCCCGCCCCGCCCCGGCGGCATCCAGGCCTTCCTGCACAACATGGCGCTACGGCTGGAACCGGAGCGGCTGGTCGTCTACGCCTCCACCTGGAAGCGCGGCCAGGAGGGCGCCGAGGCCACCGCCGCCTTCGACGCCGACCAGCCCTTCACCGTCGTACGCGACGCCACGACGATGCTGCTGCCCACGCCCCGGGTCACCCGGCGGGCGGTGGGACTGCTGCGGGAGCACGGCTGTACGTCGGTGTGGTTCGGGGCGGCGGCGCCGCTCGGCCTGATGGCCCCGGCGCTGCGCAAGGCCGGTGCCGAACGCCTGGTCGCCACCACCCACGGCCACGAGGCCGGCTGGGCCCAGCTGCCCGCCTCCCGGCAGCTGCTGCGGCGGATCGGGGACTCGACGGACACCATCACCTACCTCGGCGAGTACACCCGCTCCCGCATCGCCGGCGCGCTGAGCCCCGCGGCGGCCCGGCGGATGGCGCAGCTCCCGCCGGGCGTCGACGAGAAGACCTTCCACCCCGGATCCGGCGGCACCGAGGTCCGCGCCCGCCTGGGGCTGACCGACCGCCCGGTGATCGTCTGCGTCTCCCGGCTGGTCCCGCGCAAGGGGCAGGACACCCTGATCCTGGCCATGCCCCGGATCCTGGCGAAGGAACCGGACGCGGTCCTGCTGATCGTCGGCGGCGGCCCCTACGAGCGGGACCTGCGCAAGCTGGCCCACGAGACCCGGGTGGCCGACTCCGTCCACTTCACGGGCGCGGTCCCCTGGTCCGAACTGCCCGCCCACTACGGCGCCGGTGACGTGTTCGCCATGCCCTGCCGTACGCGCCGGCGGGGCCTGGACGTGGAGGGGCTCGGCATCGTCTACCTGGAGGCCTCGGCGACGGGGCTGCCCGTGGTCGCGGGTGACTCGGGCGGAGCGCCGGACGCGGTCCTGGACGGCGAGACGGGCTGGGTGGTGCGCGGCGGCTCGCCCGAGCAGGCGGCCGACCGGATCGTCACCCTCCTCGGCGACGCGGAACTGCGCCGCCGGATGGGGGAGCGGGGCCGCGAGTGGGTCGAGGAGAAGTGGCGCTGGGACCTGCTGGCCGAGCGGCTCAAGGACCTGCTGTAACCGGACGGACGACGAAGGCGCGGGGCCCCCGACGGGGACCCCGCGCCTTCGCGAACCGGCGGGTCACTTGGCGTAGATCGCCTCGATCTCCTGCGCGAAGTCCTTCGCCACCACGTTCCGCTTGAGCTTCAGTGACGGCGTCAGATGCCCCGACTCCTCGGTGAACTGGGAGGGCAGGACGCGGAACTTGCGCACCGACTCCGCCTTGGAGACCGCGGCGTTGCCGTCGTCGATCGCCGACTGGATCGCGGCCAGCAGGTCCGGGTCGTCGATCAAGGACGCCGCCGTGGCGTCCGCGGGCTTGCCGTGCTCGGCGGCCCAGCGGCCCAGGAACTCCTCGTCGACGGTGACCAGGGCGCCCACGAACGGCCGCCCGTCGCCCACCACCATGCACTCCGCGACCAGCGCGTGCGCGCGGATCCGGTCCTCGATCACCGCCGGGGCGACGTTCTTGCCGCCCGCGGTGACCAGGATCTCCTTCTTGCGGCCGGTGATCCTGAGGTAGCCGTCCTCGTCCAGGGTGCCGATGTCACCGGAGTGGAACCAGCCGTCCCGCAGCGCTTCCTCGGTCGCGCCCGGGTTGTTCCAGTACTCCTTGAAGATGTGCTCGCCGTGCAGCAGCACCTCGCCGTCGTCGGCGATGCGCACCACCGAGCCGGGCAGCGGCTGGCCGACCGTGCCGATCTTCTGGCGGTCCCAGGGGTTGAACGCGGTGGCGGCGCAGGTCTCGGTCAGGCCGTAGCCCTCCAGGACCGAGAAGCCGATGCCGCGGAAGAAGTGCCCCAGCCGCTCGCCCAGCGGGGCGCCGCCGGAGATGGCGTACTCGCCCCGGCCGCCGAGGACCGCGCGCAGCTTGCTGTAGACGAGCCGGTCGAAGACCTTGTGCTTGATCCGCAGGCCGACCGACGGGCCCGAAGCGGTGTCCAGCGCGCGGCTGTAGGCGATGGCGGTGTCCGCCGCCTTGTCGAAGATCTTGCCCTTGCCGTCCGCCTGCGCCTTGGCCCGCGCCGAGTTGTAGACCTTCTCGAAGACACGCGGCACACCGAGGATCAACGTCGGCCGGAACTCGGCCAGTTCGGTGGTGAGGTCTTTGATGTCGGGCAGGCAGCCCAGCTTGATCGGCGCGATCATCGGGGCGATCTGGACCAGCCGGCCGAACACGTGCGCCAGCGGCAGGAACAGCAGCACCGAGCACTCGCCGGTCCGGAACAGCGGGCGCAGCCGCTCGACGATGTTGCCGCACTCCGCGAAGAAGTTGCGGTGGGTGAGCACACAGCCCTTGGGGCGGCCGGTCGTGCCGGAGGTGTAGACGATGGTCGCCGGGTCGTCGGCTTTCGCCAGCGAGCCGCGCTCCTCGATCGTCTCGTCGCTGACGTCCTGCCCGAGCCGGCCCAGCTCCTCGACGCCGCCGCCCTCGATCTGCCACAGGTGCTTCAGGGCGGGCAGCCGGTCGCGCACCGACTCCACGGCCGCCGTGTGGCTGTCCAGTTCCGTCAGCACCGCGGTGGCGCCCGAGTCACCGAGGATCCACTGCACCTGCTCCGGGGAGCTGGTCTCGTACACCGGCACGGTGACCGCGCCCGCCGACCAGATCGCGAAGTCCAGCAGGGTCCACTCGTACCGGGTGCGGGACATCAGTCCGATCCGGTCGCCCGGCTGCACTCCGGCCGCCACGAGCCCCTTGGCGGCGGCGCGCACCTCGGCGAGGAAGGCGGTGGCCGTCACGTCCTGCCAGGCCCCGCCCACCTTGCGCGCGATGACGGCGACATCCGGGTGCTGCGCGGCGTTTCTGCGGACGATGTCCGTCAGATTCCCGTCCGCGGGGACCTCGTACATGGCCGGAAGGCTGAACTCGCGCAAGACTGCTGCTCCTCATAGGGCGCCGGCGCCACGACGGTGTGTGATGCGACGGTGCGGTCCAAGGCTCGGGCAGGTACCCAGGCATTTCGTTGGTTGAAATCCTGAGCACGACTGGACTGCCCGGACGTTACCCGCCGGTATGGCGTCTTCGACAGAGGGCCCGGCGAGATGTTCGCTGCGTCACACGGATCGGTACCGCGTGCATGGTGTTTCTGCGCGCACAGTAGTCGACCCCTTTCACGACTGGCCAGTAACCGCAGGTCTGGCCGCCACTGTTCACGCATGCCGCACAGGCTTACGCTTGATCGCCATGGCATCCACACCATCCGGCAACAGCAGGACGCGCGTTCATGTGGTCAGCGACGTACACGGAAACGTCCGTGACCTGGCCAGAGCCGGCGACGGGGCGGACGCTCTGATCTGCCTGGGTGACCTGGTCCTCTTCCTCGACTACGCCGACCACTCCCGCGGCATCTTCCCCGACCTCTTCGGCGCCGAGAACGCCGACCGCATCGTCGAGCTGCGCACCGCGCGCCGCTACGACGAGGCCCGCGAGTTCGGGGCCCGGCTGTGGGCGGGGATCGGCTCGGACCGCGGCGCGGTGATCGAGAAGGCGGTGCGCAAGCAGTACGCCGAGCTGTTCGCGGCCTTCCCGACACCGACGTACGCGACCTACGGCAATGTCGACATGCCGCCGCTGTGGCCCGAGTACGCCGGGCCCGGCACCACCGTGCTGGACGGGCAGCGGGTGGAGATCGGCGGCCGGACCTTCGGCTTCGTCGGGGGCGGACTCAGGACACCGATGCGCACGCCGTACGAGATCAGCGACGAGGAGTACGCGGCGAAGGTCGAGGCGGTGGGCGAGGTGGACGTGCTGTGCACCCATATCCCGCCGGAGGTGCCGGAACTGGTCTACGACACGGTGGCGCGGCGCTTCGAGCGGGGCAGCAGGGCGCTGCTGGAGGCGATCCGGCGGACCAAGCCGCGGTACTCGCTGTTCGGGCACGTCCACCAGCCGCTGGTGCGGCGAATGCGGATCGGGTCCACGGAGTGCGTGAACGTGGGGCACTTCGCCGGGACCGGCAAGCCGTGGGCGCTGGAGTGGTGACCTCGGCTGCGCGGTAGCCTTCACGCTGCACACTCGTGCGCACGAGGACGACACACCGGCCCGCATCTGGAGGAGCCACAGCGATGGCGGAACACACCAGCTCGAGCATCACGATCGAGGCGGCACCGGCCGACGTCATGGGGGTGATCGCCGACTTCGCCCGCTACCCGGACTGGACCGGCGAGGTGAAGGAGGCGGAGGTCCTCGCCACGGACGGCCAGGGCCGCGCCGAGCAGGTACGCCTGGTGATGGACGCGGGGGCGATCAAGGACGACCAGGTGCTGGCGTACACCTGGACCGGTGCGCACGAGGTCTCCTGGACGCTGGTGAAGTCCCAGATGCTGCGCTCGCTGGACGGCTCCTACCTCCTGAAGCCGACGGGGTCCGGCGCGACCGAGGTCACCTACCTGCTGACCGTGGACGTCAAGATCCCGATGCTCGGGATGATCAAGCGCAAGGCGGAGAAGGTCATCATCGACCGGGCGCTGGCCGGGCTGAAGAAGCGCGTGGAGTCGGGTTCGCAGTAAGGGACCCGGGTGGGCCTCGGTTACCGTTCACCCTCATGCGCACCCTCTTGATCACGGGCCCGGGCGGCAGCGGTCGTACGACTGTCGCGGCCGCCACCGCACTCGCCGCCGCCCGCGCCGGTGATCGGGTCCTCGTGCTGAGCGCCGACCGCGACGACACCCTCGGCGCCGTGCTCGGCACACCCACCGGCCCCGAGCCGGTGGCGGCCGGCGAGCGGCTCACCGCCTGGCGGCCCGATGCCGCCGCCGGGTTCCGGGACGACCTCACCGCCTTCCAGGAGCGTGCCACCACCGCACTCGACCTCCTCGGCGCCTCCCGGCTCGACCCGGAGGAGGTCACCCCTCTTCCCGGCGCCGAGGAACTCACCCTGCTGCGCGCCCTGCGCGACGCGGCCCTGTCCGAGCAGCACGACCTGCTCGTCGTGGACCTCCCGGCCACCCCGCACGCCCTCGCCCTGCTCGCCCTCCCCGAGGAACTGCGCCGCTACCTGCGCCGGCTGCTGCCCTCCGAGCGGCAGGCGGCCCGCGCCCTGCGGCCCGTGCTCGGCCGGCTCGCCGGCGTCCCCATGCCCGCCGAGTGGCTCTACGAGACGGCCGCCCGCTGGGACGTCGAACTCGCCGCCGTCGAAGCCGTCGTCGCCGACCGGCGCACCGCCGTACGCCTGGTCGCCGAGCCCGGCCCGGCCGGCGCCGACGCCGTGCGGGCCGCCGTCCTCGCTCTTGCCCTGCGCGGACTGCGCCCCGACGTCCTGATCGCCAACCGGGTCGCCCCGGAGGAGTGGCCCGCCGCCCTCGTCGCGCAGCAGCGCAAGGTCCTGGAGGAGTGGCAGGAGGCGCACGACGTCCACGCCGTGCCCCACCTCGGGCACGATCCGCGCGGCGCCGACGACCTCGCCGCCCTGGCCGTCCCCGACACCGTCAACCCGGTGTCCTCCACCGTCGAGTGGCCCGTCACCGACCACCTCGCCGACGACGGGGTGCTGGTGTGGAGCCTCCCGCTGCCCGGCGCCCTGCGCGACGACCTCGACCTCGTCCGGCGCGGGGACGAACTCGTCGTCACCGCGGGCCCCTTCCGCCGTATCGTCCCCCTGCCGTCCGCCCTGCGCCGGTGCTCCGTCGACGGGGCCGCGCTGCGCGACGGCGTGCTGCGGATCCGGTTCGCGCCGGACCCGCGATTGTGGCCCGGGACCCGGTGAAGGCGGTACGGCCGTTCGGGTAACGTCGTAGGGAACCGTAGTCAGGAGTCCGCCATGAGCGAAGAGCTTCCGCCGTCCGACGCCGCGGGACAGGAGGCGCTCGACGAGACACGGGCGTCCGATCCCGACGCGTGGGCGACGGCGTGCGCCGAGGACCTCGCCGCGGAGCAGTCCCGCCGTCGCACCCAGTACGGCCCGCCCCCCGGCTCGGCCGCCGAGGAACTGCGCAAGCTCGTCGACGCGGTCGGCGACAAGCTGACGTCGCTGCAGTCCCCGCTGCTGGGCGCGGTCGCCGGACCCGCCGCCCAGCAGGTGGTCAAGCAGGTCGTGGAGCAGGCGAAGGCCGCCGTCGAGCCCGTCATCGAACGCAACCCGGACGTCTTCGACCACCTCGCGGCGGCCGGAAACGAACTCCTCGCCGCCTACCGCTCCGCCGTCCAGGCCCAGGAACGCCGCTGGACCACCGGCGACGAGCGCGACCCGGACAGGCGTGACCCGGACAAGCGCCGGGACCGCGGCGACGAGTCCGGCCCCGGCGAGCGCATCGACCTCGACTGAGGGGGCCGCGGCTGCAGACGCCCTCGAACCGGGCTCGTGCTCCTGTCCTCAGTGCGGACGACAGGAATCGCGGGGCAGGGCCTCGGGTACGGTTGGCCGTAGCGGGGCTCGACCGAAACTGAGGGATTCATGGGACTCACCATCGGCGTCGACATCGGCGGCACGAAGATCGCGGCCGGGGTGGTCGACGAGGAAGGCAACATCCTCTCGACCCATACGGTGCCGACCCCGGGCACGCCCGAGGGCATCGTGGACGCCATCGCCTCCGCAGTCGAAGGCGCGCGCGCCGGGCACGAGATCGTCGGCGTGGGCATCGGCGCCGCCGGCTATGTCAACCGGCAGCGCTCGACGGTCTACTTCGCGCCGAACATCGACTGGCGCCAGGAGCCGCTGAAGGAGAAGGTCGAGGCCCGCGTGGGCCTTCCGGTCGTCGTGGAGAACGACGCCAACGCCGCGGCCTGGGGCGAGTACAAGTTCGGCGCCGGCAAGGGCCACCGCAACGTCATCTGCATCACGCTCGGCACCGGCCTCGGCGGCGGCATCATCATCGGCAACAAGCTGCGCCGCGGCCACTTCGGCGTCGCCGCCGAGTTCGGCCACATCCGCATGGTCCCGGACGGGCTGCTGTGCGGCTGCGGCTCGCAGGGCTGCTGGGAGCAGTACGCCTCCGGGCGCGCCCTCGTCCGGTACGCCAAGCAGCGCGCCAACGCCACCCCCGAGCGCGCCGAGACGCTGCTCGCCCTGGGCAACGGCCACCCCGACGGCATCGAGGGCAAGCACATCTCCGTCGCCGCCCGGCAGGGCGACCCGGTCGCCGTCGACTCCTACCGCGAGCTGGCCCGCTGGGCCGGCGCGGGCCTCGCCGACCTGGCCTCCCTGTTCGACCCGTCGGCGTTCATCGTCGGCGGCGGTCTCTCCGACGAGGGCGAGCTGGTCCTGGACCCGATCCGCAAGTCCTACAAGCGCTGGCTGGTGGGCGGCAACTGGCGTCCGGTGGCCGACGTGATCGCGGCCCAGCTGGGCAACAAGGCGGGCCTGGTGGGGGCGGCGGACCTGGCGCGGGAACCCGACCCGGTCATGTGACTCCCCGACGGGGCGCGGGGCGTACACGCCCCGCGCCCCGAGTCGGGGGCGTAGATTGATCCACATGTCTGACGGTTCGGCCCTCGTCCGAGTCCTGAGCTACAACATCCGCTCGATGCGGGACGACACCGCCGCGCTGGCCAGGGTGATCCGGGCCTGCGTACCGGATCTCGTACTGGTGCAGGAGGCTCCCCGCTTCTTCCGCTGGCGCAAGAAACTGGCCCGCCTGGCCCGGGCGTCCGACCTGGTCGTCCTCACCGGCGGCGGCACCGCGGCGGGCCCCGCGATCCTCTGCGGCCTGCGCGCCGGGGTCGAGCGCACCGAGGACGTCCTCCTCCCGCTCACGCCGGGGTTGCACCGCCGCGGCTTCGCCACCGCGGTGGTCCGCTTCGGCTCCGCCCGGGTGGGCGTCCTCAGCTGCCACCTGAGCCTGCAGAAGGACGAGCGCTACGACCAGGGCGGCATGCTCCTGGACCGGCTGGCCGCGCTGGGCGTGGACCACGCGATCGTCGGCGGCGACCTCAACGAACGCCCCCACGGCCGCACCTTCCGGCGCCTCGCCGACAGTCTCCAGGACTGCTGGGCCGTGGCCCCCTGGGGCGGCGAGTACACCTCCACCCCAGCCCACCCGCATCAGCGCATCGACGCGATCTTCGCGACGAAGGGCATCGAGGTGCTCAGCTGCGGGGTCCCGCTGGGGCATCCCGGAGTCTCCGAGGCCGACCTCATGGCGGCGACGGATCACCTGCCGGTGCTGGCGGCACTGCGCGTGCCTGGGGCCTGATGCGGCGTCGGGCTGCCCTCATGGGGGCGAGCCATCATCCGCGCGTGTCCGGGGGCTGCCCCGGCGTCGGGCTGCCCTCATGAGGGCGACCCCTCACCTGCCCGTGCCGCCCGCGGCCTGCCCCGGCGTCCAGCGGCACAGCCGAGGGCGGCCGCGGACCGTCTCCCGGTCCTGGCCGCCCTCCGCATCCTCCGCATCCCCGGCATCCCCGCGTCCTAGACGACCGCGCCCCGCCCGGGATCGTCGTCGTCCTCGTCGCCCGTCCGCATCCGCATCACCAGCGTGGCGAAGCCGCCCAGGAAGCCGCCGATGCCCAGCGTGGTGAGCCACCAGGTCATCTCCCAGCCCAGCAGCACCGCGAGCAGCAGCAGTATCGGCCCGCCGAGCACCGCCAGCCACGCGAACTTCGCCGTGGCGTCCGCCGCGGGCAGCTCCGGCGGCTCCGGCGGCACGAAGTGGCCCTCGTCGTCCTCGTCGAAGTCCTCGTCCGTCGGCTCGGGCGCCGTGTAGTCGCGGGGGCCGACGCCGGGCGCGAAGGCGACGGAGCCGCCCAGGGGCCGCACCGGCTCGGTCAGCGTGTCCCCGTCGGCCTTCTCGGTCTCGTCGTCGTTGGTCTCAACCTCCAGCAGCGCCAGGTCCTCGACGGACTTGAACGGCTTGGACCCCGGCGGGTCCGTCGGCTCGTCGCCGTACCCGGCGACGATGGCCGCCCAGGCGGCGTCTTCGTCGAAACGGGCACCCTGGTCGTCCGGCTCGCGATCCTCGCGGTCGGAGTCGTGCTCAGCCACCTACGGCCGTCCCTTCCTTGCCGAGACCGGTTGCGATCCGGGTCATGAACGCGTGGCTCTCCTCGAAGATCCGGTCCGCGTCATGGTCCAACGTCGCCACGTGGTAGCTCTGTTCCAGCACGACCTCCGTCACGTCCGTCGACGACACCCGGCTCAGCACGCGCGCCGAGTCGGCCGGCGGCACCACATGGTCCTGCGGGCTGCGCAGCAGCAGCAGCGGCTGGGTGACCTGCGGCAGCTCACCGTCGACCAGCCGGAAGAACTGCCGCAGCGAGTGCGCCGCGTGTAGCGGCACCCGGGTGTAGCCGATCTCCTCGCTGCCCTCCTTGGCGATGTCGCTGGCGATGCCCTTCGTGGTGGGCACGAAGTGCCGGACCACCGGGAGGGCGTGTGCGGCCAGGCCGTGGACCTTGTTGGCGGGGTTGACCACGACCACGCCGTCGATCGCGTCGCCGTGCTTGGCGGCCAGCCTGAGCGCCAGGGCGCCGCCCATCGACAGACCGGCCACGAAGACCCGCGCGGAGCGCTCCCGCAGCGCGCGCAGCTCGCGGTCCACCTCCGCGTACCAATCCTGCCAGCCGGTGAGCCGGAGGTCCTCCCAGCGGGTGCCGTGCCCGGGCAGCAGCGGCAGCGAGACGGTCAGACCGCGCTCGGCGAGATACTCCGCCCAGGGGCGCAGCGACTGCGGGGAACCGGTGAAGCCGTGGCAGAGGAGAACGGACGTCTCCCCGCCCTCATGGCGGTACGGCTCGGCTCCAGGAAGGACCGGCACCTTCGGTCTCCTGTTCATGAGGTCGGTTGCAGGTACTTCACCGTACGCGACCGCACTGACACCGACCAGGGCCGACGGCCTCTTTGACGGCGCTCCGGGTTAAGGTCTCATCGACAGACATCAGGAGGCACTCGGTTGTTGTACGGCGCGATGAAGGTATCCATCGGGGGGCCGCTGAAGCTCGCCTTCAGGCCCTGGGTGGAAGGCCTGGAGAACGTCCCCGCCGAGGGCCCCGCCATCCTGGCGAGCAACCACCTCTCGTTCTCCGACTCGTTCTTCCTGCCCGCGGTCCTCGACCGCAAGGTCACCTTCATCGCGAAGGCCGAGTACTTCACCACCCCGGGCCTCAAGGGCCGGCTGACGGCCGCGTTCTTCAAGGGCGTCGGCCAGCTCCCCGTGGACCGCTCCGGCGCGCGCGGCGCGGGCGAGGCGGCCATCAAGAGCGGTATCGAGGTGCTGGAGCGCGGCGAGTTGTTCGGCATCTACCCCGAGGGCACGCGCTCGCCCGACGGCCGGCTGTACCGGGGCAAGCCCGGCGGCCTCGCGCGCGTGGCGCTCGCCACCGGGGCACCGGTCATCCCGGTCGCCATGATCGACACGGAGAAGATCCAGCCGCCGGGGAAGGTGATGCCCAAGCTGATGCGGCCGGGCATCCGGATCGGCAGGCCCCTGGACTTCACCCGCTACCAGGGCATGGAGCACGACCGCTTCGTCCTGCGCGCGGTGACCGACGAGGTCATGTACGAGATCATGAAGCTCTCCGGCCAGGAGTACGTCGACATGTACGCCACCGCCGCCAAGCGCCGGCTCGCGGAGGAGGCCAAGGCCGAGAAGGAAGCGGAGAAGGCGGCCCGGGCCGCTCTCGCCAAGGCCGCGAAGGAACAGGCGGACAAGGAGAAGTCCGAGTCCTAGACACGGCAGTGCCGTTCGGGGGGTGGGGGAGTTGGCCAGGCGCGAGAAGGTCCTGAGGATGTCGGTCGAGCAGCCGCTGTGGCGTGCGCTCATGGGGTACCGGATCCTCACCCTGCTGTACGCGATCGGCCTGTTCATCAGCGCCTACGACGAGTTCGCGCGCCCCTGGGCCGCCATCGCCTACTTCGCCGTACTGACGGTGTGGACGTTCGCGACCCTGCCCAAGGTGGCGAACGCCGCCGCCTGCACCAAGCCCTTCCTCGCCGCCGACCTGACCCTCGCGCTCGTCGGCATCCTCCTCACGCGGGTCGCCGACTCGGCCGCCCACATCGAGTCGGGCAGCCCGACCCTGCCGTCGATATGGACGGCCGGTTCCGTGCTGGCCTTCGCCATCAAGGGCGGCTGGCGCTGGGCGGCCTTCGCCTCCACGCTGGTCGCCGTCGCCAACCTCGTCCACCGCGGCTCCCCGACCCGCGACACCGTGCACGCGGTGATCCTCGTCTGGGTCGCCTCCATCGCCATCGGCTACGTCGTCGAGGTCGCCCGCGCCTCCGAGCGCACCCTCGCCCGCGCCCTGGAGATCGAGGCCGCGACCCGGGAACGCGAGCGGCTCGCCCGGGACATCCACGACAGCGTCCTGCAGGTGCTCGCCATGGTGCAGCGGCGCGGCGCCGTCATCGGCGGCGAGGCGGCCGAGCTGGGGCGCCTGGCGGGCGAGCAGGAGGTGGCGCTGCGGACCCTGGTCTCCGGCGGTCTGACCCCGGTGTCGCGGGTGTCGGAGGACGCCTCCCAGGGGGCGCTGGTCAGGGCCGTGGAGGAAGAGACCCACGACGACGGGCCGCTGGATCTGCGGGCGCTGCTCGCGCCCTACGCCGGGTCCCGGACCAGTCTCGCCGAGCCCGGGGCGCCCGTGGTGCTGGCGCCGGCCGCCGCGCGGGAGCTGGCCGCGGCCGTCGGGGCCGCACTGGACAACGTCCGTGAGCACGCCGGTGAGCACGCGCGCGCGTGGATCCTGGTCGAGGACGAACCGGACGCGGTGATCGTGACCGTCCGGGACGACGGCCCCGGCATCCCCGAGGGGCGGCTCGCGCAGGCCGAGGGCGAGGGGCGGCTCGGGGTCGCCCTGTCGATCCGGGGGCGGCTGCGGGACATCGGGGGCAGCGCGGAGCTGATCTCGGTGCCCGGGCAGGGCACGGAAGTCGAACTGAAGGTACCGAAGCAGATGTCCCGGGGGATGCGATGAGCGAGCAGGGCGGACCGATCAGGGTCATGGTGGTCGACGATCACCCCATGTGGCGCGACGCCGTCGCCCGGGACCTCGGCGAGTCCGGGTTCGAGGTGGTGGCCACCGCGGGCGACGGCGAGCAGGCCGTGCGCCGTGCCAAGGCCGCGGGCCCCGACGTGCTCGTCCTCGACCTCAACCTGCCCGCCAAGCCCGGCGTCCAGGTCTGCAAGGAACTCGTCGCCCACAACCCTGCCCTGCGCGTGCTGGTGCTGTCCGCGAGCGGCGAGCACGCCGACGTGCTGGAGGCCGTGAAGTCCGGCGCCACCGGTTATCTGCTGAAGTCGGCCTCCACGGAGGAACTTGTCGACGCGGTCCGCCGTACCGCCGTCGGCGACCCGGTGTTCACCCCGGGCCTGGCCGGACTGGTCCTCGGCGAGTACCGGCGCCTGGCCTCCGAACCCGCGCCCGCCGACCGCGACGCCGGCCGGCCGGGTGCCCCGCAGCTCACCGACCGCGAGACCGAGGTGCTGCGGCTGGTCGCCAAGGGCCTGAGCTACAAGCAGATCGCCGAACGGCTCGTCATCTCCCACCGCACCGTGCAGAACCACGTCCAGAACACCCTCGGCAAGCTCCAACTGCACAATCGCGTGGAACTCGTTCGGTACGCGATAGAGCGCGGACTTGACGACGAGTAAACGAACATCCTGACGTTTCACCGGAATTGCGGCTCCGACCCATCCCTGAGTGACCTGGATCACTATTAGCGTGGCCTTTCCAGGCAACCGCGGCGAAGGGACATTTCCATGCGGGTCGGAGTACTGACCGGAGGCGGCGACTGCCCCGGTCTCAACGCCGTCATCCGGGCCATCGTCCGCAAGGGCGTACAGGAGTACGGCTACGACTTCACCGGCTTCCGGGACGGCTGGCGCGGTCCGCTCGACGGCGACACCGTCCGTCTCGACATCCCCGCCGTGCGCGGCATCCTGCCCCGCGGCGGCACCATCCTCGGCTCCTCGCGCACCAATCCGCTCAAGCACGAGGACGGGATCCGGCGGATCAAGGAGAACCTGGCCAAGCAGGAGGTCGACGCGCTCATCACGATCGGCGGCGAGGACACCCTCGGGGTGGCCGCGCAGCTGTCGGACGAGTACGGCGTGCCCTGTGTCGGCGTCCCGAAGACCATCGACAACGACCTGTCCGCCACCGACTACACCTTCGGCTTCGACACCGCCGTCGGGATCGCCACCGAGGCCATCGACCGGCTGCACACCACCGCCGAGTCCCATATGCGCGTCCTCGTCGTGGAGGTGATGGGCCGTCACGCCGGGTGGATCGCCATCCACTCCGGCCTCGCGGGCGGCGCCAACGTCATCCTCATCCCCGAACAGCGCTTCGACATCGAGAAGGTGTGCGCCTGGGTGACCTCCCGCTTCAAGGCGTCGTACGCCCCCATCGTGGTCGTCGCCGAGGGCGCCATGCCGAAGGACGGCGACATGGTCCTCAAGGACGGGTCGCTGGACTCCTTCGGGCACGTCCGGCTCTCCGGCGTCGGCGAGTGGCTGGCCAAGGAGATCGAGCGGCGCACCGGCAAGGAGGCCCGTACGACCGTGCTCGGGCACGTCCAGCGCGGCGGCACCCCCAGCGCCTTCGACCGCTGGCTCGCCACCCGCTTCGGGCTGCACGCCATCGAGGCCGTCCGCGACGGCGACTTCGGCAAGATGGTCGCCCTGCGCGGCACGGACATCGTCCGCGTCCCGATCGCGGACGCCACGGCGAGGCTGAAGACGGTCGATCCGGAGCTCTACGAGGAGGTCGGGGTCTTCTTCGGCTGACCGGGCAGCCGGGGGTCATGGGCCGTATATTCGGCCCATGACCCTCTGAGCCGGGAGCCTGACGTGGAGATTCTCGCCTTCGGTGTCCAGGCGGACGAGAGGCCCCTGATCGAGCACGCCTTCGCCGGCCACCACGAGGTCCGCTGCCTGGACGTCTTCCTCAACGAGGACACCGCTCCGATCGCGGCCGGCTACGAGACCATCTCCACCAGCGTCAACGCCGACCTCGGCGCGCGCGTCCTGGAGCTCCTCGCGGCGGGCGGCACGCGGATGGTCGCCCAGCGCTCCACCGGGTTCAACAACATCGACCTTGACGTCGCCGAACGGCTCGGCATGACGGTCGCCCGGGTGTCGTACTACTCGCCGTACTCGGTGGCCGAGTTCGCCTGGACCCTCGCCATGGCCGTCAACCGCCGTGTCGTGCGCGCCTCCACCCGCACCCGGGACTTCGACTTCCGGCTCGACGGGCTGATGGGCCGCGACCTGCACGGCCGTACCGCCGGAGTCCTCGGCACCGGCAAGATCGGCGAGGCATTCGCCCGCATCGCGCACGGCTTCGGCATGCGGCTGCTGGGCTGGGACATCGCCGAGAACCCGGCCTGCACGGAACTTGGCATGCGCTACGTCCCCAAGGACCAGCTGCTCGCCGAGTCCGACCTGGTCAGCCTGCATGTGCCGCTGATGCCCGAGACCCGGCACCTGATCGACGCACCCGCCCTGAAGGCGATGCGGGACGACGCGATCCTGGTGAACTCCAGCCGCGGCGGCCTGATCGACACCGCGGCCCTCGTCGCGGAACTGCGCGAGGGCCGCTTCACCGGCGTCGGCCTCGATGTGTACGAGGCGGAGGCGGGCCTGTTCTTCCTCGACAAGTCCCTCCAGCCGATCGAGGACGACGTCCTGGCCCGGCTGGTCACCTTCCCGAACGTCCTGGTCACCTCGCACCAGGCGTACTACACCGTGGACGCCGTCGGCCAGATCGTCGACGCCACGGTGCAGAACGTCCTGGACTACACGGAGGGCCGCCGCTCGGAGAACGTGCTGGTGCCGCGCAGCTGACCGACCAGCTCCCGCACGATCGAGGCGCCGTTCAGGGTCAGCACCGACTCGGGGTGGAACTGCACCCCGGCGAAACCGGGCCCGCGCAGCGCGTGGACCTCGTACGACGGGCTCCGGCTGATCTCGACGCCGTGCGCGGCCAGTTCGCCGGCCGCCTCGTCGTCGCAGCGGGCCACGAAGCTGTTGTAGAAGCCGACGGTCTCCGGCCGCCCGAACAGATCGACTGACGTCTGCGCCCCCTGGTACGGGATCTCCTTGCGTACGATCTCCAGCCCCAGCTCCGCCGCGATCAGCTCGTGCCCGAGGCAGACGCCGAGGACCCCGTGCCGGTGGCCGCGGAGCACCTCCGCGGTCAGGGCCCGCAGCAGGCGCATCTTGGGATCAGCGGTGTCGGCCGGGTCGCCGGGACCCGGGCCGAGCACGAGAGGTCCCTCGTGCGCGCGGACGGCTTCCGTGAGGCCCGGCTCGTCGTAGCGCCGGACGGTGACCTCCAGCCCGCCGGAGCGCAGCACGTGCGCGAGCATCGCGGTGAAGGTGTCCTCGCCGTCGACGACCAGGGCGTGCCCGGTCAGCTCCGCGGCCCGCTCCTGCATCCGCAGCCAGAACGGCGCGAGGAACGCACGGCGTCCGTCGAGCGCGGCACGCACGCGGGGGTCGTCGGCCAGCCCGGGGCGCGCGCTGTCATGGCGGGGCCGGGACGGGCGTACGCCGAGGGCGGCCAGCACTCCCGCCGCCTTGGCGTGGGTCTCCGCGACCTCGCTCTCCGCGTCCGAGCCCCGCACGAGGGTCGCGCCGACCGGCACCCGCAGCCGCCCGTCCGCGTCGATGTCCGCGGTGCGGATGAGGATGGGGGAGTCGAGGGTCTGCGCGCCGCCGGAGTCCCGGCCGAGCAGCGCCAGGGCGCCCGCGTAGTAGCCGCGCCCGCCGACCTCGTGGCGCTCGATGACCCGGCAGGCGTTCTGCACGGGGGAGCCGGTCACGGTGGCCGCGAACATGGTCTCCTTCAGCACCTCCCGCACGTCCAGCGAGGACTTGCCCCGCAACTCGTACTCGGTGTGCGCGAGATGGGCCATCTCCTTCAGCCGGGGCCCGATCACCACCCCGCCCATGTCCCCGACGGTGCACATCATCTTGAGCTCCTCGTCGACGACCATCGACAGCTCCTCGATCTCCTTGCCGTCGGCGAGGAAGTCCAGCAGATGCTCCGGGGTCGGCCCCTCGGCGGGATAGCGGTACGTCCCGCTGATCGGGTTCATCACGACGGTGCCGCCGGACATCCGCACGTGCACCTCGGGGCTCGCGCCGACCAGGGTCCGCTCCCCGGTGTGCACGACGAACGTCCAGTACGCGCCCCGCTCGCCCTCCAGCAGCCGCCGGAACAGCGCGAGGGCGTCGGCCCTGCCGAACCCGGGGATGTCCCCCTCGTACGTCCGCCGGATCACGAAGTTCGCGCCCTCGCCGCGCCCGATCTCCCCCCGCAGCACGCGCCCGACGATCTCGGCGTACTCCTCGTCGCCGACGTCGAACCGGCCGCCCTGGACGTGTACGTCGTGGGCGGGGAGCTGGTCCAGTGCCTCGGCGATCGGGATCTCGTGGGTTTCCCGGGGGATCAGCACCGTCAGGGGCGTGCCGTCGTCCCGGACGTCGAAGCCCCGCTCCCGGATCTGGCGGAAGGGCACGAGCGCGAGGCCCTCGTCGGGCAGGTCGGCGAGGTGGTCGCAGGAGCGGACCGGGCCGAGGAGGACCTCGACGGTGTTCTCGTCATGGCCCGGCGTGCGGCGGCGCAGCAGGGCGAACGGGCGGGGATCGTCGAGCAGGTCGAGCAGCTGCATGGGTCCGTCTTCCTTCTCCTGAGAGGACGCCTGAGAGGACTCTCCCGAGAGGAACGGACCCCGGAAAACACCGAAGGCCGCCCCTCGGGCGGCCTTCGCGAAGTCTGAGTACGCGCAGTCAGCGGGCCGCCGGAGAAGCGGTCCACCACCAGTTCTGGTTCTGGGTCGAGTGCGCGAACATGCCCCGACCCTAACGCATCAGCAGCAGATCCAGGGCGCGGTCGAGATAACCCGTCAGCCCGTCCCCCTCCGGCAACGTGGCCGGGACGGCGTGGGCGAGCTGGGCGTGCCCCAGGTAGACGCTGTACGCGAGCAGTCCGCGGCGCCGGGCCTCCGGCTCGGGGAAACCTGCCTCGGCGAAGAGCCGCGCCACATAGGCGACCCGGCGCTCGGTGACCCGGCCGAGCACCGCCGCGACGCGCGGGTCGTCCGCGGTCGCCAGCAGGGTCACCTCCAGCACGTCGTCCGCGGCCGCCCCGATCGCCTCGGCGAACAGCAGGCGCAACCGCCGCTCGGGGTCGGGCTCCGTCTCCAGCTCGGTGATGAGTGCCTCGGTCTGGGTCTCGGCCCAGCGTTCCAGCGCCGCCTCGATCAGCGCGTCCCGGTTGGCGAAGTGCCAGTAGAAGCTGCCCTTGGTGGTGCCGAGCCGGGTGGCGAGCGGTTCCACGGCGACCGCGGCGAGGCCGCCCTCGCCCATCGCGAGGAGCGCGGCGTCCGCCCAGTCGTCGGCACTGAGCCGGGCCTTGCCGGGGGTCTTGCCGGGGGTCTTGCGAGGGGGGCGTTGCACCATGACCGTACGGTACCGTACGGTTGACCATACGCCACCGTATGGAGGTGCTCCGATGGGCACTGTACGCAATGTTCACGACCGCATCCTGGCCGCGCCCGCCGAGCGGGTCGGCCCCCTCCTGGACCGCCTCTCCGGCCCCGACGACCCGCTGTTCCCGACCCCCGCCTGGGCCCCCCTCCGCCTCGACCGGCCGCTCGCCGTCGGCGCCGCCGGCGGACACGGCCCGGTGCGCTACTCGGTCGCCGAGTACGACCCCGGCCGCCGGGTCCGCTTCGCCTTCGACCCGCCCGGCACCGGGTTCCACGAACTCTCCGTCGAGCCGCTCGGCCCCGGCCGCTGCCGCATCCGGCACGTTCTGGAGCAGTCCCTGCCGCCCCGGGAGCGCCTGGGCTGGCTGCTCGCGGTGCGCGCGCTGCACGGCACGGTCATCGAGGAGCTGTTCGACAACGCCGAGCGGGCCGCCACCGGCTCCGTGGCCCGCCCCGTGCGCCGGGGCCGCTACGTGCGCCTGCTCCAGCGGCTCACCTGGGACCGCCCGACGGCCGTCGCGGTGCCCGAGGAGGCCGCCCTGCTGCACGCCGCCTTCCCCGCCACCGACTACGCCGACGCCTACGCCCTGGACCTGCGCCCGGGGATGCCGACCGACGCGGAAGCCTGGGAGGGCACCCTGCCGGGCACCCCGGTGTTCGGCCGTACGGACCACGAGGTCCTGCTCGGCCAGGACGCGGGGCATCTCGACTACCGGGTCTCGGTCCTGATGGACCCGGCGGCCCGGACGGTGACCCTCGGCTCGGTGGTCCGCATCCACAACCGGCGGGGCCGTCTGTACTGGTCGGTGGTCCGCCACGCGCACCCCTTCATGGCCCGGCTGATGCTCCGGCGCACCCACCGGCGGCTGGCCCTGGCGGCCCGCGGCGCGTCTCACTTGGTGAGCCAGGGAATGGACGGCGGGGACAACCCCGTAGTGTTGACGTCGTGACCGTGAACGCTAAGACCAGCGCGAGCGCTGGCAACACCTGGCGAAACCTGCCCGCGGCGCAGCAGCCCGAGTACCCCGACACCGAGGCTCTGCGCGCAGTGATCGCGGACCTCGAGTCGTATCCGCCGCTCGTCTTCGCGGGCGAGTGCGACCAGCTGCGCGCCCGGTTGGCGGCCGTCGCCAAGGGAGAGGCGTTCCTCCTCCAGGGCGGCGACTGCGCCGAGGCGTTCGACGCGGTGTCCGCCGACCAGATCCGCAACAAGCTCAAGACCCTGCTCCAGATGGGCGCCGTGCTGACGTACGCCGCCTCGGTGCCGGTCGTGAAGGTCGGCCGCATCGCCGGTCAGTACTCCAAGCCGCGCTCCAAGCCGACCGAGACCCGCGACGGCGTGACGCTGCCGACCTACCGCGGCGACTCCGTCAACGGCTTCGACTTCACCGAGGCCGCCCGGATCCCGGACCCCGAGCGCCTGAAGCGGATGTACAACGCCTCCGCCTCCACGCTCAACCTGGTCCGCGCCTTCACCACCGGCGGTTACGCCGACCTGCGCCAGGTGCACGCCTGGAACCAGGACTTCGTGAAGTCGTCCCCGTCCGGCCAGCGCTACGAGCAGCTCGCCCGCGAGATCGACCAGGCGCTCAACTTCATGCACGCCTGCGGGGCCGACCCGGAGGAGTTCAAGACGGTCGAGTTCTACTCCTCGCACGAGGCGCTGCTGCTGGACTACGAGTCGGCGCTGACCCGAGTGGACTCCCGCACCGGCCGGCTCTACGACGTCTCCGCGCACATGGTGTGGATCGGTGAGCGCACCCGGCAGCTGGACCACGCGCACATCGAGTTCGCCTCGAGGATCCGCAACCCCATCGGCATCAAGCTCGGCCCGACGACGACGGCCGAGGAGGCGCTGCAGTACATCGAGCGCCTGGACCCGGAGCGCGAGCCGGGCCGGCTGACCTTCATCGTCCGCATGGGCGCCGACAAGGTCCGCGACAAGCTCCCGGAGCTGATCGAGAAGGTCACCGCCTCGGGCGCCACGGTGGCCTGGGTGACCGACCCGATGCACGGCAACACCTTCGAGGCGGCCTCCGGTCACAAGACCCGCCGCTTCGACGACGTGCTCGACGAGGTCAAGGGCTTCTTCGAGGTCCACAAGGCGCTGGGCACCCATCCGGGCGGCATCCATGTCGAGCTCACGGGTGACGATGTCACCGAGTGCGTGGGCGGTGGCGACGAGATCTTCGTCGATGATCTCCACCAGCGCTACGAGACGGCCTGCGACCCCCGCCTGAACCGCAGCCAGTCCCTTGACCTGGCCTTCCTGGTCGCGGAGATGTACAGGGACCAGTAGCCGGTTCGGCTGTTGCACAGGAGCTCAGTGGGGCGCGGATCACATACGATCCGCGCCCCACGCCACTTTTCGGGTTCCTGTGCGCCGGGTAAGGTTAGGTTAGCCTCACCGACCATGAATCGGGACGGCACCACGTATCGATCCCGGCGGGAGGTGAACCGCGTGTACGTCTGCAGTTGTTTCGGCATCACCGAGCAGCAGGTGAAGAAGCACGCGGAGGACGGTGCCTGCACCCCCCGCCAGATAGCGTCGGCCTGCAAGGCGGGCACCGACTGCGGTTCGTGCGTACGCCGGATCCAGGCGCTGCTGGGCCGGGGCGCGTGCCCCCGCCGTGAGCTGGCCGACCAGGGTCGTCCGGTCCTCGCCGGGCTGGAGCAGCTGGAAGAAGTCGCGTAGCGGTTCGGCCCGGGGGCGCTGCTCAGGGGCTCCCGCTCAGCTCGGCTGCTCGATCTGCTGGGCCAGGTAGAGCGCCTCGCCGAGCTTGTCGATCAGCTCCAGCTGGGTGTCCAGGTAGTCGATGTGGTGCTCCTCGTCCTCGAGGATCGACTCGAAGAGATTCGCGGACGTGATGTCGCCCTTGGTGCGCATCACCTCGATCCCGCGCTTGAGGCGGTCGATCGCCTCCACCTCCACCTGCCGGTCCGCCTGGAACATCTCGGTGACCGTCTGGCCGACCCGGACATGGAACAGCCGCTGGTAGTTGGGCAGACCGTCGAGCATCAGGATGCGCTCGGTGATCTTGTCCGCGTGCTTCATCTCGTCGATGGATTCTTCACGCGTGTACTTGGCGAGCTTGGTCCAGCCCTTGTTGTCCTGGATCCGGTAGTGCAGCCAGTACTGGTTGATCGCCGTCAGCTCGCCGGTGAGCTGCTCATTGAGGAATTCGATGACCTCGGGGTCGCCCTGCATCGCAGAGGCTCCTTCCAAGAGAACGGGGGAACTGGGGAACTGGCAGGTTGCGCCGCATCCTTGCACCGGTATCGAAGATCGTCCAGTAAGTCTTCACTTAGTAAGTAAGTGCATGCTTAGTTTGAATCTGACCGCTTTGCCTCTTTTGTCGCACCGCTGGTCAAGTGCACTGCCTCGGGTCTGTCAGGATGGATACATGGGTCAGCCGGTGGAGAGCGCATCTGGAGGAGCGGTACAGCCGGAGCTCCCGCCGGGGCAGCGCCTGCAGCGCGGCTGGCCGGTCACCCACTACGGACCGGTCCCCAAGTTCCGCCCCGAGCGCTGGGAGTTCAGGGTCTTCGGCGCCACCGCCGACGGCGAGAAGCGCTGCTGGAGCCATGAGGAGTTCGCGGCCCTGCCGTACACCACCGTGGTGGCCGATCTGCACTGCGTCACCAAGTTCAGCATGCTCGGCGCCGAGTGGGGCGGGATTCCGGCCCGGACCATCCTGGAGCTCGCCCCGCCCGCCGACACCGTCACCCATGTGATGGTCTGGGCCGAGTACGGCTTCAGCTCGAACCTCCGCCTGGAGGACTTCGCCGACGAGCGCGCCATCTTCGCGACGCACAAGGACGGCGAACTGCTCACCGCGGAACACGGCTTCCCGCTCCGGCTGGTGGTGCCTCACCTGTACGCCTGGAAGGGCCCCAAGTGGGTCCGGGGCGTGGAGTACATGACCACCGACCGCCGCGGGTTCTGGGAAGAGCGCGGGTACCACAACATCGGCGACCCCTGGAAGGAACAGCGCTACTCCTACCAGGAGGGGCCGGGGGACGGGCCCGAGCTCTAGGTCCCCTCTAGCGCTTCCCGCTTTCCCGCAGCTTCTTCAGGCGCTCCACGTCCGCCGCGTGCCCCTCCTTGCCGCCGGGCGTCTCGATGATCAGGGGTACGCCCTCGGTGGCGGGGTGGGTCATCAGTGCGCGGAACGGGTCCTCGCCGATGTGTCCGGAGCCGATGTTCGCGTGCCGGTCCTTGTGTGCGCCGACCACATCCTTGGAGTCGTTGGCGTGGATCAGCTTCAGCCGCCCCTCGCCGACCGTCTCCACCAGCAGATCCAGGGTCTGGTGCATGCCGTCCGGGCCGGTCAGGTCGTGCCCGGCGGCGAAGATGTGGCAGGTGTCCAGGCAGACGCCCAGCTTGGGATGGGCGTCCAGCGCCTCGAAGTACGGCCCGAAATCCCAGGTGCGGGAGCACAGCGAGGAGCCCTGGCCGGCCGTCGACTCCAGCAGCAGGAACGGGTCGTCGTCGTGGGTCAGCTCGTCCAGCAGCGGCAGCAGGTACTCCCGGACCTGCCGCAGCGCCACCGAGCGGTCCCGGCCGCCGGTCGCGCTGCCCGTGTGCGCGACCACGCCCAGCGCCCCGATCTCCCGCCCGCGGCGCAGGGAGTGCCGCAGCGACTCCACCGACCGCTCGGCGGTCGCCTCGGTGTGCGAGCCGAAGTTGATCAGGTACGGGGCATGGACGTACGCCGGGATGGATCCCTGCGCGCAGGCCGCGCGGAACTCCTCGTCCTGCCGCGGGTTCCCGGCGGGCGTGGCCCAGCCGCGCGGGTTGGCGACGAAGACCTGCACGGTCTCCGCCTTGAGGTCACGGGCGTAGGCCAGGCCGACGGAGTTCAGTCCGCCGGCCACCGGGACATGGCCGCCGACGGGGTTGCGGAGGTGCGGAACGGTCATCGGTGCGTGCGTCCTGTCAGCGGATCTCGATGGTGATCGTCGAGCCCTTGGGAGCGGTGTCGCCGCCCTCCACGGACTGGCTCTCGACCGTGTCGCCGAACAGCCCCAGCAGCCCGCGGTCCTCGTCGACCTCGAAGCCCGCGGCCTCCAGAGCGGCCGTGGCGTCGTCGACGCTGTCGCCGACCACGTCCGGGACCTCGATCATCTCCGGGCCCTTGGACAGCGTCAGCGTCACGGTGTCGCCCGCGACGGCCTGGGTGTCGGCCTGCGGCGTCTGCTCGGCGACCTCACCCTTGTCGTACTCGGACGAGGTGACCTCCTCCGTGGCGACGCGCACCTTCAGGCCCGCCTCCGTCAGCTCGGCCCTGGCGTCCTCCAGGCTCTCGCCGGTGACGTCCGGGACGTCGACCGGGCGGCCCTTGCTGAGCACCAGCGCGACGGCGGAGCCCGAGCGGCGCTCGGTGCCGGCCTCGGGGCTGGTGGAGATCACGGAGCCCCGGGCGACGCTCTCGCTGAACTCCCGGGTGACCATGCCCGGCTCCAGACCCGCGCTCTTCAGCAGCTCCTTCGCCTTGTCCAGCCGGTAGCCCTCCAGGTCGGGCACCTCCACGACCTGCGGGCCCTTGGAGACGACCAGATTCACCGCGTCGTTGTGCCGGATACGGCTGCCGACGCCCGGGTCGGTGCTGATGACCCGGCCGCGCTCGACGGTGTCACTGAAGGCACGCTCGACCGAGCCGACCTCCAGACCGGCATCCCCCAGCCGGTCCTTGGCCTTCGCCTCGGTCTGGGTCAGCAGCGCCGGGACCCGGGTGAACTGGCCGGAGTTGATGTACCAGACGCCTGCGCCGACGCCGAGGACCAGCAGCACGGCGACGACCAGGGCGAACGGGCCGCGCCGCGACACCCGGCGTCCGGCCGGGGAGGGCGGGAGCGGGGCGGCGGACTCCAGCCGGCTAGTGCGGTGGAACCGGTCCTCGTCCTTGTCGACCGGCAACGGGCTCGGCACCGTCAGCGAGCGCGGGATCACGCTCGTGCGGTTCTCGGCGCCGTCGTGCTCGGCGGACAGGGCCTGCGGAGGGAGCGCGTCCAGCTGGGCCTCGCTGAGCGTGGCGCGGGCCGCGAGGGCCTCGGAGAGCAGCGCCACCGCGTCGTGCGGGCGGACGTCAGGGGTGCGCGCGGTGGCCGAGGCGACCAGCGCGTCGAGCTCGTACGGCAGGCCGGGCACGGTGGCCGACGGCGGCGGGACGTCCTCGTGCAGATGCTTGTAGAGCACGATCGCGGGGGAGTCCCCGTCGTGCGGCTTCTCGCCGGTCAGCATCTCGTACAGCACGACACCGCACGCGTACACGTCGACGCGGGCGTCGGCGGTGCCCGGCTGCTCTATCTGCTCCGGCGCGAGGTAGGAGACGGTGCCGAGGACGGCACCGGTGGTGCTGGTGACCGAGCCCACGGAACGCACCAGCCCGAAGTCGGCGACCTTGACCCGGCCGTCGTCCCCGATGAGCACGTTCTCCGGCTTCATGTCCCGGTGCACGAACCCCGCCCGGTGCGCGGCGCCGAGCGCGGCGAGGACGGGCTCCAGGATGTCCAGGGCGGCACGCGGCTGCAGCGCCCCGCGGTCGCGCAGCACGTCACGCAGGGTGCAGCCGGCGATGTACTCCATGGCGAGATAGACGTACGACCCGTCGGTCCCCTGGTCGAAGACCTGCACGACATTGGGGTGCGCGAGCCGGGCGACCGACTTGGCCTCGCGGATGAACCGCTCCACGAAGGTCCCGTCGGCGGCGAGCCCGGGGTGCATCACCTTCAGCGCGAGCACACGGTCGAGCCGGGTGTCCACGGCCCGGTAGACCGTGGCCATCCCACCGACGGCGATCCGCGCATCGACGCGGTAGCGTCCGTCGAGCACCTGCCCGACCAGCGGGTCCTGAAGGGTCGTATCCACGCAGGCGAGTGTACGAGCAGCGACTGACACCCCCGGCTCTCCGTCCGGGACAGTGGCGGGACTGAAGCCGACCTGTGACGCAACCCACGGCCGTTCAGAACGCCGGCCGCTCCGGATCCAGCACCGCCCGTCCCGCCACCGGGGAGGACGCCTCGGCGAAGTGCCGCCGGGGAATCCGGCCCGCCCGGTACGCCAGCCGGCCCGCCTCCACCGCGTGGCGCATCGCGTCGGCCATCAGGACCGGCTCCTTGGCCCGCGTCACCGCCGAGGCGAGCATCACACCCGCGCACCCCAGCTCCATCGCCAGCGCCGCGTCCGAGGCCGTACCTGCTCCGGCGTCCAGGATCACCGGCACGCGCGCGTGCTCCACGATCAGCTGAAAGTTGTGCGGGTTGCGGATCCCGAGCCCGGAGCCGATCGGCGAGCCCAGCGGCATGATCGCCGCACAGCCCACGTCCTCCAGCTTGCGGGCCAGCACCGGGTCGTCGTTGGTGTACGGCAGCACCGTGAACCCGTCGTCCACCAGGGTCTCCGCCGCGTCCAGCAGCTCGATCGGGTCCGGCAGCAGGGTTCGCTCGTCGGCGATGACCTCCAGCTTGACCAGATCGGTGCCGAGGGCCTCCCGCGCGAGGCGGGCCGTCAGCACCGCTTCCCCGGCCGTGAAGCACCCCGCCGTGTTCGGCAGCACCCGGATGCCGAGCCGCTCCAGCACCGACAGCACCGAGCCGTGCACCGAGGCGTCCACCCGCCGCATCGCGACCGTGGTCAGCTCGGTGCCGGACGCGGCCAGCGCCCGCTCCAGCACCTCCAGGGAGGGCGCGCCGCCCGTCCCCATGATCAGCCGGGACGAGAAGGACGTACCGCCGAGGACAAAGGCATCGTCGGCCATGGGTCAGCCTCCTTGGACGGCGGTCAGGACCTCGACGCGGTCCCCCTCGGAGAGGGACGTCGAGGACCACTGCGCGCGCGGGACGACGGTTTCGTTGAGCGCGGCGGCCACTCCGGAGGGCGCCGCGGTGAGGGACTGCACGAGCGTGTCGAGAGCCGTGCCCGGCTCGATCCGCCGACGCTCGCCGTTGACCGAGATGTTCATACGGGCTGCTCCGTGCGTGCGAACCGCTTCGGACTGAAGGGACGGGCCTCGTCGGTGAGTTCACCGGTGGCCAGGGCGTGCGCGAGGGCGTCCCCGGTGATCGGGGTGAGCAGCACGCCGTTGCGGTAGTGCCCGGTCGCCAGCAGCAGGCCGTCCAGCTCGGTCGGGCCCAGCAGGGGCGCGTTGTCGGGGGACCCGGGACGCAGCCCCGCGCGGGTCTCGGTGAGCGGCAGCTCGGTGATGCCGGGCATCAGCTCGTGCGCGTCGCGCAGCAGCTCGTACACGCCTCCCGCGGTCACCGTCGTGTCCCAGCCCAGCTCCTCGCTGGTCGCGCCGACGACCAGCTCGCCGTCGGCCCGCGGCACCAGGTAGACCTGGCTGCCGCGCACCACCGCGCGGACGGTCCGGCTCAGGAACGGCGCCTGCCGCTTCGGCACGGTCAGCCTCAGCACCTGCCCCTTGACGGGCCGTACGGGAGGCAGCACGGCCTCCGGGACGCCCGCCAGCCGCCCGCTGAGGCTGCCGGCCGCCAGGACCACCTGCCCGGCGCCGAGCACGGTGCCGTCGTCCGTCACGCACCCGGCCGCCCGCCCCTGCACCACCGACAGCCGCGTCGCCCACGCCCGGTGGAAGACCACGCCCGCCCGCTCACAGGCCGTCACCAGCGCCCGCGCCAGGCGCCGCGGGTCGATCTGGTGGTCGCCGTCCACCCGGAGCCCGCCGCGCACGCCCGGCGCGAGCATCGGCTCCAGCCGCCGGCACTCCCGCCCCGACAGCCACTCCGAGTCGAGGCCCGACTCCCGTTGCAGCGCGTGCAGTTCCCGCAGATGCGCCCGGTCGTCGGCGTCCAGCGCGACCGCGAGGGTGCCGCACTGGCGGTACCCGAGGTCCTGTCCGGTGAGGTCGGTCAGCTCGGCCGCGAACGCGGGATAGCGGCGCGCCGAGGCCAGATTCAGGCCGAGCAGCGTCTGCTCGCCGTAGTGCAGTTCCGTGACGGCGGCCAGCATGCCGGCCGCCACCTGGGCGGCGCCGCCGCCCGGCTCGGGGTCCACCACGGCCGTGGCGAACCCGCGCTGTGCGGCCCGCCACGCCGTGACCAGGCCGATGATTCCGCCCCCGAGGACGAGGACGTCTGACGAACGCGTAGGCGACATGGGCGTCCAGCCCCTCCCTTCGCCGGCATGACCCGGATCAGGTTCGTACGGTCGGAGGCCGCCAGCCTCCCTCTCAGCCCGGTGCGTCCGGGCTCCCGCGAGTGCTTGTACGTTGGCCACCCTAACCGCTCGTTCCGCGCCTCTGCAGGGAGCCTCGCCCCATGCCCCGCTCGCTCGACGGCCTCGTCCTCGCCCCTGTCGCCGACCAGGCCCCAGGTCAGGTGGGCACGCGGACCCGCTTCACCTACCACGAGAAGGACGGGGAGATCTGGGCCGATTACGCGGGCGGCGATGTCGTACGCGGGCATCTGGTGGGCACGCGCGAGGGTGACCGGCTGGACTTCCGGTACGTGCAGCTCAAGCGGGACGGGACCACTGCGTCCGGGCACTGCGTGTCGACGGTCGTGGAGCTGCCCGACGGGCGGGTGCGGCTGGAGGAGAGCTGGCAGTGGGAGTCCCGGCCGGGCCGGGGAACCAGCGTTGTGGAGCAGGTCACGCGGCACGACGGCTGACTGACAGTTTGTCAGTTGACTATGGTGATCAGGTGAGCGAGCAGACGACGATGTCGCAGCGGCGGGTGGTGGTGGTCGGCGCGGGCATGGCCGGCGTGCAGACCGCGGTCGCCCTGCGTGAACAGGGCTTCACGGGCACGGTACGGGTGATCGGCGCCGAGCCCCACCAGCCCTACGACCGGCCCCCGCTGTCCAAGGCCGTCCTGCTCGGCAAGGCCGAGGGATCCGCCTTCGACGTGGACTTCGAGGCACTCGGCATCGAACTCGACCTCGGCCGCGAGGTCCTGGGCGTCCGCCCGGCCGACCACGAGCTGGACACCGCCGCGGGCCCGGTTCCCTACGACGTCCTGGTCGTCGCCACCGGCGCCGAGCCGATCCGGCTGCCGGGCGCCGAGGGCGTGCCCGGAGTCCATCTGCTGCGCACCCTCGACGACGCCGAGCGGCTGCGGCCCGTGCTCGCCCGCCAGCACGACGTCGTGGTCGTCGGTGCGGGCTGGATCGGCGCCGAGTTCGCCACCGCCGCGCGTGAGGCGGGCTGCTCGGTGACGGTCGTGGAGGCGGCGGACCGGCCGCTCGCGGGCGCGCTGCCCGCCGAGGTGGCCGCGCCGATGACCGCCTGGTACGCCGACAGCGGGGCCGAACTGCGTACCCGCGCGCGTGTGGCGCGCGTCGAGCCCGGCGCGGTGGTCCTCGACGACGGCTCGGTGCTGCCCGCGGGGGCCGTCGTGGTCGGCATCGGCGCCCGCCCCGCCACCGCCTGGCTGGCCGGCTCCGGCGTCGAGCTCGGCGCGCACGGCGAGGTGGTGGCCGACGACCATCTGCGCACCGGCGTCCCCGACGTGTACGCGGTCGGCGACTGCGCCTCCTTCCCCTCCGCCCGCTACGGCGAGCGCCTCCTGGTCCACCACTGGGACAACGCGCTGCAGGGCCCGCGCACGGTCGCCGCCGACATCGTCGGCGAGGACCCGCTGGTCTACGACCCGGTCCCGTACTTCTGGTCCGAGCAGTTCGGCCGCTTCGTCCAGTACGCCGGCCACCACGCGACGGCCGACACCACCGTGTGGCGCGGCGACCCGGCCGGCCCCGCCTGGACGGTCTGCTGGCTCCGCGAGGGCCGCCTGATCGCCCTGCTCGCGGTCGGCCGGCCCCGGGACCTGGCCCAGGGGCGCCGCCTGGTCGAATCGGGCACCCGCATGGACCCGGCCCTGCTGGAGGACCCGGCCAGGCCCCTGAAGAAGGCGACGGCCTAGGTTCTCCCGTCCGGACCATCCTGAGGTCCTGGCTCGGAGCGGCCTGGCTTCCTGATGTCAGTGCGGGATGGCAGGCTTGGTTCCGTGACCGAGATTGACGCAAAGATCGATGCTCTCGTCCCCGCCTGGCTCACCCTCCCCGACATCGCCGAACAGCTCGGCGTCGAGGTGACGCGTGTGCGGCAGCTGGTCAAGGACGGCCAGCTCATCGCCGTACGCCGTGGTGAGAACCGCGCGCTGCACGTCCCCGCCGCCTTCATCGACGGAGCCGAGCAGAAGGTCGTCAAGGGCCTGGCCGGGACCCTGACGCTGCTCCGGGACGACGGCTTCACCGACGAAGAGATGCTGGAGTGGCTCTTCACGCCCGACGAGAGCCTGCCCGGCACCCCCGCGCAGGCCCTGAGCGAGAATCGCGGCACGGAGGTGAAGCGCCGCGCCCAGGCGCTCGCCGTCTGAACCGATCAACAGTCCCGGTGTACGGGCCGCGGGTCGCCCGGGGCCCGTACACCACCGAGCACGGGGGAACACATATGCCCGCCACCGCACGCGACCGCTTCAGCGACGCCCGGCTGTACCTCTGCACGGACGCCCGCAAGCGCCAGGGAGACCTCGCCGAGTTCCTGGACGCGGCCCTGGCGGGCGGGGTCGACATCGTGCAGCTGCGCGACAAGGGCATGGAGGCCGCCGAGGAGCTGGAGCACCTGGCGGTCCTCGCCGACGCCTGCGCGCGCCACGGCAAGCTGCTCGCGGTCAACGACCGCGCGGACGTCGCCCATGCCGCGGGGGCCGACGTCCTCCACCTCGGCCAGGGCGATCTGCCCGTGTCGGCCGCCCGGGCGATCCTCGGCGACGACGCCCTCATCGGCCGCTCCACGCACGCCCTGGCCGAGGCCGAGGCCGCCGCGGTCCAGGAGGGCGTGGACTACTTCTGCACCGGCCCCTGCTGGCCCACGCCGACCAAGCCCGGCCGTCATGCCCCCGGCCTGGAGCTGGTCCGGCAGACCGCCGCCCTCGGCACCGGCCGCCCCTGGTTCGCCATCGGCGGCATCGACCTGGGCAACCTCGACGAGGTGCTCGAAGCGGGCGCCCGGCGGGTCGTCGTCGTCCGGGCGATCACGGAAGCGGACGACCCCGGCGCCGCGGCGGCGGAGTTCGCCAAGCGGCTGCGGCAGGGGTAGCGGCTCCTCCCGGGCCACCGTCTGTCCACGGACTGGACAACAACCCGACAATTCGGGCAAATATCCGGCATCCGGTTGGGGGACCGTCGCCCCCTGGCTAACCTGCGGGTATGGCCCTCGGCACCGCATCCACCAGGTCGGACCACGCTCGTACCGTGCGCGACATGCTCGCGACCGGCAAGACGACGTACTCGTTCGAGTTCTACGCCCCCAAGACGCCGAAGGGCGAGCGGAACCTGTGGAACGCGCTGCGCCGGGTCGAGGCCGTGGCGCCCGACTTCGTCTCCGTGACCTACGGCGCGGGCGGCACCACCCGCGCCGGCACGGTCAAGGCGACCGAGGCCATCGCCTCCACCACCACGCTCACCCCGATCGCCCACCTCACGGCGGTCGACCACTCGGTGGCGGACCTGCGCAACATCATCGGGCAGTACGCCGACGCCGGGATCCGCAACATGCTCGCGCTGCGCGGCGACCCGCCCGGCGACCCCATGGGCGACTGGGTCCCGCACCCGCAGGGCCTGACCTACGCCGCCGAACTCGTCGAGCTGATCAAGGCGTCCGGCGACTTCTGCGTGGGCGTCGCGGCCTTCCCGGCGATGCACCCGCGCTCCGCGGAGTGGGAGACGGACGTCCGGCACTTCGTCGACAAGTGCCGGGCCGGCGCGGACTACGCGATCACCCAGATGTTCTTCGACCCGGAGGACTATCTGCGGCTGCGCGACCGGGTCGACGCGGCCGGCTGCCCGACCCCGATCATCCCCGAGATCATGCCGATCGCCAGCGTCAAGACGCTGGACCGGATCCCGTCCCTCACCAACGCGGCCTTCCCGGCGGCCCTGAAAGAGCGGATCCTCACAGCCAAAGACGATCCGGCCGCTGTACGCTCCATTGGCATCGACTTCGCCACGGAGTTCTGCGCACGGCTGCTGGCCGAGGGAGTGCCGGGTCTGCACTTCATCACGCTGAACAACTCCACGGCGACCCTGGAGATCTACGAGAACCTGGGCCTGCACCATCCTCCGCAGGCCTAGACCGGCCGCACCGGTGTACGACACACTGCGTAACGGCCACTGGGAGAGGGGCGTACATGGGCTGGACGGTCCTCTACATCGCGTTCGGCATCGTCGCGCTGTGGCTGCTCGGTGAGGTGCTGCTGCAGTACAAGGCACGCCTGCGCTGGCGGCTGCTCGCCTTCGTCGGCTTCCTGGGCGTAGTGCTCGGGGTGTTGATCCCGTCCGTGATCGTCATCGGGCTGGGCGCCGCCGCCTTCGCGGTCGGCCAGACCTACGTCACGCTGTCGTTCCGCCGCGGCTTCGCCTCCGGCTGGGCGGTGAACGCTCCGGCGCTGGCCGGCTCCAAGCGCCGCCGCGGCGAGCCGGAGCACCAGGAACCGACCCTGGAGGTCTCCGGCCTCGAAGCGGGCGAGGGCCGCTACGGCGACGACGGCGGCTACGGCCGGGACCGCGCCGACTACGGCCAGGACGACTCCTACGACCGCGACGACGTCTTCACGCCCGCCCGCCCGGCGGGGCCCTCGGCCGCCGAGACCACCGCGATCTACGAGCCGCAGCCCCTCCCGGACGACACCGGCTCCTACGGCGTCTACGGCACCCAGCCGGACCCCTCCTACGCGGCGGCGGCCCAGCCCCAGGACCAGTACGCCGCCACCGCCCAGGGCGCCGACCAGGGCTACGGCTACGACGGCTACACCGGGTACGACCAGCAGCAGTACGGCTACGACGCGACCGGTCAGCAGCAGTACGCCGCCTACTCCGACCCGTACATCGGCACCCAGACCTACGGCGGCGGCTCCTACGACGCGGGCTACGGCCAGCAGTACGGACAGCAGGGCTACGCCCAGGACCAGTACGTCACCGGCACCTACACCGGCGAGGGCACCCCGCCCGGCGGTGTGTGGGTCCCGCAGCAGCGCAACACCGACGACCCCTACGGCGGTGAACTCCCGCCGGAGCAGCCGTATCCCTACCAGGGCGGCCAGGGGCAGCAGGGCGGGTACGACGAGCAGTACCGCTTCTAGCGGCCTTTCCGGCGGCCCGTCGTCACTGAGAGCCCCGGAAGTCCGGTCCCTCCACGATCAGTCCGGCGACCAGCGCGCCCGACATGCCCGCGTGCGCCAGGCCGCCGCCGGGGTGCGACCAGCCGCCGACACCGAACAGGCCCGGTATCCGGGTGCTGTTGGACGGGTACAGGAAGCTCCCCTCCGCCGCGGCCAGCGCGGGCGCGGGCACCCCGCCGCCCTCGGCGCCCGTCTCCGCCTCGGTGTGCACCGGGGTGCGCACCTCACGCCACAGGGTCCGCTCGCGCAGTCCCGGTACCGCGCGCTCGGCGGCCTCGGCCATCCGGTCCGCGAAGGAGCCGGCGGCGCCGGGCGCGGCCCAGTCGTACACCGCCCGTGAGGGCACCGTCGCGGTGAGGACCACCGACTCGTGCTCCTCGTCGGGCCGCAGGGCGGGGTCGTCCGGGCGGTCGACGCGGACCGTCGGCCGGGCGGGCGGCTCACCGCGCCCGAGGGCGTCCAGCTCGGCCCTGCGGTCCGGGGCATGCACCACCGTCCGGTGCGCGGCACCCGCCTCGCGCGCACCGCGCAGCGCCAGGCAGACCACGACCCGGCCAGGGGCGGCCCCCTCCGGCCGGGGCCCGACGTCCGCCGTCCCGTACAGCTGATGGCCGGTCAGGCGCCAAGGCCGGGTGCCGACCACGAAATCCGCCTCCGCCACGGTCCCGTCCGCCAGCTCGACCCCCGCCGCCCGGCCGTCCTTCTCCAGGACCCCGGTCACCTCGGCGCCGAAGTGAAACGCGACCTTCCGGGCCAGGCACCGCTCGTGCACCGCGCGCGCCAGCTCCCGGGCACCGCCGAGGACGTACCAGGTGCCGAAGGCGTGCTCCATGTACGGCAGCACGGCCGCGCTCGCCGGGGCGGCCTCGGGATGCAGGCCGTACCCGAGCGCGTGGCTCTCCAGCAGGGCGGTGAGCCGGGGGTCGCGCAGCTCCCAGGCGCCGACCTCGGCGAGGGTGGCGGCCCGGCGGGTGCGCAGCAGCCGCTTGTGCGGGACCGCCGGATAGGGCTCACGCCCGGCCAGCACCTCCCAGTTGGGCCACAGGGGCTCCTCCAGGAGCGGTCTGCGGCTGCGGTCCCAGGCCTCGCGGGCCCGCACCAGGAAGTCGCCCCAGCGTCCGCCCGCGCCCGCGCCGAGCGCCTGGTCCAGGGCCGCGACCACTCCCGCGCGCGAGGCGTTCGGCAGGGACACCTCGGTGCCGTCCGCGAAGACATGCCGCGAGGACGGGTCGACCTGGACCAGCTCGACGCAGTCCTCCACGGGCTCCCTGCCGGTCTTGACGAACAGATCGCGCCAGACCGCGGGCAGGGTCAGCAGACCGGGGCCGGTGTCGAAGGCGAAGCCGTCCCGCTCGAAGCGGCGCACCGCTCCGCCGTACGTCTGCGTACGCTCGTACACCGCCACCCGGTGGCCCGCGACGGCCAGCCGGGCGGCGGCCGCCATCGCGCCCGTCCCGGCGCCGATCACCGCAATCCGTGCCATGCCAGGGACTTTATCCGCCACCACTGACAGTCACGGCGGCGGAGGCGGCCCGGACCCTGCCGCCAGCCGTCTCTCCTCCCGCCGCTGGGCCCTGCGCCGCAGGAACCGCCGGATCCGCGAGGCGAGGAGGACCAGCACGGTGAGACCGGTGAGCAGCAGCACACCGGCGATGACCGCGGCCGCCTCCGGGTTGAACATCGCGAAGGTGACGATCCCGGCGACCCCGAGATCCTCGGCGACGCTCACGATCACGTTGCTGAACGGCTCCGGGGAGGTGTTGACCGCCATCCGCGTCCCGGCCTTGACGGCATGGCTGGCCAGCGCCGAGGAACCGCCGACCAGGCCCGCCGCCACGTCCGACAGCGAGCCGCTCTGCCCGGCGAGCAGCGCGCCCACCCAGGCGCCGGCGGCCGGGCGGATCACGGTGTGCACCGAGTCCCACGCCGAGTCGACGTACGGGATCTTGTCGGCGACCGCCTCGCACAGGAAGAGCACGCCCGCCGCGATCAGCACCTCGGGGCGCTGGAGCGACTCGGGGACCTCGTCGCTCAGTCCCGTCGCGCCGAACAGGCCGAGGAGCAGCACCACCGCGTACGCGTTGATGCCGCTGGCCCAGCCGCTGGTGAAGACCAGAGGGAGTACCGACACGGACGCGATCGTAACCAGTGGGCGGCGGCCCGGTGTGGGCCCGCGCACGCAGGGCTGAGTACGCGTACCTAGCCGGTGAGATGAGTACGCGCGCGGATGGGCCGCGACCTGCGGGAACGAGACAGTGGAGGCACGGAGAAAGGGACCGGCTCCGGCACCGGCGACACGGGGCGCCGGAACGGAGCCGCCCTGGATCCGCTCCTTCCGCCGGCCCGCGCGTCGGCGGAAGCGAGACACGGGGAACCCGGGGGAACGACCGGACGGGGGCCGACGGGGGAACGGGGGAGTACGGCGGAAGCGCCGGTTCGCATGGCACGCGGGGGACGCTGCCACCGCGGACCGGCGCTTCCGTATGCCCGGTTCGGATCCCCCGGCGTCGCGGGCCTAGCCCCGGCCGCTGACCCGGCCCTGGAGCAGCCGGGACAGGGCCGCGTGCACGTCGTCCAGGGAACGCTCCGGCTGGAAGGACTGCCAGTCCAGGGCGGCCACCAGGACCATGCCGACCAGGGCGGCCGCGGTCAGCGGGATGTCGATCTCGTCGCTGAACTCGCCGTTGGCCACCCCGTCGCGCAGCACGCCCTCCACCACGGCGACGACGTCCTGCCGGACCACCATGAGCGTGGACTGCCAGGCCCGGTTGGTGCGCCACAGCTCGGCCACGTAGAGCTGGGTGAAGGCTGGGTAGGCGGCGATGAAGCCGAGCCCCGCGCGGATCATCGCGTCCAGGGCGTCCACCTTGCTGCCGCCGTCCCGGGCCGTGCCCTCGGCCGCCTCCTTCAGGGAGGCGGCGAGCAGGCCCACACCGTGCCGCAGCAGCTCCTCGAAGAGGACGGACTTGCTCGCGAAGTTGTAGTAGACGGTGCCCTTCGCGACCCCCGCCCGCTCGGCGATCTCGTCCACGGTGGTGGCGGAGAAGCCCTGCTCGGCGATGAGCGTGACGGCGGCCTCGTAGAGCTTCTGCCGGGTGGCCTCACGGCGGGTGTTGCCGCCCGACGCGGCGCTGCTGCTTTCCATGGCCACGATTGTCCCGCGCGCGGTCACAGGGTCAGCTCCGGGTGCAGCCGGTCGAGCGTCCACACCTGGCGGCGGCGGGCCGACAGGGCGGTCAGCGCGAGGGCGCCCGCGGTGAAGGCGACGAGCACCACGCACGCGTGCCAGACCGGTCCCAGGCCGCCGCCCGTGATGAGCCTTCTGAGGGCCTCCACGACATAGCTCATCGGCAGGAAGGGGTGCAGGGCGTTGAAGAAGCCCGGGCTGGTCTGTACGGGGTAGGTGCCGCCCGCGGACGTCAGCTGGAGCATCAGCAGGGCGAGGACGAGGATCCGGCCCGCCGCCCCGAAGCGGGCGTTCAGCCACTGCACGAGGGCCGCGAAGCACGCCGTCACCAGGAACAGGAAGCCCACCGTCCCGGCCGCGCGGGCCATCTGCAGCCCGACCGCCCAGTGCAGCACCGACATCAGGGCCACCGTCTGGGCCACCCCGATCACCACCACCGGAAGCCAGCCCGCCAGCGCGATCCGCCACGCGGAGGCGCCCGCCGCGAGCGCACGCCGGTTCATCGGCGCGATCAGCATGTACGCCACCATCGCACCCACCCACAGGGACAGCGGGATGAAGTACGGGGCGAATCCGGTGCCGTAGTTGGGCGCCTTGTGCAGGTCCTCGGAGACGAGCCGGACCGGGTCCGACATCACCTCGGTGCGCTCGTCGCGGTCCCGCTCGTCGTAGTCGGGGATCTGCCCGGCGCCGTCGTGCAGCCCGTCCGAGAGGTCCCCGGAGCCGTCGACGAGCTTGTACAGGCCCGCCTCGAGGTCCCCCGCGCCGGTCTTGAGGTCGCCGACGCCCTTGTCCAGGTCGGTGGCACCGGTGTGGGCGGTGCCGAGGCCCGTGTGGAGCTTGTCGGCACCGGCGGCGACCTTCGCGGCGCCCTCATTCAGGTCGTTGATCTTGGTGACGGTGTCGTCGAGGTCCTCGGAGAGGTGGGGCGCGCGGTCGGCGAGGGCCTGCGCCTGCTTCTCCAGGGTGGCCAGGTGCTTGTCGAGCTTGTCCAGGCTGCCGTCCTGGTCGCCGATCAGCGTGTTGACGTCGTCGGCGATGCCGGCCACGTCCGCGGCGGCGTCCCGGGCGGTCTTCAGGTCCGCGCAGGCGGTGTCGGGCAGGGCGGCGTCCTCGCAGCGCGCCTTGTGGACGCTCGCGAGGTCGTCGGCGGACGCGCGGGCCTCCTCGGCCGCCGTCGGCGCGCGCTCCACCAGGGCGTCGAGGTTGTCGCGGATCGCGCCGGAGGTGTCGGCGACCAGCTGGGCGGTGTCCCCGATGCCCTTCTCGTTGTCCTTCAGGAACGGGCCCACCTTCTCAGCGGTCGCGTTGACCTTGTCGGCGAGCGCCTGGGTGCCCTCGGCGACCTTCTTCGAGCCGTCCTCCAGATCGCCCGCGCCCTTGTCGAGCTTCTTCAGCCCCTTGGCCAGCTTGCCGCTGCCGCTCTTGGCGTCCTTCAGCCCGTCGGCGAGGTCCCGCGAGCCCTTCTCGGCCTTCCCGATGCCGGTCTCCAGCTTGTCGGCGCCCTTGGCGGCCTTCACCGTCGCGCCGTGGATGTCGGAGAAGGAGATGAAGATCCGGTCCAGGAAGGACCGCGAGGCCTTGGTCGACGCGGCGTCGCGCACCTCGCTGAAGACCGTCCGGGAGATCTGCCCGACGATGTAGTTGTTGGCGTCGTTGGTGCGCACCTGGAGGGCGCCGGTCTCCGGGGAGTCGCCCGAACTGGACGCGATCCGCCCGCTGAAGTCGGCCGGCAGGGTCAGCGACAGGTAGTACCTGCCGTCCTCCACGCCCGCGCGTGCCTCCTCGGCGCTCACCTCGTGCCAGTCGAAGACCTCGCTCTCGTGCAGGCCCCGCACGATGTCGTCGCCGGCCGTGATCTTCTTCCCGTCGGCCTTCGCGCCCTTGTCGTCGTTGACCAGAGCCACCGGGATCCGGTCCAGCCGGCCGTACGGATCCCAGAAGGACCACAGGTACAGGGCGCCGTAGAGCAGGGGCAGCACGAGCAGCGCGACCAGGGCGGCACGCGGCAGCTTGCCGCGCCCGAAGCGCCGTATCTCAAGCGCGGCCAGCTTCGGCGAGCGCATCGGCGGGCACCTCCTCCGTCTCGTTGCGGGGCGTGGTGGACACCGCGACGGCGTCCTCGGGGGCCTCGCTGCACACCGCCGCCACCGTGGTCCCGGCCTGCGCGATCGACCTCAGCAGCACCCAGACCTCGGCCCGCTCGGCCGCGGAGAGCTTGAGGTCGGTGTCGTCGACGCCGAGCAGCCCCGGCTCGCCGATCAGCGCCAGCGCCACGGACAGCCGCAGCGCCTCCACCCGCTCCAGATCGCGTACGGCGGTCCTGGAGCCCTTCGGCAGGGCCTCCCGGTCGAGCCCGGCGGCGGCCAGGGCACGCTCCATCCGCAGCCGGGTCAGCGCGGCCCGCTCCGCGCGCGGGCGCAGCAGCCCGCGCAGCGAGCCGCCGTACCGCCGCTGGAGCAGCGCCCGCTCGTGCAGATGCTCGGCGACCGTGAGGGCCGGGTCGAGATCGGTGACGCCCGGGACATGGGCGACCGCGGTGAACCGCCGTACCGCCGACAGCTGCTTCGGCAGCCCGGCCCCACCCACGGTGGCGGTGCCCTCGGTGGGCTTCATCCGTCCGGTGAGCGCGAGCAGCAGACAGGTGCGCCCGGATCCGGACGGCCCCTCCACCGCGATCAGTGAGCCCGGCTCCGCCTCGAAGGAGACCCCGCGGAACGCCCATCCGCGGGGCCCTTCGGCACCGAGGCCCCGGACCGTGACGCCGACTCCGGCCACGGTTCCCCCACCCCCCTGCTTTTGAACTGACTGGTCAGTGCAAAAGCTAGCCCGAACTGTCGATCGAGGCAAAAGTCCAGGTCAGAACGGATTGTCAGTGCCATACCTCACGATGGGCACATACGGCACCCATTGCCGTCACGACGACAGGAGGTTCGTCATGGCCAGCTACCACGCAGCCGCCGCCCGCCGGCGCCGCGCCACCGGCCCTGCCCCCTCACTGACCGGCCCGGCAAGCGATGTGCACCCCGTGCTGCGCCGGGCCACGGCCCCGCCCGCCGCCCTCGACCTGCTCGCCCAGGCCCGTGCCGGACTCGACGAGGCCGCCGTCCTGGAGACCCCCAATGAGCGCTATGCGACCGCCCACCTCGCCGCCCTGCGCACCGCCGCCGCGGTCCTCGCCGCGCGGGGACGCCCGGAGCCCACGTCCCGACGCCGGGCCCGCATCCGGAGCGCCTGGGAAGTGCTCCCCGAGATAGCGCCCGAGCTCTCCGAGTGGAGCGCGCTGTTCGCCTCGGGGGCCCGGCGCCGCGCCCGGGCCGAGGCGGGCATCCAGGGCGCGGCAAGTCGCCGGGACGCCGACGACCTGATACGCGACGTGGCGATGTTCCTGCGCCTCGTCGAGCGGATGCTGGTCCTCCAGCCGGTCCTGCCGCAGCCCCGCCAGGACACCGATCACGAGGAGGGGGAGGCCCCGGGCCACCGCTTTCCGGACGTGGGGTGACGGCACCGCGGTGACCAGGACCGGCACCGGAGGCAATAGGGTGGGACACGCCTGAAGCCGTCCCGCTCCGGTACTCCGGGCCGGTCGGCACCCCGATCGCTCCGCCGTACCAGAGGCGGTGCCGCGCCGAGGAGTCAACAGCCGTGTCGGACCCGATGCGACCCCGCGCCTCTCTCCGTACCGCCGTGGTCTGGGAGGTCCTCAAGGACGCCCTCGACCGCCAGGTCAAGGCCACGGGCCGGGAGGCGCTGGACGTCCTCGACGCCGGCGGCGGCAGCGGCAGGTTCGCCGTGCAGGTCGCCCGCCTCGGCCACCGCGTCACCGTCGTCGACCCCAGCCCCAACGCCCTGTTCGCGCTGGAGCGCCGCGCCGCCGAGGCCGGCGTCGCCGACCGGGTCCAGGGCGTCCAGGGCGACGCCCACGGCCTGCTCGACGTGGTCGAGCGCGGCGGCTACGACGCGGTGCTGTGCCACGGCGTCCTGGAGTACGTGGACGACCCGGCCGAAGGGGTGCGCAACGCCGTGGCCGCCCTGCGCCCCGAGGGCGTCCTCAGCCTGCTCGCGGCCGGGCTCGGCGGCGCCGTCCTCGCCCGCGCCCTCGCCGGTCACTTCAAGGAGGCCAAGCAGGCCCTGGAGGACCCGAACGGCCGCTGGGGCGCCGGCGATCCCATGCCGCACCGCTTCACCGTCGAACAGCTCACCGCGCTGGTCGAGGGAGCGGGCCTGCGCGTCGGCGCCGTGCACGGCGTCCGCGTCTTCGCCGACCTCGTGCCCGGCGTCCTGGTGGACACCGAACCCGGCGCCATGGAGGCGCTGCTGAAGCTGGAGGAGGCGGCGGCCGAGCTGCCCGCGTTCCACTCCGTTGCCACCCAGCTCCATGTGCTCGGCGAGACTCGAGGGACCGTCGAGGCGTGAGCCGGCTCCTGAGGGCGCGCCGCTGATCAGGTACTTGGCTGCACATGGAGTACGCCACAGGCCCCCCGATCGGGCGCTCAGCGCCGTATGATCGAGGGAGACCGCCCGGCATGACGGGTCGGCCTCTGGGGAATGCAGACCTCAGCGGGCCGGGACGCCCATGGCGGGATCCCGGTTGGCCAATTGGCGTAGAGGGGCGGGTTTCACGGGGGCGATTCCCTGCCTATCCTTAAGGGACCCCCCGGGTCGCCCCGGCGACTGCACGATGAGGAGGACTCCGTGCCGCTCTCGGAGCACGAGCAGCGCATGCTCGAGCAGATGGAGCGAGCGCTGTACGCCGAAGATCCCAAGTTCGCGACAGCGCTTGAGGGAAGCGGGCTGCGCACGTACACCCGTCGCCGGGTGTACCAGGCGGTGGCCGGCTTCCTCGTGGGTATCGCGCTCCTCATGGCTGGAATGGTCGCCAAGCAGGTCTGGCTCAGCGTGGTGGGCTTCCTGGTCATGCTGGGCTGTGCGGTTCTCGCCGTGACCGGCTGGCGCAAGGCCCCCAAGCCGGGTGAACAGCCGGCAGGCGGTCCCCAGGCCAGCCCTCAGGGCCGGACCAAGCGCTCCATGATGGACCGTATCGAGCAGCGCTGGCAGCGGCGCCGCGACGAACAGGGCCACTAGCGCTACGACCCGCAGCTCCCGCGTGAGGGGGCGACCGCCTCAGGGTGGTCGCCCCCTCACGCGCGCTCTCGCGCGGGGTCTCAGCCCCGCTGTCCCGAGGGCTTGCCCACCGGCGGCCGGGCCGCGGCGGCCCGCGTTGTGACCCCGGCCCACCATCCGGCCGCCGCCCACACCACACGCACGGTCGAACGCGGCAGGAACAATGCTCGAAGCCGGGTGCTCCGGCTCAGCGTGGTCGGCAGGGCGGCGACCACCCGGCGGGCGTCCGCCGCGAGCCCCGCCACCGGAGTCGGCCGCGGCGCGTACAGCACCTGCTCCACGGCGTCGGCCACCCGGTGCACCGCGGCCGCGGCCTCCGGGTCGAGGTGTCCCAGCCGGACGATCCGCGCCGCCGCCTTGCGCGGGGTCTGCGATTCGTCCGGCGCGATCCCGTAGTCCCATGCCGTGTCGGTCAGCTCCTGCCAGACCGCCAGGACGTGCGGGGCCGTGTCCGCCTCGCCGCGGCCGTGCGCTCCGAGCCGTACCGCCCGGGTGCGCAGCCGCCACAGCAGCGGAGCGAGCGGGATCAGCAGGGCCGCGAGTCCGGCGAGGGACCAGGCCAGGGCGACGTACCACTTCGGGCCGTCGTCGTCCTTGGCCAGCGCGGCCTGCGGTGCCTCGCTCGCGCAGAGCTCGGGGTTGCCGCCCGCCGCGCAGCTCTCGCTCTCCGAGGGTGCCGCGCTGGGGGCCGAGCTCGCCGACCGGGTCGGCCGCCCCACGTCCGGCAGGGTGCTGCCGGGCGCCTCCGTCTGGGTGTACGACGGCACCGAGCCCCGGGTCGGGGTCGGCTCGAAGCGGGTCCAGCCCACGCCCTCGAAGTACAGCTCGGGCCAGGCGTGGGCGTCCTTCAGGCCCACCGACACCGTGTCGTCGCCCTGCGGGGTGCCGGGCGCGAAGCCCACCGCCACCCGGGCCGGTATCCCCAGCGAGCGGGCCATCGCCGCCATCGAGAAGGAGAAGTGGACGCAGAAGCCCTGCCTGTCCCGCAGGAACCGGACGATCGCGGAGGAGCCGCTGCCGACCTGCACCTCGGTGTCGTACTGGAAGCCGCCGGTGACGGCGAAGTACTCCTGGAGCCTGACCGCCTGCTCGTAGGGGCCGGCCGCGCCGTCGGTGACCTCGCGCGCGGTCCGGGCCACCTCCTCCGGCAGCGACGAGGGCAGCTCGGTGAACTCCCGCTTGATGGCGGCCGACGGTTCCGGCGCGTCGGCGAGCTGCTCCGCGGTCGGCTGCACGTCGAGGCTGCGCACCGTGTAGGTCAGCCCGCGGGTGTTCTGGCCGTGGTCCCCGACGAGGGTCATGCCGAGCGGTTCGTAGCGCCAGTTGCCCTCGATGTCCACGCCGCTCGGCGGGTAGGGCATCGGCAGCCAGTCCTGGGCGTACCAGTTCGCGGCCGAGATCCGGGTCTCGATCTCCGCGCGCTCGGTGTCCGGGCCGAGCCCCATGGGGGTGGGGAACTCCCGCGGCACCGAAGTGATGTTCCGCTTGGACGGCTTCCAGGTGGTGCCGTCGAAGTCGTCCAGGGAGACGATCCGCAAGTACATGTTGGACAGGTCGTCGGTGCTGGTGCGCAGGGAGAGGACCTGGCGGTCCTCGTCCACGTTCAGGCTGTCGCGCAGCGACACCAGCGGGTTCACCGCGGAGATGGTGCCGCCGCCCCCGGGCCCGGAGCCCACCCCGGTCCCGGCGCCGTCCAGCAGGCCGCCGTTCATCGCGGGCAGCCCGAGCGGCACCACCAGGGCGATGCCGAGGGCCACCACGCCGATCCGCCGCCCGGCGCGCACCGGCGCGACGGCGCCGCCCGGCTCGCCGCCCGGCGTGCGCGGGGTGCCGCCGAAGATCCGGCCCCACTGCGAGAGCCGTTCCCGGCCCTCGGCCAGCAGCAGCATCAGATAGCCGGCCGCCGCGACCAGGAACCACAGCCAGTCGGCGCCGCCGTCGGACAGGCCCGCCGCGATCGAGTACAGGGCGAGCAGCGGCAGCCCGGCCGGGGCCGCGCTGCGGAAGGTCACCGCGAGGATGTCCACCGCGAGCCCGATGACCAGCACACCGCCGACGAGCAGCAGCCGGATGCCGTCGGACAGCGGCGCCGGGATGGCGTACCGCCCGACGTCGTCCGTGCCCGTCTGGAGCAGGTCGCCGAAGTGCGCGAAAGCCTCGGGGCCCGGCACCAGCCCGAACAGGGCCTGCTCGCGGGCGAAGGCCAAGGTCAGCAGCAGCAGGGTCACCAGGGCCTGCGCGGCAACCGTCAGCGCCCGCGCCAGCGGCACCCGGCGGGCCGCCATGCCCACGCCGGTCTGCACGGCCAGCAGGAAGAGAGCCTGGAAGAGCCAGGTGGGCTCCTCGACGAGCGGCAGCAGGGCGCAGGCCGCGGCCAGTGTGGCCACGGCGGCGCACAGTGCCAGTCGTGCCCGCCCGCTCATACCGGTCCCTCCCCACCACTCGCGACGACGACGCCCGTGCGCTCACGGTCCGCCTGCCGCCACAGCTCCTCCAGGGAAGCGCCCCGCGGCACGCTCAGGGCCGTCCAGCCCGCCTCGCGCAGCATCCGCAGCCGCTCCCCGCTGTGGTCCGGCGCAGCGGCCACGTCGGCCGGTTCCCGCACCCAGGTGTCGCTGTCCAGCAGGAACGCGACCGCGCCCCCGCTGCGCCGGCGCATCCTCGCGGCCACCGCGGCCTGCTCCTCGTCGAGGTCGCCGAAGAACGCCACCAGCAGCCCCTCGTTCCCGCCGCGCAGCACGTCGTAGGCCCGGGACAGGCCGGTGCCGTCGGAGTGGTCGATCAGCGCGAGGGTGTCCATCATCAGCCCGGCCGCGTCCGCCGTCTCCTGGCTGGCACCGGCGAACCCGTCGGCGCCCTCACCGGGCACCGAGCTGCCGGTGTCCGTCAACAGCCGTACCGAGAAGCCCCGCTCCAGCATGTGTACGAGGACGGAGGCCGCGCCGGACACCGCCCACTCGAAGGCCGAGTTCGGGCCCGCGCCCTGGAAGGCCAGGTCCCGGCTGTCCAGCAGCACCGTGCAGCGGGCGCGCTGCGGCTGCTCCTCGCGGCGCACCATCAGCTCGCCGTAGCGGGCGGTGGAGCGCCAGTGCACTCGGCGCAGATCGTCGCCGTAGCGGTAACCGCGCGGGATCACGTCGTCCTCGCCGGCCAGCGCCAGTGAGCGCTGCCGTCCGTCGCCGTACCCCTTGGCCTCGCCGCTGAGCCGTACCGGGGGGAGCGGCTCCACGCGCGGGATCACCGTGAGGGTGTCGTACGTGGAGAAGGACCGGGTCAGTTCGCACATGCCGAAGGGGTCGCTCAGCCGCAGCTGGAGCGGGCCGAGCGGATAGCGGCCGCGCAGGTCGGAGCGGACGCGGTAGGACACCTCGCGGCGGCCGCCCGCCTCCACGCGGTCCAGCACGAAGCGGGGGCGCGGGCCGAGGACGTAGGGGACCCGGTCCTGGAGCATCAGCAGGCCGGTGGGCAGCCGGGAGACGTTGTCCATCCGCAGATGGACCCGGGCCTCGCTGCCGGCGGGCACGCGCGCGGGGGAGAGCCGGCGGCTGCCGGCGACCCGGTAGCGCGTGCGGTAGAGCACGGACGCGCAGACCAGCGGCAGCACCGCGAGCAGCAGCCCCACCCGCAGCAGGTCGCTCTGCCCGAGGACGTACGCGCAGATCGCGGCCGCCACCCCGGCGGCCAGGAAGGAGCGGCCGCGGGTGGTCAGACCGGACAGCGCGGTGCGCATCCCGCCCTGCTCACCCCGGTCCGCCTCCGCCGGCCCCGTCCCCCCGGTGCTCATCACAGCCTCCGCGGCGGCTGCTGGGGATACGCCGGGGCGCCGCGGCCGAGGCCGCCGAAGCCGCTCTGCTGCTGCGGAGCGGCGGGCACCGGGGTGCGTTGCAGGATTTCCTGGACGACCTGCTCCGACGTACGGCGGTTGAGCTGGGCCTGGGCGGTGGGCAGCAGCCGGTGGGCCAGCACGGCCACGGCGAGCGCCTGCACATCGTCCGGCAGGGCGTACTCCCGGCCGCTCAGCGCGGCGGACGCCTTCGCCGCGCGCAGCAGATGCAGCGTCGCGCGCGGGGAGGCGCCGAGTCTGAGGTCCGGGTGGGTACGCGTGGCGGCGACCAGGTCCACGGCGTAGCGCCGCACCGCTTCGGCGACATGGACACCGCGGACGGCGTCGATCAGCTTCACGATCTCGTGCGCGTGCGCCACCGGCTGCAGGTCGTCCAGCGGGTTCACCCCGCCGTGGATGTCGAGCATCTCCAGCTCGGCCTCCGGGCTCGGATAGCCGATGGAGACCCGGGCCATGAAGCGGTCGCGCTGGGCCTCGGGCAGCGGGTAGGTGCCCTCCATCTCGACCGGGTTCTGGGTGGCCACCACCATGAAGGGGCTGGGCAGTTCGTAGGTCTGCCCGTCGATGGTGACCTGGCGCTCCTCCATGGACTCCAGCAGCGCCGACTGGGTCTTGGGCGAGGCGCGGTTGATCTCGTCGCCGATCACGATCTGCGCGAAGATCGCGCCCGGCTTGAACTCGAAGTCCCGGCGCTGCTGGTCCCAGATGGACACACCCGTGATGTCCGAGGGCAGCAGGTCAGGGGTGAACTGGATACGCCGTACCGAACAGTCGATCGACCGTGCCAGCGCTTTGGCCAGCATTGTCTTGCCGACGCCGGGGACATCCTCGATCAGAAGATGTCCCTCGGCGAGCAGCACGGTCAGCGAAAGCCGTACGACCTCGGGCTTGCCCTCGATCACTCCCTCCACCGAACTGCGGACACGCTCGACGGTGGCGGTCAGATCAGTGAGGCTCGCTCGATCGTCATAGGTCGTCACCCGGCCCTCCTCGGCCCGTTCTGTCCGGGCCGACGCTCTGCGTGCGGACCGGCCCACCCCGAAACACGGACATCACCCGGGAAAAGTTCCGCGTGACGCCACACCCGCATTCTTGCTGCCGTTACCGTTTCGTGTCACTCGCCTGTGGACAACTGCCCGCGATATGTCGCTCTTACCGCCTTTTGGACAGCCCCAAGCCGGAAATCAACAGCGAAACGACAGCTTCAGCGGCAGGTTACGCGGGGTCGATCTCGCGCAGCAGGCCGGTTTTCACATCGAAGACGAAGCCGCGCACATCGTCGGTGTGCAGCAGGAACGGGGAGGTCCGCACGCGCCGCATGGACTGCCGTACGTCCTGGTCGACGTCCCGGAAGGACTCCACCGCCCAGACCGGGCGCTGGCCGATCTCGCGCTCCAGGTCGTGCCGGAAGTCCTCGGTCAGGGTCTCCAGACCGCAGCCGGTGTGATGGATGAGGACCACGCTGCGGGTGCCGAGGGCCCGCTGGCTGATGGTGAGCGAGCGGATCACGTCGTCCGTGATCACGCCGCCCGCGTTGCGGATGGTGTGGCAGTCGCCGACCGCCAGGCCGAGCGAGGGGAACAGGTCGATCCGGGCGTCCATGCAGGCCACCACGGCCACGTTCAGTGCCGGCCGGGCCTCCAGGCCCGGGTCGGTGAACGCGGCGGCGTACCGCTCGTTCGCCTCGACGATACGGTCCGTGACCGTGCCGCCGGCGGTGGCGCCTTGGGGACTCGCGGGAACCGATGCAGAAGTCGTCATATCCATGACGGTACTGGTCACCCCGGGTCCCGTCCCGTTGTGAGAGGGGACAAAGAACGTCAATGAGAGCTGTTGTGAGGTAACCCACAAGGGGCACGCGACCAGGCCTGTAGGAGTGAATTCCCCCCTCGTCCCGCTTCGCGCCGACCCCGGGCCGCGACGCGCAGGCCGGTTGATTGACCGCGAGACAGGGTGGACTAAAGTGACGCGAAGCGGGAGGCGAGGCCTCCCCGCTGGACCGAACTTCCCGTAGGACCCGGCGCGCCCGCCGGAGATTCTCCCCACGTGCGCGGCGCGTACGTACGGCTCGGCCTCCTCCCGCTCCCGGCGGCTGACGCTCCTGGCGCCGGCAGGTCCCCCGTCACCGGGGGAGGGCGGGGACCCCGCCCGGTGCGTACCGCCACGCCGGACCTGAGAGGGCCCCTTGAGCCAGAGTCGACATGTTCCGGTGATGCTCCAGCGGTGCCTGGACATGTTGGCCCCCGCCCTCCAGGCCCCCGGAGCCGTCGTCGTCGACTGCACCCTCGGCCTCGGCGGCCACAGCGAGGCCCTCCTCCAGCGGTTCCCCGAGGCCCGGCTCGTCGCCCTGGACCGGGACACGGAGGCGCTGCGGCTGTCCGGCGAGCGGCTCGCCCCCTTCGGCGAGCGGGCCACCCTGGTGCACGCCGTGTACGACGAACTGCCCGAGGTGCTTGAGCGGCTCGGCCTCGCGCGCGTGCAGGGCGTCCTGTTCGACCTCGGGGTCTCCTCCATGCAGCTCGACGAGGCCGACCGCGGCTTCGCCTACGCCCAGGACGCCCCCCTGGACATGCGCATGGACCAGACGACCGGCGTCAGCGCCGCCGAGGTCCTCAACACCTACCCCCCCGGGGAACTGGTCCGGATCCTGCGCGCGTACGGCGAGGAGAAGCAGGCCAAGCGGATCGTGTCCGCCATCGTGCGCGAACGCGAGAAGGAGCCCTTCTCCCGCAGCGCACGGCTCGTGGAGCTGATCCGGGACGCGCTGCCGCAGGCCGCCAAGCGCACCGGCGGCAACCCGGCCAAGCGCACCTTCCAGGCCCTGCGCATCGAGGTCAACGGCGAACTCTCCGTGCTGGAACGGGCCGTACCGGCCGCCGTGAAGGCCCTCGACGTCGGCGGGCGGATCGCCGTGCTCTCCTACCACTCGCTGGAGGACCGGCTGGTCAAGCAGGTCTTCGCGGCCGGCGCCGCCACCACCGCACCGCCCGGTCTGCCCGTCGTCCCCGAGCAGTACCAGCCGCGGCTCAAGCTGCTCACGCGCGGTGCCGAACTTCCCACCGAGGAAGAGGTCGCCGAGAACCGCCGGGCGGCACCGGCGCGGCTGCGCGGGGCGGAGCGCATCAGGAAGGACGTCGAGTGAGCCGTACTCACGGGAGGGCGTGTGAGTAGGAAACCCGAACTGAGGGGCAGGGCCGCCCGGCTCGCGCGGCTCTTCCCGACCGGACGGGGGCAGGCCGCCCGCACCCCCTTCGTCCTCCTGGTCGTCCTGCTGCTCGGCGGCGGGCTGATCGGACTGCTGGTGCTGAACTCCGCCCTGAGCGAGGGCGCGTTCCGGCTCGCCGACCTCCAGAAGGAGACCAAGAGCCTCACCGACGAGGAACAGGCGCTCCAGCGGGACGTCGACGCCTACTCCGCTCCCGAGGCCCTCCAGCGCCGGGCCCTCGAGCTCGGCATGGTGCCGGGCGGCGACCCCGCCTTCCTCGACCCCGACGGTACGGTCCGGGGCGTCCCCGCTCCGGCCCCCGCCGACGTCCACCAGACCGCCGTACAGGATCCGCTGGTCCTGGCCCCCGAGGCGTTCGCGACCCCGCCCCCGACCCCCACGATCCCCGGCAGGTGACGGAAGAGTGGCCGACTCAGGCAAGCAACCGCCGCGCCGCCGGGTGCCCGGGCCCGCACGGCCCGGCCGCCCGGCCGGCCGACGCGTCCCGGGCCCCGGCGCCCGCCCGCGCCGCCCGGCGCCGCCCCGCCCCGCGGCCTCCCGGACGCTCCGGCTGGGCAGCCCCCGGCCCCGGCTGCGCATGGTCAGCCTGGCGCTGACCCTCGTCCTGATCGCCTTCGTCGTACGCCTCCTCCAGGTCCAGGCCGTGGACGCCGGCACCTACGCCGCCAAGGCCGAGAAGAACCGGTACGTCGGCTACACGCTGGCCGCCGAGCGCGGCGGCATCACCGACCGCAACGGCGTGGCCCTCGCGGCCAGCGTGGACGCGTACGACATCACCGCCGACCCCACGCTGTTCACGCGCAAGGCGCTGAAGGTCGGTGACGGGCCCGAGCAGGCCGCCGCCCTGCTCGCCCCGATCCTCGGCCAGGACCAGGCGGCGCTGACCAAGAAGCTCAAGGCGAAGGGTCAGTACGTCCTGCTCTCCCGGCGGCAGATGCCGCAGGTCTGGCAGCAGATCAAGGACCTCAAGAGCGCGCTCGCCACCAAGGCGGAGACCGACCCCGGCACCGCCAACGTCCTCGCGGGCGTCTTCTCGGTCGCCAGCAGCAAGCGGGTGTACCCCAACGGCGAGCTCGCCGCCGGGATACTGGGCTGGGTCAACCACGACGGCAAGGGCGGCGGCGGCGTCGAGCAGCAGTTCGACAAGGAGCTGGCCGGCAAGGACGGCAAGATCCGCTACGCCCAGTCCGGCGGCCGCCAGGTCCCCACCGCCGGCGGCTCCACCGAGACGCCCGCCGTGCCCGGCAGCGATGTCGAGCTCACCATCGACCGCGACATCCAGTGGGCCGCGCAGAACGCGATCAGCGAACAGGTGGAGGAGTCCAAGGCCGACCGCGGCTATGTGATCGTCCAGGACACCAGGACCGGCGAGATCCTCGCCATGGCCAACTCACCCGGCTTCGACCCCAACGACCTTTCCCAGGCCGACGGGGCCTCCCTGCACAACTGGAGCCTGGAGGACGCCTACGAGCCCGGCTCCACGGCCAAGGTGATGTCGATGGCCGCCGTGCTGGAGGAGGGCGTCGCCACCCCGGCCACGCATGTCGTGGTGCCCAACCGGCTGCACCGCGGCGACCGGCTCTTCAAGGACGACATCGACCACGAGACCTGGTACCTCACGCTCAACGGCGTGCTCGCCAAGTCCAGCAACATCGGCACCATCCTGGCCACCGGACAGCTCGGCAAGACGCAGCCGCAGTCCAACAAGGTCCTCTACTCCTACCTGCGCAAGTTCGGCCTCGGCAGCTACACCGGGCTCGGCTTCCCCGGCGAGACCAAGGGCATCCTCGCCCCGCCGGACCAGTGGTCGACCTCGCAGCAGTACACGATTCCTTTCGGCCAGGGTGTCTCCATCAACGCGATGCAGGCGGCCTCCGTCTACTCGACCATCGCCAACGGCGGCGTACGCGTCGAGCCCACCCTGGTGCGCGGCACCAAGGGGGCCGACGGACGCTTCACTCCCGCCCAGAAGCCCGAGAAGACCCGGGTGGTCAGTGCCAGAACCGCGAAGACGCTCGCCCGGATGCTGGAGTCGGTGGTGGACGACCGGGAGGGCACGGGCACCAAGGCCCGCATCGCCGGCTACCGGGTCGCCGGCAAGACCGGTACGGCCAACCGTGTGGATCCGGCCACCGGCAAGTACCGCGGCTACACCTCGTCGTTCGCCGGATTCGCCCCCGCCGACAAGCCGCGGATCACCGTCTACTGCGCCATCCAGAACGCCACCGAGGGCAACTACTTCGGCGGCCAGATCTGCGGGCCCGTCTACAAGCAGGTCATGGAGTTCGCCCTGAAGACCCTCCAGGTCCCGCCGACCGGAGCCCCGGCCGCCAAGCTCCCGGTCACCTTCACGCCCTGATCAGCCCCGAGCAGCCAGGAACCACCTCGTGACAACGATCACCCCCGATCCCGGGAACCACGGACCCTCCGCCGCCTCGCTTCGCTCCGAGGCGGGTGGGCCCGGTACGCTCACCGCCGTGCCACACGCTGATCAGTCCCAAATCACCCAGAAGGGCGCACCCGTGACATATCCCGGGCCGCCCAGGCCGGTCCAGGTCTCCGCCGCACCCCTCGCGGAACTCGCCGACCAGATGGGTGCCGCGCGGCCGGGTCAGGACGCGGAGGTCACGGGCATCACCCATGACTCGCGCGCCGTCCGCCCCGGCGACCTGTACGCCGCTCTGCCGGGCGCCCGGCTGCACGGCGCCGACTTCGTCACCCAGGCCGCGGGCCTCGGCGCGGTCGCCGTCCTCACCGATCCGACCGGCGCCGAACGCGCCGCCGCCACCGGCCTGCCCGTGCTGGTCGTGGACGACCCGCGCGGCCGGATGGGCGAACTGGCGGCCACGATCTACGGCCACCCCGGCCGCGATCTGCTCCAGATCGGCATCACCGGCACCTCCGGCAAGACCACCACCGCCTACCTCGTCGAGGGCGGCCTGAAGACCGCCAGGTCCACCGGCCTGATCGGCACGGTCGAGATGCGCATCGGTGACGAGCGCATCAAGTCCGAGCGCACCACCCCCGAAGCCACCGACCTCCAGGCCCTCTTCGCCGTGATGCGCGAACGCGGTGTCGAGGCGGTCGCCATGGAGGTCTCCAGCCACGCGCTGGTCCTCGGCCGGGTCGACGGCTGCGTCTTCGACATCGCCGTCTTCACCAACCTCAGCCCGGAACACATGGAGTTCCACTCCGACATGGAGGACTACTTCCGGGCCAAGGCGCAGTTGTTCACACCGCGGCGCAGCCGGCTCGGGGTCGTCAACCTCGACGACGAGTACGGCCGCCGGCTCGCCAAGGAAGCCACGGTCCCCGTCGTCACCTTCTCCGCCGAGGGCCACCCCGACGCCGACTGGCGCGCCGAGGACGTCCAGGTCGGGCCGATGGACTCGACGTTCACGGTGATCGGCCCGAAGGGCGAGCGGATCAACGCCCGTTCGCCGCTGGCCGGCCCGTTCAACGTGGCCAACACCCTCGCCTCGATCGCCGCCCTGGCCGTCGCCGGCCTCGACCCGCAGGCCGCCGCCGACGGCATCTCCGCCGTCCCCGGCGTGCCCGGCCGGCTGGAGCGGGTGGACGCGGGCCAGCCCTATCTCGCGGTCGTCGACTACGCCCACAAGACCGACGCGGTCGAATCCGTGCTGCGGGCCCTGCGCAAAGTGACGAGCGGTCGCCTGCACATCGTGCTCGGCTGCGGCGGCGACCGGGACCGGACCAAGCGGGCGCCGATGGGCGCCGCCGCGGCCCGCCTCGCCGACACCGCCGTACTGACTTCTGACAACCCCCGCTCCGAGGACCCCCTCGCGATCCTCGCGACCATGCTGCAGGGTGCGGCGTCCGTGCCCTCCCACCAGCGCGGCGAGGTCCAGGTCTTCGAGGACCGGGCCGCCGCCATCGCCGCCGCCGTCGCCCGGGCCCGGCCCGGGGACACCGTGCTGATCGCGGGCAAGGGCCACGAGCAGGGCCAGGACATCGCCGGGGTGGTGCGTCCCTTCGACGACCGCCAGGTGCTTCGCGAAGCTATCCAGCAGACCCAGGGATGAACTTGTGATCGCCCTCTCTCTCGCCGAGATCGCAGAAGTCGTCGGCGGGCAGACGTACGACATACCGGATCCGTCGGTACTGGTGACCGGACCGGTCGTCCGGGACTCCCGTGAGGTGGAGCCCGGCAGCCTCTTCGTCGCCTTCGTCGGCGAGCGGGTCGACGGCCACGACTTCGCGGCCCAGGTCGTCGAGGCGGGCGCGGCGGCCGTGCTGGCCTCCCGGCCCGTCGGCGTGCCCGCGATCGTCGTGGACGACGTCCAGAGCGCCCTCGGCGCCCTCGCCCGGCACGTCGTACGGCGGCTCGGCGCCACCCTGGTCGCCCTCACCGGGTCCGCGGGCAAGACCAGCACCAAGGACCTGATCGCCCAGGTGCTCCGGCGCAAGGCGCCCACGGTGTTCACGCCCGGCTCGCTCAACAACGAGATCGGGCTGCCGCTGACCGCCCTGTCCGCCACCGAGGAAACCCGCTTCCTGGTCCTGGAGATGGGCGCCCGGGGCATCGGCCACATCCGCTACCTCGCCCAGCTGACGCCCCCGAAGATCGGCCTCGTGCTCAACGTCGGCAGCGCCCACATCGGCGAGTTCGGCGGCCGCGAGCAGATCGCCGTGGCCAAGGGCGAACTGGTGGAGGCACTGCCGCCGGCGGCGGACGGCGGCACCGCGATCCTCAACGCGGACGACCCCTTGGTACGGGCCATGGCCTCCCGTACGCAGGCGAAGGTGCTCCTTTTCGGAGAGTGCGACGAAGCGGACGTACGCGCCGAGAACGTGCGAGTCACGGACAGCGGACGGCCCGCCTTCCTGCTTCGCACACCCTCCGGTGCAAGCGAAGTGACCATGCGCCTGTACGGTGAGCACCACGTGTCGAACGCGCTCGCCGCGGCCGCCGTCGCCCACGAGCTGGGCATGTCCGCGGAAGAGATCGCCACCGCGCTCTCCGAGGCGGGCTCCCTCTCCCGCTGGCGGATGGAGGTCACCGAGCGCCCGGACGGCGTGACGATCGTCAACGACGCCTACAACGCGAACCCCGAGTCCATGCGAGCCGCCCTGCGCGCGCTCGCGGCGATGGGCAAGGGGCGTCGTACGTGGGCGGTGCTCGGCAAGATGGCCGAGCTCGGGGACGAGGCGCTCGCCGAGCACGACGCGGTCGGACGGCTCGCCGTCCGGCTCAACGTCAGCAAGCTCGTCGCGGTCGGGGGCAGGGAAGCGTCCTGGCTGCAACTGGGCGCATATAACGAGGGTTCGTGGGGTGAGGAGTCGGTGCACGTGTCCGACGCACAGGCGGCGGTCGACCTGTTGCGCAGCGAGTTGCGCCCAGGGGACGTCGTACTCGTGAAGGCGTCCCGGTCGGTCGGCCTCGAGAGCGTGGCGCAGGCGCTCGCCGAGACCGGTGCCGAGGGTGAGGTTTCCGCCCGATGATGAAGCAGATCCTGTTCGCAGGAGTCATTGGCCTCTTCCTGACGCTGATCGGCACCCCGCTGCTGATCAAACTCCTCGCCCGTAAGGGCTACGGCCAGTACATCCGGGACGACGGCCCGCGCACGCACGGCAGCAAGCGCGGTACGCCGACCATGGGCGGTATCGCCTTCATCCTGGCCACGGTCGCGGCGTACTTCCTGTCGAAGCTCATCACGGGCAAGCCGCCGACCTACTCCGGCGTGCTGGTGCTCGGCCTGATGGTCGGCATGGGTCTGGTCGGCTTCCTGGACGACTACATCAAGATCGTCAAGCGGCGGTCGCTGGGTCTGCGGGCCAAGGCGAAGATGGCCGGGCAGCTGCTCGGCGGTATCGCCTTCGCGGTGCTCTCGCTGCAGTTCGCCGACGCCCGCGGCAACACCCCGGCCTCCACGAAGCTTTCGTTCATCACGGACTTCGGCTGGACGATCGGTCCGGTGCTGTTCGTGGTGTGGGCGCTGTTCATGATCCTCGCGATGTCGAACGGCGTGAACCTCACCGACGGTCTGGACGGACTGGCCACCGGCGCCTCCGTGCTGGTCTTCGGCGCCTACACGTTCATCGGTGTCTGGCAGTACCAGGAGTCCTGCGCCAACGCGAACACGCTCACCAACCCCGGCGCCTGTTACGAGGTCCGCGACCCGCTCGACCTCGCCGTGGTCTCCGCCGCGCTGATGGGCGCCTGCCTGGGCTTCCTGTGGTGGAACACCTCGCCGGCCAAGATCTTCATGGGGGACACCGGTTCGCTGGCGCTCGGCGGTGTGCTCGCCGGTCTCGCCATCTGCTCCCGCACCGAGCTGCTGCTCGCCATCCTCGGCGGCCTGTTCGTGCTGATCACCATGTCGGTGGTCATCCAGGTCGGCTCCTTCCGGCTCACCGGCAAGCGGGTCTTCCGGATGGCGCCACTCCAGCACCACTTCGAGCTCAAGGGCTGGTCCGAGGTGCTCGTGGTGGTCCGTTTCTGGATCATCCAGGGCATCTGTGTGATCGTCGGCCTGGGTCTCTTCTACGCGGGATGGGCAGCAGAAAAGTGACCTCCTCGGAGTCCTTCGACTGGCAGGGCAAGCACGTCACCGTCGCCGGGCTCGGCGTCTCCGGCATCCCGGCGGCCAAGGTGCTGCACGGTCTGGGCGCGCGGGTCACCGTCGTCAACGACGGCGACGACGCACGCGCGCGTGAACAGGCCGCGGAACTGGCCGCGCTGGGCGTCACGGTCCGCCTCGGCGACGGCGCGACCCTGCCCGAGGGCACCGAACTCATCGTCACCGCCCCCGGCTGGAAGCCGGACAAGCCGCTGTTCGCGGCGGCCGCCGCGGCGGGCGTCCCGGTGTGGGGCGACGTCGAACTCGCCTGGCGGCTGCGCGGCCCCGACGCCGCGCCCTGGCTCGCGGTCACCGGCACCAACGGCAAGACCACGACGGTCCAGATGCTCGCCTCGATCCTGACGGCGGCCGGCCTGCGCACGGCCGCCGTCGGCAACATCGGCGTCTCCCTGCTGGACGCGGTGCTCGGCGACGAGGAGTACGACGTCCTCGCCGTGGAGCTGTCCAGCTACCAGCTCCACTGGGCGCCCTCCCTGCGCGCCCACTCGGCCGCCGTGCTGAACCTCGCCCCGGACCACCTCGACTGGCACGGCTCCATGGAGGCGTACGCCGCCGACAAGGGGCGCATCTACGAGGGCAATCGCGTCGCCTGTGTCTACAACGCCGCCGACAAGGCGACCGAGGACCTGGTGCGCGAGGCGGACGTGGAGGAGGGCTGCCGGGCCATCGGCTTCACCCTCGGCACCCCGGGCCCGTCCCAACTCGGCGTCGTCGAAGGCATCCTGGTCGACCGCGCCTTCGTGGAGGACCGGCAGAAGAACGCCCAGGAGCTCGCCGAGGTCTCCGACGTCACCCCGCCGGCCCCGCACAACATCGCCAACGCCCTTGCGGCGGCGGCCCTCGCGCGCGCCTTCGGCGTGCCCGCCAAGGCCGTACGCGACGGCCTGCGGGCCTTCACCCCGGACGCCCACCGCATCGCGCACGTGGCGGACGTGGACGGCGTCGCGTACATCGACGACTCCAAGGCCACCAACACCCACGCCGCGGAAGCCTCGTTGGCGGCGTACGAGTCGATCGTGTGGATCGCGGGCGGCCTCGCGAAGGGCGCCACCTTCGACGAGCTGGTCACCAAGTCGGCGGGGCGGCTCCGCGGGGTCGTCCTGATCGGCGCCGACCGGGCGCTGATCCGCGAAGCCCTCGCGCGACACGCCCCGGAAGTCCCGGTCGTGGACCTCGACCGGACCGACACTGGGGCGATGCTCGCGGCTGTCCAGGAGGCCCGGCGGCTCGCGACCGCGGGCGACACGGTGCTGCTGGCCCCGGCCTGCGCCTCGATGGACATGTTCGCCAACTACAACAAGCGCGGTGACGCGTTCGCGGAGGCCGTCCGCGAACTCGGAGCCGACGCCTGACGGCGGGGTCTCGGCAACCTAGGGTGCTTCGGGACCCTTGGAGGGACGGTGACTCGGATGTGGCTCGGGTTCGGTGGGTGCGGGCGAGGAGCCGGTGATGTCCAGTAGCCGTACGGGCCGTCCGCCGGCCCAGCGAGCCGTCCGGGGCCCCGCCGCTCCCCGGCTCCCGCGCGAGAACCCCTTCCTGCGGCTCTCCACGCGTGCCAGGAAGGCCTGGGACCGGCCGCTGACGGCGTACTACCTGATCCTCGGCGGCAGTCTGCTGATCACCGTGCTGGGTCTGGTGATGGTCTACTCGGCCTCCCAGATCAAGGCGCTCCAGATGTCGCTGCCCGGCTCGTACTTCTTCCGCAAGCAGCTGCTGGCCGCGCTCATCGGCGCCGGGCTGCTGTTCGCGGCCTCCCGGATGCCGGTCAAGCTGCACCGGGCGCTGGCCTACCCGATCATCGCGGGCGCCGTGTTCCTGATGGCCCTGGTGCAGGTGCCGGGGATAGGAGTCTCGGTCAACGGCAACCAGAACTGGATCTCCGTCGGCGGCCCCTTCCTGCTCCAGCCCAGCGAGTTCGGCAAGCTCGCCCTGGTGCTGTGGGGCGCCGATCTGCTGGCCCGCAAACAGGACAAGAAGCTGCTGACCCAGTGGAAGCACATGCTGGTGCCGCTGGTCCCGGTCGCCTTCATGCTGCTCGGTCTGATCATGCTCGGCGGCGACATGGGTACGGCGATCATCCTGACGGCGATCCTGTTCGGGCTGCTGTGGCTGGCCGGAGCGCCCACCCGGCTGTTCGTGGGGGTGCTGTCGATCGCCGGTCTGCTGGGCCTGATCCTCATCAAGACCAGCCCCAACCGGATGGCCCGCCTGCAGTGCATCGGCGCCACCGACCCGGGGCCGGGGGACAGCTGCTGGCAGGCGGTGCACGGCATCTACGCGCTCGCGTCCGGCGGGATCTTCGGATCCGGGCTCGGTGCGAGTGTGGAGAAATGGGGTCAACTCCCCGAAGCCCACACCGACTTCATCTTCGCCGTCACCGGTGAGGAACTGGGCCTGGCGGGGACGCTGTCGGTGCTCGCCCTCTTCGCGGCTCTAGGCTATGCGGGTATCCGCGTGGCCGGACGCACGGAGGACCCCTTCGTCAGGTATGCCGCGGGAGGCGTGACCACCTGGATCACCGCTCAGGCGGTGATCAACATCGGTGCGGTGCTCGGTCTGCTGCCGATCGCCGGTGTCCCTCTCCCGCTGTTCTCCTACGGAGGATCCGCCCTGCTGCCGACCATGTTCGCCATCGGGCTGCTGATCGCCTTCGCACGCGACGAGCCCGCTGCGCGGGCGGCGCTTTCGATGCGGCAACCCCGCTTTGGTAGAAAGCGGGGTGCCGGGGGCTCGGCTGCGATCAGGGAGCCCCGGAGATGGAACACGATGCGACGGCGCGCCTCGGCGGCGCGTTCGTCCGGAGAGCGGTGAATTTCGGTGCATGTCGTACTCGCCGGCGGAGGAACCGCGGGCCACATCGAGCCCGCGCTCGCCCTCGCGGACGCCCTGCGCAGGCAGGACCCGACCGTGGGGATCACGGCCCTGGGCACGGAGCGCGGTCTGGAGACCCAGCTCGTCCCACAGCGCGGTTACGAGCTGGCGCTGATCCCGGCCGTACCGCTGCCGCGCAAGCCGACCCCCGAGCTGATCACCGTCCCGGGCCGGCTGCGCGGCACGATCAAGGCCGCCGAGCAGATCCTGGAGCGCACCAAGGCGGACTGCGTCGTCGGCTTCGGCGGCTATGTGGCGCTGCCCGGTTACCTCGCCGCCAAGCGCCTCGGCGTGCCGATCGTCATCCACGAGGCGAACGCCCGGCCGGGCCTGGCCAACAAGATCGGCTCGCGGTACGCCGCCCAGGTCGCCGTCTCCACCCCGGACAGCAAGCTGCGCGGCGCCCGCTACATCGGCATCCCGCTGCGCCGCTCCATCGCCACCCTGGACCGGGCCGCGGTACGCCCCGAGGCCCGCGCCGCCTTCGGGCTCGACCCGAACCTGCCGACCCTGCTGGTCACCGGCGGCTCCCAGGGCGCCCGGCGGCTGAACGAGGTCGTCCAGCAGGTCGCGCCCTGGCTGCAGCAGGCCGGGATCCAGATCCTGCACGCGGTCGGCCCGAAGAACGAACTGCCGCAGGTGCACCAGATGCCGGGAATGCCCCCGTACATCCCGGTAAGTTACCTGGACCGGATGGACCTCGCGTACGCGGCGGCCGACATGATGCTCTGCCGCGCGGGCGCGATGACCGTCGCCGAACTCTCCGCCGTCGGGCTCCCGGCCGCCTATGTCCCGCTGCCCATCGGCAACGGCGAACAGCGGCTGAACGCCCAGCCGGTGGTCAAGGCCGGCGGCGGCCTGCTGGTCGACGACGCGGAACTCACGCCCGAGTGGGTGCAGCACAACGTGCTGCCCGTGCTCGCCGACCCGCACCGGCTGTACGAGATGTCCCGCGCCGCCGGTGAGTTCGGCCGCCGGGACGCCGACGACCTGCTCGTCGGCATGGTGTACGAGGCGATCGCCTCGCACCGACGCTAGGACCGTATGACGGAGGGCAGGAAGCGTGGCCGGATCGACGACCGCCGAACGCGGGGAACGTCAGCAGGAGTCGTCCGGCCCGCCTCCCGCCCGGCGGGTGCGGCCCCATCGGCTTCGTACGATCATCGTCCTGGCCGTCGCGCTCGTGCTGTTCGGGGCGGGCGGCGCCTGGGTGTTGTACGGGTCGAGTTGGCTGCGCGTGGAGCGGGTGAGCGTGTCGGGGACCCGGGTGCTGACGCCCGCGCAGGTGCGCGAGGCCGCCGACGTCCCGGCCGGATCGCCGTTGGCCTCCGTCGACACCGACGCCATCGAGGCCCGGCTGAAGCGGAAACTGCCGCGCATCGACACGGTCGACGTGGGCCGTTCCTGGCCGCATGGAATCGGGCTGGAAGTGACCGAGCGGACCCCGGTTCTGATTGTGCGAAAGGGCAAGAACTTCATCGAAGTGGACAAGAAAGGTGTCCGCTTCGCCACAGTTTCTGAAGCCCCGAAAGACGTTCCCGCACTGGAATTGGCGCTCTCCCCGTCCAGTTCCTCCGCGGCCAGCCTGCGCCGCTTCGGGGAGGGCCGGCTCGTGCACGAGGCGGTGCGGGTCGCCGGCGCCGTTCCGGCCACCGTCGCGCGGGACACCCGGACCCTCAAGGTCCGTTCCTACGACGACATCTCGCTGGAGTTGGCCGACGGACGGACCGTCGACTGGGGCAGCGCCGAGAAGGGCGGGGCGAAGGCTCGCACACTCCTGGCTCTGATGAAAGCCTCGCCGGATGCGCGGCACTTCGATGTGGGGGTTCCCACCGCCCCTGCGTCATCAGGGAGTTGACGCACATCAGCGCAGGCCAGCACCCTGGTTGGGCACTGCTACGGCTGATCACATAGGGTGAAAAGAAAAACGGGAGGTTCGGCGTGTTCGTTGAACGGGCGCCACTTGTCGACTTAGTGTCCTGTTCAGAAGACTTCAAGGAACGGACACACTGGTAACCCTAAACTTCAACGTTAGGGTTCGGGTCGGCGATACGGACCGTCCCATTCGGCATCAGTCGTCGGATCGCGGGCAACCGCGAAGCGGCGACACGTAACTCGAGGCGAGAGGCCTTCGACGTGGCAGCACCGCAGAACTACCTCGCAGTCATCAAAGTCATCGGTGTCGGCGGCGGTGGTGTCAATGCCATCAACCGGATGATCGAGGTCGGTCTCAAGGGCGTCGAGTTCATCGCCATCAACACTGACGCACAGGCGCTGTTGATGAGCGACGCCGACGTCAAGCTCGACGTCGGCCGTGAACTCACCCGCGGACTCGGCGCCGGAGCCAACCCGGCCGTCGGCCGCAAGGCCGCCGAGGACCACCGCGAGGAGATCGAGGAGGTCCTCAAGGGGGCCGACATGGTCTTCGTGACGGCCGGTGAAGGCGGCGGCACCGGCACCGGCGGCGCGCCCGTCGTGGCCAACATCGCCCGCTCGCTCGGCGCCCTCACCATCGGCGTGGTCACGCGCCCGTTCACCTTCGAGGGACGGCGCCGCGCGAACCAGGCCGAGGACGGCATCGCCGAGCTCCGCGAAGAGGTCGACACCCTCATCGTCATCCCGAACGACCGGCTGCTGTCCATCTCGGACCGCCAGGTCTCGGTGCTCGACGCCTTCAAGTCGGCCGACCAGGTCCTGCTCTCCGGTGTCCAGGGCATCACCGACCTCATCACCACGCCCGGTCTGATCAACCTCGACTTCGCCGACGTCAAGTCGGTCATGTCCGAGGCCGGTTCGGCCCTCATGGGCATCGGCTCGGCCCGCGGCGACGACCGCGCGGTGGCCGCGGCCGAGATGGCGATCTCCTCGCCGCTGCTGGAGGCGTCCATCGACGGCGCCCGGGGTGTGCTGCTCTCCATCTCCGGCGGTTCCGACCTCGGTCTGTTCGAGATCAACGAGGCCGCCCAGCTGGTCAGCGAGGCCGCCCACCCCGAGGCCAACATCATCTTCGGCGCGGTGATCGACGACGCCCTCGGCGACGAGGTCCGGGTCACCGTGATCGCGGCCGGCTTCGACGGCGGCCAGCCGCCCTCCAAGCGGGACACCGTCCTCGGCTCGTCCTCGGCCAAGCGCGAGGAGCCCACTCCAGTACGGCAGACCGAGAGCCGTCCGTCCTTCGGCTCGCTCGGCAGCGTCACGCCGAAGGAGGAGCCGGCGCCCGCTCCCGAGCCGGCCGCCGACCTCCCGGCCGCCCCGCCGGTCCCGCCGTCCCGGTCCTACTCGGACAGCGCGGCCGAGGAGCTGGATGTGCCGGACTTCCTGAAGTGATAGGACAGCGCGACACCGTGAGCGGCGCGCACTTCGCCTTCACCGACAGGTGGGGCGGGGTGAGCGCCGTTCCGTACGAGGAGCTCAACCTCGGCGGGGCGGTCGGCGACGACCCCGGCGCCGTACGGACCAATCGCGAGCTGGCGGCCAAGTCGCTCGGGCTCGACGCGGGCCGGGTCGTCTGGATGAACCAGGTGCACGGCAACGACGTCGTGGTGGTCGACCGGCCCTGGGAGGACCGGCCGGTGCCGGAGGTCGACGCGATCGTCACCGCCGAGCGGGGTCTGGCCCTCGCCGTTCTCACCGCCGACTGCACCCCGGTGCTGCTCGCCGACCCCGTCGCCAAGGTGGTCGCGGCGGCCCACGCGGGCCGGCCCGGCATGATCGCCGGAGTCGTCCCCGCCGCGCTGCGCGCGATGGCGGAACTGGGCGCCGAGCCGTCCCGGATCGTCGCCCGCACCGGGCCCGCCGTCTGCGGCCGGTGCTACGAGGTGCCGGAGGAGATGCGCGCCGAGGTCGCCGCCGTCGAACCGGCGGCGCATGCCGAGACGAGCTGGGGTACGCCCGCGGTCGATGTGACCGCCGGGGTGCACGCGCAGCTCGAACGGCTTGGGGTGCGCGACCGGGAGCGGTCGCCGGTGTGCACGCGTGAGTCGGGCGACCACTTCTCGTACCGCCGCGACCGGACCACGGGCCGGCTCGCGGGCTATGTCTGGCTGGACTGATGGGCATGACGGAACGCAGGGACGAACTCGCCGGGAATCTGGCGAAGGTGGAGGAGCGCATCGCCGCGGCGTGCGTGGCCGCCGGGCGCAAGCGCGAGGAGGTGACCCTGATCGTGGTCACCAAGACCTACCCCGCGAGCGATGTGCGGATCCTGTCGCAGCTCGGTGTGCGCCATGTCGCCGAGAACAAGGACCAGGACGCGGCACCGAAGGCCGCCGAATGCTCGGAACTGCCGCTTACTTGGCATTTCGTGGGGCAGTTGCAGACCAACAAGGTGCGATCGGTGGTCGGTTACGCGGATCTCGTGCAGTCCGTCGACCGTTCCAAGCTGGTGACGGCCCTCTCGAAGGAGGCGGTACGGGCGGAGCGCGAGGTGGGCTGTCTCATCCAGGTCGCGCTCGACGCCGGTGAGCGTGAGCGGGGGGAGCGGGGCGGGGTGGCGCCGGGCGGCATCGCGGAGTTGGCCGACCTGATCGCCGGGGCGCCGGGGCTGCGGGTCGACGGACTGATGACGGTCGCACCCTTGACCGGGGAGTACGCGGGACGTGAACGGGCGGCGTTCGAGCGGTTGATGGATTTGTCGACCGACCTGCGCCGAGCTCATCCGGCTGCGAACATGGTCTCGGCAGGTATGAGTGCGGACCTCGAACAGGCCGTGGCGGCCGGAGCGACACATGTGCGCGTCGGTACCGCGGTACTCGGAGTCCGCCCGAGGCTCGGGTAACGTCGCCAGGAAGTCGGACCACAGCAGAAAATATGGTCATTACCGCTGAACAGCGGGCGGAACGACCTCGTGGATCGCGGGCACTTGGCAGTCGTCAGCCGATCCACCACAGAGCGGAGGACTCAGAGAATGGCCGGCGCGATGCGCAAGATGGCGGTCTACCTCGGCCTCGTGGAGGACGATGGGTACGACGGCCGCGGTTTTGATCCCGACGACGACTTCGAACCCGAACTCGACCCTGAGCCCGAGCGGGACCACCGACGGCACGAGCCGTCGCACCAGTCGCACGGTTCACATCAGTCCCAAAGGGACGAATCGGTACGAGTGGTGCAGCCGTCCGTGCAGCGCGAACCGGTGTCCCACGCCGCTTCGCTGGGCGCGGAATCCGGGCGCCCCGCGCGTATCGCGCCCGTGGCATCCATCACACAAGAACGCCAGAGCCTGGAGAAGAACGCGCCGGTGATCATGCCCAAGGTCGTGTCGGAACGAGAGCCGTACCGGATCACCACGCTTCACCCGCGGACCTACAACGAGGCCCGTACCATCGGGGAACACTTCCGTGAGGGCACCCCGGTGATCATGAATCTGACTGAGATGGATGACACAGACGCGAAGCGACTTGTCGACTTTGCGGCCGGTTTGGTGTTTGGTCTTCACGGCAGCATCGAGCGGGTGACGCAGAAGGTGTTCCTGTTGTCGCCTGCTAACGTCGATGTCACGGCGGAGGACAAGGCCCGTATCGCAGAGGGCGGGTTCTTCAACCAGAGCTGAGACGCACAACCGGATCAGCAGTACAGAGCAACACAACGCAGTACCGCAGCAGCACGGAACATGGGGAGAGGGAAGCAAGGGTCATGAGCGTGGTCCTGGATGTCGTCTATATCGCGCTGATGTGCTTCCTCATCGTGCTGATCTTCCGGTTGGTCATGGACTATGTCTTCCAGTTCGCCCGCTCGTGGCAACCCGGCAAGGCGATGGTGGTCGTTCTGGAGGCCACCTACACTGTCACTGATCCACCGCTCAAGCTTCTGCGGCGGTTCATTCCGCCGCTGCGTCTCGGGGGCGTGGCGCTCGACCTGTCCTTCTTCGTACTGATGATCATCGTCTACATCCTGATCTCGATCGTGAGCCGGCTGTGAGCGATGTGAACTACCGTCTTGCCGAATGCCGACGACTACGTTGAGGTGAAGAGATGCCGTTGACCCCCGAGGACGTGCGGAACAAGCAGTTCACGACCGTCCGCCTCCGAGAAGGCTATGACGAGGACGAGGTCGATGCCTTCCTCGACGAGGTCGAAGCCGAACTGACCCGCCTGCTCCGCGAGAACGAGGACCTGCGCGCCAAGCTGGCCGCGGCCACGCGCGCTGCTGCCCAGAACCAGCAGAACATGCGCAAGCCCCCGGAGCCGCAGGACCAGCAGCAGGGTATGCCCCAGCAAGGTGGCATGCAGCAGCAGGGCGGTATGCAGCAGCAGGGTGGCATGCAGCAGCAGGGTATGCCCCAGCAGGGCGGTATGCCGCAGCAGGGCATGCGCGGCCCGGGCGCCCCGGTGCCGGCCGGCATATCGGGCCCGCCGCAGCAGCAGATGGGCGGCCCCATGGGCGGCCCGCCCCAGCTGCCGAGCGGTGCCCCGCAGCTGCCCGCCGGTCCCGGCGGACAGGGTGGCCCGCAGGGTCCCGGTCCGATGGGCCAGGGTCCCGGTCCCATGGGCCAGCCCTCGATGCAGCAGCACATGGGCGGTCCGATGGGCGGCCCCATGGGCGGTCCGATGGGCGGCCCCGGTCAGGGCCCCGGCGGCGACAGCGCCGCCCGTGTCCTCTCGCTGGCCCAGCAGACCGCCGACCAGGCGATCGCCGAGGCCCGTTCCGAGGCCAACAAGATCGTCGGCGAGGCGCGTTCGCGTGCCGAGGGTCTCGAGCGTGACGCCCGTGCCAAGGCCGACGCCCTGGAGCGGGACGCGCAGGAGAAGCACCGCGTCGCGATGGGCTCCCTGGAGTCCGCTCGCGCCACGCTGGAGCGCAAGGTCGAGGACCTGCGCGGCTTCGAGCGCGAGTACCGCACCCGGCTGAAGTCCTACCTGGAGTCGCAGCTGCGTCAGCTGGAGACCCAGGCCGACGACTCGCTGGCCCCGCCGCGCACCCCGGCCACCGCCTCGCTGCCGCCGTCCCCGGCGCCGTCGATGGCTCCCGCCGGTGCGAGCGCCCCGTCCTATGGCGGCAACCAGGGCATGGGCGGCGGCCCCGGCCAGGCCGGCCCGTCCTACGGCAGCCAGCAGCAGATGTCGCCCGCGATGACCCAGCCGATGGCTCCGGTCCGTCCGCAGGGCCCGTCCCCGATGGGTCAGGCTCCCTCGCCGATGCGCGGGTTCCTGATCGACGAGGACGACAACTGACGGCCAGTAGTACGCCTCAGGCGTCGGCAGCGTTCAAAGGGGCGAGCCCCGGACTCCGGTCCGGGGCTCGCCCCTTTTACTCGCGTTGACGGCTGAGGCGGTGAGGTGCAGAGAAGGGCCCGGCCTCCGCTCGGGAGACAGGGCCCTTCTCGTGCCGGTTACGCCTTGCGCAGGCGGAACGTCAGGGACAGCCCCTCGTCGGTGAAGGGGGAGCCGTAGCCGGCGTCCGCCTCGCCCTGGGCGAAGTCCGTCGACAGGACCTCGTCGGCGATGAGGTCCGCGTGCTCCGACAGGGCCGCGACCGTCGCCGGGTCCGTCGCCGTCCAGCGCAGGGCGATCCGGTCGGCCACGTCGAGGCCGCTGTTCTTGCGGGCCTCCTGGATCAGGCGGATCGCGTCACGGGCCAGTCCCGCGCGGCGCAACTCCTCGGTGATCTCCAGGTCCAGGGCGACCGTCGCGCCCGAGTCGGACGCCACCGACCAGCCCTCGCGCGGGGTCTCGGTGATGATCACCTCGTCCGGGGCGAGGGTGATCGTCTCACCGTCGACCTCGACCGACGCCGTGCCCTCGCGCAGGGCCAGGGAGAGCGCGGCCGCGTCGGCGTTCGCGACGGCCTTCGCCACGTCCTGGACGCGCTTGCCGAACCGCTTGCCCAGGGCCCGGAAGTTGGCCTTCGCGGTCGTGTCCACCAGGCTGCCGCCGACCTCGGAGAGGGACGCCAGCGACTCGACGTTCAGCTCCTCGGTGATCTGGGCGTGCAGCTCGGGGCTGAGGGCGCCGAAGCCGGTCGCCGCGATCAGCGCGCGCCGCAGCGGCTGACGCGTCTTGACCCCCGACTCCGCGCGTGTGGCACGGCCCAGCTCCACGAGCCGGCGGACCAGGACCATCTGCTTCGACAGCTCCGGGTCGATGGCGGACAGGTCCGCCTCCGGCCAGGAGGCGAGGTGGACCGACTCGGGCGCGCCCGGGGTGACCGGGACGATCAGGTCCTGCCAGACCCGCTCGGTGATGAACGGGGTCAGCGGGGCCATCAGCTTGGTGACCGTCTCGACGACCTCGTGCAGGGTGCGCAGCGCGGCCTTGTCGCCCTGCCAGAAGCGGCGCCGCGAGCGGCGGACGTACCAGTTCGACAGGTCGTCGACGAACGCCGAGAGCAGCTTGCCGGCCCGCTGGGTGTCGTACGCCTCCAGGGACTGGGTCACCTGGTCGGTGAGAGCGTGCAGTTCGGACAGCAGCCAGCGGTCCAGGACCGGGCGGTCGGCGGGGGCCGGGTCCGCCGCGGAGGGCGCCCAGTTCGACGTACGGGCGTACAGGGCCTGGAAGGCGACCGTGTTCCAGTACGTGAGGAGGGTCTTGCGGACGACCTCCTGGATCGTGCCGTGGCCCACGCGGCGGGCCGCCCACGGGGAGCCGCCGGCCGCCATGAACCAGCGCACCGCGTCGGCGCCGTGCTGGTCCATCAGCGGGATCGGCTGGAGGATGTTGCCCAGGTGCTTGGACATCTTGCGGCCGTCCTCGGCGAGGATGTGGCCGAGGCAGACCACGTTCTCGTAGGAGGACTTGTCGAAGACGAGGGTGCCGACCGCCATCAGCGTGTAGAACCAGCCGCGGGTCTGGTCGATGGCCTCGCTGATGAACTGCGCCGGGTAGCGGGACTCGAACAGGTCCTTGTTCTTGTACGGGTAGCCCCACTGCGCGAACGGCATCGAACCCGAGTCGTACCAGGCGTCGATGACCTCCGGCACGCGCGTGGCCGTCTTGGCGCACTGCGGGCAGTCGAAGGTGACGTCGTCGATGTACGGGCGGTGCGGGTCGAGGGCCGACTGGTCGGTGCCGGTCAGCTCGGTGAGCTCCGCGCGGGAGCCGACGACCGTGAGGTGGTCGTCCTCGCAGCGCCAGATCGGCAGCGGGGTGCCCCAGTAGCGGTTGCGGGACAGCGCCCAGTCGATGTTGTTGTTCAGCCAGTCGCCGAAGCGGCCGTGCTTGACCGTGTCCGGGAACCAGTTGGTGTTCTCGTTCTCCTGGAGGAGACGGTCCTTCACCGCCGTGGTGCGGATGTACCAGGAGGGCTGCGCGTAGTAGAGGAGCGCGGTGTGGCAGCGCCAGCAGTGCGGGTAGCTGTGCTCGTACGGGATGTGCCGGAAGAGGAGGCCGCGCTGCTGCAGGTCCTCGGTGAGCTTTTCGTCCGCCTTCTTGAAGAAGACGCCGCCGACCAGGGGGACGTCCTCCTCGAAGGTGCCGTCCGGGCGGACGGGGTTGACCACGGGCAGACCGTAGGAGCGGCAGACCTTGAGGTCGTCCTCACCGAACGCGGGGGACTGGTGGACCAGACCCGTGCCGTCCTCGGTGGTGACGTAGTCGGCGTTGACCACGTAATGGGTTCCGCCGTCGGTCTCCGGGAACTCGATCAGCTCGAAGGGGCGTTGGTAGGTCCAGCGCTCCATCTCGGCGCCGGTGAAGGACTGGCCGGTGGTCTCCCAGCCCTCGCCGAGGGCCTTGGCGACGAGCGGCTCGGCGACGACGAGCTGCTCCTCGCCGTTGGTCGCGACGACGTAGGTGACCTCGGGGTGGGCGGCGACCGCGGTGTTGGAGACGAGGGTCCAGGGCGTCGTCGTCCAGACCAGGAGCGCGGCCCGGCCAGCCAGCGGACCGGAGGTGAGCGGGAAACGGACGTACACGGACGGGTCGACGACCGTCTCGTAGCCCTGCGCCAGTTCGTGGTCGGACAGGCCGGTGCCGCAGCGCGGGCACCAGGGCGCGACCCGGTGGTCCTGGACCAGCAGGCCCTTGTTGAAGATCTCCTTCAGCGACCACCAGACGGACTCGATGTACTCGGGGTCCATCGTGACGTAGGCCTCTTCGAGGTCGACCCAGTAGCCCATGCGGGTCGTCAGCTCGGCGAAGGCGTCGGTGTGGCGCAGCACGGAGTCACGGCACTTGGCGTTGAACTCGGCGATGCCGTACGCCTCGATGTCCTTCTTGCCGCTGAAGCCGAGCTCCTTCTCGACCGCCAGCTCCACCGGGAGGCCGTGGCAGTCCCAGCCGGCCTTGCGGGCCACGTGGTAGCCGCGCATGGTGCGGAAGCGGGGGAAGACGTCCTTGAAGACGCGGGCCTCGATGTGGTGGGCGCCGGGCATGCCGTTGGCGGTGGGCGGGCCCTCGTAGAACACCCACTCGGGGCGGCCCTCGGACTGCTCCAGGCTCTTGGCGAAGATCTTCTGCTCGCGCCAGAAGTCGAGCACCGCGTGTTCGAGCGCGGGCAGGTCGACCTGGGCGGGTACCTGGCGGTACGTCGGCTGTGTCATCAGCGGGCTTCCTCCGGCGGACTTGCTGCCTTCCGTCCGGAGGGACGAGAGCTACGTCTGTCGTTGCGCCGTCTTCGGCGCGCTCCCGCGGTACCACCCTCCTTGGCCCGCCGACGGCTGGTGTGCCTCGGTGAGCCCCCTCATTGGGGTCGCGATGCCGGGTCTACTGGCCCTTGCGGGGCGTTCTTCCGGCGGCTCCGGGGTGATCTTCACGTCGCGCTCGCCCCCGGGCTTCCACCGTCCCCGGGTCGCTCTGGGCTGCGTACGCCGCTACTCGTCCCCATCCACGCTTCTCGCTGCGCCCAGTGTACGGCGCCGCGGGGACAGCGGCCGACCGGTTTTCCGGCGTCCCGGGGTGGGGGCCGGGGGTGGCCTGCGGTGACCCGAATGGCGCGGTGCGCGGGTTCGGGTTCCGGGGCGGCCGGCCCGGCGGATTACCCGGCGGGGAGCTGGGCAGTACGCATGCAGGTCGGCCGCGCGGCATCCGCGAGGCGGGCGAATCGGGCGGTGTGCCCCATTGCCGCGGGACTCAAGTCGATTTATCGTCCCAGCACGATTCGCGTGCAAGATCACAATATGTGAAGGGGCCGCGGCCATGGTGGCGAAGAAGACCGCCGTACAGCAGTCGGCGTCCGGCAGGGCCACGGGTGCCTCCGGCGGTGCGGCCAAGGATGTGAGCGGGACGAAGAGCACGCGGGGGGCGTCCGCCGGGCGGTCGGGGGAGGCTCTCAAGCCGGTGAGGACGGTGCGGGGGGATGGCACCGACGAGGGCGCGGCCGGGGCGGGGAAGAAGGCCGTGAAGAGGGCCGTGGCGGGGAAGACGGCCGCGAAGAAGGTTGCGACGGGGAAGAAGGCCGTGAAGAGGGCCGTGGCGGGGAAGACGGCCGTGAAGAAGGACGTGGCTACGAAGAGCGCGGCCAAGAAGAGTGCCGCCAAGGAGAACGCCGCCGGGAAGACCGCCGTCAAGAGGGCGACGGCTTCGCGGGCGGCACCGGGGAAGCAGGCGGCCGAGGAGGGGGCGGCGGAGAGACCGGCGGCGCGGACGGCGGCGCTGAAGGAGACGGCCGGGAAGAAGACGGCGGCCAAGAAGGTGGCGGCGAAGAAGGTGGCCACCAAGAAGGCTGTAACGAAGAAGGCTGCGGCCGAGGTGGCCGGGGCTGAGGGGGGCGGGGTCAAGGGGGCGTCGGCCATGGAGGCTGTGGCTGAGGGGGGCGGGGCCGAGAAGGTTGTGGCTGAGAGGGGCGGGGCCGATGAGGCACCGGCAAAGAGGGCTGTGGCTGAGGAGACCCCGGTCAGGGAGGCGTCGGCCAAGAAGGTGGCGGTGAGGAAGACGGCTGCCACGAGGGCCGTAGCGAAGAAGACCGCGGCCGAGGAGGCCGGGGGCAAGGGGGCTTCGGCCATGGAAGCCGTGGCTGAGAGGGCCCGGGCCGAGGAGGTGTCCGCCAAGAAGGTGGCGGTGAAGAAGACGGTCGTCAAGAAGGCTGTAGCGCAGAAGACCGCGGCCGAGGGGGCCGGGGCCGAGGAGGCGTCGGCCATGGGGGTCGTGGCTGGGGAGACCCGGGTCAAGGAGGCGTCGGCCGAGAAGGTGGCGGTGAGGAAGACGGTCGCCAAGAAGGCCGTAGCGACGGAGACCGCGGCCGAGGAGGCCGTGGCTGAAGGGATCGGGGCTGAGGAAGCACCGGCCAAGAAGGCGTCGGTCAAGAAGGTGCCGGGCGGCGAGGGCGTCGCTGGGGGTGAGGAGGGGTTGGTTGGGGAGAGGGAGGGTGCGGGGCTGAACGTGGATGGCCCGGCCGGCGTGCGGGAGGTCGGTGGGGGGAAGGTCGCAGGTCACGAGCGTGCCGTAGGCCGCTCGAAGAAGAGTACGGCCAAGAAGGCGGGCGCGGCCGAGGCCGCGGAGCAGACGGGAGCCACGACAGTGGTTGCGAAGAAGACTCCTGGCACGGCCACGGCGGCCACGACCGCCGTTCCCAAGGCGCGGGTCGCCGCGGCGGAGTCCGGCGAGCTCGCGGTGCGCCCCGGTGAGGACCCCTGGACCCCCGAGGAGGTCGAGGAGGCGCGCACCGAGCTGCTGTCCGAGGGGGAGCGGCTCAGGAACGAGCTCACCGCCTCCGAGCAGGCGCTCGCCGGGCTGATGCGGGACTCGGGGGACGGCGCCGGCGACGACCAGGCCGACACCGGCACGAAGAACATCACGCGGGAGCAGCAGCTGGCGCTCGCCGCCAACGCGCGGGAGATGCTCACCCAGACCGAGCGCGCCCTGGAGCGGCTGGACTCGGGCACCTACGGTCTGTGCGAGAACTGCGGCAAGGCGATCGGCAAGGCCCGTATGCAGGCCTTCCCGCGCGCGACGCTGTGCGTGGAGTGCAAGCAGAAGCAGGAACGCCGGTACTGAGGGCCCGGTCGGGCGTGCCGTACCCTCGTCCTCAGTCAGGTACCTAAGGTTGAGGGACTCACGTGGCAGAGGCGGAGCGCATCATCGGTACGCCGGAATCCCCGGACGGGGCTGAGGCCGAGCCGGAGCAGTCATCCGGTGCTCAGGGGCAGGACGGCGGCGCAGCGCGGTCCCGGGGCAAGCGGCGGATCGCCGTGCTGTTCGCGGTGGCCTCGTTCGCGTACGCCCTCGACCTGATCAGCAAGATGATCGTGGTGGCGAAGCTGGAGCACCACGAGCCCGTCGAGATCATCGGGGACTGGCTGAGGTTCGAGGCGATCCGCAACGCCGGCGCGGCGTTCGGCTTCGGCGAGGCCTTCACCGTGATCTTCACGGTGATCGCGGCGGCCGTGATCGTGGTGATCGCCCGGCTCGCCCGCAAGCTCTACAGCCTGCCCTGGGCCATCGCGCTGGGCCTGCTGCTGGGCGGGGCGCTGGGCAATCTCACCGACCGGATCTTCCGTTCGCCGGGTGTCTTCGAGGGCGCGGTCGTGGACTTCATCGCGCCCAAGCACTTCGCCGTGTTCAACCTCGCGGACTCGGCGATCGTGTGCGGCGGGGTCCTGATCGTGCTGCTGTCCTTCAAGGGCCTCGACCCGGACGGCACCGTCCACAAGGACTGAGCGCGCGGTCGGGACTGTCTCACCCGTCCGGCATACTCGACGGGTGAGCACGATTCCCGAGATCCGTACCCTGCCCGTGCCGGACGGCCTGGAGGGCGAGCGCGTCGACGCCGCCATCTCCCGCATGTTCGGCTTCTCCCGTACCAAGGCCGCGGAGCTCGCCGCGGCGGGCAAGGTGCTCGTCGACGGCACGGTGGTCGGCAAGTCCGAGCGCGTGAGCGGCGGCGCCTGGCTGGAGGTCGAGATGCCACAGGCGCCCGCGCCGGTGCAGGTGGTGGCCGAGCCGGTCGAGGGCATGGAGATCGTGCACGACGACGATGACGTGGTCGTGATCGTCAAGCCGGTGGGCGTCGCCGCGCACCCGTCACCGGGCTGGACCGGGCCGACCGTGATCGGCGGTCTCGCCGCCGCCGGGTACCGGATCTCGACGTCCGGCGCCGCCGAGCGGCAGGGCATCGTGCACCGGCTCGACGTCGGCACGTCGGGCCTGATGGTCGTCGCCAAGTCCGAGTACGCGTACACCTCGCTCAAGCGCCAGTTCAAGGAGCGCACGGTCGACAAGCGCTACCACACGCTGGTCCAGGGCCACCCCGACCCGACCAGCGGCACCATCGACGCGCCCATCGGCCGGCACCCCAACCACGACTACAAGTGGGCGGTCACGGCCGACGGCAAGGCGTCCGTCACGCACTACGACCTCATCGAGGCGTTCCGCGCGGCCTCCCTGCTCGATGTGAAGCTGGAGACCGGCCGCACCCACCAGATCCGCGTCCACATGGCCGCCCACCGGCACCCCTGCGTCGGCGACCTCACCTACGGCGCCGACCCGACCCTCGCCAAGCGCCTGGGGCTGACCCGGCAGTGGCTGCACGCCGTCCGGCTCGGCTTCGAGCACCCCGGGGACGGGCAGTGGGCGGAGTTCTCCTGCGAGTACCCTGACGACCTTCAGCAGGCATTGGACAAGGTGCGCGAGGAGACCTACGCATGACCCCCGAGCCCTACGTCGTGCGGGTCGCCTCCGAGGCCGCCGACCGTGAGGCGTGCTTCGCGGTGCGCCGGGAGGTCTTCGTCGGCGAGCAAGGGGTGCCCGAGGAGGTGGAGTACGACGCCTACGACGCCGTAGCGGTGCATGTGCTGGCCGTGCGGGCGGACGGGCTGCCGCTCGGGGCCGGACGCCTGCTGTACGGCGAGGCCGCCGCGGCGAAGGTCGGCGACGACCTGTCCGTGGGCTCGCTCGGACGGCTCGCGGTGACCAAGGCGGCGCGCGGGCTGGGCGTCGGTGCGGCGCTGGTGCGGGGCATCGAGGACGCGGCACGCGCGCGGGGGCTCCGGGCGGTGGACCTGCACGCGCAGACCCAGGCGCTGGGGTTCTACGAGCGGCTGGGGTACGAGGCGTACGGGCCCGAGTTCGCCGACGCGGGGATCGCGCACCGGGCGATGCGGCGCGCGGTGTAGGTCACCGGCCCGAAGGCGCTGGTGGGGGCGGGGGCGTGGCAGGCTGGGGGTCTGCCCTGTGGACACCGACCTCGCCGGAGCGCTGACCGTGGATCAGTTGGCCCTGTTGTTCGTGCTGCTGCTCGGGGCCGTGGTGAGTGTCCCGGTGGGGGAGCGGCTGGGCCTGCCGGCGCCGGTGCTGATGACCTTGCTCGGGATCGTGCTGGCGCTGCTGGAGTTCGTGCCCAATGTCGAGGTGCCGCCCGACCTGATCCTGCCGTTGCTGCTGCCGCCGCTGCTGTATGCCGCGGTGCGGCGGACCTCCTGGCGGCAGTTCGCCGCCAATGTGCGGCCGATCTTCCTGCTGGCCGTGGCGCTGGTGTTCGTGACGACCGTATGCGTGGCCGCCGTGGCCGGCGCGATCATTCCCGGGCTGCCCGTCGCCGCCGCCGTCGCGCTCGGCGCGCTGGTCGCGCCGCCCGATCCCGTCGCCGCCACCGCGGTGGCGAGCCGGCTCGGGCTGCCGCGCCGGCTGGTGTCCATCCTGGAGGGCGAGGGGCTCTTCAACGACGTCACCGCGATCGTGCTCTACCACGTGGCCATCGCGGCCGTCGTCAGCGGCGCGTTCTCGTTCTGGGAGGCCGGGCTCGACCTGGTGCTCTCCGCCGTGGTCGCGCTGATCGTCGGGCTCGTCCTGGGCTGGGGCGCGAACCGGCTGCTGGACCTCCTCGGGGACGCGACCCTGCAGATCGGACTGTCGCTGCTGGTGCCGTACGCCGCCTACGTGATGGCGGAGGAACTGCACGGGTCCGGGGTGCTGGCCGTGCTCACCGCCGCGCTGTTCCTCGCCGAGTACGCCACCGACGCGGACGACGTGATGACCCGGCTCGCGGGGCACACCTTCTGGGACGTCGTCGACACCCTCGTCACGGGCGTGGCCTTCGGGCTGATCGGCCTCGAACTGCACAACGCTCTGCGCACGGCCTCCGGGCGCTGGGGCGAGCTGCTGGGGTGGGCGGGGGCCGTCGTGGCCGTGGTCGTCCTGGTACGACTGCTGTGGCTGCTGCCGGCCACCTGGCTGACGAAACGGCTGCACGCCCGGCGGGACCACGACGAGGACATCCCGACGAGCTGGCGGGAGACCGTGGTCATGTGGTGGTCGGGGATGCGGGGAGTGGCGTCGGTGGCGCTGGCGCTGGCGATCCCGCTGAAGGTGGAGGACGGGTCCGCGTTTCCCCACCGGGACGAGATCGTGTTCATCGCGTTCGGGGTGATCATGGGCACCCTGGTGCTGCAGGGGCTGACCCTGCCGTGGCTGGTGCGGCGGCTCGGGGTGCGGGCGGACACGGCACGCGAGAAGGAGTTCGAGAAGGCGCTGGCCGTGCGGGCGGCGAAGGCGGCGAAGCGCAGGCTCCGGGAGATCGAGTCGGTGGAGGAACTGCCGGAGGAACTGTCCGAGCAGATGCTGCGGCGGGCCTACGACATCGGCGTGCGGATCAGTCCGGACATGGGCGAGGAGGAACGGCGGGAGGCCCACGAGCAGCGGGTGCGGCGCCTGAAGCGGGTGCGCCGGATCCAGGGGGAGATGCTGAGCGCCGCCAGGCACGAGGTGCTGGCGGCGCGGAGCGAGCCGGGGGCGGATCCCGAGGTGGTGGACCGGGTGCTGCGGCATCTGGATGTACGCAGCCTGCGCTGACCCGCCCCCGGCGGTGCCTCAGCGGCCCGTCCGGGGCGGTTCGTGGACACGCCGGGCCCGGTGACCGTCCGTCGAGCGGGTCGGGAAGGGCAGGCCCGGCGGGAGTGCGGCGTCCGCCGTGTTGACCCGGGGGAGGGCGTGCGGGTAGGCCGTGGTCAGCCACTTGATCATCTGTTCGCGGACCGTGACCCGTACCGTCCAGATGTCGTCCGCGTCCTTCGCCGTCACCAGCGCCCGCACCTGGATGGTGCTCGGGGTGCTGTCCGTCACCGTCAGGTCGCAGGCCCGTCCGTCCCACGCGGGGCACGCGCGCAGGATGTCGCGGAGCTTCTCGCGCATCAGCTCCACCGGCGCCGAGTGGTCCAGGTGCCAGTAGACGATGCCGGTCATCTGGGCGCCGCCCCGGGACCAGTTCTCGAAGGGCTTGGAGGTGAAGTAGGAGACGGGCATCGTGATGCGGCGCTCGTCCCAGGTGCGGACGGTGAGGAAGGTCAGGGTGATCTCGTCGACCGTGCCCCACTCGTCGTCCACCACCACCGTGTCCCCGATGCGCACCATGTCACCGAAGGCGATCTGGAACCCGGCGAACATGTTGCTCAGCGTCGACTGGGCGGCCACGCCCGCGACGATGCCGAGGATGCCCGCCGAGGCCAGCAGGGAGGCGCCGGCCGCGCGCATCGCGGGGAAGGTCAGGAGCATCGCGGCCACCGCGACCACGCCGACGATCGCCGCCACCACGCGTGTGATGAGCGTCACCTGGGTCCGGACCCGCCGGACCCGGGCCGCATCGCGATGCACGCGGGCGTACCGGGTGTACGTCGTCTCGACGATCGCCGCCGCGATCCGGATCACCAGCCACGCCGCCGAGCCGATCAGCACCAGCGCCAGCACCCGGCCGATCCCGGTCCGGTGCTCCTGGAGCACCTGCGCCGAGTCGAAGGCCCCTCTCAGCAGTGCCGTGCACAGCACCAGCTGGTAGGGGATGCGACCCCGGCGCAGCAGGCCCCACAGGGGCGTCTCGGGGTGCCGGTGGTCGGCCTTGCACAGCAGCCGGTCGGTGGCCCACCCGATGAGCAGGGTGAGCAGGACCGAGCCGCCGATGACGATCAGTGGGCGGAGTACGTTCTCCATGCCATCGAACGTAACCGGATCACAGGGGTGCTGAACCTGCGGTCCGGTGAGACGCCGCACACGGCGCTGTCGTACCCGGCTGGCACCATGGCCTCATGAACATCATGCTCTTTCACTCGACGTTCGGTCCGCGCCCCGCGGTGGGCCGGGCCGCGGACCGGCTGCGCGAGGCCGGGCACGAGGTGTGGACGCCGGACCTCTTCGGGGGCCGTACGTTCGATGCGGTGGAGGAGGCCATGGCGTTCCAGGACGAGATCGGCAAGGACGAACTGCTCAAGCGGGCCGTGCTGGCGGCCGCCCCCTATTCGGAGCGGGGCCTGGTCTACGCCGGGTTCTCGCTCGGCGCCTCCATCGCGCAGACCCTCGCCCTCGGCGACGACAAGGCGCGCGGCCTGCTGCTCCTGCACGGCACTTCCGACATCGCGGCGAACGCCTCGGTGGACGAGCTGCCGGTGCAGCTGCATGTCGCCGAGCCGGACCCGTTCGAGACCGACGACTGGCTGAGCGCCTGGTACCTCCAGATGGGCAGAGCCGGCGCCGACGTGGAGATCTACCGGTACGCCGGGGCCGGTCACCTCTACACCGATGCCGACCTGCCGGACTACGACGCCGAGGCCGCCGAGGCCACCTGGCGGGTGGCGCTCGGCTTCCTCGAGGGCCTTCAGTAGGATCGCCGGCCGCCCAGTCCTTAGACGGGGTCGTACGTCCGCTCGACCTTCTGCGTGCCGCTGCGCGTGCGGTACGAGCGGGCCCAGGACGCCGTCGCGTCGGCCCTGGTGCGGTCGGACAGGACGTAGTAGTCCATCTGCGCGCGGGCGGCGGTGAGGTCCAGGACGCCGAAGCCGTGGCGGTCGGTGTCGACCCAGTGGACATGCCGGTTGGCGGCCCGGATGAGCGGCGCGGCGAGCGCGGAGACCGTGCCCTCGGGGGCCTTCACGATGTCGTCGAGGTTGTCGGAGGTCACCGAGGTGACCACGAACTCCGTGGCGGCCGAGGCGGACAGCGGGTACGTACCGGCGTTCACCGGCACGTCGTTGGCCCAGGCCATGTGGATGTCGCCGGTGAGGAACACCGTGTTGCGGATGGCGTTCGAGCGCAGATGGGCCAGGAGTTCACGGCGGTCGTCCGTGTAGCCGTCCCACTGGTCGGTGTTGAGGGCGAGGCCCTCCTTCGGCAGTCCGAGCAGCTCGGCGAGCGGCTTGAGGAGTTCCGCGGAGAGCGAGCCGATGGCGAACGGCGCGACCATCACCGAGTTGCCGACCAGGCGCCAGGTGGTGTCGGAGGACTTCAGGCCCGCCTTCAGCCAGTCGAGCTGGGCGCGTCCGGTGAGGGTGCGCTCCGGGTCGTCGACCGAGCCGTTGCCGAGGGCCGCCTGCTGCGAGCGGAAGGAGCGCAGGTCCAGCAGCGAGAGGTCGGCGAGCTTGCCGAAGCGCAGTCGGCGGTAGGTGGTGCCGGCGATGGCCGGGCGGACCGGCATCCACTCGAAGTAGGCCTGCTTGGCGGCGTCCCGGCGGGCGGCATAGCTGCCCTCGGCGCCCTCGGTGTGGTTCTCGGCGCCGCCGGACCAGGCGTCGTTGGCGATCTCGTGGTCGTCCCAGATCGCCACGCACGGCGCGGCAGCGTGCAGGGCCTGGAGGTCGGGGTCGGTCTTGTAACGCCCGTGCCGGGTGCGGTAGTCGGCGAGCGTGAGGATCTCGTGCGCGGGCGCGTGCGGCCGTACGACGGTGTCTCGGGTGCCGTACTCGCCGGTGCCGTACTCGTAGATGTAGTCGCCGAGGTGCAGCCAGGCGTCCAGGTCGCCGCGGGCCGCGAGATGGCGGTACGCCGAGAAGTGGCCGGCCTCCCAGTTGGCGCAGGAGACCACGCCGAAGCGGAGGTTGGGCACGGCCGCGTCCGCCGCCGGCGCGGTGCGGGTACGCGCCGCCGGGGAATCGGTGCCGCCCGCGGAGAAGCGGAACCAGTAGTCGGTGGCGGGGGAGAGGCCGCGGATGTCCGCCTTGACCGTGTGGTCGGAGGCCGCCGTGGCGGTGGTGGACCCCTTGGCGACGATCTGCGTGAACGCCTTGTCCGTGGCGACGGTCCAGCTGACCTCGGTGTCCGGGCCGAGCCCGGAACCGGGTATCGCCTCGGGCGTGGGGGTCACACGGGTCCACAGCAGGACGCCATCGGGCAGCGGGTCGCCGGAGGCCACGCCGTGCAGGAAGGCGGGGGTGTCGGCGGCGGCGCGCGCGGGTATCGCGGCGGCGAGCGGGCCGGCCAGAACAGCGGTGGCCGCCGCGGCCTTGACGACCGTACGGCGGCGCGGGGCAAGGGTGTTGAGCGACTCGGGTGATCTGTATCGACTGGTCACGAGCGATCAGGTTACTGACCGGTATGCACGAGAGCGGGCGAACTCGTAAAAGTTCGCCCGCTCTTCGTCTCGTGGTAGGCGGGTTCAGGCCTTGAGCGCCGCGTCCACCAGCGTGGTGAACTCCTCCACCGTCATCGGGGGGTTGCCCTGGTCCGTGGTGAGGCTCTTGCCGTCCATCACGAGGCTCGGGGTGCCGGTGACGTCGTCCTTGTTGGTGTCGAAGGTCTTGGACATGGCGAGCGCCCAGGCGTCGTAGGTGCCGTTGGTCACGGCGTTCCGGAACGTGGTGTTGTCCTTCAAGGCGTCGACGGAGTCGGCGATCTCGATGAGGTAGTCGTCGTCCTTGAACTTGTCGTCCGACTCCTCGGGGTGCCACTTCGCCGAGTACAGCGCCGCCTTGTACTGCAGGAACGCCTCGTCGCTGACGTTCAGCGCGGCGCCGAGGGCGCTCATCGCGTTCTTGGAGCCCTCGCCGTTGCTGCCGACCTTGCCGTCGCCGAGCTGGTCGCCGTCGAGGAAGGTGCCGCCGACGAACTGGATCTTGTACTTGCCGTCCTCGACGTCCTTCTCGACGGTCGGGCCGACCGTCTGCTCGAAGGAGGCGCAGACCGGGCAGCGCGGGTCCTCGTAGACCTTCAGGGTCTTCTCGGCGCTGTCCTTGCCGATGACGACGGTGGTGCCGTCGGTGCCGGTGGTGTTGGCCGGGGCGACGACCTTCTCGTCCCGCACGGCCTCCCAGTGGCCGGGCTTGTTGGACTGGACGACCGCGTAGCCGATGCCGCCGGCCACCGCCAGCACACCGACGACCGAACAGGCCACCACGACCTGCCGCTTGACCTTGGCCCGCTTGGCCGCACGCTCGCGCTCGATACGCAGCCGCTCGCGTGCCGCCGACTTCGAGGCCTGGCTGTTCCGCTTGCTCATAGGGGTTCTCTCCATGGGAAGCGCACACATCGGGTGTGCGGGATACAGGGGTGGACTGCTGGTGCTCAGGCGACAGCGGCCGAGCACGGCGGTCCACGCCGTCCCAGGGAGTGCACGAGGATCCGCTCACGGGCGGAGGGGGTACGGCGGACGAAGCGCGGGAGCCGGCGCGGCGACCGGGGCGGCCGTACCGTCACGGCGGCGACCGCCAGCAGCAGCGGCCGGAAGGTGGTGGCCGCGACCGCCCGCAGCAGCTGGGCCAGCGCTCGCTCGCCGCGGCGCAGCCAGGCGGCGGCCAGCAGGCCGACCGCCAGATGCGCGCCGAGCAGCAGCCAGGCGGTGCCCGGGTCGGCGTGGGCGAGCAGCGTGGCGAGCCGGTCGGTGCCGGCCTTCTCGCCCACCGCGGTCAGCGCGGTGCCGACCCGGGTGCCGTCACCGCACAGCACGTCCAGGCCGACCGAGCGCAACGGGCCGGTGACGGGGCCGCCCGCGGCGCCGTAACAGGCGTGCTGGCCGGTGGTGAAGACGGTGTCGGCGGCCAGTTCCAGGGGGATCAGCAGGGCGGCGATCCGGCCGAAGCCGCGCTCGCGTCCGGCCAGTGCGTAGGCGACGGCGAACACGGTGGCGGCGACCAGGGCCACCGTGTTCAGCGGCAGCGGGACCCCGGACAGCAGCACGTGCGACGCGGTGCTGAGCGTCACGACGAGTGCCGTGAACAGCGCCGCGCGGAGCGCTCGTAGCGGGGTCCCGGATATGTCCATAGCGCGCAAGAGTCTGGCACGTGGGGCCGTAAGGGATCCCTAAAGGATTCCTGTGAGGCCTCGCGTCACAGGCCCGGAATGCGGCCGTTGCGGAAGAGGTCCACGAAGGTCTGGTGGTCGGCACGCGCGCGTGCGCCGTACTCGTGCGCGAAGCTCACCAGCAGGTCGCTGAAGCCGTCCTCGTCGGCCGCGATGGCCGCGTCGATGGCCCGCTCGGTGGAGAACGGCACCAGGGACTCGCCGGAGGTGTCGTCCGCCGCCGCGTGCATCGCCGCCGTCGCCCGGCCGAGGTCGGCGACGACCGCCGCGATCTCCTCCGGGTCGTCTATGTCGCCCCAGTCCAGGTCCACCGCGTACGGCGAGACCTCCGCGACCAGCTGGCCCGAGCCGTCCAGCTCGGTCCAGCCCAGCCACGGGTCGGCGTGCGCCTGGAGCGCGCGCTGGGAGATCACCGTGCGGTGGCCCTCGTGCTGGAAGTAGTCACGGATCGCCGGGTCGGTGATGTGCCGGGAGACGGCCGGGGTCTGGGCCTGCTTGATGTAGATCACGACATCGTTCTCCAGGGCGTCGCTGTTGCCCTCCAGGAGGATGTTGTACGACGGCAGACCGGCCGATCCGATGCCGATGCCGCGCCGCCCGACGACGTCCTTCACGCGGTAGGAGTCCGGGCGGGCCAGGGAGGACTCCGGCAGCGTCTCCAGGTAGCCGTCGAAGGCGGCCAGCACCTTGTAGCGGGTGGCGGCGTCCAGCTCGACGGAGCCGCCGCCCGCGGCGAAGCGGCGCTCGAAGTCCCGGATCTCGGTCATCGAGTCCAGCAGCCCGAACCGGGTCAGCGCGCGGGCGTCGCGCAGCGCGTCCAGCAGCGGCCCCTCGGCGGTGTCCAGGGTGAACGGCGGCACCTCGTCGCTCTTGGCGCCCGTCGCCAGTGCGTGGATCCGCTCGCGGTACGCGCCCGCGTACACCTCGACCAGGTCGGTGATCTGCTCGTCGCTGAGCGCCTTGGCGTACCCGATGAGCGCCACGGAGGCGGCGAAGCGCTTGAGGTCCCAGGTGAAGGGGCCGACGTAGGCCTCGTCGAAGTCGTTGACGTTGAAGATCAGGCGGCCGGTGGAGTCCATGTACGTGCCGAAGTTCTCCGCGTGCAGGTCGCCGTGGATCCACACGCGCGAGGTGCGCTCGTCCAGGAACGGCCCACTGAGTATTTTCCCACCGCCCCGCCCGGCGTTCTCCGCGTCGAGGTCGTGGTAGAAGAGGCACGCCGTGCCCCGGTAGAACGCGAACGCGGAGGCCGCCATCTTGCGGAACTTCACACGGAACGCGGCCGGGTCGGCGGCCAGGAGCTCGCCGAACGCGGTGTCGAAGACGGCGAGGATCTCCTCGCCGCGCTCGTCGCTGAGCTTCGGGACCGACATCGCTGGGTGCCTCCTGGTGCGGTGCTTGGACGACAGCGTCTCTGTCGTGTCCAACGCACGACCGTACGTCGGAGTGCCCGCGGAGTGTCGGTGCCGCGGCATAGACTTCGACGCTGACCCCAGAACTGTCCGCCAGCCTGTCGCCGAGTGTTTCCCCTGGAGGGCCCACCGTGTCAAAGCCGCCGTTCACGCACCTGCACGTCCACACCCAGTACTCGCTGCTGGACGGTGCCGCGCGGCTGAAGGACATGTTCAACGCGTGCAATGAGATGGGCATGACCCATATCGCCATGTCCGACCACGGCAACCTCCACGGCGCGTACGACTTCTTCCACTCCGCGAAGAAGGCCGGGGTCACCCCGATCATCGGGATCGAGGCGTACGTCGCCCCCGAGTCCCGGCGCAACAAGCGCAAGATCCAGTGGGGCCAGCCGCACCAGAAGCGGGACGACGTCTCCGGTTCGGGCGGTTACACCCACAAGACGATCTGGGCGGCGAACGCCACCGGCCTGCACAACCTCTTCCGCCTCTCCTCGGACGCGTACGCCGAGGGCTGGCTGCAGAAGTGGCCCCGGATGGACAAGGAGACCATCTCCCAGTGGTCCGAGGGGCTCATCGCCTCCACCGGCTGCCCCTCCGGCGAGCTGCAGACCCGGCTGCGCCTGGGCCAGTTCGACGAGGCACTGAAGGCCGCCTCCGAGTACCAGGACATCTTCGGCAAGGACCGCTACTTCCTGGAGCTGATGGACCACGGCATCGAGATCGAGCGCCGGGTGCGGGACGGCCTGCTGGAGATCGGCAAGAAGCTCGGCATCCCGCCCCTGGTGACGAACGACTCGCACTACACGTACGCGCACGAGGCCGCTGCGCACGACGCGCTGCTGTGCATCCAGACCGGCAAGAACCTCTCCGACCCCGACCGCTTCAGGTTCGACGGCACCGGCTACTACCTGAAGTCGACGGAGGAGATGTACGCCATCGACTCCTCGGACGCCTGGCAGGAGGGCTGCCGCAACACCCTCCTGGTCGCGGAGCAGGTCGACACCACGGGCATGTTCGAGGCCAAGAACCTCATGCCGAAGTTCGACATCCCCGAGGGCTACACCGAGGTCACCTGGTTCAAGGAGGAGGTCCGCCGCGGCATGGAGCGCCGCTTCCCCGGCGGCATCCCCGAGGACCGGCAGAAGCAGGTCGAGTACGAGATGGACGTCATCATCCAGATGGGGTTCCCGGGCTACTTCCTCGTCGTCGCCGACTTCATCATGTGGGCCAAGAGCCAGGGCATCGCGGTCGGTCCGGGCCGAGGCTCCGCGGCCGGCTCGATCGTCGCGTACGCGCTGGGCATCACGGACCTCGACCCGATCCCGCACGGACTGATCTTCGAGCGGTTCCTGAACCCCGAGCGCGTCTCCATGCCCGACGTCGACATCGACTTCGACGAGCGCAGGCGCGTCGAGGTGATCAGGTACGTGACCGAGAAGTACGGCGCCGACAAGGTCGCCATGATCGGCACCTACGGCAAGATCAAGGCGAAGAACGCCATCAAGGACTCCGCGCGCGTGCTGGGATACCCGTACGCCATGGGCGACCGCCTCACCAAGGCGATGCCCGCCGACGTCCTCGGCAAGGGCATCGACCTCGACGGCATCACCAACCCCTCGCACCCGCGCTACAGCGAGGCCGGCGAGATCCGCGCGATGTACGAGAACGAGCCGGACGTCAAGAAGGTCATCGACACCGCCAAGGGCGTCGAGGGCCTGGTCCGGCAGATGGGCGTGCACGCCGCCGGCGTCATCATGTCCAGCGAGCCGATCGTGGACCACGCCCCGATCTGGGTGCGGCACACCGACGGCGTGACCATCACGCAGTGGGACTACCCGCAGTGCGAGTCGCTCGGCCTGCTGAAGATGGACTTCCTCGGCCTGCGCAACCTGACGATCATGGACGACGCCGTCAAGATGGTGAAGTCCAACAAGGGCATCGAACTCGACCTGCTGGCCCTCCCGCTCGACGATCCGACGACCTTCGAGCTGCTCCAGCGCGGTGAGACCCTCGGTGTCTTCCAGTTCGACGGCGGCCCCATGCGCTCGCTGCTGCGCCTGATGAAGCCCGACAACTTCGAGGACATCTCCGCCGTCTCGGCGCTCTACCGTCCCGGCCCGATGGGCATGGACTCGCACACGAACTACGCGCTGCGCAAGAACAAGCTCCAGGAGATCACTCCGATCCACAAGGAGCTGGAGGAGCCCCTGGAAGAGGTCCTGGCCGTCACCTACGGCCTGATCGTCTACCAGGAGCAGGTGCAGAAGGCCGCGCAGATCATCGCAGGGTACTCGCTCGGCGAGGCCGACATCCTGCGCCGCGTGATGGGCAAGAAGAAGCCCGACGAGCTGGCGAAGAACTTCACCATCTTCCAGGCCGGCGCCCGCAAGAACGGCTACAGCGACGAGGCCATCCAGGCCCTGTGGGACGTGCTGGTCCCGTTCGCCGGCTACGCCTTCAACAAGGCCCACTCGGCCGCGTACGGACTGGTCTCGTACTGGACCGCCTACCTGAAGGCCAACCACCCCGCCGAGTACATGGCCGCCCTGCTGACCTCGGTCAAGGACGACAAGGACAAGTCGGCGATCTATCTCAACGAGTGCCGCCGCATGGGCATCAAGGTGCTCCCGCCGAACGTCAACGAGTCGGTGCACAACTTCGCCGCCCAGGGCGACGACGTGATCCTCTTCGGCCTGGAGGCCGTGCGGAACGTCGGCACGAACGTCGTCGACTCGATCATCAGGAGCCGCAAGGCCAAGGGCAAGTACGCCTCCTTCCCCGACTACCTCGACAAGGTCGAGGCGGTGGCCTGCAACAAGCGCACCACCGAGTCGCTGATCAAGGCGGGTGCCTTCGACACCCTGGGCCACACCCGCAAGGGCCTGACCGCGCAGTACGAGCCGATGATCGACAATGTGGTCGCGGTCAAGCGCAAGGAGGCCGAGGGCCAGTTCGACCTCTTCGGCGGCATGGGCGAGGAGGAGAGCAGCGAGCCCGGCTTCGGCCTCGACGTCGAGTTCTCCACCGACGAGTGGGACAAGACGTATCTGCTCGCCCAGGAGCGGGAGATGCTGGGTCTGTACGTCTCCGACCACCCGCTCTTCGGCCTGGAGCACGTGCTGTCGGACAAGGCCGACGCGGGCATCGCCCAGCTCACCGGAGGGGAGCACGGGGACGGCGCGGTCGTCACCATCGGCGGCATCATCTCGGGCCTCCAGCGCAAGATGACCAAGCAGGGCAATGCCTGGGCCATCGCCACCGTCGAGGACCTGGCCGGTTCCATCGAATGCATGTTCTTCCCGGCCACCTACCAGCTGGTGTCGACCCAGCTCGTCGAGGACGCGGTGGTGTTCGTCAAGGGCCGCCTGGACAAGCGCGAGGACGTCCCGCGGCTGGTCGCGATGGAGCTGCAGGTCCCCGACCTGTCGAACGCCGGTACCAACGCGCCCGTGATCCTCACCATCCCGGCCACCCGGGTCACCCCGCCGATGGTCAGCCGCCTCGGCGAGATCCTCAGCCACCACCGGGGCGACAGCGAGGTCCGGATCAAGCTCCAGGGCCCGACCAAGACGACCGTGCTGCGCCTGGACCGGCACCGGGTCAAGCCCGACCCGGCGCTCTTCGGCGACCTGAAGGTGCTGCTCGGACCGTCCTGCCTGGCCGGCTGAGCCGAGACGTGCGAGAGGGGCGCATCCGCGTGTCGGGTGCGCCCCTCGTCATGTGCCTGGGCTTCGACGGCCCGTTATGAAGATGTCAGTTGTGACCGAACCTCTTGCGCTTGTCCTTGCGCGCGACCTCGCCGGGCGTCATCGGGGACATCCGCGGCTCGGCCGTCGTCTCCGTCGAGGAGTGCGGGGCCTGCTGCTGTCCGCGCTCGGTCTGCGGCTGCTTTCGGTCACGGTTCTTGTTCTTGGCCATGGTGATGCCTCCTGTGGGGATGTAGGGGCCAGGGCCGCGACCAGATTCACATAGCCCGACAAAGAACGCATGTCGGACAATTACCGGCTGTGACGGCGCTCGTTCGAGCAGGGCACTCCGAAACGCCACGCCGAAGATCGAGTCCCGGCCGTTAACCTTCGCGCGGTCGGGCAGACTCGAAGGAAGCCCGAAGCAAACCTCCCGGAAAGAGGGTGGATCGCGTGGACCGCTGCATCGTCCTGGTGGACGCCGGGTATCTGCTGGGGGCCGCCGCCTCTCTTCTCGCCGGAGAGCCCTCCCGGTCCCGGATCACCGTCGATCACACCGCCCTCATCCAGGGCCTGCGAGAACGGGCGGAATCGGACACCGAACGCCCCCTGCTGCGCATCTACTGGTTCGACGGCGCCCCCGACCGCGTCCCGCAGCCCGAACACCGCAGGCTGCGCGTGATGCCCCGGGTGACCGTGCGGCTCGGTGCCCTGACCCGCAGCGACGGACGCTGGGCCCAGAAGGGCGTGGACGCCGCCATGCACGCCGAGCTGACCGAACTCGCCCGCAACCGGGCCTGTTCCGACGTGGTGCTGGTGACCGGGGACGGCGATCTGCTGCCGGGCATGATGGCCGCCAAGGAACACGGCGTGGCCGTCCACCTGTGGGCCGTGCAGGCCGCCGACGGCGACTACAACCAGTCCGAGGACCTGGTCGCCGAGGCCGACGAGCGGCGCGTCCTGGACCGCACCTGGATCACCAAGGCCGTCCGCGCCAAGGAGCTCGGCGGGATCTGCGCGCCGCCGCCGGCACCGCGGCCCGAGATCGCCGCGATCCTCTCCGCGCCGCTGCCCGACTCCGCGCTCGCCCCGTCCGAGCGGCCCGCCGAGGAGCGCGAGCACCCGACGCCGGCCGTGAGGGAGAACGGCGCGCAGGAGCGGGTCCCGGCGCCGAAGGGCGTGCCCACGCCGAAGGACCTGGCCGCCCTGCGCGCCCCGGGCGTGCAGCCCCCCGCGCAGCCCGCCGGGGCGACCCTGCGGTGGTCCTCCGACAAGGGGTGGGTGGACCGCCCCGGCATCGCGGCCGAGCCGCCCGAGGTCGCCTCCATGCCGACGCTGGCCCAGGTGACCACGGCGGAGCAGCGGTGGGCCGACCGCGAGGAGGACATCACCACCGTCGGCGGCGACCCCTACGAGGTCGGACAGGTGTTCGCGCGGCGTTGGATGGGGCGGCTGGGCGACCAGAGCCATCTTCAGAAACTCTCCGGGATGTACCCGCGGATCCCGCACCGCATCGACGGGGAGCTGCTGCGGTACGCGGCCCGGTTCGGGCTGCTGGCCCACAAGGACGACCAGATCGACGAGCACGACCGGTACGCGATCCGGGCCGGGTTCTGGCGGGAGATCGACGTGCGGACGGCGGCCGAACACGCGTCCGCGGGGGAGTGAAACGGCACATACGCCGCCCCAAGGACGGGCCCGGCGGCCCGACCCCGTAGTCTCATCCCTTGTGAGTAAGCGCGCGGCACCGGCACTTCGGCCCTGTGGTGATGTCGTGTGTGCTGTGCGCGGACTGACCAAGACCTATCCCGCGGTACGGGGCCGGCGGGGCACCCCGGCCACCCCCGAGGTGCGCGCCACCGACGATGTACGGCTGGACATCCGGCGCGGTGAGATCTTCGGCCTGCTCGGGCCGAACGGCGCCGGCAAGACCACCCTCGTACGGCAGCTCACCGGGCTGATGCGGCCCGATCGCGGCAGTGTGGAGATCCTCGGGCACGACATCGTGCGGCACCCGGAACGGGCCGCGCGGATCCTCGCCTACCTCGGGCAGGAGTCGACCGCCCTGGACGAGCTCACCGTCTCCCTCGCCGCCGAGACCACCGGACGGCTGCGCGGCCTGGACGTGCGCGTGGCGCGGGCCGAGCGGGACGCCGTACTGGAGGAACTGGGCCTGACCGAGCTCGCCGGGCGGCCGTTGAAGAAGCTGTCGGGCGGTCAGCGCAGGCTCGCCTGCTTCGCCGCCGCCCTCGTGGGCGCGCGGCCGTTGCTCGTGCTCGACGAGCCGACCACCGGGATGGACCCGGTGGCGCGGCGGGCGGTCTGGTCCGCCGTCGACCGGCGGCGGGCCGAGCACGGGACGACCGTGCTGCTGGTCACCCACAACGTCATCGAGGCCGAGACCGTGCTCGACCGGGTCGCCGTCCTCGACCGGGGCCGGGTGATCGCCTGCGACACCCCCACCGGACTCAAGGAGCAGGTCGCCGGGGAGGTCCGGGTCGACCTGGTGTGGCGGGACGCTGCGCCGCTGCACGTTCCCGAGGTCGCCGCGCTCCAGGACCGGGTCGTCGAGTCGGGCCGCCGCTGGACACTGCGGCTCGCCCCCGACGAGGCACGCGCGGTCGTCGCCACCGTCACCGGCGGGGCCGCCTTCTCCGCCCTCGACGACTTCACCCTCGCCACGCCCAGCCTGGAGGACGTCTACCTGGCGCTGGGCGGAGCCGCGCGGCAGGGGCTGGTGAAGGCTTGAGCGCGACTGGGGCAGCGGTGAGTACGACTGATGAGAGCCTGAGCAGGACGACCGTCGCATCCGTACGGAACGGAACCACCGCCGGAGCGAAGAGGAGCAGCGCCACGTGAGTGTCGTACCCGCCGAGGTTCTGCCGGCCGGCGCGCCCGCCGCGGACCAGACGCCTGCTACGGAACCGGCCGAGCTCGGGCCGCGGGCCCGGCTGTGGCCGTCGCTGTGCGCCGTGTACCGGGCCCAGCTGTCCCGCGCGCGGGTCGCGCGGATCCCGCTGCTGTTCGTGGCGACCTTCCAGTCCGTCGGGATCATGATCCTGATGCGCGGGGTCGTGGACGGCGGGGACGAGGCGCGGGCCGTGGTGGCCGGGTCGTCGGTGCTGGTCGTCGCCTTCGTCGCGCTGAACCTGCTCGCCCAGTACTTCGGGCAGTTGCGGGCCAGCGGGGGCCTCGACCACTACGCGACGCTGCCGGTGCCGCCGGCGGCGGTGGTGCTCGGGGCCGCGGGGGCGTACGCCTCCTTCACCGTGCCCGGGACCGTGGTCACCGCCGTCTTCGGGTGCGTGCTGTTCGGTCTGCCGCTCGCTCATCTGTGGGTGCTGATCGCGGTGATCCCGCTGGCCGGTGCCGCGCTCGCGGGGCTCGGGGCCGCGCTGGGACTGCTGGCACCCCGGCCGGAACTGGCGACCGTACTGGGCCAGTTGGGCATGTCCGCCGCGCTGCTGCTGGGGGTGCTGCCCGCCGAGCGGATGCCCGAGGCGGTGCGGTTCGCCCGGGATCTGCTGCCGTCGACCTATGGCGTCGAGGCCTTCGCCCGAACCTTCGGGGAGAGCCCCGACTGGGCCTACGTGCTCGGGGACCTCGCGGTGTGCGCGGGGGTGGGTGTGGTGTCGCTGGCCGCCGCTACCTGGGCGTACCGCCGGGCGGCCGTCCGGTGACGCGGCGCCCGGACGGGCCTGGCACGATGTCAGGGTGACCGCACCGCTGACTCCACCACCTCCGCCGCGTGACCACTCCGCCGACAGTGCGTGGCAGCAGCCGCCCGCGCCCGGCGCCGGACACGGGGCCTACCCGTACGGTCCGCCTCCCTCGTACGGCGACGACGGGCCCGGCATGCGGACCGAGCTGCGGGAGGCCGCCGTGGTCACGGTGGGCGTGGCGGTGGCCGGGGTGCTGCTCGGTCTGCTGTGGTGGTGGCTGGCGCCCCGGGTGCCGCTGGTGGGAGACGTGGTCGACGGCGGCTGGGTCGTCTACCTCAAGGACACCGAGGGGGAGCAGGCGGTGGGCGTCGACGGGACGTTCACGCTGCTGGCGCTCGCGTTCGGTGCGGTGAGCGCGCTCGGGGTGTTCCTGGTCCGGCGGCGCGGGGGCGTGCCGCTGGTGGTCGCGCTGGCCCTCGGCGGGCTGCTCGGGTCGCTGCTGGCGTGGCGGCTGGGGGTGTGGCTCGGGCCCGCGCAGGATGTCATCGCCCATGCGGAGGACGTGGGCAAGGGGAAGACCTTCTCGGCGCCGCTGGAGCTCGATGCCAAGGGGGCGCTGCTGGTGTGGTCCGTGGCGGGGCTCGTGGTGCATCTGGGGCTGACGGGGTTGTTCGGGCCGCGCGATCCGGATCCGTACGAGCAGCGGCAGCAGCCCGAGGACGGGTACAAGGACGGGTACGGGGCGCCGCAGGCGTAGCTTCCCGCCCCCGCCGCCCCACTCGCCGGCGCGCGCCCCTACGCGGGGCGCCTGCCGTGGTTCGCCCGGCCCTTCTTCATGCGCCATTTGCGTTTCCGCGTCTTCTTCGACATGTCCCCTCTGCTTAACCGAGCGGAGGACGTCCGTCGAGGGGTCAAACGCGCCCGATGGGGGCCAGGGTCGCTTCCGTCAGGGCGGCCAGGTCGGTGGGGGAGAGCTCGATCTCCAGGCCCCTGCGGCCCGCCGAGACGCAGATCGTGGCGTGCCCGCTCGCCGACGCGTCCAGGACCGTCGGCAGCCTCCGGCGCTGGCCCAGCGGGGAGATGCCGCCCCTCACGTAGCCCGTCGTGCGTTCGGCGAGGGTCGGGTCGGCCATGGCCGCCTTCTTGCCGCCCACCGCCGCGGCCAGCGCCTTCAGGTCCAGCTGGCCCGCCACCGGGACCACCGCCACGGTCAGCTTGCCGTCCACCTCGGCCACCAGGGTCTTGAAGACCCGGTCGGGGGAGACGCCCATGGCCTCGGCCGCCTCCTCGCCGTAGGACGGGTGGGCGGGGTCGTGCTCGTAGGCGTGGGTCGTGAAGGTCACGCCTGCCGCGGTCAGGGCCACCGTCGCCGGGGTGCCCCCCGACTGTCGCTTCTTCGCCATCGCTCGCCTCAGTTCGGACTCGTCGGCGCACGCGTCAGGTCCGCCGCCGGCAGTGACGGCAGGCTACGGATGATCGAGGTCTCCGCGCGAAGGAGTTTCAGCTCGTCCCGCAGCCGGGAGGCGGTGTCGGGGGCCTGGAGCAGCCGCTGCTTGGTGGGGGTGTCCAGCATCATCGCCGCCGCCACGAGGTAGGACACCACCGACGGTTCGTCCGGCAGGTCCGCCCCTGTGGACAGGGAGCGTTCGCGGGCTCCCGCCAGGCGCTTCTGGTACTGGCGGAAGGCGCGCAGCACCCCCTCGGCCAGGGCGCCCGCCTCCTCGCCCTGGTCCTCCGGCAGTTCCTGAAGCTCCGCCGTCAGGAACGGGCCCGACGTGTCCACCGACACCAGCCGCACCCGCGTCGTACCGGTCGCCAGCACCTCGAAGGTGCCGTCCGCCCGCTCCCGGATCGTCGCCGCGTCGGCCACGCAGGCCGTGGAGTGGAAGGACTTGATCGGGTCGGCGCCGAAGCCCGCCGCGGGCCCGCGCTGGGGCACCGCGGTGGGGTCGGGCATGCCGGGCGCGGTCGGCGCCACCTCATGGCCGTCGCGGATCGCCACCACGGCGAACCGGCGCGGTTCCTCGTCGGGGGTCTTCAGCAGATCGCGCATCATGGCGCGATAGCGCTCCTCGAAGACGTTCAAGGGCAGCACCAACCCCGGGAACAGCACCGAGTTCAGGGGGAAGAGCGGGAGCCGGACGGTGGTCACGACGCAAGAGCCTAATGGTCGCCGGAGGGGTTGCGTCCGGGGTGCCCGGTGATCGGACGGCCGGAGGGGTCCCGCAGCTCGTCCCGCACCCGCAGACAGTGGCCCAGCGGATCGTCGCAGAAGCGGTCCCAGGGGAAGGACGTGGCGTACGGGCCGGTGAGCCGCACCTGCTCCAGGGCGTCCGCGATCCGGTCCAGTCGCACCAGGACGTAGGTCAGCAGATTGCGCGTCTCCGCGGGCCAGGGGTCCGCCGCGGGAAGAAGCGCCGAGAGGCCGATCGCCCGGTCCGCCGCCGCGTCCAGCTGGACCCGCGGCACCTCGGGACCGCAGCCGTCGGCGAGATACGCGAACACCGCCCGTACCGGCAGCGCCTGCACCAGGGAGTCCGGCGGGGCGTCCTGCGCGGCACGGTCGGCGAAGTCCAGGCACTCGCGGTGCGAGCCGTGCCAGGAGGACGCCAGATAGCGCAGGGCCGCCACATGGCAGCCGTAGTGGTGCGGGGCGCGGCGCATCGCCGCCTCCCACAGCTCCTCGACGTACCGCGGCCCGGCCTGCGCGCCGCGGGCATGGTCCAGGGCGATCCGCCAGGGCACCGGGTCCCGGTCGTCGCCGTGCGCCGCGGCCGTGACCAGCGGGCTGACCTCGCGCAGCAGCTCGGCCCGGGCCGGCGACCGCCAGGCGCGGTCCACCCTCAGCTGGGCGTCGACGACAAGGCTGTCGGGGTCGTGCGGGGCCGCCGCGCGCCAGGCCCGGAACCAGTCGGGGCGGGCGTGGGCGAAGGCGGCGAGCCGGGCCGTGTACCGGTCCCGGTGCTCCCACTCGCCGGCCACGCGGGTGGCGGCGAGCAGCGCGGCGGCCGGTTCGTGGTCGCCCTGCGCGGCGGCGACCAGCGCGGGACCCAGCCGGGCGTCGGGCACGTCCAGCAGCACCTCGTCGTCGGCGCGGACGGCGACGGGGAGGGGGGTCCTTGTCATCCGCGGCCCGCGGATGAACGGCAGCAGCAGAGCCATGGTGTCGACCATTGAAAAGCCGCAGGTCGAAACGGCGCCAGAGGCTCCGGGCAACTCCCGGAAAGTTGTACGGCGCTGGGTCAAGGGCGGGTAAAAAGCTTCAGCTCCGCCTCAGCGTCCGGCTCGCCCCCGCCGCGACCGTCGTCGCCAGGATCCAGCCCAGCAGCACCATCACCGCCGCCAGCCACTGCCAGCCGCCCTTGAGCTGCCAGAAGCCGACCTGGCCCAGGTCGATGACCGGCAGCAGCAGGTCCAGGGCGAACAGCGTCGGGTTCCACTCCGGGTGCTCCCCGCGCTTGATCGGCGGATGCCCGCCCCGCGCGAAGGCCACCGAGCCCGCCGCCCACAGCATCGCCATCCACACCGCCGCCCGGCCCGGCCGGTACCCGTAGGCGACCGTCCAGTCCTGCGCGTACCCCCACAGCTTGGCGGCGATCGGCAGGCTCTCGCGGCGCCGGCGCTGCTTGGCCAGGAGCACCTCGCGCGCGTCCTCGTCCTCACCACCGGCCCGCAGCACCGAGGCGAGCCGCTCGTACGGCTCCGGGTTGTACTCGGCGGTCGCCGCGGCCACCCAGCCGAGCCGTTCGTCGAGCGGGAACGGCCCGCGCGGCACCAGGTTCTCGTAGCAGAAGCCGCCCATGTGCAGCCGGCCGGGGCCCGGCCAGGCGTCCGCGCGATCCATCAGGTTGACGATCCGCGCGCCCGACAGCACGACCGTGCCGCGCGCCGGATGCTCCCCGAGGAAGCGCAGCTCCGGAGTCTGTATCCGGCGCAGCGACAGCTCCTGCTCGTCGGTGAAGGTGAACCGGGCCCGCTCCATGTCGACCGCGTCCCCGAACCGCCCGTCGTCCAGCCGCACCCCGCCCTGGCACTCGAACCGCTGGATCCGGGTCCCGCGGGCCGGGGTCATGCCGCTGAGCAGCGGGTTCCCCAGGCCCGCCGGGGTCAGGTACAGGGAGCGCTCCACGGTCAGCTGGGGGGCGTTCAGCGCCAGCCGCGTGTACGGGTTGACCAGCCGCGCCCCGCGCAGGCTCAGCGACACCCCGATCTTCGCGCTGCGCAGGCTCATCTCGCCGTGCGACTCCAGTAGCTCCGCCTGGAGGTCCTGCCCGACGGACATGCCGTCCCCGGCGATCGAACGGCCGCTGCGGTCGCGGTACACGATGGCCTGGTTGAGCAGCAGGTCGGTGCCTATCCGGGCGTCGGTGAGCCGGATGCCGTTGTGGAAGCGGCAGCGCGGCAGATGCAGATCACCCTCGGTGTGCACCCGGGCCGCCTCCAGGCGCGGCACCGAGCAGTCCACCAGCCGCACGGTCGTGAACCGGGCCTCCGGTAACAGCACGTCCCGCTCGAAACGGCAGCCGCGCATCTCGACGTAGGGCACCACCGTGCCGCCCGCCAGGTCCAGGCTGCCGTCGATCCGCACGCCGACCAGCTTCAGGGACGACACCCGGCCGGCCAGCGCGGGCGGCCCGTCCAGCAGCAGCCAGCACACGATCCGGGCCCGCACGGCCCGCTCGGGCCCCCACGGATGCCCGCCGTGCGGATCGTCGACGACGGTGTCGCCGCTGCTCAGGTCGTACACGCTGCCGTTGCGGAAGGCCTGCCACATCCCGGCCTCGGCGGCGGTCAGATCGTCCGGCGGCTCTCCGTCGCGCAGGCCGGCCCCGTCGGTCACAGCTGTTCCTTCCTCCCCGGCTACTCATGGGTTTCGTACAACCGTTCATGCCCGCTGAGTGACGGACTGAACACAGAACGTGAAGGTGATCTCGCTCTCCGTGGGCACTTCTGTATCAGCCATTGATACGTGCGGACAGGGCCCGAGCGCGGTCTGAGAGAATTGACGTCGTGATCTCCCGAATCGATCTGCGCGGCGACGCCCTTCCCGAGGGCCCCGCACTGCGCGACCTGCTGCCCCGAGCCGACTTCGACGTTCAGGCCGCCCTGGAGAAGGTGCGTCCGATCTGCGAGGCCGTGCATCATCGTGGCGACGCGGCGCTGATCGATTTCGCGGAGAAGTTCGACGGGGTCCGGCTCGACCAGGTGCGGGTTCCGGCCGCGGCCCTCGGCAAGGCGCTCGAAGAACTCGACCCCGCCGTCCGCGCGGCCCTGGAGGAGTCCATCCGCCGCGCCCGTCTCGTCCACCGCGCGCAGCGCCGTACGACGCACACCACGCAGGTCGTGCCCGGCGGCCGGGTGACCGAGAAGTGGGTGCCGGTCGACCGCGTCGGGCTGTACGCGCCGGGCGGGCGGTCGGTGTACCCGTCCTCCGTGATCATGAACGTCGTACCGGCCCAGGAGGCCGGCGTCGAGTCGATCGCGCTCGCCTCCCCGGCTCAGGCGGAGTTCGGCGGCCTGCCGCACCCGACGATCCTCGCCGCCTGCGCGCTGCTCGGCGTCGACGAGGTGTACGCCGCCGGCGGCGCCACGGCCGTCGCGATGTTCGCCTACGGCACCGAGTCCTGCCCGCCCGCCCCCATGGTCACCGGCCCCGGCAACATCTGGGTCGCCGCCGCCAAGCGCTACTTCACCGGCAAGATCGGCATCGACGCCGAGGCCGGCCCGACCGAGATCGCGGTCCTCGCCGACGCCACCGCCGACCCGGTGCACGTCGCCTCCGACCTGATCAGCCAGGCCGAGCACGACCCGCTGGCCGCCGCGGTCCTGGTCACCGACTCGGTGGAGCTGGCGGACGCGGTGGAGAAGGAGCTGGAGCCGCAGGTCGCGGCCACCAAGCACATCGACGACCGGATCGTCCCGGCGCTCAAGGGCAAGCAGTCCGCGATCGTCCTCGTCGACGGGATCGAGGAGGGCCTCCGGGTCGTCGACGCCTACGGCGCCGAGCACCTGGAGATCCAGACGGCCGACGCGGCCGCCGTGGCCGACCGGGTGCGCAACGCCGGCGCGATCTTCATCGGCCCCTGGGCACCCGTCTCGCTCGGCGACTACGCCGCCGGGTCCAACCACGTCCTGCCGACCGGCGGCTGCGCCTGCCACTCCTCGGGCCTGTCGGTCCAGTCCTTCCTGCGCGGCATCCACATCGTCGACTACACGAAGGACGCGCTGGCGGAGGTGGCGCATCACGTGGTCACGCTGGCGGAGGCGGAGGATCTGCCGGCGCACGGCGCGGCGATCAAGGCACGGTTCGGGTGGAAGGTTCCTGAGGGCAAGTGACTGGCATCGACGATCTCCCCGTACGGGACGAGCTGCGCGGCAAGTCCCCCTACGGCGCGCCCCAGCTGGACGTGCCGGTACGGCTGAACACCAACGAGAACCCCTACCCGCTGCCCGAGGCGCTGGTCGAGCGGATCGCCGAGCGGGTGCGCGACGCGGCCCGGAACCTCAACCGCTACCCCGACCGGGACGCCGTGGAGCTGCGCACCCAGCTCGCCGCGTACCTGAGCGACACCTCCGGCCACCAGGTCTCCCTCGCCAACGTCTGGGCCGCCAACGGCTCCAACGAGGTCATCCAGCAGCTGCTGCAGACCTTCGGCGGGCCCGGCCGTACCGCCCTCGGCTTCGAGCCCTCGTACTCGATGCACGGGCTCATCGCGCGCGGCACCGGCACCGGCTGGATCTCCGGGCCGCGCAACGCCGACTTCACCATCGACCTCGCCGCCGCCGAGCGGGCCGTCGCCGAGCACCGGCCGGACGTCGTCTTCATCACCAGCCCCAACAACCCCACCGGCAACGCCGTCCCGGCCGAGACGGTCCTCGCCCTGTACGAGGCCGCCCAGGCGGCCAAGCCGTCGATCGTGGTGGTCGACGAGGCGTACATCGAGTTCAGCCACGGCGACTCGCTGCTGCCGCTGATCGAGGGGCGGCCGCATCTGGTCGTCTCGCGGACCATGTCGAAGGCGTTCGGCGCGGCCGGCCTGCGCCTCGGCTACCTCGCCGCGCACCCGGCCGTCGTCGACGCCGTCCAGCTGGTCCGGCTGCCCTACCACCTGTCGGCCGTCACCCAGGCGACCGCCCTGGCCGCCCTGGAGCACACCGACACCCTGCTCGGCTACGTCGAGCAGCTGAAGGCCGAGCGGGACCGGCTGGTCGCCGAGCTGCGGGCCCTGGGCTTCGCGGTGGTGGAGTCCGACGCGAACTTCGTGCAGTTCGGACTCTTCGAGGACTCCCACACCGCCTGGCAGCAGATCCTCGACCGGGGTGTGCTGGTCCGCGACAACGGCATCCCCGGCTGGCTGCGGGTGTCCGCGGGAACCCCCGCCGAAAACGACGCGTTCCTCGACGCGGTACGTGAACTGAAGAAGGAGCAGAGCGCATGAACCGCGTGGGACGCGTGGAGCGAGTCACCAAGGAGACCTCGGTGCTCGTCGAGATCGATCTCGACGGCAGCGGCAAGGTGGACGTGTCGACAGGCGTCGGCTTCTACGACCACATGCTCGACCAGCTCGGCCGGCACGGTCTGTTCGACCTGACCGTGAAGACCGAGGGCGATCTGCACATCGACTCGCACCACACCATCGAGGACACCGCCCTCGCCCTGGGCGCCGCCTTCAAGAAGGCCCTCGGCGACAAGGTGGGCATCTACCGCTTCGGCAACTGCACGGTCCCGCTGGACGAGTCCCTCGCCCAGGTCACCGTCGACCTCTCCGGCCGCCCCTACCTCGTGCACACCGAGCCCGAGAAGATGGCGCCGATGATCGGCGAGTACGACACCACGATGACCCGGCACATCCTGGAGTCCTTCGTCGCCCAGGCGCAGATCGCGCTGCACGTGCACGTGCCCTACGGGCGCAACGCTCACCACATCGTGGAGTGCCAGTTCAAGGCGCTGGCCCGGGCCCTGAGGTACGCCTCCGAGCGCGACCCGCGCGCGGCCGGCATCCTCCCCTCCACGAAGGGCGCGCTGTGAACGGCCTGTCCACCGTCCTGATCGTCGTCGGCCTCTTCCTGGTCGGCGGGATCATCTCCTTCGTCAAGCAGGGGATGCCGAAGAACCTGGTCGTGCTGCTCTCCATCGGCGCCGCGATGTGTCTGGTCGCCGGTGTCATGAGGCTGGAGGTGTGGAGTTGAGCGCTTCTTCGAAGAAGGTCGTCGTCTTCGACTACGGCTTCGGCAACGTCCGTTCCGCCGAGCGCGCCCTCGCCCGGACCGGCGCCCAGGTCGAGATAACCCGCGACTTCGACAAGGCCATGAACGCCGACGGGCTGCTGGTGCCCGGCGTCGGCGCCTTCGCCGCCTGCATGACGGGCCTGCGCGAAGCGCGCGGTGACTGGATCGTCGACCGCCGGCTGTCCGGCGGGCGCCCGGTGCTCGGCATCTGCGTCGGGATGCAGATCCTGTTCGCGCGGGGCATCGAGCACGGCGTGGAGAGCGAGGGGCTCGACGAGTGGCCCGGCTCGGTCGAGCCGCTGCAGGCCGACATCGTGCCCCACATGGGCTGGAACACCGTGGACGCCCCGGCCGACTCCGAGCTGTTCGCCGGCCTGGACGCGGACGCCCGCTTCTACTTCGTGCACTCCTACGCCGTCCACGACTGGACCCTGGAGACGCACAACGCCTCGATGACGGCCCCCAAGGTCACCTGGTCGACGCACGGCAAGCCGTTCGTGGCCGCCGTGGAGAACGGCACCCTGTGGGCCACGCAGTTCCACCCCGAGAAGTCCGGCGACGCCGGAGCGCAGCTGCTGAACAACTGGATCGGAACCCTCTGATGTCTGCCAAGCCCTCAGGAAAGCTCGAACTCCTCCCGGCCGTCGACGTCCGTGACGGCCAGGCGGTCCGCCTGGTGCACGGCGAGTCCGGCACGGAGACCTCCTACGGCTCCCCGCTGGAGGCCGCCCTCGCCTGGCAGCGCTCCGGCGCCGAGTGGCTGCACCTGGTCGACCTGGACGCCGCCTTCGGTACCGGCGACAACCGGGACCTGATCGCCGAGGTCGCCAAGGCGATGGACATCAAGGTCGAGCTGTCCGGCGGCATCCGCGACGACGACACGCTCGCCGCCGCCCTGGCCACCGGCTGCACCCGCGTGAACCTCGGCACGGCCGCGCTGGAGACCCCGGAGTGGGTCGCCAAGGTCATCGCCGAGCACGGCGACAAGATCGCGGTCGGTCTGGACGTCCGCGGCACCACGCTGCGCGGCCGCGGCTGGACCCGCGACGGCGGCGACCTCTACGAGACGCTGGAGCGCCTCAACACGGAGGGCTGCGCCCGTTACGTCGTCACCGACATCGCCAAGGACGGCACCCTCCAGGGCCCGAACCTGGAGCTGCTGAAGAACGTCTGCGCGGCGACGGACCGCCCGGTCGTGGCCTCCGGCGGCGTGTCGTCCCTGGACGACCTGCGCGCCATCGCCGAACTGGTACCCCTCGGTGTCGAGGGCGCCATCGTCGGGAAGGCGCTGTACGCGAAGGCGTTCACCCTGGAAGAGGCCTTGGAGGCTGTGTCGTCATGACGTCCGATGCCGTACGGCGGGTGCAGAGCGGAAGTCCCTGGGAAGAGTCCTTCGGTTTTGCCCGCGCCGTGGCGGCGGGGGACCTGGTGCTGGTGTCGGGCACCACGTCCTTCAAGGGCGATGTGCTGTACGGCGAGGGCGACCCGTACGAACAGGCCAAGGCGGCCTTCACCAGCGCGATCGAGGCGATCGGCGAGTTCGGGCTCGGGGTGGAGTCGGTGATCCGCACGCGGATGTACCTGACCCACGCGCGGGACGTGGACGCCGTGGGCCGGGCCCACCAGGAGTTCTTCGACGCGGTGCGGCCGGTGTCGACGCTGCTCGTGGTGGAGGGCTTCGTGGACTCGCGCATCCTGGTCGAAGTGGAAATAGAAGCATTCAGAGGACATTAGAGGAGCCGGTTTCATGACCCTGGCGGTCCGAGTCATCCCCTGCCTGGACGTGGACAACGGCCGGGTCGTCAAGGGCGTGAACTTCCAGAACCTGCGCGACGCGGGCGACCCCGTCGAGATGGCGAAGGTGTACGACGCCGAGGGCGCCGACGAGCTGACGTTCCTGGACATCACCGCGTCGTCCGGCAACCGCGAGACCACCTACGACGTGGTGCGCCGCACCGCCGAGCAGGTCTTCATCCCGCTGACCGTCGGCGGCGGGGTGCGCACCGCCGAGGACGTCGACAAGCTGCTGCGTGCGGGCGCGGACAAGGTGGGCGTGAACACCGCGGCCATCGCCCGCCCGGACCTGATCCGCGAGATCGCCGAGCGGTTCGGCCGCCAGGTGCTGGTCCTGTCGGTGGACGCCCGCCGTACACCGTCCGGCGGCTTCGAGGTCACCACCCACGGCGGCCGCAAGGGCACCGGCATTGACGCCGTGGAGTGGGCGCACCGGGCCGCGGAGCTGGGCGCGGGGGAGATCCTGCTCAACTCGATGGACGCGGACGGCACGAAGGACGGCTACGACATCGAGATGATCGAGTCGGTCCGGGGGCACGTCTCGATCCCGGTGATCGCCTCCGGCGGCGCCGGAAAGCTCGACGACTTCGCCCCGGCGATCGAGGCGGGCGCGGACGCGGTCCTCGCGGCGTCGGTCTTCCACTTCGGCGACCTGCGCATCGGCGAGGTGAAGCAGGCACTGAGGAAGGCGGGGCATCCCGTCCGGTAGGCGTGGGGCAGGGCCCCGGTCGTCTCTGGCGGCCGGGGCTTTCTCCTGGGCGGACCGTGGCCCCTCGGGCCCTCAGAGCCCCAGCTGTTTACCCTCGTGGAGTTTGGTGATGGCTGCCTTTTCGCCCTCCAGTTCCACTTCGGCGACGTTCAGGCGGCCGTAGAGGAAGAGCAGGAGCTCCGAGGGCTGGCCCGTCGCCGTCACCACGGGGGTGCCGCGCTGGGCCACCGCCGTCTGGCCGTCGGGGCGGCGCAGGACCAGGCCGGTGGGCGTGGAGCGGCCCAGGAGGCGGGCGGTCCGCTCCAGCCGGGACCACAGAGCGTCCTGGAAGACCGGGTCGAGCTCGCGGGGCGTCCAGCCGGGGCGGGCCCGGCGGACGTCCTCGGTGTGGACGTAGAACTCCACCGTGCTCGACATCTCCTCGACCTGCTTCAGCGAGAACGGGGAGAAGCGGGGCGGGCCGGTCCGGATCAGCTGGATCAGTTCCTCGTACGGCTTGTCCGTGAACTCCGCCATCACCCGGTCCAGCCGGGCGGCGAGCGGTTTGATCAGGATGCCGCCGGCGGCGTCGGGGCGGCGTTCGCGCACCACGACGTGCGCGGCGAGATCGCGGGTGGTCCAGCCCTCGCACAGGGTCGGGGCCTCGGGGCCCTCGGCCTCCAGGAGGTCGGCCAGCAGAAGTCGTTCACGCTTGGCGAAAGTCGACATGCCGTCAGCCTACGACTGCCCTCCGGGTCCGGACAGTGGACAGGGCGCCGTCACTGTCGGTGTGGCGCGGCACAATGGCACCCATGACCAGCATGCCCCGCCAGCCCAGCCGGCTGGACCCCGAGATCGCCGCGCGCCTCAAGCGCAGCGCCGACGGGCTCCTCCCCGCCATCGCCCAGCAGTACGACACCGGTGAAGTGCTCATGCTCGGCTGGATGGACGACGAGGCGCTGCATCGCACCCTGACCACCGGCCGCTGCACCTACTGGTCGCGCAGCCGCCAGGAGTACTGGGTCAAGGGCGACACCTCCGGCCACTTCCAGTGGGTGAAGTCCGTCGCCCTCGACTGCGACGCCGACACCGTCCTCGTCCGGGTCGACCAGGTCGGCGCCGCCTGCCACACCGGCGCGCGCACCTGCTTCGACACGGACGTCCTGCTCAAGGATTCCGGCGCACCGGCCGGCGATCAGTAAGGTCACCGGCCATGGACCTCGAGACCTTCCGCAAGCTCGCCACCGACCGGCGCGTCATCCCGGTCACGCGCAAGCTCCTCGCCGACGGCGACACCCCGGTCGCGCTCTACCGCAAGCTCGCCGCCGAGCGCCCCGGCACCTTCCTGCTGGAGTCCGCGGAGAACGGCCGCTCCTGGTCCCGCTACTCCTTCGTGGGCGTCCGCTCGGCGGCCACCCTCACCGAGCGGGACGGCCAGGCGCACTGGCAGGGCGTCCCGCCCGTCGGCGTCCCCACGGACGGCGACCCGCTCGCCGCCCTGCGCGCCACCATCGAGGCCCTGCACACCCCGCACCAGGAGGGCATGCCGCCCTTCACCGGCGGCATGGTCGGCTATCTCGGCTACGACATCGTGCGCCGCCTGGAGAAGATCGGCCCCGGCGACCGCGACGACCTGCGGCTGCCCGAGCTGACCATGCTCCTCACCAGCGATCTCGCCGTCATGGACCACTGGGAGGGCTCGGTCCTGCTGATCGCCAACGCGATCAACCACAACGACCTCGACACCGGCGTGGACGAGGCCCACGCGGACGCGGTCGCCCGGCTGGACGCCATGGAGGCGGACCTGTCCCGCGCGGTCGCCCAGCCCCCGGCCGTCCTGCCGCCCTCCGAACTCCCCGAGTACACCGCCCTGTGGGGCGGCGCGGACTTCCGGGCGGCTGTCGAGGACGTCAAGGAGCGCATCCGCGCCGGCGAGGCCTTCCAGGTCGTCCCCTCCCAGCGCTTCGAGACGCCCTGCACGGCGAGCGCGCTGGACGTCTACCGGGTGCTCAGGGCGACCAACCCGTCGCCGTACATGTACCTGTTCCGCTTCGACGGCTTCGACGTCGTCGGCTCCTCCCCGGAGGCGCTGGTCAAGGTCGAGGACGGGCGGGCCATGGTCCACCCCATCGCCGGCACCCGGTGGCGCGGGGCCACCCCGCAGGAGGACCAGGCCCTCGCCGACGACCTGCTCGCCGACCCCAAGGAGCGCGCCGAGCACCTGATGCTCGTCGACCTCGGCCGCAACGACCTCGGACGGGTCTGCGAGCCCGGTTCGGTGGAGGTCGTCGACTTCATGTCCATCGAGCGCTACTCCCACGTGATGCACATCGTCTCCACGGTCACCGGACGGGTGGCGCCGGGCCGCACCGCCTTCGACGTCCTGACGGCCTGCTTCCCCGCGGGCACCCTCTCCGGTGCCCCCAAGCCACGCGCGATGCAGATCATCGACGAACTCGAGCCGTCCCGGCGCGGCCTGTACGGCGGGTGCGTCGGCTACCTCGACTTCGCGGGCGACTCCGACACCGCCATCGCCATCCGCACGGCCCTGCTGCGCGACGGCACCGCCTACGTCCAGGCGGGCGCCGGAATCGTCGCCGACTCCGACCCGGTCGCCGAGGACACCGAGTGCCGCAACAAGGCGGCGGCGGTCCTGCGCGCGGTGCACACGGCGAACCGACTCGGGAAATAGGGCGCTTCTCATAGAGCCCCGGGTGACGGTTCGCCCGGGGTTCAGGCGATAGTGGAGTACGTGACTGCCGTTCCTCACCCCCGTTCCGAAGCCCCGGGCCCCGCCAGGGCCGGCCGGCTCAGCCTCGCCGGAGCCCTGCTGGCCGGCGCGCTGGGCGCGGCCGTGGTGCTGCTGTCCACCCGCCAGCGCTGGTCGGAGGGGACCGCCACGGTGGCCGGCGGCGACTTCCCGCTCACCGCCAGTGGCAGCGACGTCACGGGCGTACCCGCGTCGCTCGCCATAGTGGGCCTCGCCGCGCTGGTCGCCGTCTTCGCCGTCCGTCGGCTCGGCCGGGTCTTCGTCGCGGGGCTGCTCGCGCTGTCCGGCGCGGGGACCATCGCCGCGTCGCTGATCGGCGCGGGCGACAGTTCCGCACTGGACGAGCAGGCCGCGCAGACGACCGGCGACACCGCCGCGACCGTGGCCGCGCTCAGCCACACCGCCTGGCCGTACGTGGCGGCCGTCGGCGGCGCGCTGCTGCTGATCGCCGGACTGCTGGCCCTGCGGTACGCGCCCCTGTGGCCCGCGATGTCGAGCCGCTACGAGCGCTCCGGCGCCCCCCGGCCCCGCAAGGCACCCACCGTGGACCCCGACCGGCCCGAGGACCTGTGGAAGGCACTCGACCGCGGCGAGGACCCGACCGGGGCCTGAGCACCGACGCGCGAGAGCGACCCCCGATCACCTCACCCGTGCGCATGCGGGACAATGACGGTGAGCGTCCGGCTCAGAGACTTACACACAGCAACGAGGAGCAAGTCATGGCGGGCAGCAGCCACGGTCACACCCCGGCCGCCTGGACCGGTGTCACAATCGCCTTCATCGGTTTCTGCGTCGCGGGCGCCTTCATGGTGCTGGCCAGCCCGGCGGGCTTCTGGGCGGGCATGGGCATCGTCGTCCTCGGTGGCATCGTCGGCTGGATCATGAAGATCGTCGGTCTCGGCGCGCCGAAGGAAGCGGGCAAGCCGCACTTCGAGAAGCGCGAGACGGCAAGCGTCGAGGGCTGACCCGCACGACGTACCCGAGGGGCGGCCCTGGAGCCGCCCCTCACGCGTTGCGGGGGCACAATGCGAGGCGTGAACACCGACAGCCGGAGGGTGACGCGCCGAGGCGCCGCGGCGCGGCTCGCCGTACCCGGCGGCGTACTGGCCGCCGTCGTGACAGCTTTCGCCTACGTCGCCACCGTGGACCCGCACGAGCCCGGCCACTACCCGGCCTGCCCCCTGCTCCAGCTGACCGGCCTGTACTGCCCCGGCTGCGGCGGACTGCGCAGCGCCCACGCCTTCGTGCACGGCGACCTCGCGGCGGCGCTGCAGAACAACGCGGCGGCGGTACTGGGCTATCTGGCCTTCGCCGTGCTGTGGACCGTCTGGGTGGTCCGCGCGGCGCGCGGACGGCCCCTGCGGCTCGATCCCGGCCCGGCGCTCCTGTGGACGCTGGGCGCGTTGCTGCTGGTCTTCACCGTTGTCCGGAACCTGCCCTTCGGTGGCTGGCTGCACCCTTGATCAACTGATGAACGTCCAGGTAGTGGGATCGGCGTCAACCGGATGCTGGGCCTACGCCTTCCTCCGGATACCATCGCAGTGACCACCCGTTTTTCGTCATCGCATCGGGAAGGGGGCCGCTCGCGTGAGTGTGCTCGACGAGATCATCGACGGAGTCCGTGCCGACCTCGCGGAGCGGCAGGCGCGCGTCAGCCTCGACGAGCTCAAGGAGCGCGCCGCGAAGGCTCCCGCTGCCAAGGACGGGGTCGCCGCGCTCAGGGGCGACGGCGTCAAGGTGATCTGCGAGGTCAAGCGGTCCAGCCCCTCCAAGGGCGCGCTGGCCGCGATCGCCGACCCGGCCGGACTCGCCGCGGACTACGAGGCGGGCGGCGCGGCCGTCATCTCCGTACTGACCGAGGAGCGGCGCTTCGGCGGCTCGCTGGCCGACCTGGAGGCCGTCCGCGCCCGCGTCGACATCCCGGTCCTGCGCAAGGACTTCATCGTCACGTCGTACCAGCTGTGGGAGGCCCGGGCCTACGGCGCCGACCTCGCGCTGCTCATCGTCGCCGCTCTCGACCAGCCGGCCCTGGAGTCGCTGATCGAGCGCGCGGAGTCCATCGGCCTGACCCCGCTGGTCGAGGTGCACGACGAGGACGAGGTCGAGCGGGCCGTGGACGCGGGCGCCAAGATCATCGGTGTCAACGCCCGCAACCTGAAGACCCTCGAGGTCGACCGCGGCACCTTCGAGCGCATCGCGCCCGAGATCCCGTCCACCCTCGTCAAGGTGGCCGAGTCCGGCGTACGCGGCCCGCACGACCTCATCGCCTACGCCAACGCCGGCGCCGACGCGGTCCTGGTCGGCGAGTCCCTGGTCACCGGCCGCGACCCCAAGTCCGCGGTGGCCGACCTGGTGGCGGCGGGCGAGCACCCCGCCCTGCGCCACGGGCGCGGCTGATCCTTCGATAGGCTTGGCGGCGATGACGCTCCTGATGACTTTGTCGGCCACGGACCGCTACGCCCGCCTGGCGCGCGGCTGTCGGCCCCGTGGCTGCCGTGCGCCCGCACGCAGGGTGCACGGCCGCAGGGTGCGGTACGTCATCGGAGATGAGCCGGGCCAGGTCAATGGCATGCGATGGCACAAGCGCCCCGTCAGGGGCGCGGGACAGTTCTGAATATGCGGCTCCGCCGCGCGGGCGCGACCAGCCACAACGGTCTCGCAGCCGTCTGACGATCCCCCGCCCCACGGCGAACAGTGTTCTTTCATCGGCACTCACCGTGAGGTAGACGCATGCCCAGCGAGTTCTTCATCCCCGACCCCCAGGGTCAAGTTCCCAGCACCGAAGGCTACTTCGGCGCATTCGGCGGCAAGTTCATCCCCGAGGCCCTGGTCGCCGCCGTGGACGAGGTCGCCGTCGAGTACGACAAGGCCAAGCACGACTCCGAGTTCGCCCGTGAACTGGACGACCTGCTCGTCCACTACACGGGCCGCCCGTCGGCGCTCACCGAAGTCCCCCGTTTCGCGGAACACGCGGGCGGCGCCCGGGTCTTCCTCAAGCGCGAGGACCTCAACCACACCGGCTCGCACAAGATCAACAACGTGCTCGGCCAGGCCCTGCTCACCCGGCGCATGGGCAAGACCCGGGTGATCGCCGAGACCGGCGCCGGTCAGCACGGTGTCGCCACGGCCACGGCCTGCGCCCTGTTCGGCCTCGACTGCACCATCTACATGGGCGAGATCGACACCCAGCGCCAGGCCCTCAACGTGGCCCGCATGCGCATGCTCGGCGCCGAGGTCATCGCCGTGAAGTCCGGCAGCCGCACGCTGAAGGACGCGATCAACGAGGCGTTCCGCGACTGGGTCGCCAATGTCGACCACACCCACTACCTCTTCGGTACGGTCGCGGGCCCGCACCCCTTCCCGGCGATGGTCCGCGACTTCCACCGGGTCATCGGCGTGGAGGCCCGCCGTCAGATCCTGGAGCGCGCCGGACGCCTGCCCGACGCGGCCGTCGCCTGCGTCGGCGGCGGCTCCAACGCCATCGGCCTCTTCCACGCCTTCATCCCGGACGAGGGCGTCCGCCTGATCGGGTGCGAGCCCGCCGGGCACGGCGTCGAGACCGGCGAGCACGCGGCCACCCTGACCGCGGGCGAGCCCGGCATCCTGCACGGTTCGCGGTCCTACGTCCTCCAGGACGACGAGGGCCAGATCACCGAGCCGTACTCGATCTCGGCCGGCCTGGACTACCCGGGCGTCGGCCCGGAGCACTCCTACCTGCGCGACAGCGGCCGTGGCGAGTACCGCGCGATCACCGACGACGCGGCCATGCAGGCGCTGCGTCTGCTGTCGCGGACCGAGGGCATCATCCCCGCGATCGAGAGCGCCCACGCGCTGGCCGGCGCCCTGGAGGTCGGCCGGGAGCTGGGCAAGGACGGGCTGATCGTGGTCAACCTGTCCGGCCGCGGCGACAAGGACATGGACACGGCCGCCCGCTATTTCGGCCTGTACGACACCGACGCCGAGGTCGCGGCGAACGCCGCCGACACCGCCGAGATCGAGGGGGACGCCAAGTGAGCGGGAACATCCAACTGCTGGCCGACACCCTCGCCGCCGCCAAGGCGGAGGGACGCGCGGCGCTCATCGCCTACCTCCCGGCCGGATTCCCGAGCGTGGACGGCGGCATCGAGGCGATCAAGGCCGTCTTCGACGGCGGCGCGGACATCGTCGAGGTCGGTCTGCCGCACAGCGACCCCGTCCTCGACGGTCCGGTCATCCAGACCGCCGACGACATCGCCCTGCGCGGCGGGGTGAGGATCGCCGACGTCATGCGCACGGTCCGCGAGGCCCACGAGGCGACCGGGAAGCCGGTGCTCGTGATGACGTACTGGAACCCGATCGACCGCTACGGCGTCGAGCGGTTCACCGCCGAGCTCGCGGAGGCGGGCGGCGCCGGGTGCATCCTGCCCGACCTGCCGGTGCAGGAGTCGGCGCTGTGGCGGGAGCACGCCGAGAAGCACGGGCTCGCCACGGTCTTCGTGGTCGCGCCCAGCAGCAAGGACGAGCGGCTGGCGCGGATCACCGCGGCGGGCAGCGGCTTCGTCTACGCCGCCTCGCTGATGGGCGTCACCGGTACCCGTGAGTCGGTCGGCGCGCAGGCGCAGGACCTGGTCGAGCGGACCCGGGCCACCGGGACCGGGCTGCCGGTCTGTGTCGGGCTCGGCGTCTCCAACGCTGTCCAGGCGGCCGAGGTCGCCGGCTTCGCCGACGGCGTGATCGTCGGCTCGGCCTTCGTGAAGCGGATGCTGGACGCGCCGGACCACGCGACCGGTATCGAGGGCGTCCGCGCGCTCGCCGGGGACCTGGCCAAGGGCGTGCGCGGACAAGGGTGACGACTCACCGCCAGGCGGGACATGTCGTACAGGTCACTCGAACGGGTGGACCTGGGGCCGGGGAGGCGCTGGGCGCCTCCCCGGTTCGTTTCCGGGGTGTGAGCGAGAAGAACCGTGAGGGAAAGCGCACCGCCCGGGAGAAGCTGGCGGTCGAGCGAGAGAAGCAGAAGTCCGCGGAGAAGCGCCGCCGCGCGCTGATCGTCGGCGTGAGCGTCGTCTGCGTGCTGGGGCTCGCGGCGGTGATCGGAGTGATCGCCGCCAATGCCGGGAAGGACGACGGCAGCGACTCCGCGGGTCCCGTCGTCGCGCCCTCGGGCGCGCAGGGCGAGGACGGCCTGGCGCTCCCGGTCGGCAAGGACAGCGCCCCGTCGACCCTCGTCGTCTGGGAGGACTTCCGCTGCCCGGCCTGCAAGTCCTTCGAGGACACCTACCGCTCGACGATCCATGAGCTGACCGACGCGGGCCAGCTCAAGGTGGAGTACCACCTCGCGACGATCATCGACGGCAATATGGGCGGCACCGGCTCCCGCAACTCCGCCAACGCCGCGGCCTGCTCCCAGGACGTCGGCAAGTTCGCCGACTACCACGACGTGCTCTACCAGAACCAGCCCCCCGAGACCGACGACGCCTTCGCGGAGAACGACAAGCTGTTCGAGCTGGCCGCGAAGGTCGACGGGCTCGACACACCCGCCTTCCGCACCTGCGTGGAGAAGGGCACTCACAACAGCTGGGTCGCGAAGTCCAACGAGGCCTTCCGCAGCGGCGGCTTCACCGGCACGCCGACCGTCCTGCTCGATGGCAAGAACATCTACCAGGACCAGTCGATGACGCCCCAGAAGCTGAAGGAGCGGGTGCAGGAGGCGGCCAAGGGATGAGGCGCCCGGGCCCGCCTGTTATGCAGCCGTAGCCGGGCTGCCCGACGCGGTTGCGGTCCGGCAGGGTAGCGTCGACCCTGCCATGGAACTTGCCTACATTCCCAGCCCGTCGCGCGGTGTGATCCATCTCGGCCCCATTCCGCTGCGAGGCTACGCGTTCTGCATCATCATCGGCGTCTTCGTCGCCGTCTGGCTCGGCAACAAGCGGTGGATCGCCCGCGGCGGCCGGGCCGGCACGGTGGCCGACATCGCGGTGTGGGCCGTCCCCTTCGGCCTGGTCGGCGGGCGCATCTACCACGTGATCACGGACTACCAGCTGTACTTCAGCGAGGGCCGTGACTGGGTGGACGCCTTCAAGATCTGGGAGGGCGGCCTCGGCATCTGGGGCGCCATCGCCTTCGGCGGTCTGGGCGCCTGGATCGGCTGCCGGCGCCGGGGCATCCCGATGCCCGCCTACGCCGACGCCGTCGCCCCCGGCATCGCCCTCGCGCAGGCCATCGGCCGTTGGGGCAACTGGTTCAACCAGGAGCTGTACGGCAAGGCCACCGATCTGCCGTGGGCCGTGGAGATCACGTCGTCCTCGGACGGGCGGGTGCCCGGGACGTACCACCCGACCTTCCTGTACGAGTCGCTGTGGTGCATCGGTGTCGCGCTGCTGGTCATCTGGGCGGACCGGAAGTTCACGCTGGGCCACGGACGGGCGTTCGCGCTGTACGTCGCGGCGTACTGCGCGGGCCGCTTCTGGATCGAGTACATGCGCGTCGACGAGGCGCACGAGATCCTGGGCCTGCGGCTGAACAACTGGACCGCGCTGGTGGTGTTCCTGCTGGCGGTGCTGTACATCGTGCTGTCGGCCAGGAAGCGCCCCGGCCGGGAAGCCGTGGTGGAGCCGGGTGCGGCCGACCCCGGCGCTCCGGCCGACGAGGACGGGGACGAGCGCGAGGGCGAGAAGGCTGACGCCGACTCCTCCTCCGGTGTGCAGGACGAGGCCAACGACGAGGCCGGGTCGGCGAAGAAGAGCTGACCGGTCGGTCGTACGACCGTGCAGGGCGCCCGGAGTGTTCCGGGCGCCCTTCGTCGTGTCAGCCGCGGCGGGCCGCGAGGGACAGGGTGCGGTGGGCCGCCGTCACCACCGCCGCGTCGATGAAGCCGCCGTCCGGGAGCGCCTGGGCGCCCGGGTGGGCCGAGGCCGCCTTGACGACGGCTTCCGCGCGGGCCAGTTCCTCCTCCGTGGGGAGGTAGGCCCGCTCGATCACCGGGAGTTGGCGGGGGTGGATGGCCGCCCGGCCCAGGAAGCCCAGGGCGCGGCCGTGGGCGCAGGTGGCCGCCAGGCCCGCCAGGTCCCGGGTGTCGGGATGGACCGACTGGGGCGGCGGGGGCAGGGCCGCCGCTCGTGCCGCGACGACCACTCGGGAGCGGGACCAGTCGAGGCCCGCGTCGGTGCGTACACCCAGGTCGGCTCCGAGGTCCGTCTCGCCCAGGGCGATGCCGTGCAGTGCAGGGTGGGAGCATGCGATGGCGTAGGCGTGTTCGACGCCGAGGGCCGATTCCAGGAGGGCGTACAGGGGGTGCGGGGTGGACCGTGCCACGCGGCGGATCTGCTCGGGCGAGGTGATCTTGGGCAGCCGCAGGGCGGCGACGCCGGGGAGGTGGGCCAGCGCCGCCAGGTCCGCTGCCGCCAGCGGGCCGTCCAGGGCGTTCACCCTGACGTGCACCGGGAGCGGCTGGGGGTCGGCCAGGAACTCGGCCGTGGCGGCTCGGGCGTACTCCTTGCGCTCGGGTGCCACGGCGTCCTCCAGGTCGACGACCACGACGTCCGCGCCGGCCCGCAGGGCCTTGGCCACGATGTGCGGGCGGTCGCCGGGGGCGTAGAGCCAGGTCAGGGGCGTGGTCATACGGCGCCCTCGGTGCGCAGGGCCGCGACCTCGGCCGCGGTCAGGCCCAGCTCGGCAAGGACCTCGTCCGTGTCGGCGCCGTGCGGGCGGCCGGTCCAGCGGATCGCGCCGGGGGTGCCGGAGAGCCGGAAGAGGACGTTCTGCATGCGCAGCGGGCCGAAGTCGGGGTCGTCGACCGTGGTGACGGTGTCGAGGGCCTGGTACTGCGGGTCGGTCATGACCTCCCGTACGTCCTGGATGGGCGCCACCGCCGCCTCCGCCTTCTCGAAGGCGGCGACGACCTCGTCCCGGGTGCGCTCGGCGATCCAGCCGCCGACCGCCCGGTCCAGGATGTCCGCGTGGCGGGCCCGGTCGGCGCCCGTGGCGAACCACGGCTCGTCGATGAGTTCGGGCCGGCCCACCAGGCGCATCACCCGTTCCGCCACCGACTGCGCCGAGGTGGAGACGGCGACCCAACTGCCGTCCGCCGTGCGGTAGGTGTTGCGCGGGGCGTTGTTCGCGGAGCGGTTGCCGGTGCGCTGCTGGACGTAGCCGAGCTGGTCGTACCAGGTGGGCTGGGGGCCGAGGACCGACAGCATCGGCTCGATCAGCGCGAGGTCGACGACCTGGCCCTCGCCGGTGCGCTCGCGGGCGGCGAGGGCGGTGAGCACGGCGAACGCCGTCGCCAGGCCCGCGATCGAGTCGGCGAGGCCGAAGGGCGGGAGCACCGGGGGCGCGTCCGGTTCGCCGGTGAGCGCGGCGAAACCGCTCATCGCCTCGGCGAGGGTGCCGAAACCCGGGCGGTGGGCGTACGGGCCGAACTGGCCGAAGCCGGTGACGCGGGTGAGGACCAGACGGGGGTTGACGGCCGAGAGTTCCGGCCAGCCCAGGTCCCACTTCTCCAGGGTGCCGGGACGGAAGTTCTCGATGATCACGTCCGTGGTGGCGGCCAGGCGCAGCAGTGTGGCGCGGCCACCCGGCGTCGACAGGTCGAGGGTGATGGTGCGCTTGTTGCGGCCGAGATGCTTCCACCACAGGCCGATGCCGTCCTTGGCCGGGCCGTGGCCGCGGGACGGGTCGGGCTTGGTGGGGTGCTCGACCTTGATGACCTCCGCGCCGAAGTCACCCAGCGCCGTGGCGGCGAGCGGCCCGGCGAAGAGGGTGGCGAGGTCCAGGACGCGCAGTCCGTGCAGCGGTGGCCGGCTCATGACGTGTACTGCGCGTCGATCTCGGGGCGGTGGGGCATCGACTCCGATGCCCCGGGCCGCTGCACCGACAGCGCCGACGCGGCGGCCGCCCACGCCAGCGCGTCCGGCATCGGGCGTCCCTCGGCGAGCGCCACCGCGAGGGCGCCGGCGAAGGTGTCGCCGGCGCCGGTGGTGTCCACGGCGGTGACCTCGGGGGCGGGGACCGTGAGCGGTTCGGCGCCGCGGGCCGCGTACAGGCAGCCCGCCGCGCCCAGGGTGACGACGACCTCCGGGACCTCCTCGAGCAGGGCCAGGGCCGCCGAGCGCGGGTCGGTGCGGCCGGTGAGGGTGGCGACCTCGTGCTCGTTGGGCAGCAGCAGGTCGGTGGCGTTGAGGAGGTCGACGGGCAGCGGCTGGGCGGGAGCCGGGGTGAGGATCGTCCGGACGCCGTGGGCGCGGGCCGCGAGCGCGCCCGCGAGGACGGCGGCCAGCGGGATCTCCAGCTGGAGCAGGAGCGCGTCGGCGGAGGCGATGAGTTCCTCGTCGCCGGGGGTGAGGTGGTCCACGGTGCCGTTGGCGGCGGGGATCACCACGATCGCGTTGCCGCCGTCGTCGTCGACGACGATGTGGGCGGTGCCCGAGTCGCCCTCCGTGGTGCGCAGACGGCCGGTGTCGACGCCGGCTCGCTCCAGGGTGGAGCGCAGCCGGGTGCCGAAGGAGTCGTTGCCGACCGCGCCGATCATCGAGACGGTGGCGCCCGCGCGGGCCGCGGCGACGGCCTGGTTGGCGCCCTTGCCGCCGGGGATCGTGCGGAACTCGCGGCCGGTGACCGTCTCGCCGCGCTGGGGTGCCTTCTCGACGAAGGCGACGAGGTCCATGTTCGTGCTGCCGAGGACGACGATATGGCTCATGGGCGGAGTGCCTCCCGGTGGGTGAGCTGGGCCAGGGTGTCGAAGCCGATGCCGTGGAAGTCGCCGACGGAGGTGGACAGCCGGTTCTTGAGCGGGGCCGTCCAGTGGTCGGGGAGGGCGGCGGGGTCTCCTGCCAGCAGCCCGGCGATGCTGCCGGCCGTGGCGCCGTTGGAGTCGGTGTCCCAGCCGCCGGACACGGCACGCGAGACGGAGCCGGTGAAGTCGCCGTCGGCGTGGGTGAGGGCGGCGGCGATCAGGGCGGTGTTGGGGACGGCGTGGACCCAGTGGGACGCGGCGTGGACGGCGTGGAGTTCGTCCACGACCGTGTCGAAGTCCGTGTACCGCTGGGCGAGTTGTACGGCGTGCCGGATCGCGCGGGCGAGGCGGGAGGCCGGGGGGACGACCGTGAGGCCGGTGGCGAGGCAGGTGTGGACGGTCTCGGTGCCGGTGGCCGCGCGGGCGATGGTGGCCGCGATGAACATCGCCGCGTAGACGCCGTTGGCGGTGTGCGTGAGGGTGGCGTCCCGGTGCGCCTGTTCCGCGGCCGCGGCGGGGTCTGCCGGGTTGGTCCAGCCGTGCAGGTCGGCGCGGATCAGGGCGCCGATCCATTCGCGGAAGGGGTTGCGGTGGTGGGCGGTGCGTGGGGGTTCCAGGCCGGTGAGGAGGTTGCGGTAGGCGATGCGTTCGGCGGTGAAGGTGCGGCCGGCGGGGAGTTCGTCCAGCCAGAGCGCGGCCACGTCGGTGGTGGTGAAGGCTCTTCCGTGGCGTTGGAGGAGGAGCAGGTTCAGGAGGGGGTAGTTGAGGTCGTCGTCCTCGGGCATGCCGTCGATGTTCTCGGCGAGGGAGGTCGGTGCCGAGCGGCGGTTCCAGGGGTGGGCGGTGAGGAGGTCCTGGGGGACGCCCTTTGCCGTGAAGTAGGTGGTGGGGGGCCAGTTGCCGGTGGACTGGGCGAGGGCGCGGATGGCTTCGAGGGGGAGTTTCTCGACGGGTTTGCCCAGGAGGCAGCCGACTGCCCTGCCCAGCCAGGCGGCTTCCAGGGCCGGGACGGGGGCGGCGGCCTGAGCTGCTGGAGCGGTCGGCCAGGAGGGGCAGGCGGCTTTGATCCTCGGGAGGTCCGTGGGTTCCTGGTCCGTCAAGGTGCTCGGCAGGTCCGCCAGTTCGTCCAGCAGGTCCTCTGCCAGGAGGCGGAGGTAGCGGGATGCCGGTTCGGGGGACGCGCCCGACCGCTGCGGGGCTTCCAGGCCGCCCGCCGCCTTCCAGCGGGCCGCGATTCTCGCGGGTTCCCTGCCGTCCTGCGCCGCCTGGCGCAGCTCGTGGCCGATCAGGTCCTCCGGCTGGACCCAGGTCAGGCGGAGCATGTCGGGACTCCGAGCCGGGAGAGCGCCTGTTCGTGGGCGCGGCGGCGGCGTACGTCCTGGGCGAAGACCTCCCGGGTCACCTCGGCCAGGACACGGGCCGGCTCCCACAGGTCCAGGCGGCTGGCGTCGGCCACCTGCTTCGACCAGTCCTCGGGGACCGGGTGGCCCAGGGCGCCGCACACGGCGCCCGCCATGGTGGCGATGGAGTCGCAGTCCCGGCCGTAGTTGACCGAGCCCAGGACCGCCCGGCGGTAGTCGCCCGAGGAGAGCAGCACCATGCCCAGGGCGATGGGCAGTTCCTCGATCGCGTGCAGCCGGGACGGGCGGCGGGCGCCGAGGGACGGGGAGCGGTAGTCGGCGCCCACCGTGTCGTAGGGGGCGACCGCCTGGCGCAGGGGCGTCAGTGCCGACTCGAACTCGCTGTGCCGCGAGGCCACTTCGCAGACCTTCTCGATGGCCTCGCGCGTGCCGTCCTTCGCCAGGGACAGGCAGGTGGCGACGACCGACTCGGGGGTGGCCCCGGGGGCGCAGGCCGCCGCCACCGCCGCCGCGAGGACTCCCGCCGCCTCGCGGCCGTACGACGACTGGTGGGCGCCCGCGATGTCGAGGGCCTCGGCGTAGGCGGCGGCCGGGTTGGCCGCGTTGACCAGGCCGACCGGGGCCATGTACATCGCGGCGCCGCAGTTCACGATGTTGCCGGTGCCGGCCTCCCGGGGGTCGGCGTGGCCGTAGTGGAGGCGGGTGACCAGCCATTTCTCGGCGAGGAAGAGGCGTTGGAGGGGGAGTGCCTCGGCCTCCAGTTCCGGGATCCAGCGCGGGTTGGTCATCAGCTCCGGGACCAGGTGGTCGGCGACGGCGTAGGCGTCGAGGTGGTCGCGGACCGTGGCGTAGACCCTGATCAGGGCGTGGGTGAGCAAGGTGTCGTCGGTGACGTGGCCGTCGCCCTTGTGGTACGGCGCGAGGGGGCGGGCCGTGCGCCAGGCGTCGCCGTTCCAGGGGCCGACGATGCCGTGCACCCGGCCGCCGTGGCGTTCGAGGATCTGATCGGGGGAGTAGCCCTCGACCGGGCCGCCCAGGGCGTCGCCGACGGCGGCTCCGACGAGCGCTCCGGTGATCCGGTCGTCCAGGCTCGCCTCGTGGGTGTTTTCTGGTGCTTTGGACTTCATGTGCCGCATCATCCTCCTGCCCCGGCCGGTTGCGCGGCTTCGAGGAGTTCGGCGAGTTCCACGAGGTCGGTGCCGGTCAGGCGGGGGAGGGCGCAGCCGGAGAGGGTGCGGCAGGCGTCGCGCCAGGAGGCGGGGATCGCGGCGCCGCCGCCGAGGGCGCCGGTGAGGGCGCCGACGAGGGCGGGGGCGGAGTCGGCGACCCGGGACAGACAGGCGGCGGCGGGGACCGCCTCGGCGATCCGGCCCTGGGCGGCGGTGGCCAGGGCGAGCGCCACGGGGACGGTCTCCGCGGCGGCGATGCCGTAGCTGTAGACGTGGTCGACGATCTGGTGCTCCAGCTGGGGGATGAGGGCGAAGGCGCTGTCGGTGTCCCGGGCGAGGGCGAGGGCGTGCCGGGCGTTGCGGCCGATCTCGGTCCCGGCCGGAAGTTCCGCGAGTGCGGCGGTGACGCAGGCGTCGGTGCCGGCGCCGGACAGGGCCAGGGCGAGGGCCGCGGCCATGGCGCGGGCACCGTGGACGCCGTCGCCGTCCTGGGTGTAGCGGGCGTCGAACTCGGCGAGTTCCGCGGCGAGTCGGGGGTCGCCGGGGTGGGCCACCGCGAGGACGCAGGCGCGGATGCAGGCGGCGTCGTCGAAGAAGTGGGGGTTGTCGTGGCCGGTGGCGGGCGGGCGCAGGCCGGTGGCGAGGTTGCCGAGTCCCGCGCGGACGGAGATGCGGGCGCGCAGCGGGAGGACCGCGGACTCGATCTCGGGGGCGCGGTCCGCCGCCGCGGCCACCTCACTGGCCACGGCGTTCCAGGTGAGGTCGATGGCCGCGCGCATACGGCGGTGGCGGCTGAGGTCGCCGAGGGCGGCGTCGTCGCCGGCGCGCAGGACGGCTTCCGCGGCGAAGGCGGCCCATTCCGCGTCGTCGGAGGGGCCCAGCCGCAGGGGTTCGGAGGGCTGGTTGAGGGCGATGGGGACGGGGAGGGTGGTGGTGGCGTTCTGTTCGGCGAAGGTGTCGAGTTCGCGGGTGAGGCGGCGGGTCCACTCCGGCATGCGGACGGCTCGGTGCCGGGCGGCGGGCCAGCCGGCGGCGTCGCCCGCGGCCAGGCCGAGCAGGAGGCCCTCGGTCCGGCGGGGGCCTGTCACCTCCGCCGTGGCCACCCGCCCCATCCCCAGGGGCGCGGTCCCTTCGAGCCCGCCCGGGGGCTCCGTCCCCGGCACCCCCGATGGCCCTGCGAAGGCCTCGTCCTCGAACGCCGGACGGGCTGGGTTGAGCATCATTTCGGTACCTCCGACAACAGATCCGCCACATCCAGTACGTGGTGGCCGCGCATCGCCGGCAGGCAGCTGCCGCGGGCCGGGCCGATCGCCGCCGCCCACTCCGCCGGGATCGCCGCGGCGCCCTGCGTCGCCCCCGCCAGCGCGCCCGCCACCGCCGCGGTCGTGTCCGCGTCGCGGCCCATGTTCACCGCCGTCAGGACGGAGTGGACGAAGTCGCCGTCCGCCGCCGCGTAGGCGCCGAAGGCCAGCGCCACCGCCTCCGGGGCCAGGTCGGTCCAGGGGTAGCCGCCGATGACCACCGCGGAACGGACCGCCCGTTCGCCCCGGTGGGCCACCGCCACCGCCCGGCGCAGTGAGCGGGCCGTCCAGGAGTCGTCGGGGACCACCGCGAGCGCCGATGCCACCACCGCGATCGTGGGGGCGCCCGCCATCGCCGCCGCCACGCCCGCCGCCACCGCCTGGCCGCCGTAGATGCCCTCCCCGTCGTGGCTCACCGACCCGTCGATGGCCACCAGGCGGGCCGCCTCGGCCGGGCGGCCCGCGGCGAAGACGCCGAAGGGCGCCGCGCGCATCGCCAGCCCGTCGCTCCAGGCGTGCCGGTGCTGGGCGGAGATGGGGGCCGCGAGGCCGCGGCGCAGGTTCTCCAGGGTGCCGCGTTCACTGAAGCCGGCGCCGCGGAACTGCCCCTCCTCGCGGTCCGCGATCAGTTCGTGCCACGCCGCGTCCACGTGCGCGGGCGTGAGCGCCGAACCGTGGCGGGCCAGCAGCAGGCCGGAGAAGAGCGCGTACTCCGTGTCGTCGGTGCCCGCGGGGGTGTCGGTGACGTAGCCCGTGATGCGGCCCCAGCGGGCCCGGATCTCCGACGGCTTCATGTTCTCCGCGGGGGCGCCCAGCGCGTCGCCCACCGCCAGGCCCAGGAGCGCGCCGCGCGCCCGGTCGCGGAGTTCGGCGGCGTCCCCCGGCGCCGGAACCGAGGGGATGCAGGCGATCGATGCCATACGCGGCCTCTCCTCCGGGGGCGTCCGCACAGGGCGCGGAGCCACTTGGCGGATGTGTCCCACGGGAGGGGGCCGGGAGAGCCTTCCGGGTCCCAGCGTCACCCGGTCGACATCTGTGCGGGCTATCTATCGAATGAGCGCGAAACTGCAAAGCCGCAGGTTAGATCAGCCTTTCCTTGCTGGCGGCAAGGGAATGAACAGCGTAGATTTGGGATTGTCGAAGAATGGAACTTGTCCAAACTTAGCCTTTCCTAAGCTCCAGGGGGATTGCTCGCATGGCCATCATCGAGACCGAGGCGGCGCTGCACGAGGCGCACCGGGACAACCACACGCACCGCGATGTGAACGGCGGCTGGCTGCGCCCCGCCGTCTTCGGTGCCATGGACGGACTCGTCTCCAACCTCGCTCTGATGACCGGCGTCGCCGGCGGTCAGGTCAGCCATCAGACGGTGGTGCTGACCGGGCTCGCCGGCCTGGCCGCCGGTGCCTTCTCCATGGCCGCAGGCGAGTACACCTCCGTCGCCTCGCAGCGCGAGCTGGTCGAGGCCGAGCTGGACGTCGAGCGGCGCGAGCTGCGCAAGCATCCGCAGGACGAGGAGGCCGAGCTGGCCGCGCTGTACCGGGCCCGCGGGGTGGACGCCGAGCTGGCCCGGGAGGTCGCCCGGCAGCTCTCCCGCGACCCCGAGCAGGCCCTGGAGATACACGCCCGTGAGGAGCTCGGGATCGATCCGGGCGACCTGCCCTCGCCCGGCGTCGCGGCCGTGTCGTCCTTCGGCGCCTTCGCGCTGGGCGCCCTGCTGCCCGTACTGCCGTATCTGCTGGGGGCGACCGCGCTGTGGCCCGCCGTGCTGCTGGCCCTCTTCGGGCTCTTCGCCTGCGGTGCCGTGGTGGCCAAGGTGACGGCGCGGACCTGGTGGTACAGCGGTGTGCGGCAGCTCGCCCTGGGTGGTGCGGCGGCCGGTGTGACGTACGCCCTGGGCAGTCTGTTCGGAACGGCCGTAGGATAGCGCGACTGGTACTTATGCGAGGGGTCGCATAAGTACCCGTTACTCGCTGGTTTCGAACGCTTAACCACCGGGCATGACCCGTAAGCGCTGTGGGCAATGGTGCCTGCCGCGCACCTGTGCGAGGTGGGCGACGACGCTCTCCTCGCCGCCGCCCGACGGACACCGATCTGATCGATCTTGTCCCTGTCGGTCCCCATCACTTCCGGCCGCTGATCGCGGCCCTGCCGTCACCCCCGCGGCGTCCCGCATGCTGGAACGGAGTATCCGGTTCCCGAGAATCGCTCCATCATGTAACCTGCACGAAATTTTGATCTCAGCGCGTATCTCGGCGCGGATCATCCGCAGAGGGCCAACGTCGTCCCTCGGCACCAGCCACATGCCACTGACGACGACGGGAGAGCCGATGCGTACGCCGCGCCAGCCGTCCCAGCATTCCGCGAATGGCCAGAACTGGTCCTTCATGGATGCTCGCCCTGCTGCGCAGGGTATGTACGACCCCCGCAACGAGCACGACGCCTGTGGCGTCGGCTTCGTGGCCACCCTCACCGGCGAGGCGAGCCATGCGCTGGTCGAGCAGGCGCTCACCGTTCTGCGCAACCTGGAGCACCGCGGTGCCACCGGCTCCGAGCCCGACTCGGGTGACGGCGCGGGCATCCTGTCCCAGGTCCCGGACGCCTTCTTCCGCGAGGTGGCCGGCTTCGAGCTGCCCGCGGCCGGTGCGTACGCCGTCGGTATCGCCTTCCTGCCGGTGGACGGCATCGAGGACGCCGTCTCACGGATCGAGACGATCGCCGCCGAGGAGGACCTCACCGTCCTGGGCTGGCGCGAGGTTCCCGTCGCGCCCGACCTGCTCGGCGCCACCGCCCGTTCCACGATGCCCGCCTTCCGGCAGATCTTCGTCGGCGACGGCGTCGCCCAGGGCATCGACCTCGACCGCAAGGCCTTCCTGCTGCGCAAGCGCGCCGAGCGCGAGGCCGGCGTCTACTTCCCGTCGCTGTCCGCCCGCACGATCGTCTACAAGGGCATGCTGACCACCGGCCAGCTGGAGCCCTTCTTCCCGGACCTGTCCGACCGCCGCTTCGCCTCCGCGATCGCGCTCGTGCACTCCCGGTTCTCCACGAACACCTTCCCGTCGTGGCCGCTCGCCCACCCGTACCGCTTCGTCGCGCACAACGGCGAGATCAACACCGTCAAGGGCAACCGCAACTGGATGCGGGCCCGTGAGTCGCAGCTCGTCTCCGAACTGTTCGGCGAGGGCGAGCTCGACCGCGTCTTCCCGGTCTGCACGCCCGACGCCTCCGACTCCGCCTCCTTCGACGAGGTGCTCGAACTCCTGCACCTGGGCGGCCGTTCGCTGCCGCACTCGGTGCTGATGATGATCCCGGAGGCGTGGGAGAACCACGACTCCATGGACCCGGCCCGGCGCGCCTTCTACCAGTTCCACTCCACGATGATGGAGCCCTGGGACGGCCCGGCCTGTGTCACCTTCACCGACGGCAGCCAGGTCGGCGCGGTGCTGGACCGCAACGGTCTGCGCCCCGGCCGCTACTGGGTCACCGACGAGGGCCTGGTCGTCCTCGGCTCCGAGGTCGGCGTCCTGGACATCGACCCCGCGAAGGTCGTCCGCAAGGGCCGCCTCCAGCCCGGCAAGATGTTCCTCGTCGACACCGTCGAGCACCGCATCATCGAGGACGACGAGATCAAGGCCCAGCTCGCCGCGGAGAAGCCGTACGCGGAATGGCTGGAAGCCGGCGAGATCGAGCTGTCCGACCTGCCCGAGCGTGAGCACATCGTGCACACCCACGCCTCGGTCACCCGCCGCCAGCAGACCTTCGGTTACACCGAGGAGGAGCTGCGGATCATCCTGGCGCCGATGGCCAAGGCCGCCGCCGAGCCGATCGGCTCGATGGGCACCGACTCGCCGATCGCCGCGCTGAGCGACCGCCCGCGGCTGCTCTTCGACTACTTCACCCAGCTGTTCGCGCAGGTCACCAACCCGCCGCTGGACGCCATCCGCGAGGAGCTGGTGACCTCGCTGCGCTCCTCGCTGGGCCCGGCCGGCAACCTGCTGGAGCCGACGGCCGCCTCCTGTCGCACCGTCACCCTGCCGTTCCCGGTGATCGACAACGACGAGCTGGCCAAGCTCATCCACATCAACGCCGACGGCGACATGCCCGGCTTCAAGGCCGCGACCCTCTCCGGCCTGTACCGGGTCTCCGGCGGCGGCGACGCCCTCGCCGCGCGCATCGAGGAGATCTGCGCCGAGGCCGACGCGGCCATCGAGAACGGCGCCCGCCTGATCGTCCTGTCGGACCGCCACTCCGACGCCGAGCACGCGCCGATCCCCTCGCTGCTGCTCACCGCGGCCGTCCACCACCACCTCATCCGCACCAAGCAGCGCACCCAGGTGGGCCTGCTGGTCGAGGCCGGTGACGTCCGCGAGGTCCACCACGTCGCCCTGCTCATCGGCTTCGGCGCCGCCGCGGTCAACCCGTACCTGGCCATGGAGTCGGTGGAGGACCTGGTCCGCGCCGGCACCTTCCTGCCCGGCATGGAGCCCGAGCAGGCCATCCGCAACCTGATCTACGCCCTGGGCAAGGGCGTGCTGAAGGTCATGTCGAAGATGGGCATCTCCACCGTCGCCTCCTACCGCGGCGCCCAGGTCTTCGAGGCCGTCGGTCTCGACCAGGCCTTCGTGGAGAAGTACTTCAACGGCACCGCCACCAAGATCGGCGGCGTCGGCATCGACGTCATCGCCAAGGAGGTCGCCGCCCGGCACGCCAAGGCGTACCCCGCCTCGGGCATCGCCCCGGCGCACCGCGCGCTGGACATCGGCGGCGAGTACCAGTGGCGCCGGGAGGGCGAGCCGCACCTGTTCGACCCGGAGACGGTCTTCCGCCTCCAGCACTCGACTCGCACCGCGCGCTACGACATCTTCAAGAAGTACACCGACCGCGTGAACGAGCAGTCCGAGCGCCTGATGACGCTGCGCGGCCTGTTCGGCTTCAAGTCGGACCGTCAGCCGATCTCCGTCGACGAGGTCGAGCCGGTCTCCGAGATCGTCAAGCGGTTCTCCACGGGCGCCATGTCGTACGGCTCCATCTCCAAGGAGGCGCACGAGACCCTCGCCATCGCCATGAACCAGCTGGGCGGCAAGTCCAACACCGGTGAGGGCGGCGAGGACGCGGACCGGCTGTACGACCCGGCGCGCCGGTCCAGCATCAAGCAGGTCGCCTCCGGCCGCTTCGGTGTGACCTCCGAGTACCTGGTCAACGCCGACGACATCCAGATCAAGATGGCCCAGGGTGCCAAGCCCGGCGAGGGCGGCCAGCTGCCCGGCCACAAGGTCTACCCGTGGGTCGCGAAGACGCGTCACTCGACGCCGGGCGTGGGGCTCATCTCCCCGCCGCCGCACCACGACATCTACTCCATCGAGGACCTGGCCCAGCTGATCCACGACCTGAAGAACGCGAACCCGCAGGCGCGGATCCACGTGAAGCTGGTCTCCGAGGTCGGCGTCGGCACGGTCGCCGCGGGTGTGTCCAAGGCGCACGCGGACGTCGTGCTGATCTCCGGCCACGACGGCGGCACCGGCGCCTCGCCGCTGACGTCGCTGAAGCACGCCGGTGGCCCCTGGGAGCTGGGCCTCGCCGAGACCCAGCAGACCCTGCTGCTCAACGGTCTGCGCGACCGCATCGTCGTGCAGACCGACGGCCAGCTGAAGACCGGCCGTGACGTCGTCATCGCCGCGCTGCTCGGCGCCGAGGAGTTCGGGTTCGCGACCGCGCCGCTCGTCGTCTCCGGTTGCGTCATGATGCGCGTCTGCCACCTGGACACCTGCCCGGTCGGCATCGCCACCCAGAACCCGACCCTGCGCGACCGGTTCTCCGGCAAGGCCGAGTACGTCGTGAACTTCTTCCGGTTCATCGCCGAAGAGGTCCGCGAGATCCTCGCCGAGCTGGGTTTCCGCTCCATCGAGGAGGCCGTCGGCCACGCCGAGGCGCTCGACGTGAGCCGCGCCGTCGACCACTGGAAGGCGCAGGGCCTGGACCTGTCCCCGCTGTTCTACGTGCCGGCACTGCCCGAGGGCACCCCGCTGCACCAGGTCATCGAGCAGGACCACGGCCTGGAGAAGGCGCTCGACAACGAGCTGATCAAGCTCGCCGCCGATGCCCTCGCCGCGGACTCCGCCACCGACGCCCAGCCGGTGCGCGCCCAGGTCGCCATCCGCAACATCAACCGCACGGTCGGCACCATGCTCGGCCACGAGGTGACCAAGAAGTTCGGTGGCGCGGGCCTGCCCGACGACACCATCGACATCACCTTCACCGGCTCGGCCGGCCAGTCCTTCGGCGCCTTCCTCCCGCGCGGTGTCACGCTGCGCCTGGAGGGCGACGCCAACGACTACGTCGGCAAGGGCCTCTCGGGCGGCCGGGTGATCGTCCGTCCCGACCGGGGCGCCGACCACCTCGCCGAGTTCTCCACGATCGCGGGCAACACCATCGCGTACGGCGCGACCGGCGGCGAGCTGTTCCTGCGCGGCCGGACCGGTGAGCGGTTCTGCGTCCGCAACTCCGGCGCGACCGTCGTCTCCGAGGGCGTGGGCGACCACGGCTGCGAGTACATGACCGGCGGTCACGCGGTGGTGCTCGGCGAGACGGGCCGCAACTTCGCGGCCGGCATGTCGGGCGGTGTCGCCTACGTCATCGACCTCGACCGCGACAACGTCAACGTCGGCAACCTCGACGCGATCGAGGCGCTGTCGGACGACGACCGGCAGTGGCTGCACGACGTGGTGCGCCGCCACGCCGAGGAGACCGCCTCGACGGTCGCCGAGAAGCTGCTCGCCGACTGGGACACGTCCGTGCAGCGCTTCAGCAAGATCATCCCCAGCACGTACAAGGCAGTGCTCGCCGCCAAGGACGCCGCCGAGCGAGCCGGTCTCTCCGAGACCGAGATCACCGAGAAGATGATGGAGGCGGCGACCAATGGCTGATCCCAAGGGCTTTCTCAACCACGGCCGCGAGGTCGCCACGTCCCGCCCGGTCGAGGAGCGGCTGCGGGACTGGAACGAGGTCTACGTCCCCGGCTCCCTGCTGCCGATCATCAGCAAGCAGGCCAGCCGCTGCATGGACTGCGGCATCCCGTTCTGCCACAACGGCTGTCCGCTCGGGAACCTGATCCCGGAGTGGAACGACTACGCCTACCGCGAGGACTGGTCGGCTGCGCAGGAGCGGCTGCACGCGACCAACAACTTCCCCGAGTTCACCGGCCGGCTCTGCCCGGCGCCCTGCGAGTCGGCGTGTGTGCTCGGCATCAACCAGCCGGCCGTCACCATCAAGAACGTCGAGGTCTCGATCATCGACAAGGCGTGGGAGACCGGTGACGTCGCCGCGCAGGCCCCCGAGCGCCTGTCCGGCAAGACGGTCGCGGTCATCGGCTCGGGCCCGGCGGGCCTGGCCGCCGCCCAGCAGCTCACGCGGGCCGGTCACACCGTCGCCGTCTACGAGCGCGCGGACCGGATCGGCGGACTCCTGCGGTACGGCATCCCCGAGTTCAAGATGGAGAAGCGGCACATCAACCGCCGTATCGAGCAGATGCGCGCGGAGGGCACCCGGTTCCGTACCGGCATCGAGATCGGCCGCGACCTCAAGGCGACCGACCTGAAGAAGCGGTACGACGCCGTCGTCATCGCCGCCGGTGCCACCACCGCCCGCGATCTGCCCGTCCCCGGCCGGGAGCTGAAGGGCATCCACCAGGCCATGGAGTACCTGCCGCTGGCCAACAAGGTGCAGGAGGGCGACTACGTCACCACGCCGATCTCGGCGGAGGGCAAGCACGTCGTCGTCATCGGCGGCGGTGACACCGGCGCCGACTGCGTGGGCACCGCCCACCGCCAGCGCGCGGCCTCGGTGACGCAGCTGGAGATCATGCCCCGCCCGAACGACGAGCGGGACGCCGTCTCCCAGCCGTGGCCGACCTTCCCGCTGCTGTACAAGGTCACCTCCGCGCACGAGGAGGGCGGCGAGCGGGTCTACTCCGTCTCCACCACCCACTTCGAGGGCGACGAGGACGGCAACGTGCAGTGGCTGCACCTCACCGAGGTGGAGTTCATCGACGGCAGGCTGACCCCGAAGCCGGGCACCGAGCGGAAGATCCCCGCCCAGCTGGTCACCCTCGCCATGGGCTTCACCGGCACCGACCGGGAGAACGGCCTGGTGGAGCAGTTCGCCCTGGAGCTCGACGAGCGCGGCAACATCGCCCGCGACGCCGACTTCCAGACGAACGTGCCGGGTGTGTTCGTCGCCGGTGACGCGGGCCGCGGCCAGTCGCTGATCGTGTGGGCCATCGCCGAGGGCCGCTCCGCCGCCCGTGGCGTGGACCGCTTCCTGACCGGCGCCAGCGACCTGCCGGCCCCGATCCGCCCGACCGACCGGGCCCTGATGGTCTGACGGTCCGTCGAGGACCGTTCGAGAAACGTCCCGTACAAAGGCGTACGGAACACAGACGGCGCCTGCCCTTTGTCCCCGACCGGACGACGGGGCAGGCGCCGCCGCCTTTCTCAGGACACCTGGTACCGGTCCCCGTACATGCGCCACTCCAGGGGGGTCCGCAGCTCCATGTTGCCGTCGTGGAGCCACTCCCGCTGGGCCGTGTCGATCCGGCTGGTGTCGGCGGTGGACTTCTTGCGCTGCATCGCCTGCTTGCGGATGTCCAGGAAGATGTCGAGGTACGCCTTCTCCGAGCCGCCCCTCGACGGCAGCTTCGCCTCGTTCAGGGCGCGTTCGCGCAGGCCGTAGAAGCCGTTGGGGCTCGGGTCCGGGCCGTGCAGGACCATCGCGTCGTAGTAGACGAACTGCCCCAGCGTGCCCAGGCCGTCGAGCTTGGCGAGGCGGACCGCTGGGTTGAAGTAGACGCGGTCGCGCTCCTGGTCCTGGGCGGTGCGGAAGGCCGGCTTCTTCGACTCCGCCTTCCAGGCCGTCGGGAAGCCCGGGTCCAGGCCCTCGTGCGAGTCGGTGCCGTCCACCTCGCGCAGGGCGGGCAGGTAGCGGGCCAGGCCGTTGTCCGGGTGCGCCCCGGTGTACCGCTCGACGAGGGCGAGCAGGTCGTGGGTGCCGGTGCAGAAGCCGATGATGCCGGCCGTGTAGCCGCATCCGTCGCCGTTGTCCTCGACGCTGCCGTAGCCCAGGCGCCAGTTCAGGCTGGAGAACTCGGCCGTCGCCGCGATCTGCAGGGCCAGCTCCTTCTTCGCCGGGGCGGCGAGGCCCGGCGGCAGGCTCGCGAGCATCTTCTCGTCCGCGGCGCGCTCGGTCTCGGCCCGCTCCTTGGCCTCCTCGCGGGCCAGCTGGGCGGCCGAGACCGGCGGCTTCGCCGGGCTCTGCGCGGAGTCGGTGGGCATCAGGAAGTACGCCGCCGCCGTGAGCGCGACGGGCACGGCCGCGAACGCCAGGATTCCGGTGCGTCTCACTTCAGTCCTCCCCCTGTGCGCGACGGCGACAGCAGGTCGTGACGCTGGACTGGGGTTTCAAGCCGGCTCCTCGAAAGGCAATGGGACGGTGGGTGAGCCGGTGGGGACGGCGGCGTACAAAATAACCAACAGGTGTGGATGCCGGGAGAGGCGGGTCAAGTGTGACGTAATCTCGGCAGCCGGTCGGTCGAGTCAAGGGGGAAGCCGATGGCGGCGATCAGTCTCAGCAAGGTGGAGGAGACCGCGCCCGCGCTGGTCAGCCTGTACAAGAGCGCCGGGGTGTCGCTGGCCAAGCACGGTCTGGACGGGCTGCGGGCCGCGGTCTACCTGGTGGTCGACTACTCCGGTTCCATGAAGCCGTACTACAAGGACGGCAGTGTGCAGGCGCTCGCCGACCGGGTGCTCGGGCTCTCCGCGCACCTCGACGACGACGGCCGGGTGCCGGTGGTGTTCTTCTCCACCGACGTCGACGCCCAGACCGAGATCGCCCTCGCCGATCACCAGGGGCGGATCGAGCGGATCGTGGCCGGGCTCGGGCACATGGGCAAGACCAGCTACCACCTCGCCATGGACGCCGTGATCGACCACTACCTGGACAGCGGCTCGCGGGAGCCCGCCCTGGTGGTCTTCCAGACCGACGGCGGCCCGATCAACAAGCTCGCCGCGGAACGGTATCTGTGCAAGGCGGCCCGGCTGCCGCTGTTCTGGCAGTTCATCGGCTTCGGGGACCCCTCCAGCCGGCAGTTCGAGTATCTGCGCAAGCTCGACGAGCTGTCCGTGCCGGACAAGCGGGCCGTCGACAACGCCGGCTTCTTCCACGCCGGGCAGGATCCGCGCAAGGTCTCCGACGCCGACCTGTACGACCGCCTGGTGGGGGAGTTCCCGAAGTGGCTGGTGGCGGCGCGGGCCCAGGGGATCGTCCCGCCGCGCGCCTGAACCGACGCCGGGGCGCCCAGGCGGCCCGGGATCCACGGGGAGGTCACCGGCGGCGGGCACCCCCACCCAGGACTGCGGCCCGGCACTCGTCCGGGCCGCCCCAGGCGGTGCGCAGGGCGCGGGCCTTGGTCAGCCAGAGCGACAGGTCGCACTCCGCGGTGTAGCCGATCGCGCCGTGCAGCTGGAGGGCGGTACGGGCGGTGGCGTACGCCGCCTCGCAGGCGGTGACCTTGGCGGCGGCGATGTCCTCGGGGGTGCGGGTGAGGGCGGCGCCGAGGACGAGGGGGCGGGCGAACTCCAGGGCGATCTTCGCGTCGGCCAGCCGGTGCTTGACGGCCTGGAACGAGCCGATGGGGGACCCGAACTGGCTGCGCCGCTCGACGTGGGTGACCGTCCGGGCGAGGAGGGCCAGGCCGACGCCGAGGGCCTGGGCGGCGGTGAGGAGACGGGCCAGGGCCAGTGCGCGTCCGGCGGCCGGGGTGGCGGTGAGGAGTTCGCCCGCGGCCAGGGCGGTGAGGCGGCGGGCGGGGTCGATCGACGGGCGGACCGGGCCGTGGCCGGGGCAGCGGAACAGGCCGTCGGGGGTGAGCAGGAGCCGCAGGTCCGCCACGTCCCCGTCCAGGGCCCACGGGCCCCCGCAGGCCACCGTCGCCATGATCTCCCCGGAGACGAGCCGCTCGGGCTCCGAGAGCAGCGCGGCGGCCGTGACGGTCTCGACGAGCGGGCCGGGCACAGCGTGCCGGCCCAGCTCCACGAAGGCGAGGGCGAGCTCGACCGGGCGCAGACCGAAGCCGTCCTGTTCCGGCGGCACGGCGAGTGCGAACACCCCGGCCCCGGCGATACGGCCCCACAGCGCCCGCCCGCGCGCGTGCTCGCCCCGGCTCCAGTCCCGTACGACGGCCGCAGTGTCCGCCGCGCCCAGCATCGCGTCCAGGGAGGAGGTGAACGCCCGCTGCTCGGCGTCGGGCAGAAAGCGCATCAGCGGCGTCCCTTCGGCAGGCCCAGCAGGCGTTCGGCGATGATGTCCCGCTGTATCTCGTTCGTCCCGGCGTAGATCGGTCCCGCGAGGGCGAAGACATAGCGCTCGGCCCACTCCGTGTCCGCCAGCTCGCCCTCCTCGCCCAGGAGATCGAGCGCCGTCTCGTGCAGGGCGATGTCGTACTCCGACCAGAACACCTTGTTCAGGCTGGACTCGGGGCCGGTCCGCTCGCCGTCGAGGCAGCGGGAGGCGGCCGCGTAGGTGAAGAGCTGGTAGGCGCGGGCGCCGATGAGGGCGTCGGCGACGCCTCTTCTCGCGGTCTCCGGTTCGCCTCGCGCCCGCCACAGACGGTGGAGGCGCTCCGCGCTCGCGAGGAACCGCCCCGGCGAACGCAGCTTCAGCCCCCGTTCGTCGCTCGCCGTGGACATCGCGATCCGCCAGCCCTGCCCCGGCTCGCCGATCACGTCCTCGTCCGGCACGAACACCTCGTCCAGGAACAGCTCGGCGAAGGCCGGTCTGCCGTCCAGCCGGCGGATCGGGCGGACCGTGACACCGGGCGCGCGCAGGCCGAACATCAGGTAGGTCAGCCCCTGATGGGGTTTCGGTGCCTTTGGATCGCTGCGGAACAGGCCGAACGCGCGGTCCGCGAAGGCCGCCCGGGACGACCAGGTCTTCTGGCCGGACAGCAGCCAGCCGCCCGCCACGCGCGTGGCCCTCGACCGCAGGGACGCCAGATCCGAGCCCGCCTCCGGCTCCGACCACGCCTGCGCCCAGACCACCTTGCCGGACGCCATCGGCGGCAGCACCCGCGCCCGCTGCTCCGCCGTACCGAAGTCGAAGAGCGTCGGCGCGAGCAGGCTGATGCCGTTCTGCGTCACCCGGCCCGGCGCGCCGGACGCGTAGTACTCCTCCTCGAACAGCAGCCACTGGACGAGGGAGGCGCCCCGGCCGCCGTACTCCGCGGGCCAGTCGACCACCGACCAGCGGGCCCCGGCCAGTTCGGCCTCCCAGGCGCGATGCGCCGCGAAGCCCTCCTCGGTCTCCAGGGACGGCAGCGGCTCGGCCGGCACCCGCGCGCGCAGCCAGGCCCGGGCCTCCGCGCGCAGAGCGGTCTCCTCCTCGGTGAACGCGAGATCCATCGGCCGCCACTCCTTCCCTAACAAGTGTTTGGTAGGTTAGCGTGCCCCTATGACAGGCGTCGAGAGCCCGGCGTACGTCCCCGGGCACGGGCTGCTGACGGGCCGTACCGCCGTCGTCACGGCGGCCGCGGGCGCGGGCATCGGCGCGGCGACCGCGCGCCGGTTCCTGGAGGAGGGGGCGCGGGTGCTCCTCAGCGACGCGCACGTCCGGCGGCTGACGGAGCACGAGGCCCGGCTGGGGCGGGAGTTCCCGGGGGCGGTGACGGCCGTCGCCTGTGATGTCACCGACGAGACCCAGGTGACGGCCCTGTTCGACACCGCCGTCCAGGAGCACGGGCGGCTGGACGTGGTGGTCAACAACGCCGGGCTCGGCGGGACGTCGGCCCTCGTCGACATGACCGACGAGCAGTGGTCGCGGGTCCTCGACGTCACCCTCGGCGGCACCTTCCGCTGCGTCCGGGCCGCCCTGCGCCGGATGCGGGAGACCGGCGGGGTGATCGTCAACAACGCCTCCGTGCTGGGCTGGCGCGCGCAGGCCGGGCAGGCGCACTACGCCGCCGCGAAGGCCGGCGTCATGGCGCTGACCCGGTGCGCCGCGCTGGAGGCGGCCGCCTACGGGGTGCGCGTCAACGCCGTCGCCCCGAGTCTCGCCATGCATCCGCACCTGGCCAAGGTGACCTCGCCGGAACTGCTGGCGGAGCTCACCGCGCGCGAGGCCTTCGGGCGGTACGCCGAACCCTGGGAGGTGGCCAACGCGATCGTCTTCCTGGCGTCCGGCTACTCCTCGTACCTGACCGGAGAGGTCGTCTCCGTCAGCAGCCAGCACGCCTAGGACGAGAATGGATCCGTGCCGACCAAGAAGAAGCCCCAGGTGACCGCCGCCGCACCCGCCCGGCGCCGTGAACTCCTCGACACCGCCGCCGAGGTCTTCGCCGAGCAGGGCTACAACGCCACCACCGTACGCAAGATCGCGGACCACGCGGGCATGCTCGCGGGCAGCCTCTACTACCACTTCGACTCCAAGGAGTCGATGCTGGAGGAGATCCTGCGCACCTTCCTCGACGAGCTGTGGGACGGCTATGAGACCGTTCTCGGCGCTGATCTGGGGCCGCGGGAGACCCTCGAAGCGCTGGTCACCGAGTCGTTCCGGGAGATCGACCGGCACCGCGCCGCCGTCGCGATCTACCAGAAGGAGAGCAGGCAGCTGGTGGCGCAGGAGCGGTTCGCGTTCCTCGCCGAGTCCCAGCGCCGGTTCGAGAAGGCGTGGCTGTCCACGCTGGAGCGCGGGGTCGCGGCCGAGGTGTTCCGGGCCGACCTCGACGTCCGGCTCACCTACCGGTTCGTGCGGGACACGGTGTGGGTCGCCGCGTCCTGGTACCGGCCCGGCGGACACCACAGCCCGGAGGAGATCGCCCGGCAGTACCTGTCGATGGTGCTGGACGGGATCGCCGTACGCACGTAACCCGTTGGGAAGTCCGGGAAGTCTGGGGAGTCGTCATGGCCGAGGCATACATCGTCGAAGCGGTCCGTACGCCCGTGGGGCGGCGCGGGGGAGGGCTCGGCCGGGTGCATCCGGCCGACCTCGGGGCGCGGGTGCTGACGGAACTGGTGGCGCGTACGGGCGTCGATCCGGCGGCCGTCGAGGATGTCGTCTTCGGATGCCTGGACGCCGTGGGGCCGCAGGCCGGGGACATCGCGCGGACCTGCTGGCTGGCGGCCGGGCTGCCCGAGGAGGTGCCCGGGGTGACCGTCGACCGGCAGTGCGGATCCTCCCAGCAGGCCGTGCACTTCGCCGCCCAGGCCGTGCTCTCCGGCACCCAGGAGCTGGTCGTGGCCGGCGGGGTGCAGAACATGTCGATGATCCCTATCGCGTACGCCACCCGGCAGGCCGCCGAGCCGCTCGGGCTGACCCAGGGCCCCTTCGCGGGCAGCGAGGGCTGGCAGGCGCGGTACGGCTCGAAGCCGGTGAACCAGTTCGCCGGCGCCGAGATGATCGCCGCGAAGTGGGGCATCAGCCGGCGCACCCAGGAGGAGTTCGCGCTGCGCTCCCACGAGCGGGCGGTGCGGGCGATCGACGAGGGGCGCTTCGACCGGGAACTGGTGGCCTACGGCGATGTCGTGGCCGACGAGGGGCCGCGCCGGGACACCTCGCTGGAGAAGATGGCCGCGCTGCGGCCGGTCCTGGACGGCGGCACGATCACCGCCGCCTGCTCCTCGCAGGTCTCCGACGGCGCGGCGGCCCTGCTGCTCGCCTCCGAGCGGGCGGTGCGCGAGCACGGGCTCACGCCCCGCGCGCGCGTGCACCATCTCTCGGTGCGCGGCGAGGACCCCATCCGGATGCTCACGGCGCCCATACCGGCCACCGCGCACGCCCTGAAGAAGACCGGCCTGACCATCGACGCGATCGACCTCGTCGAGATCAACGAGGCGTTCGCGCCGGTCGTCCTGGCCTGGCTGAAGGAGACCGGCGCGGACCCCGACCGGGTCAACGTCAACGGCGGCGCCATCGCCCTAGGCCACCCCCTGGGCGCCACGGGCGCCCGCCTGATGACCACCCTCCTCCACGAACTGGAGCGCACCGGTGGCCGGTTCGGCCTCCAGACCATGTGCGAGGGCGGGGGCCAGGCGAACGTGACGGTCATCGAGCGGCTGTGACCCGCCTCATGGTGTGCGCCGCCTCCGTCATGATGCGGTCCACCAGTTCCGCGCACGAGGGCAGGTCGTCGATGACTCCGGTGACCTGGCCCGACGCCATCACCCCGAGGTCCGTGCGGCCGTCCACCATCGATGCCCTGAGCAGCATCGGCGTGTTCGCGGCGAGCAGCACCTGGCTCCAGGTCAGGTCCTTGCCCCGCTTCAGGGCGCGCCCGTCCTGGATCATCCGGCGCCAGGACAGCCCCGACAGCCGCCGGAACCCCGCGGCCCGCCGTACGGCCTGGAACAGGGCCCTGGCCCGGCCGGAGCGCTCCAGCGACTCGACGAGGTCGGTACGGAGCATGCGGTGCGGCAGGCCGTCGACGGCCGTGGTGACGGTGACGTCCCGGACCGTCGCCGCCAGATACCGCGCCTTCACCGCGTCCGGGACCGTCGAGTCGGAGGTCAGCAGGAAGCGCGTGCCCATGGCGACGCCCGCCGCGCCGTAGGCCAGCGCGGCGACCAGGCCCCGCCCGTCGAAGAACCCGCCCGCCGCCACCACCGGGATCCGCACCGCATCCACCACCTGCGGCAACAGCACCGTCGTGGCCACCTCGCCGGTGTGCCCGCCGCCCTCGCCGCCCTGCACGATCACCGCGTCCGCGCCCCAGCCCGCGACCTTCTCGGCATGCCGTCGCGCGCCGACGGTCGGGATCACCAGCACGCCCGCCTCCTTCAGCCCGGCGATCAGCCCGGGGGAGGGGGCGAGGGCGAAGGAGGCGACCCGGACGCCCTCGTCGATGATCACCTGGACGCGGTCGGCGGCGTCCGAGGCGTCCGCGCGCAGATTGACGCCGAAGGGCGCGTCCGTACGGGACTTGACCTCGCGGACGGCCTCGCGCAGCCGGTCGACGCTCATCGTGGCGGAGGCCAGGATCCCGAGCGCGCCCGCCTCGGCGGTGGCGGAGACCAGCCGGGGCCCGGCCACCCATCCCATCCCGGTCTGCACGAGCGGATGCCGGACCCCGACGAGCCGGGTGAGCGCGGTCTCCATCAGCGGTCCACCTCCCGCGCGCGGGTGTCCTCCGGGTCGATCTCCTCGCGGATCAGCCGCAGTTCGCCGGGAGACGGATCACGGGTGTACGGCACCTCGTCCGGGACCGTCAGCGTGAAGCCGGTCGCCTCCCGGACCTCCTCGACGGTGACGCCGGGGTGCAGCGAGGCCAGCCGCATCGAGTGGTCGGGGGTGGCGAAGTCGAAGACGCCGAGGTCGGAGACGACCCGCGGGACGCGGTGGTGGCGGGCGCCGGCGGCACGGTCGTAGCCCACTCCGCACACCATGTCGACGCGCTCGACGAAGACCCGCCGCGAATGGCGCGGGATCCAGTAACTGGTGGGGTTGTTCAGCGTGTTGACCGGCGCTCCGCGCACCCCGAGGAGCTGCCGCGCGGGCCTGGCCCAGTCCCCGATGCAGGAGATGTTCTGGTTGCCGAACCGGTCGATCTGGCTCGCGCCCATCATCACGTGCCGCCGCCCCCCGGTGACCTGGGCGAGGTGCTGTCGGTACGGCAGCCAGCCCTCGACGGTGCCGTCCGGGCGGACGAGCATCGCCTCGCCGTCGGTGAGCAGCAGGTCCGGGGAGAACGTCAGCCGGGCGAGACGGGCGCCTACTGAGGGGATCAGGCCCATGGGGCTCGCCAGGATCTCACCCGCCCCGCGCCAGGCCTCGGCGCAGGCGATGACGCAGTACTCGGCCCGGGTGGCGGTCATGCCGTCCTCCCCTCCTCTAGGTACCGCTCGGCGAACTCCGGCCAGGGCGTGGTCGCGTACTCCCGCTGTACGGCCTCGTCGCGGCCGTAGTCGGGGGCGCAGGAGGTGAAGTGGGCGCCGCCGGGGGCCTCGATCACGCCGGTGACGGTGTGCCGTGCGATCAGCAGGGTCTGGGGCGCGGCCTCCTTCGTCAGCTCGGCGGTGTCGACGATCCGCTCGCAGGAGACGTACGCGGTGTCCGCCGCCGTGCAGAAGAGGTCGTCGAAGTACGGGTCGGGGCCCAGGTACTGGCCGTTGCCCCACCGGTCGGCGCGGTTGACGTGGACGAGGGCGGCGTCGAGCCGCAGCGCGGGCATGGCGACGAAGGTCTCGCCGTCCTCGTACGGCGAAGTCACCGTGCGCAGACCCGGGTTGACCCGCATGACGTCCGAGCCGAGTCCGGCGCGCACCGGGAGGAAGGGCATCCGGTGGGCGGCGGCGCGCAGGCCCCACAGGAACATCGCCTCGTCGACCTCGGTGAGTTCGAGGGTGCCGTGTTCGCGGGCGGCGCGGTAGTGGGGTTCGAGGGGGATGGAGTCGAGGGTGACGAAGGGGGCGACGAGCCTGCGGACGCGTCCGGCGGCGGCGAGCATGCCGACGTCGGGGCCGCCGCAGGAGACGATCGTGAGAGCGGTGATCTCGGTGCGGAGCAGTGCTCTGACCAGGGCCATCGGTTTGCGGCGGGAGCCCCAGCCGCCGATGCCGAGGGTCATGCCGTCGGACAGCCGGGAGACGGCCTCGTCGGCGGTCATGGTCTTGTCGGCCGGTGTCCTGTCGGTCAGTGGCCTGTCGGTCATGCGGGCGCCTCCCCGAAGGTGTCCCGGATCCGGTCCCCGACGCCGCTCACGCTCGCCTCGTAGGTGAAGCCCTGCTCGAAGCGGTAGCTGCGGCGGACGTCGACGGGGTCGATGCCGTTGAGGGCCGCTTTGGCGAGACGGAGCAGCTCGCCGTCCTTGGCGGCGATGTCCCCGGCCAACTCCAGGGCCGCGCAGAGGAGTTCGGTGCGGGGGACCACCCGCCACACTGAGCCGTGGGCGTGCAGCTCGGTCGCGGTGGCCGTGCGGGAGGTGAAGTACAGCGCCCGCATGAGGTGTTGGGGCACGAGCCGGGCCAGATGGGTGGCGGCGCCCAGCGCGCCCCGGTCCAGTTCGGGGAGGCCGAAGGTGGCGTCCTCGCTCGCGACGATCACGTCCGCGTTGCCGGCCAGACCGATGCCGCCACCGAGACAGAAGCCCTGCACCGCCGCCACCACGGGGACCTCGCACTCGTACACGGCCGAAAAGGCCTCGTAGCAGCCGCGGTTGGCGCCGATGAGCGCGGTCCGGCCGTGGGCCTGGATCTCCTTGATGTCCACGCCCGCGTTGAAGCCCCGCCCCGCGGCGGCCAGTACCACGCACCGCACCTGCGGGTCGCGGCCCGCCGTGCGGACGGCGTCGGCGAGAGCCAACCAGCCGGTCGCCGGGAGGGCGTTGACGGGCGGGTGGTCGACCGTGACGACGCGGATCCCCTTTTCCGGGGACGAGGTGGAGACACTCATGGGCGCATCAGCTACCTTCCACCTAACGTTTGTTAGGTGGAAGGTAGCAGCGGATGGAGCTGAACGGGAAGCTCGCCGTCGTGACGGGCGGTACGCGCGGCGTCGGCGCCGGGATCGCCCGGGCCTTCGTGGCGGCGGGGGCGGAGGTGGTCGCGGCCGCGCGCCGGGCGCCGGAAGTGCCGTGTGAGGGAGTGGAGTTCAGGCCCTTGGACGTACGGGACCCCGCATCGGTGCGTCGGTTCTTCGACGGGCTGCCCCGGCTCGACGTCCTGGTGAACAACGCGGGCGGCACCCCGTACCGGCTGCTGACCGAGGCGGACGCGGAGCGGCACGCGCGCGTGCTGGAGCTGAACCTGACCGCCCCGCTGACGGTCTCGCTCGCCGCGTACGGCCTGCTGCGGAGGGCCCGCGGGAGCGTGGTGATGATCGGCAGCGTCAGCGGCGGGCGGCCCTCGCCGGGTTCGGCGGCGTACGGAGCGGCCAAGGCGGGCCTGGAGAGCCTGGCCCGCTCGATGGCGGTGGAGTGGGCGCCGGAGGTCCGGGTCAACACGCTGGTGGTCGGGATGGTCCGCACCGAACTGACGCATCTGCACTACGGCGGTGCGCGGGGCGTCGCGGCGGTGTCGAGGACGGTCCCGCTGGGCCGGCTGGCCGAGCCGGCGGACGTGGGCGCGGCGGCGGTCTTCCTCGCCTCGGACGCGGCGGCGTATGTCACCGGGGCGGCGCTGCAGGTGCATGGGGGTGGGGAGCGGCCGGGTTTTCTGGATGCGGCGATGAGGGGGCACGGTGCTGATGGCGGTGCGGGGGACTGTCGAGAGGGAGGCGTGGGATGAGCGGAGAGTGCGGATCGTTGCCGTCGGCGCGGGCAACTGCCCGCAAGGGGCGCTGAGATGGCCGGACTCTGCGACGGGCGGGTCGTCGTCGTCACCGGCGCCGGGCGGGGCCTCGGCCGGGCCCACGCGCTCGCCTTCGCGGCGGAGGGGGCGCGGGTGGTCGTCAACGACCTCGGCGTCGGCCTCGACGGCACACCGGATCCCGAGGGCCCGGCGGGGCGGGTCGTCGAGGAGATCCGCTCGGCGGGCGGCGAGGCGGTGGCGCACGGCGGCGACATAGCGACGACGGAAGGGGCCGCCTCGCTGATCCGGACGGCCCTGGACACGTACGGCCGCCTGGACACCCTGGTCAACAACGCCGGGTTCCTGCGGGACCGGATGCTGGTGAACCTCGGCGAGGAGGAGTGGGACGCGGTGGTGCGCGTCCACCTCAAGGGCCACTTCCTGCCGCTGAGACACGCGGCGGCGCACTGGCGGGCGGAGGCCAAGGCGGGGCGCACTCCGACGGCGAGGATCGTCAACACCAGCAGCGGGGCGGGTCTGTCGGGGTCCGTGGGGCAGGGCAACTACAGCGCGGCGAAGGCCGGGATCCTGGCGCTCACGCTGGTGGCGGCCGCCGAACTCGGCCGCTACGGCGTCCAGGTCAACGCCATCGCCCCGGCCGCCCGCACGAGGATGACGGAACGCACCTTCGCCGACACCATGGCGGCCCCCGCATCGGGCTTCGACGCGATGGCCCCGGAGAACGTCTCCCCCCTCGTCGTCTGGCTCGGCTCGGCCGCGAGCGCGGGAGTGACAGGTCGCGTCTTCGAGGCGGAGGCCGGCCGCATCACGGTGATGGAGGGCTGGCGGAGAGGCCCGACCGCGGACAAGGGGGCCCGCTGGGACGCACGGGAGGCGGGGGAGGCGGCGGTGAAACTACTGGGGGAGGCGGAGCCGCCGGGGGCGGTGTACGGGGGGTAGGGCGGCCCCGCGGCCAACCGGCGATTGGTCGCCACGGTTCCGCGGCCGACCGGCCACCACCCATGAGGGACCCGCAGCCGACCGGCGATCGGGCACCACGGACCCGCGGCCAAACCGCGACCGGTCACGATGGGCCGCAGCCAAACGGCCACTGGCCTCCACGGGCCCGCGGCCACCGACCACCGTCCAGGAGGGCCCGCGTCCGACCGGGCCACGGCTACCACGGCCCCGCGACCGACCGGCGAAGGGCCTCCACGGCCCCGCGACCGACCAGCCACCGGTCACGACAGGCCCGCAGTCGACCCCCAGCCGCCACCACGAACCCCGCCGATCCCCCAGCCGCCGGCCGAGCCCTACGTATCGCACTCCAGCACCGTCCGGCACAGCCCGCACCGTGCCCGCACCCGCCCCCGCACCGGTACCCGGATCCGCTGGTGGCACGTCGGGCAGGGGAAGGACACCCGCAGGCCGCCGCCGTCCGGAGTGAAGGTGTACGGCGTGCCCGGCGCCGGTTCGCCGCCCCCGTGCCGCCGGTCGCGGGCGTACCGGCGCCGCCCCGCCCAGCCCGCCGCCGTCAGCGGGGGCTGCTGCTCGTCGCGGCGGGCCTCCGCCATGCCCTTGCCGTACGCCGTGTACGCCTGCGGACTGGTGAACCACACCGAGGGATCCTCCCCGAAGACCAGCGCCCGCTTGGCCAGGACATAGCCGAACTCCTCCGGCGTCAGATACCCCAGCTTCTGCGACGACGCCCCGTCCTCCCGGTACGCGTCCAGCAGCAGCCACCCCGCGCCCAGGTACGTCGTCGCGGTGTCCGTGAGGATCTCGTTGTCCCGTGTACCGGGGAACGACAGATGTAGCCGGTGCAGATACACATGCATGATCTCGTGGGCCAGCGCCGCCCCGATGTCCCGCCGATGCGTCCGGAACCGGTCGTTCAGCTCCACGAAGTACTCGGGCCCCGCGGCGAGTTCGACGTTCGCCGCATGCGTCATCTCGCGGAAGCTCACGATGATCCGGGCGTCCGGCAGCCGGTAGTGCCGCACCAGTTCGCGGGCCACCCGCTGGGTGCCCAGATAGAGGTCGTCGGTGTCGCAGAACGCCACGTCCGCCGGGGCCACACTGCTCGCGAACGTCTGGACGGTGTCGTACGACAACCGCTTGTACAGCGCGGTGATCGCCGCCCGCACCGTCTGAAGGTGTGGGTAGCCGTGCTCGACCGGTCCGCCGTTCGCCACGTCCGAACCCCCAAGACGCCTGAACCCGATTCCACTCTACGGGGAGGTGAGGGATATTTCCCCGCTCGGGTTCCCTTCCCGGTACGTGAGATCCGTCCTTGTCATGCCCCCTCCTTGATCTTCATACTGCGGGCCGCCCAACCCCCCACGAAAGGACATGCGTTGACCCATAACATGCCCACGAGAAGCGGCGGCCTGACGCTGGTCAAGCGAGCCGTGGCGCTCGGTGCCGTGACCCTCGCCGTCGCCTCCCTGCAGCCCCTGAGCACCGCCCAGGCCGCGGACACCCGCGTCGTAGGAGGAACGCCCGCGGCGCAGAACGAGTTCCCCTTCATGGTCCACCTCTCGATGGGCTGCGGCGGGGCGCTCTACAAGAAGGACATCGTCCTGACCGCCGCCCACTGCATGGACGGCTCCGGCAACAACAACCGCATCACCGTCACCGCCGGTGTCAGCGACCTCAACTCCTCCTCGGCCATCAAGGTCAAGTCGACCAAGGTCAAGGTGGCCCCGGGCTACGACGGCACCGGCAAGGACTGGGCGCTGATCAAGCTCGCCAAGCCGATCGACAAGCCCACGCTGAAGATCGCCACCACCGACCGCTACAACCGCGGCATGTTCACGATCGCCGGCTGGGGCGACACCCAGGAAGGCGCGGGCACCGGCACCACCAAGATGCAGAAGGCCACGGTGCCGTTCGTCGCCGACCGCGTGTGCAAGCGCCACTACGGCAACCGGCTGGTCGCGAAGGAGGAGCTCTGCGCCGGCTGGACGCGCGGCAGCGTCGACACCTGCCAGGGCGACTCCGGCGGCCCGATGTTCCGCAAGGACGACGCCGGCAAGTGGATCCAGGTCGGCATCGTCAGCTGGGGCGACGGCTGCGCCCGCGCCGGGGTGCCCGGCGTCTACACCCAGGTGAACACGTTCGCCGCCGACATAGCCCGGGCCGCGTCGGCCCTGTAGGGACGCGGCCACGAGCACGGCGTGAGCCGCGCGCCCTCACCGTCAGGGAGGGCGCGCGGCTCACACGCCCCGCAGGGCGGGCGCCTGCGCCGACGCGCTCTCGAACTCCAGCACCCGCACCTCGTTCTCCCCCTCGCGCAGCACGGGACCCGGCACGAACAGCGCCTCCTGCGGTCCCGCCGACCAGTACCGGCCGAGGTTGCAGCCGTTCACCCACACGAACCCCCGGGTCCAGCCCGGCAGTTCCAGCAGCGCGTCCCCGGCACCCCGGACGGTCACCGTGCCCCGGTACAGCCCCGGCGCCCCCGTCCCGTCGAGCTCCCGGAACGGCACGGCCGACACCTCGTCCAGGTCGTCGAGCCGCAGCCCACGCGCGCGTACGTCGTGCAGATACTGCCGCTCGTGCAGGATCCCCCCGGTGATCCCCTTGGCCTCCCCGCAGCGCGGCCCGTAGTTGACCCGCCCCAGCGACTCCACCCACAGCTCCACGCGCGCGTGCCCGCCGACCGGCTCCGGGAGCCGTTCGTCCTCCTCGGTGAGGACCCCGGCCCGCTGCCCGTCGACGTACACCACCGCGATGTCCCGCAGCCCGCGCGCGATCAGCGGATACGGCTGCCGCGGCCCCGGCACGCGCACCTCGTAGCGCACCAGCCCCCGGTCCACGTCCAGTTCCTCGAACGTCGGCGGGACGGGTCCGGACACCTCCGCACCGCCCCGCGCCTCCAGTACGGCGTCCAGGGGCGCCCAGCCGGTCAGGCGGGCCCCCGCCGCGGCGGCGAGCCGGGCGGGCGGGGGAGGGGGCTCGGGGAGCGGGCCCTCGGCGTACTCGGCGAGGACCTCGCGGAAGGCCCAGAACTTGGCCGTGGGCCGCCCGGCCTCGTCGATCGGGGCGTCGTAGTTGTAGCTCGTCACGTCCGGCTCCAGCGGCCCGTCGTGCAGCTCGCCGCCGCCCCGGTTGGCGCCCGCCCAGCCCGCGAAGCTGGTGCCGCCGTGCGCCATGTACAGGTTGACCGAGGCCCCGCACTCCAGGATCTCCCGCAGCACCGAGGCTGCGTCCCGCGGATCCCGGACGACGTGCTCGGCGCCCCAGTGGTCGAACCAGCCGCACCAGAACTCCATGCACATCAGCGGACCCTCCGGCCGGTGCCGGCGCAGGGCCTGGAACGCCTCCCGCGCGTGGGAGCCGAAGTTCACCGTGGCCAGGACGCCCGGCACCGAGCCCCCGCTCAGCATGTGGTCCTCCGGGCCGTCCGAGGTGAACAGCGGGACCGTCACCCCCTGCCCGCGCAGCAGCTCGGCCAGCCACGCCGGATAGGCGGCGTCCGAGCCGTAGCTGCCGTACTCGTTCTCCACCTGCACCATGATCACCGGGCCGCCGCGGTCCACCTGGCGGGTCACGACCTCGGGCAGCAGCCGCCCGAACCAGTCCCGCACCGGACGCAGGAAACGCTCGTCACGCGTGCGTGCGTGACCGGGCACCCAGTGCGGCAGCCCGCCGTTCTCCCACTCGGCGCAGATGTACGGGCCCGGCCGCACGATCGCCCACAGCCCCGCCTCCCGGGCCGCGTCCAGGAAGCGGCCGAGCGCGGCCACGTCCCGGAACTCGCCGGGCCGAGGCTCGTGCAGGTTCCAGGGCACGTACGTCTCGACGCAGTTGAGGCCCATCGCCCGCAGCATCGCCAGCCGGTGGCCCCACTGCTCCTCGTGCACCCGGAAGTAGTGCAGCGCGCCGGACAGCAGCCGCACCGGTCGCCCGTCCAGCAGAAAATCGGTGTCCCCCACCGCGAAGTCGTTCATGCCGCCACCCTCACCCCTGGCGGCGACCGGATCCATGGACAAAGATCGGCGCTGGTTGGACGGAAGAGAACGCGGGAGAGCACGATGTACCACACCTGGATGCGTTTCTTCACGCCCGGCCCCGTCCATCACCGCCTCGGACTGGTCTGCCTCGGCGTCGGCCTCCAGTACGGCGCCCTGCCCACCGTCGGCCCGCGCACCCTGGACCACCATGTCGCCGTCGTCATCAGCGCCGGCCGCGGCTGGTACGAGGGCGCCGACGGCCGCCGTACCACCGTCACCGCGCCCGCGCTGCTGTGGCTCACCCCCGGCGTCCCGCACCACTACGGCCCCGACCCCGCCACCGGCTGGGACGAGGGGTTCGTCGACTTCACCGGGCCCGCGACCGCCACGTACACCGAACTCGGCTGCATCGAACCGGACCGCCCGGTGGTGCCCCTCGCGGACGCCGCGGGCCCGCGCGGGGTCATCGCCCGGATCGCGCGTGCCGCCCGCCGCGACAACCCGCTGCTGGAGGTCGAGACCGCGGCCGCCGTCCACGAGCTCCTCGTCGCCCTGCGCCGCGCCCGCGCCGACCTCGCCCCCGACGGCGACCAGGTCCTCCGGGCGCTCGCCCGGGACGCCTGCACCCCGATGACGGTCGCCGGGCACGCCGCCCGGCACGGCATGACCCTGACCGAACTGCGCGCCGCCGTCCGCCGCGGCGCCGGATGCAGCCCCAAGGACTATCTGCTCGGCATCCGCCTGGGCCGCGCCAAGGAACTCCTCGCCGCCACCGACCTGCCCGTCGCGGCCGTCGCCCGGCGCGTCGGATACGACGATCCGGCCTATTTCTCCCGGCTGTTCACCCGCCGCGTCGGCATGCCCCCCGTCCGCTTCCGCGCCCAGCAGGGCCGTACCGTCCCCGGCGGCTGGAGCGACCGGGTTCCGGATCCGGACGATCCACCCATGATCGAAGGGCCCGGGGCTTTGTAGGGTGGTCGCCCATGACCACCAGCAACACCGGAACCGGTGACGTCGACCCCGCCGTCCGCGCGGAGCTCGCCCGCCTGCGCGACAGCATCGACAACATCGACGCGGCCGTCGTCCACATGCTCGCCGAGCGCTTCAAGTGCACCCAGCAGGTCGGCCATCTCAAGGCCGCCCACCAGCTGCCGCCCGCCGACCCGGCCCGCGAGGCCCGGCAGATCGCCCGGCTGCGCACGCTCGCCGAGAACGCCAAGCTCGACCCGGCCTTCGCCGAGAAGTTCCTGACCTTCATCATCGCCGAGGTGATCAGGCACCACGAGAACATCGCCGGGACCACCGAGAACACCGTCGACAGCGCTGCGCCGACGGCGAACTGACCCTCTCCCCGGGCGACGGGGAGGTGACAGGGCCGCCCGCACGGGGCATGCTGCGCTGTGCACTCGTTGTCAGTCGGCGGGCACGCCCCGTCAGCGTCATGGACACACGCTGGTGGTCCCATGCGGGAGGGACGTCGGACCATGCCGTCGGATGCCAAGATCCTCATCGTCGACGACCATGAGGACACGCTGTACGCGCTGGAGAGCGCCCTGGCCCCGCTGGGCTACCAGCTCAGCCGCGCCACCTCCGGCGACGACGCGCTCAAACAGGTGCTGCGCGGGCAGATCGGGCTGCTCCTGCTGGACGTGCGCATGCCCGGCGTCAGCGGCCTGGACGTGGTGCGCTATCTGCGCCGCCTCGAACAGACACAGCACATTCCGGTCATATTATTGACGGGCTTCGGCCCGGACCAGGAACTGACGTCGATCGCCTTCGGACTGGGCGTCGCCGACCTGGTGATGAAACCCATCGACCCCTGGGCGTTACGCACCAAGGTCCGCTACCTCTACGACGCCTACCGCCGCCACCGCGCCCTGGAGCAGGAGGTCCGCGAACTGCGCGCGCTGGTCAAGGACCAGGCCGACACCGGCGCACCCGTCCTGCCCCACCCCGACTCCCGGGTCCCGCCGCAGCGTGACGTCTCCGGCGCCCGACCGGCGCAGGACCGGACATAGGCCGCGTACCGATCCGCCTCTGTGCCTTGCCGATGGCATCAGGCAGCATGGCCTGCATGTCCGTACTGACGCGCGACGAAGCGCAGACCCGTGCCCAGCTCCTCGACGTCCGCCGCTACACCATCGAACTCGATCTGACCACGGGCGACGAGACCTTCGACTCCGTCACCGTCATCGGCTTCGCCACGCGCGCCGATGCGGACACCTTCGTCGAGGTCAAGCCCGCGGAACTGCGCTCGGTCACGCTCGACGGACAGCCGCTGGACCCGCAGCCCCTGGACGGCAACCGGCTGCCCCTGAAGCACCTCACCGCCGGAGAGCACGAACTGCGCGTCGAGGCCGCCATGCGCTACTCCCGCACCGGCGAGGGCATGCACCGCTTCACCGACCCCACCGACGGCGAGACCTACGTCTACACCCAGCTGTTCATGGACGACGTGCAGCGCGTCTTCGCCGCCTTCGACCAGCCCGACCTCAAGTCCGTCTTCGAGCTCTCTGTCAAGGCCCCCGAGGGCTGGACCGTCCTCGCCAACGGCCGCACCGAGCACACCGACGGCGTCTGGCGGGCCGCGCCGACCCCGCTGATCTCCACCTACCTCGTCGCCGTCGCCGCCGGACCCTGGCACTCGGTCACCACCGAGCACCGCGGACTGCCCTTCGGCCTCCACTGCCGCCGCTCGCTCGCCCCCCACCTCGACGCGGACGCCGACGAACTCCTCGACATCACCAAGCAGTGCTACGACCGCTACCACGAGAAGTTCACCGAGCCCTACCCCTTCGACTCCTACGACCAGGCGTTCGTCCCCGAGTTCAACGCCGGCGCCATGGAGAACCCGGGCCTGGTCACCTTCCGCGACGAGTTCGTCTACCGCTCCGCCGTCACCGACACCGAGCGCCAGACCCGCGCCATGGTCATCGCCCACGAGATGGCCCACATGTGGTTCGGCGACCTCGTCACCCTGCGCTGGTGGGACGACATCTGGCTGAACGAGTCCTTCGCCGAGTACATGGGCTACCAGACCCTCACCGAGGCGACCCGTTTCACCGACACCTGGACCGACTTCGGAGTCGTCCGCAAGGGCTGGGGCTACGACGCCGACCAGCGCCCCTCCACCCACCCCGTCGCCCCCGAGGCCGTCGACGACACCGCCTCCGCACTGCTCAACTTCGACGGCATCTCCTACGCCAAGGGCGCCTCCGCACTGCGCCAGCTGGTCGCCTGGCTCGGCGAGAAGGACTTCCTCGCCGGGATCAACACCCACTTCGAACGGCACAAGTTCGCCAACGCCACCCTCGCCGACCTCATCGACTCCCTCGCCGCCCACACCGACCGCGACGTGCACGCCTGGGCCGACGCCTGGCTGCGCACCAGCGGCGTCGACACCCTCACCCCGCGCGTGACGCCCGCCACCGACGGCACCTGCACCGTGCAGGTCGAGCACACCGGCAGCCGCCCGCACCACATCGCCGTCGGCCTCTACGACCTCGACGTAGCCGACGAAGGCCGCCGCCTGCTGCTGCGCGAACGCCTCGACCTCGACATCCCGCAGAGCGAGCCGCGGCCCATCGGCAAGCGCCCCACGCTCCTGCTGCTCAACGACGGCGACCTCTCCTACGCCAAGGTCCGCTTCGACCCCGACTCCTTCGAAGGCGTCCGCACGGCCCTGTCCGGGCTGCCCGAGCCGCTGACCCGCGCGGTCGTCTGGAACGCCCTCAGGGACGCCGTCCGCGACGGTGAACTCCCGGCCGCCGCCTACCTGGAGACCGCCCGCACCCACCTCCCGCACGAGACCGACCTCGCCCTCGCCCAGGGCGTCCTCGGCTTCGCCTCCGTCCAGGTCGCCGACCGCTACCTCGCCCCCGAGGAACGCCCCGCTGCCCTGGCCTCCCTCGCCTCCCTGTGCCGCGACCTCATCCGCCGCACCGAGGACGGCGACCACCCCGGCCTGCGCCTGATCGCCGTACGCCACTACATCGACGTCACCGCGCACCCCGAGCCCATCGCGGCCTGGCTCGCCGACGGCACCGTGCCCGGCGGCCCCGAACTCGACCCCGAACTGCGCTGGCGCATCCTGTCCCGGCTCGCCGTCCTCGGCGCCGCCGACGAGAACGCCATCGCCGCCGAGCTGGAGCGCGACCCGAGCGCCACCGGCCAGGAGGGCGCCGCCCGCTGCCGCGCGGCCCTGCCCGACGCGCAAGCCAAGGCACGCGCGTGGGACGCCATGTTCGCCACCGACGACCTCTCCAACTACCTGTTCACCGCCACCGCCCAGGGCTTCTGGCAGCCCGAACAGGCCGATCTGGTCCGGGAGTACGTGCCGCGCTACTACCGGGACGCGGTCGCCGTCGCCGCCCGCCGCGGCCCCGCCATCGCCGACGTCGTCGGCCGCTGGGCGTTTCCCGTGTACGCCGTGGACGGGGAGACGCTGAGCCTGGGCGAGGCCTGTCTGCGCGAGGCGGACCCGATCCCGGCGCTGCGCCGCAAGCTGGTGGATCAACTGGACGACCTGGCCAGGGCGTTGCGGGTGCGGCAGAGCTAGCGGCCCACGGGCGGGTCCGGCTCCGGCACGTCTTCCCGGCCCGGAAGTACCCCCTTTCGGGTTCCGAACCCCGGGCTTTTCGGACACGTCGCCGCAGGGGCGTACAAGCTGGTCCCCATGAGCATGCCGCCCCTCGCCTCCGGACCCGAAGGCCCGCCCGCCCTCGGCCCGTTGCTCGACACCGTCCTCGACGCGCTGCGGGACGGCACCCGGGCCCGCGGCGGCCCGCTGCCCACGGGCGGCCCGGAGGCGGTGGCGTCCCGGGTCCGGGAGGCCGTGGGCGACCCGCTCCCGGAGGAGGGCGACCCGGGGGCCCTGTACGCCCTGGTGCGGGCGGTGGCGGAAGGCTCGGCCGACCCGGCGCACCCGCTGTGCGCGGCCCACCTGCACTGCCCGCCCCTGGCGGTGGCCACCGCGGCCGACCTGGCCGCGAGCGCCCTCAACCCGTCCCTGGACTCCTGGGACCAGGCCCCGGCGGCATCCGCGCTGGAAGCCCTGGTGACCAGGGCACTCGCCGCACTGGTCGGGGGCCCGGGCGGCGCCCCCGCAGACGCCCTGGTCACCACCGGCGGCACCGAGTCCAACCAGCTCGCCCTCCTCCTCGCCCGCGAAGCGCGCCGCGGAATCCGGCTGGTCCACGGCGCCAACGCCCACCACTCCCTCCCGCGCGCCGCCTGGCTGCTCGGCCTCCCCGAACCCGTCGTCGTCCCCGCCCCCGCCGGCACCCTCGACCCCGCCGCCCTGGACGAGACCCTCGCCCGCCTCCCGGGACCGCACCTCGTGGCCGCCACCGCGGGCACCACCGACGCCGGCCTCATCGACCCCCTCCCCGAGATCACCGCCCTGTGCGCCCGCCACCACGCCCGCCTCCACATCGACGCGGCCTACGGCGGCGGACTGCTGTTCAGTGACCGGCACCGGCACAAGCTGCGCGGCCTGGACGCCGCCGACACCGTCACCCTCGATCTGCACAAGCTCGGCTGGCAGCCGGTCGCCGCCGGACTCCTCACCGTCCGCGCCCCGCACGACCTCACCGCCCTGCACCAGCACGCCGACTACCTCAACGCCGACGACGACACCGAGGCCGGTCTCCCCGACCTCCTCGCCCGCTCCCCGCGCACCACGCGCCGCCCCGACATCCTGAAGATCGCGGTCACCCTCAAGACCCTCGGCCGCACCGGACTGGGCCGACTGGTCGACCAAGTCTGCGACAGAGCAACCGAGTTCGCGGACCTCGTCGAACGGCACCCCGGCTTCCAGCTCTACGGACGCCCCACCCTCAGCACGGTCGCCTTCCGGCCCCGCACCGCCCCCGACGACACCGTCGCCGCCCTACGCCGCGACCTCCTCACCGACGGCCGCGCGGTCATCGGCCGGGCCCGCCTCGACGGCCGGCTGTGGCTGAAGGTCACCCTCCTCAACCCCCGCACCAGCCAAGGCGACCTGGCCGCCCTGCTGAACCTCGTGGAAGGAATCACCCCCCGATGAGCCCCACCTCCGACACACCCCGCGACCTGGTCGGCATCGGCATCGGCCCGTTCAACCTCTCCCTCGCCGCCCTCGCCCACCCGCTCGCCGAACTCGACGCCGTCTTCTACGAACAGCGCCCCGCCTTCACCTGGCACCCCGGCCTGCTCATCGAGGGCGCCACCATCCAGGTCCCCTTCCTCGCCGACCTGGTGACCCTCGTCGACCCCGCCAGTCCCTGGACCTTCCTCAACTACCTCAAGAGCCGCGACCGGCTCTTCCCCTTCTACTTCGCCGAGCGCTTCCACATCCAGCGCGCCGAGTACGACGCCTACTGCCGCTGGGTGTCGCAGAACCTGCCCGCCCTGCACTTCGGCCACCAGGTCGACGCCGTCCGCTTCAACCCCGAACGGGACGTGTTCGAGGTCGACTTCACCCAGCTCGACGCCGACGGCGAGGCCGAGGCACTGGGCCGCACGTACACCCGGAACATCGTCCTCGGCATCGGCACCGAGCCGTACGTCCCCGACCCGCTCAAACCCCTCGTCGACGCCCCCGGCGTGCCCGTCCACCACGCCGCCGACTACCTCGACCACCGCGCGGAACTGCTCGCCGCCGAACACATCACCGTGGTCGGCTCCGGCCAGTCCGGCGCCGAGATCTTCCTCGACCTGCTGCGCGCCCGCCCCGCGGGCCGCGAGCGGCTGCACTGGATCGGCCGCAGCGCGGCCTTCGCCCCCATGGAGTACTCCAAGCTCGGCCTGGAGCACTTCACGCCCGACTACACCCGCTACTTCCACGCGCTCGGCGAACCCGCCCGCGACCGGCTCCTCACCTCGCAATGGCAGCTCCACCGGGGCATCGACGCCGGCACCCTCGCCGCCATCCACGACGAGCTCTACCGCCGCACGCTGGACGGCGGCTGGCCCGACACCGTGCTCACCCCGGGCGTGCGGGTGCGCACCGCGGGCCGGATCGCCACCACCAAGATCGAACTGCACCTGGAACACACCGAGCAGCACACCCGCGACCGCCTCACCACCGACGCCGTCGTCCTCGCCACCGGCTACCGCGAACGCCCCCTCGACCGCATCCTCGCCGGACTCGACCCCTACCTGCGCCGCGACAGCCGCGAACGCCCGCGCGTGGACCAGCAGTTCCGGCTCGTGCTCGACCCCTCCGTCACCGGCTCCGGCTGCAACATCTACGTCCAGAACGCCGAACGCCACACCCACGGCGTCGGCACCCCCGACCTCGGCCTCGCCGCCTGGCGCAGCGCGACCGTCCTCAACTCCCTGACCGGCAAAGAGCCCTACCCCCTGCCCGGCCGCACCGCCTTCACCACCTTCGGCCTGGACACACAGCAGCCCCAGATCCCCTCCGCACGCCGACAGCAGGCACTGACGCCGCTGCGGGACGGGATCTGAGGCCGCATCACACCAGGATCAGAACACCGGCGTGCCGTCCCGCGTGAGCCTCCAGTCCACCGACGCGAAGTCCTTCGGGTCCAGCACCCCCTTCGCCGTCACCCACTCGGCGATCCGGGTGCGGATCTCCGTCGACTCCGACCACAGCTCCGGCGCCGAGGCCACATGCGGGAACGCGCCGCCGCCATTGGCCCGGTAGTTGTTCACCGCGAACACGAACCGCTGCGCGTCGTCCAGCGCCGCACCGCCGTAGGTCAGGTTCCTGATCCGCGACCCGGCCGGCTGGGCGATGTCGATGTCGTACGACAGCCCCGACACGTAGTCGTAGTTGTAGTCCGGGCGGTTGTTCGCGTTGGTCAGCTTGTCGACCTCCACGGCCGCACCCGCCGCCGTCCGCACGAAGTACTCCGCCGAGTACTCCAGGTACGCCTTGAGCTGCGCGCCCGTCATCACCTTGGCGACCAGCGTGTTGTCGTACACGTACAGGCTCGACAGGTCCCGGATGGTCACCTGGCCCGCCGGGATCGCCGAGGTGCGGGAGAACGGCGACGCCTGCGCGAGCACCGGCAGCGAGGCGTGCTCGGTGCCCGCCAGCGCGGCCCTGACCACGTCCTCCTGCACCTTGGTGATCAGGTCGATGATCGGGGCGTCCCGGTAGCGGGCGTCCACCGTGGTCAGCGTCTCGGTGGCGGTGCCGACGACCTGATTGACGTATGCCACCACCTTGTCGTGCTCGTCGTCGAGCAGCCGGGTGATCTCCGGGTCGTCGGCGACCGTCCGGGAGTCCCGCACGCTCGCCGCGACCGACTCGACCGTCCAGCGGCCCTTGTCGAGGACCAGCTCGATGTCGAACAGCGACAGCCGCTGCGCGTAGCACAGCGGCTCCGACAGGATCACCGTCCTGCCGGTCTGCTCGTTCGTCACCTTCAACTCGACGATCTCCGTGTGCGCGTGACCCACCAGGATCGCGTCGATGCCCGGCACCTTCTGGGCGACCAGCGCGGCCGAGTTCTCGATGTACGGCAGCTGGTCACCGTAGGACGAGGTGCCCGAGGAGCCGGAGTGCGCCGAGACGACCACCACGTCCGCGCCCATCGAGCGCAGCTTCGGCACCCACTTCGCCGCCTGCTCCTCCAGACCGGGGAAGGTCATCCGGCCCTGCACATAAGCCTTGTCCCAGATCGCGATGCCCGGGTTGGTCAGCCCCAGCACCGCCACCTTGACCGGCGGGGCGCCCTTCACCCGGAACGTCTTCATGAAGTACGGCGGGAAGGCCGGCTTGAGCGTCTTGGCGTCCAGCGCGTTGGCGCCGAGCAGCGGAAAGTCGCACTGCTCCTCGAACTTGCGCAGCGTCTCGATGCCATAGTTGAACTCGTGGTTGCCCAGCGCCACCGCGTCGTACCCGATCGCGTTCATCGCCTGCGCCATCGGGTGCACCGGACCGCCCTCGGCGGTGATCGGCTCGACCTTGGCGTAGTAGTACGTCAGCGGGGTGCCCTGGATGGTGTCGCCGGCGTCCAGCAGCAGCGTGTTGCGGCGGCCCTTCTCCGCACGCACCTGCTCCACCAGGGTGGCGATCCGGGCCAGGCCCTTCGCGTTGCCCTTGGCGTCGGTGTATTCCGCGTCCTTGAAGTAGTCCCAGTTGAAGATGTTGCCGTGCAGATCGGTCGTGCCCATCACCGTCAGCGCGTACCGCTTGGCGGGCCGGGGCCCCTTCCTCTCCTCGGCGGCCCCGGCCGCGGGCGCCGCCGCACCGGCCAGCGCGACCCCCGCTCCGGTCACGGCCGACTTCTTCAGGAACTTCCGACGGTTCAGGGGCATGTCTCGGTTCTCCTCGTGGTCCATGACGCGCGTAGATCCCGGGCGTGAAAGCGGACCGACGCGCGTAGATTCTGTCCCGGACATGGCGATCCACAACAGGTCCGCGAGATTGCGATCTGATGACCCGGGCTGTGAGGCAGCTGTCCGCACCCGGCCAAGCGGTGACACAGTGGGGCGTATGACCACCCCCACCGCCCTGCCCTACGGCACCCCCGACGCCCCCCGCATCGCCGTACGCGGCGAAGCCCACCTCGAAGTCGACCCCGAGATCGGCCGGATCGGCATCACCGTCGCCTCCCGGGGCCGGGACCGCCGCACCGCCCTGGAGGACCTCACCCGCCGCAACGCCACCGCCCTGGACCTGGTCAAGTCCTACGGCGACGCGGTGGAACGGCTGGAGAGCGGCGCCTTCTCCGTCCGGCCCGAGCTGACCAAGCACGGCCGCGGCGAACGCGTCCGCACCTACCACGGCACCGTCCATCTCACCGCCGAACTCACCGACTTCACCGCGCTGGGAGAACTCGCCACCCGCCTCGCCGACCTCGAACTCACCCGCGTCGACGGCCCCTGGTGGGACCTGCGCCCCGACTCACCCGCCCACCGCCGGGCCCGCGAACAGGCCGTCCGCGAGGCGGTCCAACGGGCCCGCGAATACGCCGAGGCGCTCGGCACCTCACTCGCGGCACTGGTGGAACTCGCCGACATCGGCGCCGAGGACGGCGGACCCCGCCCGATGGCCGCCGCCGGACGAATGCGGTCCATGGCCTTCGCGGAGGCCGCCGAGGACACCGTGGCCGCCCTCGACCTGGAACCCCAGCGCCAGCACGTCCACGCCGAGGTCAACGCCCGGTTCACCATGCGACCGCCGGCGCTGTGAGCAATTCCCGGGAATTCGCTCATCAGAGCGCCCCGTCGCACAATTCAACACTTGTCAATAGCCCTTCACGAAAAGGTTGTTGAGTAGTCATGCGGGACCAATTCGCTACCCGTCGGTAAGCAATAGGCTCGAAACATGCGCCGAGCGAAGATCGTTTGTACTCTGGGGCCCGCCACCGACTCGTACGACCAGATCAAGGAACTGGTCGAGGCCGGAATGGACGTCGCCCGCTTCAACCTCAGCCACGGCGGATACGCCGAACACGAGGAGCGCTACCACCGCGTACGCAAGGCCTCCGACGAGACCGGCCGCAGCGTCGGCCTGCTCGCCGACCTTCAAGGCCCGAAGATCCGCCTCGGCCGCTTCACCGAAGGACCCGTACTCCTTGAACGCGGCGACACCTTCACCATCACCGTGGAAGCCGGCGCCCAGGGCGACCGCGAACACTGCGGCACCACCTACACCGGCCTGGCCGCCGACGTCACCCCCGGCGAACGCATCCTCGTCGACGACGGCAAGGTCTGCCTGGAGGTCACCGCCGTCGACGGCCCCCGCGTCCGCACCACGGTGATCGAAGGCGGCATGGTCTCCGACAACAAAGGCCTCAACCTGCCCGGCGTCGCCGTCTCCGTCCCCGCACTCTCCGAGAAGGACGAGGCCGACCTCCGCTGGGCGCTGCGCACCGGCTTCGACGTCATCGCCCTGTCCTTCGTCCGCTCCGGCCGCGACATCGAGGACGTCCACCGCATCATGGACGAGGAGGGCCGCCGCCTCCCCGTCATCGCCAAGGTCGAGAAGCCGCAGGCCGTCGAAGCCATCGACGACATCGTCGCCGCCTTCGACGGCATCATGGTCGCCCGCGGCGACCTCGGCGTCGAAATGCCCCTCGAACAGGTCCCGATCGTCCAGAAGCGCGCCATCAAACTGGCCAAGCGCAACGCCAAGCCGGTCATCGTCGCCACCCAGATGCTCGACTCGATGATCGACAACTCCCGCCCGACCCGCGCGGAAGCCTCCGACGTGGCCAACGCCGTCATCGACGGCACGGACGCCGTGATGCTCTCCGGCGAGACGAGCGTCGGCAAATACCCCATCGGAACCGTCCGCACCATGGCGAAGATCGTCGAAGCGGCCGAGGAAGACCTCCTCGCCAAGGGCCTGCCGCCACTGACGGACCGCAACAAGCCCCGCACCCAGGGCGGAGCGGTCGCCCGCGCGGCAGCCGAGATGGGCGACTTCCTCGGCGCCAAGTACCTCGTCGCCTTCACCCAGTCCGGCGACACCGCCCGCCGCCTCAGCCGCTACCGCTCCCCGATCCCGCTGCTCGCCTTCACCCCGGAACAGGCCACGCGCTCGCAGCTGAACCTGACGTGGGGCGTGGAGACCTTCCTCGGCCCCCACGTCGAATCCACCGACGCGATGGTCGAGCAGGTGGACGAGCTGCTCCTGAAGTACGGACGCTGCCAGAAGGGCGACACGGTCGTCATCACGGCGGGCTCGCCCCCCGGGGTCTCAGGCTCCACGAACCTGGTCCGCGTCCACCACATCGGCGAGGACGACAGCCCCAAGTAGCGCCGCTGTTCAGTGCTTGGGCCCTACGTGGGTGTCCATGAGAGCTACGGAAGCCTTGCGGGCGACCGAGATGTTGTACGGGTTGCCGTGACGGGTGCAGTGAGTCCACTCGACGCCGAGCTTGTCCAGGGTGTCCGTGCAGAGCTGACGGATGTCGTCGGACACGTTGGTGAAGAAGTACCGCGGATACTCATAGCGCTTGCGCTCGCCACCGACCATCCGGGTCGTCCAGTTGGTGATACGGCAGCCGTCGGAGTGGACGAGCCCACGGACGAGTGGCCAGGGGTGGGCGTCGACGATCTCCTGTTGCCAGGGTTCGAGGATGATGCGGCGTTCGTGCTTCCTGCCGGGGCCGTGCTGAGGGAAGAGGCAGTGGAGGTGCTTCGAGTAGACCTTCACGTTCCGGCAGCCGGTTCTGCGGACGCGGCAGACGGAGTTGTCCGGGAATACCGCGCGCATGGCTCGCTCGCACTCGTCCATGAGGCCTGTCCATGACTCAGCGCAGGTGATCATGAGATTCGGGACGCGGTGCTCGGAGTAGTGGCTGATGTGGCCGTCGCCGAGGTACAGGCCGAGTAGGTAGCTGTATGCCTCTTGGTCGAGGTCCCGTCCGTCGCAGCGCGGGCACTTGGGGTCGTGCTTCCCGGGACACTCGCCGTGTTTGGCTCGGTCCATGTGCTTCCAGTAGCCCACGGTTCCCAGTGGGACGTTGAAGCGTCGCGCGACGTCTGCGTTTTTCATGCCGGTGCGCAACAGCGTGACCGCCCTTTGCCGCACATCAGTCCCGTGAAAGTTCATGCGGCCACTTTGTGCCACTCATAGTGACCATGTGCAGCAAAAAGCGGATGTTCACGAGAACGTGAGCATTCGCTTGGGTCTGAGGTGCCGGGTGCGGGATTCGAACCCGCAAGCCCTCTCAGGCAGAGGTGTTTGAGACCTCCGTGTATACCGTTCCACCAACCCGGCTGGTAGCTGGCTGCCCGGGAAGTGTACCGGGTCATCATGCGCGCTCGCAGCTAGGTAGGCTCTAGGGGCAGCCCCCAGCCTGCCGAAACAAGGAGCGCCCCCGTGACCGCCCCCGAGTCGCCCCAGCCCGTAGACGCGCCCGACGACGACAAGTCGCACGTGCCTCCGCTGACGACCCGTGTCGTCATTGCCGAGGACGAGGCGCTGATTCGGCTCGATCTCAAAGAGATGCTCGAGGAAGAGGGGTATTCCGTCGTCGGTGAGGCGGGCGACGGGGAGCAGGCCGTCGAGCTGGCCCGGGAGCACAAGCCCGATCTCGTGATCCTCGACGTGAAGATGCCCAAGCTCGACGGGATCTCCGCCGCGGAGAAGATCGCCGAGGAGAGCATCGCCCCGGTGCTGATGCTCACCGCGTTCTCGCAGCGCGACCTCGTCGAGCGGGCGCGGGACGCCGGGGCGATGGCGTATCTGGTGAAGCCGTTCAGCAAGAGTGATGTCGTACCGGCGATCGAGATGGCCGTGTCGCGGTTCACCGAGTTGAAGGAGCTGGAGAAGGAGGTCGCGGACCTCACCCAGCGGCTGGAGACGCGCAAGCTGGTGGACCGGGCGAAGTCGGTGCTGCAGACGGAGTACGGGCTGAGCGAGCCCGCCGCGTTCCGGTGGATCCAGAAGACGTCGATGGACCGGCGGATGTCGATGCAGCAGGTCGCGGAGGCCGTCATCCAGGACGCCGAGGAGAAGAAGGCGGCCAAGGGCTAGTCCGGGAAGCGTGTACGACGAAGGCCCGCACCCTCCGCCGAGGGTGCGGGCCTTCCGTCGTAGGGGATCAGTCCTCGCCGAGGTAGGCCTTGCGGACCGACTCGTCGTGGAGGAGGTCCTGGCCGGTGCCGGACAGGACGATGTTGCCGACCTCCATGACGTGACCCTGGTCGGCGAGCGAGAGCGCCGCCTGGGCGTTCTGCTCGACCAGCAGGATCGTGGTGCCCTGGGACTTCAGCTCGGCGATCGTCGCCATGATCTTCTGCATCATGATCGGCGACAGGCCCATGGAGGGCTCGTCGAGCATCAGCAGCTTCGGCTGGGACATCAGGGCGCGGCCCATCGCCAGCATCTGCTGCTCACCGCCGGAGAGGGTGCCCGCGGCCTGCTTGCGACGTTCGCCGAGGATCGGGAAGAGGTCGTAGGCGCGCTGGATGTCCTTCTCGATGCCCGGCTTGTCATTGCGCAGGAAGGCGCCGAGGCGGAGGTTGTCCTCGATGGTCATGCGGGGGAAGATGTGCCGCCCCTCGGGGGAGTGGGCGAGTCCCAGCGAGACGATCTGGTGGGCGGGGTACTTCTTCAGCGACTTGCCGTTGAACTTGATCTGGCCGCCGACCGGCTTGAGAAGGCCGGAGAGGGTGCGCAGGGTGGTGGTCTTGCCGGCGCCGTTGGTGCCGATGAGGGTGACGACCTGGCCTGCGTCGACGGTGAAGGAGATGCCCTTGACGGCTTCGATCTTGCCGTAGGCGACCCGGAGGTCTTCTACTTCGAGGAGTGCGGTCATCGGTCGTTCTCCTTGCCGGGCGCGGCCTCCGTCGTGGTGTCGGCCTGTGTCTCTGCGGCCTCGACTTCGGCGGCCTCGTCGGCGCCGGGGGCGCTTTCGAAGGGTTCGCCGAGGTATGCGGCGACCACGCGTTCGTCGCCCTGGACGGTGGCGCTGTCGCCTTCGACGAGCTTTTCGCCCTGGACGAGGACGGCGACGCGGTCGCAGAGGTTGAAGATGAACCGCATGTCGTGCTCGATGACGAGGACGGCGATGCCCTTGTCGCGGATGGCGAAGACGAGTTCCTCGGTGGCCCGGGTCTCCTGGGGGTTCATGCCGGCGGTGGGCTCGTCGAGGAGGAGCAGGCTCGGTTCGCTGGCGAGCGCTCGGGCGATTTCGAGCTTGCGCTGTTCGCCGTAGGGCAGGTTGCGGGCGAGGTGCTCGGACTTGGCGGCGAGGCCGACGAACTCCAGGAGTTCCATGGCGCGGGCGCGGGAGGCGGCTTCGGCCTTGTGGAAGCCGGGGCCGCGCAGCAGGGCGGACCAGAGGCCTTCCTTGGTGCGGGTGTGGCGGCCGACGAGGACGTTCTCCAGAACGGTCATGTTGGCGAAGAGCCGGATGTTCTGGAAGGTCCGGGCGATGCCGGCGGCGGTGACCTTGAAGGACTTGGGCGGCAGGACGGTGCCCCGGTGGCGGACCTCTCCCTCGGTGGGGATGTAGAGGCCGGTGAGGCAGTTGAAGAAGGTGGTCTTGCCGGCGCCGTTGGGGCCGATGAGCCCGACGATCTCGCCGCTGTTGACGGTGAGGTCGACGTTGCGTACGGCGGTGAGGCCGCCGAAGCGCATCGTGACGCCGCGTGCGTCGAGGACGGGGGTGCCGGGGGTGGCGGCGTCCGGGGTGTTCTGGGTGGTGGTGTCGGTAGTCATGGTGGTCAGGCCCCTGCCTTGCTGAGGACTGTGGGCGGTTCCGCGTCTTCGTGGAATTCGAGCTGGCGGCGCCGGTTGGGGATGAGGCCTTCCGGTCGGAAGCGCATCAGCAGCACGAGTGCGACGCCGAAGGCGAAGAGCTGGTAGTCGCCGAGGAACTGGAGCTTGGCGGGGATGAGGTAGAGCAGGGCGGCGCCGACGAGGGGGCCGCTGATGGTGCCCATGCCGCCGAGGACCACGGCTGCCAGGAGGAAGGCGGAGTTGGGCGGGACCACGTGGGCGAACTGGTACTGCTCGGGGGTCACGGTGTAGGTGACGTGGGCCTGGACGGTGCCGGCGAGTCCGGCGAGGGTCGCGCCGAGGGCGAAGGCGATGAGTTTGACGCGGAAGCCGTTGATGCCCATGGCTTCGGCGGCGGTCTCGTCCTCGCGGATGGCGACCCAGGCGCGGCCGATGCGGGAGTCGGCGCTGCGGCGGAAGACCACGACGACGATGAGGGTGATCAGCAGCATCAGCAGGAAGTAGTTGGAGAACCGGCCGATGGTGACGCCGAGCATGTTGTGTTCGGCGCCGAAGTCGAAGCCGAGGATGTTGAGGTTGGGTACGGAGGAGATGCCGTTGGAGCCGTTGGTGATGTCGGGTCCGGAGGTGCCGTCGGTGTTGAGGACGGTGATGCGGAAGATCTCTCCGAAGCCGAGGGTGACGATGGCGAGGTAGTCGCCGCGCAGCCGCAGGGTGGGGGCGCCGATGATGACGCCGAAGACCATGGCGACGGCGGCGCCGAGGATGGCGGAGAGCCAGAACGGCAGGTGGAGGTCGAACGGCGAGGAGGGGGAGCCGGAGACCATGGCCGCGGTGTAGGCGCCGACGCCGAGGAAGGCGACGTATCCGAGGTCGAGGAGGCCGGCGAGGCCGACGACGATGTTCAGGCCCAGGGCGACGGTGGCGAAGATGAGGATGTAGACGCCGATGGTGGCGTACCGGTCGTCGGACTGGGTGAAGGGGAAGGCGGCTGCCGCGACGAACGCGCCGATCATCGTCACGTTGCGGTGTTTGGCGGTGATCGCGGTGATCCGGCTCATGAGTCCGGCCTTGGCGCCGGCGGCGAAGCCGAAGCCCGCGGTGATCAGGAAGCCGATGAAGAGTTCGTCGTATTCGGTGCCGATGCCGTAGGTGAAGACGGTCAGGCCGACGGCGAGGGCCGCGACGATGACGAGGATCTCGGCGTAGGCGGGCAGGGCGCGGGCCTGGGCCTTGACGGGGCCGGTGGCGACGGAGGCCCGCAGGATGCCGAGGTTGTGCCGGGTGTTGTGCCGGACGTGTTCCCAGGCGGTGTCGTCGGGGTCGACGGGGTCGGGCGCGGGCCGCTCGAAGGGCAGGGCGAGGGCGCCGAGGAGGGCCGTGAGGGTGGCCGCGGCCGCCACGTAGCCGCCGGGTTCGAGGTTGACGACGCCGCCGAGCTTGGTGCTGATGGCGATGACGGTGTACCAGGCGGTGACGAAGGCGCCGAGCGCGGCGAGCTTGATGGCGCTGTCGGCGCCGGCCGGGATGAGCCAGCGCAGGCCCTTGATGCCGTAGGAGGCGAGGCCGAAGAGGGCGGTGAGGGCGCCGCCGATGAGGACGAGGACCTGGAGGCCGCCCGGGTAGCCGTAGACGGTGAGGTCGCCGGGGAACTCGTCGGTCCAGGTCCAGGCGAGGAGGGTGGAGAGGATGGTGAGGACGCCGCCGCCGGTGGCGAGGGCACGTCCGATGTGCGGCGGGATGCCGACCAGGCCGGTGGGGGTGCCGGTGGTGGGGGTCCCGGCGCTTTCGGGTGCGGTGGTCTGTGTGGTCATCGGTGTCACGCCCTGTCCGCGACGCGCTCGCCGAGCAGGCCCTGTGGCCTGAACAGCAGTACGAGGATGAGGAGTACGAAGGCCCAGACGTCGGCCCAGGACTGGCTGCCGAACTTGTCCATGCCGGGGATGTCGGCGATGTAGGCGGTGGACAAGGATTCGGCGATGCCGAGGACGAGGCCGCCGAGCATGGCTCCGTAGATGTTGCCGATGCCGCCGAGGACGGCCGCGGTGAAGGCCTTGAGGCCGAGGATGAAGCCCATGCGGAAGTCGATCTGGCCGTACTTGAGGCCGTAGGCGACTCCGCCGACCGCGGCGAAGATGGCGCCGAGGGCGAAGGCGACCACGATGATGCGGTCGGTGTTGACGCCCATGAGCTTGGCCGTGTCGGGGTCCTGGGCGGTGGCCTGCATGCCGCGTCCGGTGCGGGTCTTCATGACGAAGTAGCCGAGGATCGCCATGCTGATGGGGGCGGCGAGGAGCAGGAAGATGTCACCGGTCTGGATGGTGACGCTGCCGATCTCGAAGGGTCCGCCCTCGATCTGCGGGAACTTGATCGGGGAGTCGGCCTCGGGGTACCAGGCCCAGACCGCCTGCTGGAGGGCGAGGGAGAGGCCGATGGCGGTGATCAAGGGGGCGAGTCGGGGGGCGCCCCGCAGGGGGCGGTAGGCGAATCGTTCCGCTCCCACGGCGACGGTGGTGGCGACGAGCATGGCGCCGATCAGCATCAGGGGCAGCGCGATGGCCATGGAGGTGCCGTCGGGCAGGATGTAGAGATAGACCGTGATGGCGCCGAACGCCCCGGTCATGAAGATCTCGCCGTGGGCGAAGTTGATGAGCTGGACAATGCCGTAGACCATCGTGTAGCCAATGGCGACCAGCCCGTACATGGATCCCAGTAGCAGGCCGTTGACCAGCTGCTGCGGCAGTTCGTTCACCGCATGTCCTCCGAGACTTCGGATGTCGAGTGGATGGGGCCGTATGTGAGTCCGCGCGGGGCGCCTGTAATGCGGCGCCCCGCGCGGCTCAAGGGGTTGGTGCGGTGGGTCAGCCGGTGTAGGTGCCGGACTTGACGGCCTTCCACTCGCCGTTCTCGACGGCGTAGACCGTGAGCTGCTTGTTGGTCGTGTCGCCGAACTCGTCGAAGGCGACCTTGCCGGTGACGCCGTCGAAGCTGACGTTCTGGACGGCGGCGGTGACCTTGGCGCGCGCGTCGTCCGGCAGCTTGCCGTCGTTGTCCTCGACGACCTTCTTCACGGCCTCGATGATCGACCAGGTGGCGTCGTAGGAGTAGCCGCCGTAGGCCGCGAAGTCCTCCTTGTAGCCCGCCGCCTTGTAGTCGGCGACGAACTTCTTGGCGGAGTCCAGCTCCTCCAGCGGGGCGCCCACGGAGGTGGCGAGGTCGCCGGCGCTGTCGTTGCCGGCCAGCTCGATGAAGGTCGGGTCGAAGATGCCGTCGCCGCCGACCAGCGGGACCTTGACGCCCGCGGCCTTGATCTGCTTGCTGAGCGGGCCGGCCTGCGGGTACTCGCCGCCGTAGTAGACGACATCGGCACCGGACTTCTTCACCTTGGTGGCGACCGCGGAGAAGTCCTTGGTGTCGGGGTTGATGTGCTCGGTGCCGACGATCTTGCCGCCGAGCTTCTTGAACTCGTCGGTGAAGGTGGCGGCGAGACCGGCGCCGTAGGTCTTCTTGTCGTCGATGACGAAGACCTTGGTCTTCTTGCTGTCGTTGTAGACGTACTGCGCGGCGAACGGACCCTGGATGGCGTCCGTGGTCGAGGTGCGGAAGTACGACTTGTAGGTGCGGACCTTGTTGGTCTGCCAGTCGGCGCCCTGGGTGAGGCCGGGGCCGGTGTTGGCCGGGGAGACCTGGACCATCTTGGCGTCTTCGAAGACCTTCTGCATGGACTCCGCGACCGAGGAGTTCAGCGGGCCGACAGCGCCGATGACGTTTTTGTCGGCGACGAACGTGGCGGCGTTCTGCTGGCCGGAGGAGGGCTGCGCCTGGTCGTCGAGGGCCTTTATCTCGAAGGTGACGCCGTCGACGTAGTTGTCCTTGTTGGCCGTCTTGGCGGCGAGGTCGGCGGAGTTCTTGATGCCGAGACCGAGCGCGGAGAGGTCACCGGTCAGCGGGGCGTCCACACCGATGATGACCTTGGTGCCGCCGCCGCCGGAGTCCGAGCCGCCGTCGTCGTCGCGCGAGCCACAGGCGGTGAGGGTGAGTGCTCCTGCCGCCAGCGCGGCGGTGATGGCGATGAGCGAACGTTGACGCACGATCAGTCCTTTCCCTGGCGCGGCCCTTCCCTCTGGAAGCGGCCGAGTCGAGCGCTGGGCCGAAGTGACATTCCGACGGCGCGGTGACTGGGCGTGACTCTAGGCGTGTGAGGGGAACGTGGAGGAGTACCTGGCGAATGCTGTGACGCTCTTGTTATGACACGACGTAATGCAGAGCGGTACTGAGTGGGTAGATCTGCAGGATTCCGTACGGTTCGCCCTGTCCGCATTCTGAGAAGTTGCAGGCCCGGCAGACGTTGTTCAGGCGTCTCAAGGGTTTTGGTAGTGACAACTATTTGATGCCGCAGGCTACCTGTTGGGCGTGCGAGAGATCCCGTGCGTAGCGTGAGCCCAGGATGAAACTGTGCATCTGTATTGCGCGTGTATTACGTAGAGTTACGTCCAGAAAAGGCAGTCCGGCGTTCCCGGGTATTTTTCCGCAATCCGTCGCCCGCAAGGTGATCGTGACCTTGCGGGATGATCCCGCCTCGGTCCGGAAGGGCGGTCGCGGGGAGGCGGTCACGGAGAGCCCGGCATAGGGCTGACTGATCGCGGTCACGGTGACGGGCGGGCCGGACAGCACGCTCAGTGCGACGTCGAAGCGGAAACCGGCGGCCTCGTCGGGGTCGCGGGAGGCCGTCCTGCTCAGGTACCGGATGTCGACGACCTGGGAGGGGTACGGCGGGGCGGCGGCAGGGGGCGGCTGCGGGCGGGTGGCGTACAGGTAACCGCCGCCCGCTAGGAGGGCGGCCGCTGTCCCGGCCGCGACAGCGGCGCGGCGGTGCCGGCCGAGCAGGCGTCGCAGTGGCGCCGTCCGTCCGTGTGGTGGTGTGAACTCCGGTGCAGGGAACGGCTCTTGTACGTGGGTGCCCTCGCCCGGCTCGACCGGGCCGACGCCGCTCACTGCCACGGCCCGTTGCTCGGGCCGCCGTTGCGGTACCAGCGCACGCAACCCTCGTGGGCGCGGCGGTCGATGAGCGCGTCGGCCGCCCGCTCACCGCGGCGCGCCTTCTCGGCCCGGGCGGCGTCCACGACGTCCCGCAGGACTTCGTACTGTCCGTTCGACAGCCCCATCGACTGGTAGTCACCGTAGGTGTCGCCGTCCAGGACCTCCCGGGACCAATGGGCGACGAGCCGGGTGCACAGCTCCTCGGGCGGTGTGGTCCGCGGGGACGGCGAGGTGCCCGCGGGGCCGTCCGCCGGCGTCCGCGAGCCCGTGTCCGCGCATCCGGTGATCGCACCGGCGGCCAGGAGTGCCGTCAGGAGTGGCGTCAGAAGTGCCGGCCGGAGTGCCGATTCCGCCCTGCGGGTCCGTCCCATCGTCATGCCCCGACGCTAGGCGCGCCGGGCCCTGTTGGGCCAGAGCGGCGGCCGGAGCGGCGGGGCAGGGGATCCCGGCTCAGGCGGTGGTGCCACCGCCGAAGCGCTCCGCGTCACTGCGCGTCACATCCCGCAGCAGGCAGGTCAGCCGGGCCGTGCACACGCGCTTGCCTTGCTCGTCGGTTATCACGATCTCGTACGTCGCGGTGGAGCGGCCCCGGTGCACCGGTGTGGCGACACCCGTGACCAGGCCCGAGCGTGCCCCGCGGTGATGCGTGCAGTTCAGGTCCACGCCCACGGCTATCTTCGAGGACCCTCCGTGCAGCATCGATCCCACGGAGCCCAGCGTCTCCGCCAGCACCGCGGACGCACCGCCGTGCAGCAGGCCGTACGGCTGGGTGTTGCCCTCCACCGGCATCGTGCCGATCACCCGGTCCGCCGACGCCTCCAGGATCTGCACGCCCATCCGCGTCCCCAGGTGCCCCGCCGAGAACAGCGCCGGCAGATCCACCCCGAGCGCGGCGTACTCGTCGATGACCTCCTGCGGGAACTTCACCTGCTGCTGCTCGCCCATGGGTGGCACTCCGTTCGTCGTCGGTACTGAGCAAACGCTCAGTCGGCCGCCGATTGTTCCAGACGCACCACGACGGACTTGCTCGCCGGGGTGTTGCTGGTGTCCGCCGTGGCATCCAGCGGCACCAGCACATTGGTCTCGGGGTAGTACGCCGCCGCACACCCCCGGGCCGTCGGATAGAGCACCACCCGGAACCCGGGAGCGCGCCGCTCGACCCCGTCCCGCCACTCGCCGACGAGATCGACGTACGCCCCGTCCGCCACGCCGAGCGCGCGGGCGTCCTCGGGGTTCACCAGCACCACCCGCCGCCCGTTTTTGATTCCCCGATAGCGGTCGTCGAGCCCGTAGATCGTGGTGTTGTACTGGTCGTGCGACCGCAGCGTCTGCAGCAGCAGCCGCCCCTCGGGCAGCTCCGGATACTCCACCGGCGCCGCGGTGAAGTTGGCCTTGCCGGTCGCCGTCGGGAACCGCCGCTCGTCGCGCGGCGCGTGCGGCAGGGCGAACCCGCCAGGACGCGCCACGCGCGCGTTGAAGTCCTGGAACCCCGGGATCACCCGCGCGATCCGGTCCCGGATCGTGGCGTAGTCCTTCTCGAACTCCTCCCACGGCACCCGGCTGTCCGGCCCGAGCACCCGCCGCGCCAGCCTGCAGACGATCGCCGGCTCCGACAGCAGCCGCGTGCTCGCCGGTTCCAGCCGCCCGCGCGAGGCGTGCACCATGCCCATGGAGTCCTCGACGGTCACGAACTGCTCGCCGCTGCCCTGCAGATCACGCTCGGTACGCCCCAGCGTCGGCAGGATCAGCGCCCGCGCACCGGTGACCGCGTGCGAGCGGTTCAGCTTGGTCGACACATGCACCGTCAGCCGCGCCCGCCGCATCGCCGCCTCGGTCACCTCCGTGTCGGGCGAGGCGGAGACGAAGTTGCCGCCCATCGCGAAGAAGACCTTCGCCTTGTCGTCCCGCATCGCGCGGATGGCCTGGACGACGTCATAGCCGTGCTCCCGCGGCGGCGCGAACCCGAACTCCCTCTCCAGCGCGTCCAGGAAGGCCGGCGCGGGCCGCTCGAAGATGCCCATGGTGCGGTCGCCCTGCACATTGGAGTGCCCGCGCACCGGGCACACGCCCGCGCCCGGGCGCCCGATGTTGCCGCGCAGCAGAAGGAAGTTGACCACCTCGCGGATGGTCGGCACGGCGTGCTTGTGCTGGGTCAGGCCCATCGCCCAGCACACGATCGTCCGCTCGGAGGCGAGGACCATGGCCAGGGCCCGCTCGATCTCCTCCCGGGACAAACCGGTCGCGGTGAGCGTCTCGTCCCAGTCGGCGTCCCGCGCGGCGGCCGCTAAGTCCTCGTAACCGTGCGTGTGCGCGCGGACGAACTCCTCGTCGACGGCCCCCTCGGTCTGCAGGATCAGCTTGTTCAGCAGCCGGAACAGCGCCTGGTCGCCGCCGATGCGGATCTGCAGGAACAGATCGGTGAGGGCGGCACCCTTGAGCATGCCCTGCGGGGTCTGCGGGTTCTTGAACCGCTCCAGTCCGGCCTCGGGCAGCGGGTTGACGCTGATCACCTTGGCGCCGTTCGCCTTGGCCTTCTCCAGCGCGGAGAGCATCCGGGGGTGGTTCGTGCCGGGGTTCTGCCCGGCCACGATGATCAGGTCGGCGCGGTGGAGGTCCTCCAGCAGGACGCTGCCCTTGCCGATGCCGATGGTCTCGATCAGCGCGGAGCCCGACGACTCGTGGCACATGTTCGAGCAGTCCGGCAGGTTGTTGGTGCCGAACTCGCGGGCGAAGAGCTGATAGAGGAACGCCGCCTCGTTGCTGGTCCGCCCGGAGGTGTAGAAGAGCGCCTCGTCCGGGGAGGCGAGTGCCGTCAGCTCCTCGGCGACGATGTCGAAGGCGCGCTCCCAGGTGACCGGCTCGTAGTGGCTGCCGCCCTCGGGGAGGTACATGGGGTGGGTCAGCCGCCCTTGCTGGCCCAGCCAGTAGCCGCTGCGGGTCGCCAGGTCGGCGACGGAGTGCGCGGCGAAGAACTCCGGGGTCACCCGGCGCAGGGTGGCTTCCTCGGCGACGGCCTTCGCGCCGTTCTCGCAGAACTCCGCGGTGTGCCGGTGCTCCGGCTCCGGCCAGGCGCAGCCGGGGCAGTCGAAGCCGTCCTTCTGGTTGACCCGCAGCAAGGTCAGCGCGGTCCGCTTGACGCCCATCTGCTGCTGGGCCATGCGCAGGGTGTGCCCGATGGCGGGCAGCCCCGCCGCGGCGTGCTGCGGCTCGGCGACCTGCGGCGCGTCCTGCACCGGATCACCCTTGGGCGGCTTCGTCGCCATCGCACGCTCTCCTTATGACTGCGTGTGTGAGGTACGTCTCCGATCCTCGCACGTGTCAGTGACAACGCCCGTGCCCGGGATCGCCGCCGGTCGCGGGCAATGGTTGCGGGAACCGCCCGGCGCCGGCTGATCCGGCCGTGGGCTCCGACTGTCAGTGCGGCGTGGCAGGATCGGGGACGTGGCAGAGACAGCATCGAAGAAGACCGAAACGAACCCCGGCGGCAGCCGTCCGCGGCTGATGCTCATGGACGGGCATTCCCTGGCCTACCGCGCGTTCTTCGCGCTGCCCGCGGAGAACTTCACCACCGCGACGGGCCAGCCGACGAACGCCATCTACGGCTTCGCGTCGATGCTGGCGAACACGCTGCGCGACGAGGCGCCCACGCACTTCGCGGTCGCCTTCGACGTGTCCCGCAAGACATGGCGCTCGGAGGAGTTCACCGAGTACAAGGCGAACCGCTCCAAGACCCCCGACGAGTTCAAGGGCCAGGTCGAGCTGATCGGCGAGCTGCTGGACGCGATGCACGTCTCGCGCTTCGCGGTCGACGGCTTCGAGGCCGACGACGTGATCGCCACCCTCGCCACCCAGGCCGAGGCCGCGGGCTTCGAGGTGCTGATCGTCACCGGCGACCGGGACTCCTTCCAGCTGGTCAGCGAGCACACGACCGTGCTGTACCCGACCAAGGGCGTCTCCGAGCTGACCCGGTTCACCCCGGAGAAGGTCTTCGAGAAGTACGGGTTGACGCCCGCGCAGTACCCCGACTTCGCGGCCCTGCGCGGCGACCCGTCCGACAACCTGCCGGGCATCCCGGGCGTCGGGGAGAAGACCGCCGCGAAGTGGATCAACCAGTTCGGCTCGTTCGCGGAGCTGGTCGAGCGGGTCGACGAGGTGAAGGGCAAGGCGGGCCAGAACCTCCGCGACCACCTGGAGGCGGTCAAGCTCAACCGCCGGCTGACCGAGATGGTGTGCACGGTCGAGCTGCCGAAGACGGTCGCCGACCTGGAGCGGACCGCGTACGACCGCAAGGCCGTCGCGATGATCCTCGACACCCTGGAGATCCGTAACCCCTCCCTGCGGGAGCGGCTGCTGGCGGTCGACCCGGGCGCCGAGGCGGCCGAGGAGACCCCGGTCGTCGCGGACGGCGTGGAGCTGGACGGCAAGGTGCTCGGCACCGGCGAGCTGGCCCCGTGGCTGGCCGAGCACGGCACCGCGCCCCTCGGTGTCGCCACCGTCGACACCTGGGCGCTCGGCACCGGCTCGGTGGCCGAGGTCGCGCTGGCCACGGCCGGCGGTCCGGCGGCCTGGTTCGACCCGTCCGAGCTGGACGAGACCGACGAGAACGCGTTCCTGGCCTGGCTGGCCGACGCCGCCCGCCCCAAGGTCCTGCACAACGCCAAGGGCGTGATGCGTGTCTTCGCCGAGCACGGCTGGACCGTGGACGGCGTCACCATGGACACCGCCCTCGCCGCCTACCTGGTCAAGCCGGGCCGGCGCTCCTTCGACCTGGACGCGCTGTCCCTGGAGTACCTCCACCGCGAGCTGGCCCCCGCCGCCACGGCCGACGGCCAGCTCGCCTTCGGCGCGGACGACGGCGCCGAGGCCGAGGCGCTCATGATCCAGGCCCGCGCGGTCATCGACCTGGGCGGCGCCTTCGAGGGCCGGCTCCAGGAGGTCGGCGCCGCCGATCTGCTGCGCGACATGGAGCTGCCCACCTCGGCGCTGCTGGCCCGGATGGAGCGGCACGGCATCGCCGCGGACCGGGCCCACCTGGAAGCGATGGAACAGATGTTCGCGGGCGCCGTGCAGCAGGCGGTGAAGGAGGCGCACGCGGCCGCCGGGCACGAGTTCAACCTCGGCTCGCCCAAGCAGCTCCAGGAGGTCCTCTTCGGCGAGCTGGGCCTGCCGAAGACGAAGAAGACCAAGACCGGCTACACCACCGACGCCGACGCCCTGGCCTGGCTCGCCACGCAGACGGACAACGAACTCCCGGTGATCATGCTCCGCCACCGTGAGCAGGCGAAGCTGCGGGTCACCGTCGAGGGCCTGATCAAGACGATCGCGGCGGACGGCCGGATCCACACCACTTTCAACCAGACGGTCGCCGCGACCGGCCGGCTCTCCTCGACGGACCCCAACCTCCAGAACATCCCGGTCCGCACCGACGAGGGCCGCGCGATCCGCCGGGGCTTCGTGGTCGGCGAGGGCTTCGAGTCCCTGATGACGGCCGACTACAGCCAGATCGAGCTGCGAGTGATGGCCCACCTGTCCGCCGACGAGGGCCTGATCGAGGCGTTCACCTCGGGGGAGGACCTGCACACCACGGCCGCCTCCCAGGTCTTCGCCGTCGAGCCCGGCGCGGTGGACGCCGAGATGCGCCGCAAGATCAAGGCGATGTCCTACGGCCTGGCGTACGGCCTGTCGGCCTTCGGTCTCTCCCAGCAGCTGAACATCGAGGCGGGCGAGGCCCGTGCCCTGATGGACGCCTACTTCGAGCGCTTCGGCGGCGTACGGGACTATCTGCGCCGAGCCGTCGACGAGGCGAGGGCGACGGGTTACACGGCGACCCTCTTCGGCCGCCGCCGCTACCTCCCCGACCTCAACAGTGACAACCGCCAGCGCCGCGAGGCGGCCGAGCGCATGGCCCTCAACGCCCCCATCCAGGGCACGGCGGCCGACATCGTCAAGATCGCCATGCTCAAGGTCGACGAGGCGCTGCGCGAGGCCGGCCTGAAGTCCCGCATGCTCCTCCAGGTCCACGACGAAATCGTCCTGGAGATCGCCCCCGGCGAGCGGGACCGGGCGGAGGCCCTGGTCCGCGAGCAGATGTCCACCGCGGTCCGCCTGGACGTCCCCCTGGGCGTCTCGGTAGGCGCGGGCCAGGACTGGGAATCAGCAGCACATTAAAACTCCGCAAGGGGAGCGCCCCGGAAGGGGCGCGGGGAACTGCGCGACAAGCCACAGATGACCCGCGCCCCGAACAAACAGCAACCAGGCAGACGCGAGGCGACATCACCCACGTGGCCCCCGCAAAGACGCCACCGCCCAACCCCGCCCGTCAGGATGCGGGCATGGGCATACGCACACCCCTGCTCCACCGCCGGACGGCACACGCGCCGACGGCCAGCACCCCGCGCATCCCCACCGGCTTCACCGCGACGCTGCTCCTGTGGGCGGAGCTCATCACCCTCCTCCGCCTCCCCCGGTACCGGCCCCGACCGGCACCGGGGCCGGGCGCCACACCCTGACCGCGACGGCGTACACCAGCACCCCCACCACCAGTCCCGCGCCCGCCCCGAAGCACACCGTCGGAATCAGCTCCCAGGGCTTCGCGCGCGACCCCCAGTACGACCACCAGCGCACCGCCCGCTGCACCGCGAACACCACCCCGCAGCCGGCCGGCAGAGCCCCGGCGAGCCACCGGTCCCGCGAGGACAGCACCGGCACCCCGGCCGGCAGCACCCCCGCCGGAATCCGCCGCAGCGCCACGGCGAGGAACCCCACGATGACGGCCGCCGCCACCGCCGAACCGCCGTACTGGAGATACCAGTACAGAGGGGACCCGGCGAACTCCTCGCCGAGGACGGGGAACAGTCGCATCCCCCAGCAGTCGAGGTGCGTGAACGCGTCCCAGACGACATGGGTGAGCGCGCCGAGGACCGCGGAGACGTACCACCACCCCACCAGTTCCGGCCGCACGCGTGCGCGGGGCGCACCGCAGCGCAGCAGGGCGGCCACCCGGCCCTGCCGGGCCGGCGGCAGCAGGGCCACGAGTGGCTCACGGATGACCAGCCACAGCCCCACCAGCGCCCAGGAAATGGCCACATCCACCGTGAACACGCCCGCGAAGGAGTGCGTCACATCGCCGAACTCCATCGCCCCGGGCACCGCGCCGCCCGCGTAGTAGGTCAGATCGGGCCCGAACGACCCCGCCACCAGGACGGCCGGCACCAGCCGCCCCCGGCCCGTTCCGTCGGTGCGCACGGCGGGCAGCACGGCCGCCGCATGGCTGAGGGTGAACGGCACCGACGCTCCTCGCGTGGGACATGATCGACCCGCCCAGTATCACGCATGGACAACTGGTGAATACGGGACGCGAACGGGTGCCCGTGACGCGGAAGTTGTCGTAGGGTCACTTGGGCCGGTGCGCGGGGAGCGCGGCCGATCTACGGACAAAAACGGACGGATGCTCGGGGGCGGACAACCGAACGGCCCCGCGAGCGCAACCTCCAGGGCGGGTCGTTCGTCACAACAGGGCGACGGGACAGACAGAGACGGGCGCTCGGCGTCCGCAGGAGGGGTTCACTCTATGTCGGCGCAATTCGGCAGGAGGCTGTACAAAGGTGCGGCCACCGCCGCCGTGGCCGCATTGGCGGTCGCGGCGCTGTCCGGCTCCCAGGCTCCGGGTGTGACGGTCGACGAACAGGGGAGACGGACCACGTCCGACACCCAGCCGACCCCCGACGCGGCCGGCGGGAGCGCGACCGGCAACTCGCCGTACTACACGGACCTGCCGCCCCTGGACAGCCCCGAGCCGTCGCCGAGCGCGGGCGGCGGGGGGACGGGCTCCACGGACTCCGAGTCCGGGATACCCGCGACCGTGCTGGCCGCCTACCAGCAGGCCGCCGCCTCGCTGCGGGAGGCCAAGCCGGGCTGCAACCTGCCCTGGGAGCTGCTCGCCGCCATCGGGCACGTCGAGTCGGGCCATGCCCGCGGCGGCCGGGTGAACGCCGACGGGACCACCACCTCCCCGATCCTCGGCCCGCAGCTCAACGGCATCGGCTTCGCGAACATCAGCGACACCGACGACGGCGCCTACGACGGGGACAGCTCCTACGACCGTGCCGTGGGGCCGATGCAGTTCATCCCCTCGACCTGGGAGTGGGCGGGCCGCGACGGCAACGGCGACGGCAAGAAGGACCCCAACAACATCCACGACGCCGCGCTCGCCGCGGGCCACTACCTGTGCCGCTTCGGCTGGGACCTGTCCGACGGGGCCGACCTCAAGAGCGCGATCCTCAGCTACAACAACTCCACGGACTACCTGAACACCGTCCTGGCGTGGCTGGAGCACTACCGCAAGGGCGTCGACGCGATCCCCGACGGCACCGGCACCCTGCCCGAGGACCGCAGCGACGACCACGTTGGGGCCCAGGTGCGGCCGTCGCCCCCGGCCTCGCGGCCGCCGAGCACGCCGCCCACGACGCCCCCGGGGACGACTCCGCCGCCGTCCACGCCGCCGTCGACACCCCCGCCCACGAACCCGCCCACCAACCCGCCCACCACGCCGCCCACCACGCCTCCGGGGACCCCCACCGACACGGTGCACCACCTGGACGATGCCGGTACCGCCAAGCTGACCGCGATGGCGGGCGACGCCTTCGGCGAGAAGATCAGCACCCGGGCCGAGACCTCGGCCGGCAAGGGCGTCGGCAAGGTGCGGATCCGCTTCACCATCGTCGGCGACACCGACGCCGCCTTCACCGGCGGCGAGAAGTACGCCACCGCCCTCACCGACAGCAGCGGTACGGCCACGGCGCCCGCGCTCCAGGCGGGCGAGCAGATCGGCGAGTTCACCGTCCGGACGACCGTCGTGGGCCGCTCGGTCCCCGGGCTCGACTACACGGCCACGGTCACCGAACGCGCCGCCGACAGACTGGCCCGTACCGCCGAGACCGCGCTGACCTGCGCCCCGGGCGGCGAGTTCGCGGGCCAGGTGGAGATGAAGGCCACCTACAAGGGCGCCGTCGCGGACGGGGTCGCGGCCACCGCCACCCTGATCACGTCGGCGGACGACCCGACGGCGAACGACAAGGGCCCCTACTTCAAGGACGCCGCCGGCAACCCCGTCCGCTCCCTGGCCGGCCTCAAGACGGACACCGACGGCCTGCTGAGGCTGCCGAAGCTGTACGCCGACGACACCGCCGGCACCTTCCTGCTCCGCATCAGCACCGCGGGCGGCGCCACGCTGACGGTCGAACTGACCGTGGCGGCGGCCGAGTCGGCGTCGCCCACCCCGTCGGCGACCCCCAGCTCCAGCTCCAGCCCGAGCTCCAGCCCCAGCCCCAGCGCGTAAGGACGACCCCAGGCGGCGCCCCTCCGGAGCGGAGGGGCGCCGTCGTCGTGTGCGACGTGTTCTCATCTCGCCCGGCGGTTGCTACGGTGCCGGACCTGACGATGTATCAGCTCCGGCCCGTCGGGAGGCACCGTGCGCGCCCTGATCGCCGCCGCGACCGGCCTCGCCGTCGCACTCGCCCTGGTGTTCACGCTCACCGCGCTGGGCTCACCGACCGGCGAGACCTCCCCGGAGCCGCTGCTGACGACGGTGCCCGCACATCCGTAACCGCCCGGGAGGGAGGCCGAGATGCGCCGCAAGGCCAGTCTGCTGCTGCTCGCCTTCGCCGTGTTCTTCACCGCGCTGTCCCCGATGCTGCGCTGGTACGCCTTCCCGCGCCTGGCCAAGGTCCCCCCGAACCAGTACCAGGACATGGTCCTGGAGGCGAAGGACGCCACCCTCCTCGACTACGGGACCCTGAAGGCGCGGAAGGTCTCCAAGGTCACCATCGTGCAGACCCTCAAGGGCAACGTGGAAGCCGCCGAGCGGATCGAGCGGACGGCGGGCCGGGACGTGGTCGTCTGGGACGGCCTCTCCTACGTCCAGGGCCCCGACGGCGAGATGGTCTCCCGGATCCCCGAGCGCTACATCTTCGACGCCCACACCCAGGAACCCGTCCACGCCCCCGGCGAGATGGTCGACGGCGACCCCGTGCGCCGCGAGGGCATCGAGTTCAAGTGGCCCTTCCTCACGGAGAAGCGGTCCTACGAGTACTTCGACGCCCAGACCCGCACCTCCGCGCCCATCCACTACCGGGGCACCGAGGACTTCCGTGGCGTCGAGGTCTACTACTTCGAGCAGACCGTCCCGTGGACGGAGGTGCCGTACCCCAAGAAGATGCCCGTGGACGGCATCACCCCCGAGACCCTCGCCGGCACCGGCACCACCCGCTGGTACACCACCGTCCGCAAGTTCTGGGTCGAACCTCTCACCGGCGCCCCCGTCTACGGCGAGGAGATCCACAAGGAGGAGCTGCGCGGCGGCACCCTGCTCGGCGACCGCGACAAGGTCACGGCGTTCGCCGGCCATGTGAAGATGCGCGAGGACTACATCGACCACACCGTCGACCTGGTGAAGTCGAACCGCACCCTGATCCTGCTGCTCACCTCCTACCTCCCGTGGGGCTTCCTGGCCTTCGGCGTCCTCCTGCTCTCCCTCGCCCTCTACCTGGAGGTCCGAGGCCGCCGCCCCGGGGACCCGGCCCCCACCGGCGCCTCCCAGCTCGCCCTTCAGCTCCCGCCCGCCTGACGCCGGGCCCGGGCCGCCGTGTGCCGGGTCGGCTCGGCGGTCGCGGGATCCTCCGGCCACGGATGCTTCGGGTACCGCCCCCGCAGCTCCGCCCGCACTCCCTTGTATCCGTCCTTCCAGAAGGACGCGAGATCGGCCGTTACCGCCGCGGGGCGCCCCGCAGGGGACAGCAGGTGCACCAGCACCGGCACCCCCGCCACCGACGGCGACGCGTGCAGGCCGAACATCTCCTGGAGCTTCACGGCGAGAACGGGCTGTTCGGGGTTGGTGTAGTCGATCCGGATCCTGGACCCGCTCGGCACGGTGAGACGCTCGGGCGCCAGCTCCTCCAGGCGCGCCGCCGCACCCGAGGCCCACGGCAGCAGCCGGTTCAGACCCTCCCCGGCACTGATCCGTCCGAGATCGCTCCGCCGCCTCGCACGGCTCAGCTCCGGCTCCAGCCACTCCGCCACACGCGCGTGGAGAGCGTCGTCGGAGACATCGGGCCACGGGTCACCCACGTGCGTCCGCAGGAACGCCAGCCGCTGCCGCAGGACGACCGCCTCCGCCGACCACCGCAACAGGCCCAGCCCCTCCTGCCGCAGCCCCTCCAGCAGGGCATCGCGTACGAGGGCGGCGTCGGCGTTCCTGAGCGGGCGCACCGTCAGCTCGATCGCGCCCAGCCGCTCCACCCGGCGCGCCACGACGTCCCCGTCCGCCCAGCGGACCTCCTCGCCCTCCGCGTACAGGGGAGCGGCCGCCTGCCGGGCCGTCTCCTCGTCCACCACGGCGGCCAGCTGCACACGCGCGTGCCCCTTGCCCACCGGACGGTCCGCCACGGCGACCGCGAGCCAGGGTGCCCCACGCAGCGGCGAGCCCTCCCGCAGCTCCGCCCGGGTCCCGGAGGCCATGAGGACCGAACCACCCTCGACCCTGCCCACCCGCTCGGGAAACGCCAGCGCGGCCACCGCTCCGGCCAGCGCGTCGTCGCCTTCCCCGGCGACCGCCGCCCCGCCGGCGCTCCGCAGCCGCCGTACCTCCGCCCGCCACCGCCCGGCGTAGGCGTCACCGCCGCGCCGAGCGGCACGCAGAGCCGCCGCCAGGTCGTCGCCGTACTCCCGCGGCGGCTCCTCGGACAGCAGCGCCACCACCTCGGCCCCGGCGCCGGAGGTGTCCAGCAGCGCCCGCCCCAGCCGAGGGTGCAGGCCCAACCCCGCCAGCCGGGCTCCGCGTTCCGTGGCCCGCCCGTCGGCGTCCACCGCCCCGATCGCCGACAGCACCGAGCGCGCCGCCGCCATGGCCCCCGCCGGGGGCGGGTCCAGCAGGGCGAGGCCGGCCGCCGACGGATCTCCCCAGCACGCCGCCTGGAGCGCGAACGCCGTCAGGTCCGCCACCTTGATCCCGGGGGAGGGGAAGCGCGGCAGCCGCGTGTCCTCCGCCTCCGTCCAGCAGCGGTACACCGCCCCCGGCGCCTCCCGCCCGGCCCGGCCCGCCCGCTGCCGTCCCGCCGCCTGCGAGGCCCGTACCGTCGTCAGCGCGCTCAGCCCGCGCGCGTGGTCGACGCGCGGCTCCCGCGCGAGACCGGAGTCCACCACCACCCGGACTCCCGGAACCGTCAGCGAGGACTCGGCGACGGAGGTCGCCAGCACCACCCGGCGCCGGTCGCCGTCCGACAGCGCCGCGTCCTGCACCGCCGCCGGTGCGCGGCCGTGCACCTGGAGCACCTCCACCCCGCCCAGGTCGCCCAGCTGCCCGGCCACCCGCGCGATCTCGCCGACGCCGGGCAGGAAGCAGAGCACGTCCCCCTCCCGCTCGGCCAGCGCCCGCCGCACCACCGCCGCCACATGCGTCAGCAGCGCCGGGTCGACGCGCATGCCGTGCGGCGGCCGTACGGGACGCGCCGGCGGTGCCCACACCACCTCCACCGGGTACGAGACGCCCTCGGCCTCGATCACCGGGGCGCCGCCCAGCAGCCGGGCCCAGCCCTCCGCGTCCGTCGTCGCCGACGCGGCCACCAGCCGCAGCTCCGGCCGCAGCGCCTGCCGTACGTCCCACAGGAAGGCGGCCGTCGTGTCCGCGTCCAGATGCCGCTCGTGGCACTCGTCCAGGACCACGACGTCCACGCCCGCGAGCTCCGGGTCGCGCTGGACGCGCTGCAGCAGCACCCCCGTCGTGACGACCTCCACGCGTGCGTGCCGTCCGACGACGCGCTCCCCGCGCACGGTGTACCCGACGCTCTCGCCGGTCTTCTCGCCCAGCAGCCACGCCATCCGCCGGGCGGCGGCGCGGGCGGCGATCCGGCGCGGCTCCGCGACCACGACCCGGCGCGCCGGGCCCTCGCCGAGCAGCCCGGCCAGCGCCAGCGGGACCAGGGTCGTCTTGCCGGTACCGGGCGGGGCCACCAGCACCGCGGTGCCGTGCGCCTCCAGGGCGCCGGTCAGACCGGGCAGGGCACTGCGGACGGGAAGGGCGTCCAGGGCGTCGTAACGGATCACACGCTCAGTCTCTCCCCCAGCCTCCGGCCGGGGGCGCCCCCATCTCGCTTCGCTCGCAGACGAAGATCGCCGTCCCCGGGATCAGGTTGCCGCGCAGCGGGGACCAGCCGCCCCACTCCGCGGTGTTCCAGGCCGGCCACTCCGGCTCGACGAGGTCCACCAGGCGGAGGTCCGCGGCGACCACGTCGCGCACCCGGTCGCCGATCGTCCGGTGGTGCTCCACGTACACCGCCCGGCCGTCGTCGTCCTGCTCGACGTAGGGCGTGCGGTCGAAGTAGGAGGCGGCGACCGACAGGCCCTCCGGGCCCGGCTCGTCCGGGAACGCCCAGCGGAAGGGATGGGTGACCGAGAAGACGAACCGGCCGCCCGGCCGCAGCACCCGGCGCACCTCCCGCAGCACCAGCACCGGGTCGGCGACGAAGGGCAGCGCCCCGTACGCCGAGCACGCCAGGTCGAAGGTGCCGTCGGCGAAGGGGAGCGCGCCCGCGTCGGCGCAGACCAGGGGGAAGGAGCCGCCGATCCGCAGCGCGTGCTGGAGCTGGCGGTGGGAGAGGTCCAGGGCGACCGGGCGGGCGCCCTGCGCGGCCAGCCAGCGCGAGCACTGGGCGGCGCCGGCGCCGATCTCCAGGACGTCCTTGCCCTTCAGCTCCTCCGGCGGGCCGAGCAGCTCGGCCTCCACCTCGTCCAGGCCCTCCGGCCCCCAGACGAAGCGGTCGTCGCCGAGGAAGGTGCCGTGCTCGGTCTGGTACTCGTCGGCGTTGCGGTCCCACCAGCCCCGGTTGGCCCGGGAGCTCTCCGTGACCCCGGCGGCACGCCGGGTGGCCTCCGGCTCGGCTTCGGATCCGGGCGCGGCCTCGTTCGATACGGGCTCTTGGATGATCGGCTCCCTCGTCGTACTCTTCCGTCCAGCCCGTCGCGGAGGCCGTCACGAATGGGGCGCCATCCGGCGCGCGTGGCCTCCTGAGACAGGTTTTGTGCCGGGTATGCGGCGATCCGCCCCGGGTGTGCGCCTTCGCGCATTGACCCTGCCCGGCTGCCCCCGTATGCTACAAGTTGCGCTGCGGGCCTGCGCTCCTCAGACGTAGCAGGCTGCGCTCGCATCTGTTGTATGTCCCCTCGGTTGTCGAGGCGCCATCACCAGTTGGTTGGTGAGGCGCTTCCTTGGCTGTCCGGCTTCTTCAGAGCGAAACGGGCTCCCGGCGTAAGCAGTACCTACGACTCACCGTCCGTACCGGAGCCCTTTCCCACATGACGAGCAGCACCGAGACCACCTCTACCACTCCGCAGGTAGCGGTCAACGACATCGGTAACGAGGAAGCCTTCCTCGCCGCGATCGACGAGACGATCAAGTACTTCAACGACGGCGACATCGTCGACGGCGTCATCGTGAAGGTCGACCGGGACGAGGTCCTGCTCGACATCGGTTACAAGACCGAAGGTGTCATCCCGAGCCGCGAGCTCTCGATCAAGCACGACGTCGACCCCAATGAGGTCGTCGCCGTCGGTGACGAGATCGAAGCCCTTGTTCTCCAGAAGGAGGACAAGGAAGGCCGCCTGATCCTCTCGAAGAAGCGCGCCCAGTACGAGCGCGCCTGGGGCACCATCGAGAAGATCAAGGAAGAGGACGGCATCGTCACCGGCACCGTCATCGAGGTCGTCAAGGGTGGTCTCATCCTTGACATCGGCCTCCGTGGCTTCCTGCCGGCTTCCCTCGTCGAGATGCGCCGTGTCCGCGACCTCCAGCCCTACGTGGGCAAGGAGCTCGAGGCCAAGATCATCGAGCTGGACAAGAACCGCAACAACGTGGTCCTGTCCCGCCGCGCCTGGCTGGAGCAGACCCAGTCCGAGGTCCGTCAGACGTTCCTCACGACCCTGCAGAAGGGTCAGGTCCGTTCCGGCGTCGTCTCCTCGATCGTCAACTTCGGTGCCTTCGTGGACCTGGGTGGCGTCGACGGCCTGGTGCACGTCTCGGAGCTCTCCTGGAAGCACATCGACCACCCCTCCGAGGTTGTCGAGGTCGGCCAGGAAGTCACCGTCGAGGTCCTCGACGTGGACATGGACCGCGAGCGTGTCTCCCTGTCGCTGAAGGCGACCCAGGAAGACCCGTGGCAGCAGTTCGCCCGCACCCACCAGATCGGCCAGGTCGTGCCCGGCAAGGTCACGAAGCTGGTTCCGTTCGGTGCGTTCGTCCGCGTGGACGAGGGCATCGAGGGTCTGGTCCACATCTCCGAGCTGGCCGAGCGCCACGTGGAGATCCCGGAGCAGGTCGTCCAGGTCAACGACGAGATCTTCGTCAAGGTCATCGACATCGACCTCGAGCGTCGCCGCATCAGCCTCTCGCTGAAGCAGGCCAACGAGGCCTTCGGTGCCGACCCGGCCTCGGTCGAGTTCGACCCGACGCTGTACGGCATGGCCGCGTCGTACGACGACCAGGGCAACTACATCTACCCCGAGGGCTTCGACCCCGAGACCAACGACTGGCTCGAGGGCTACGAGACCCAGCGCGAGGCCTGGGAGCACCAGTACGCCGAGGCGCAGACCCGCTTCGAGCAGCACCAGCAGCAGGTCATCAAGTCCCGCGAGGCCGACGCCGCTGCCGCGGCCGAGGGCGGCGACACGGCGGGTGCGGCTCCGGCCGCGTCCGGCGGTGGCGGTGGCTCGTACTCCTCCGAGGGCCCGGACAACTCCGGTGCGCTGGCCTCGGACGAGGCGTTGGCCGCGCTTCGCGAGAAGCTCGCCGGTGGCCAGAGCTGAGCTGACGCTCACTGAGCAATAGCTCCTGGCTGAGGGACCGTACCTTTCGGGGTGCGGTCCCTCAGTGTTTTTGTCTGCCGTGTTGTGTCTGCGGTGTCGTATCTGCGGTGTTGTGTCTGCGGGCCGGTGGGGGGCTTGTCCTCATGATCGGGGGAATGCCGCCGCCGCCCTCCGCGTTGTTCCGTGTGAACACGAGGAGGAGCGGTCACTGTGCTTGATCCGCAGGGTTTGTACGCATGGGAGCCGAAGGGCCTGGCCGTCGTCGACATGGCGCTGGCGCAGGAGTCGGCGGGCCTTGTCATGCTCTACCACTTCGACGGATACATCGACGCGGGCGAGACCGGCGACCAGATCGTCGACCGGCTGCTCGACTCGCTGCCCCACCAACTCGTGGCCCGGTTCGACCACGACCGGCTCGTGGACTACCGCGCCCGCCGCCCGCTGCTGACGTTCAAGCGCGACCGCTGGAGCGACTACGAAGTGCCGGCCATCGAGGTACGGCTCGTCCAGGACGCCACCGGAGCGCCCTTCCTGCTGCTGTCGGGCCCCGAGCCGGACGTGGAGTGGGAGCGCTTCGCCGCCGCCGTCCAGCAGGTCGTGGAGCGGCTCGGTGTCCGGCTGTCCGTCAACTTCCACGGCATCCCCATGGGCGTCCCGCACACCCGCCCGGTCGGCCTCACCCCGCACGGCAACCGCACCGACCTCGTCCCGGGCCACCGCAGCCCCTTCGACGAGGCGCAGGTGCCGGGCAGCGCCGAGTCGCTGCTGGAGTACCGCCTGATGGAGGCGGGCCACGAGGTCCTCGGCGTCGCCGCGCACGTCCCGCACTACATCGCGCGCTCCCCGTACCCGGACGCGGCCCTGACCGTCCTGGAGTCCATCACGGCCGCGACCGGCCTGGTCCTCCCGGGCATCGCGCACGCCCTGCGCACCGAGGCCCACCGCACCCAGACCGAGATCGACCGCCAGATCCAGGAGGGCGACGAGGAACTGGTGGCCCTCGTCCAGGGCCTCGAGCACCAGTACGACGCGGCGGCGGGCGCCGAGACGCGGGGCAACATGCTCGCCGAGCCCGTGGACATCCCCTCGGCGGACGAGATCGGCCTGGAGTTCGAACGCTTCCTGGCGGAGCGCGAAGGCGACGGCTGACTCCTGCGCCTCAAGGCCCTTGGGCCCCAGGGCCTAAGCTCTGGGCATGTTGAAAGTTGGCCTGACCGGCGGCATCGGTGCCGGCAAGAGCGAGGTGTCACGGCTGCTCGTCGCGTGCGGCGCCGTACTGATCGACGCGGACCGCATCGCCCGGGAGGTCGTGGCGCCGGGCACGCCCGGGCTGGCCGCGGTCGTGGCCGCCTTCGGCGAGGAGGTGCTGGCCGAGGACAGCAGCCTGGACCGCCCCAAGCTGGGCTCCATCGTCTTCGCCGACCCCGACCGGCTCGCCGTACTGAACTCGATCGTGCACCCCCTGGTCGGCGCCCGCTCCCGCGAGCTGGAGCAGGCCGCCGCCGAGGACGCGGTCGTCGTCCATGACGTCCCGCTGCTGACGGAGAACGGCCTCGCGCCGCTGTACGACCTCGTGGTCGTCGTCGACGCCGCCCCCGAGACCCAGCTCGACCGGCTCGTCCGGCTGCGCGGGATGACGGAGGAGGACGCCCGTGCCCGGATGGCCGCCCAGGCGACGCGGGAGAAGCGCCGCGAGATCGCGGACATCGTCATCGACAACGACGTACCGCTCGAGGAGCTGCGGCAGCGGGTGCGGGAGGTCTGGGCCGAGCTGGAGCGCCGGGCGCACGCGTCCCGGGGGGCTCAGGAATAGCGGCCTGGCTCCGGGGCGTTGAAGCCCTTGAGTGAGGGAAGGACTCTGCCGTGCCCGAGACCAGCGGTTCGACCGGACGTACTCCGGAGACGCATGTCATCGACTTCCGCGCCGCCGAGCATCTGCTCGCCGCGCGGGACCCGCGGGGCGCGGTGAAGCTGCTCGACGGTGTCATCGCCGCGCACCCCGAGAACACCGCCGCCCGCCTGCTGCGCGCGCGGGCCTTCTTCGCCGCCGCGCAACTTCGGCCCGCCGAGCTGGAGTTCACCATCGTCCTGGAGCGCGAGCCGGACAACGCGTTCGCGCACTTCGCGCTCGCCCGCACCTATGAGCGGCAGGCCCGGCACGATCAGGCCAAGCGCCACTTCCGCCTGGCGGCCGCGCTGGACCCCAACCCGCAGTACCTCCGGGCGGCGCGGTTCGAGTCCTGAGCGTCAGCGGCCGGGCGGGTGGTACGGCGGCACGTCGGGGCCCGGCTGGTAGTGCGGGCCCTGGCGGATGTGCCGGACGACGAGGAACAGGTCCACGGCGACGACCAGGGCCAGGACCCCGCAGGCCACGGCCCAGCCGGTGCGGCCCGCCAGCGCGAAGGCGGCCGTACCGAACACCGCCCAGACCAGCCCCCACACACTCAGCCAGAACCGCGTGCGCAGCGCACTGCGCGCGGTCGTGGGTTCACTGCCCGTACGCATCGGGATCACCACTCCCTCCTTCGGAACGTACTCTTCGAAACGCCGATCACCAAGAGGGGGCCCTGCCATGCTGCCTGATGCCGACGATCTGCCCGAGATCCTGATCGACCTCGCCGTACCCCACGAGGACATCGGGGTCCTCGTCCGCATGCGCCGCAGAGTCACCGACGATCCCGAACTCAGACGGTTCCTGGAGGCGTCGGTCGAGGAGCTGGTCCGGGACCTGGGGACGATCGGGGCCAGGGTCGAGCTGCCCGAGCTGGACTGGCCCGCCGGCCCCCTGCAGCGCTGCTTCCCCGTGTACGTCTTCGTCGCGGCGCTGCCCCACACGCGCGCCTACCACCGCGAACGCGGTGTCCCCGCCGAGGTGACCCGGCGCACCCTCGCCGACCTCGGCCGGAACATGGCCGTGCACCGCCGGCGGTACGGCCGGGCGGGCCTCCAGGCGCCGAGGTGGCTCATCCACCACTTCCGCGGCGAGCTGTACCAGCTCGGGCGGCTGCAGTTCGAGCGGTCGCGCACCGGGCGGGCGCTCGCCGGGGCGGGGCCGGATCCGGACGCCCTGTGTCTCAACCTCCACATCCCCGACTTCCACGGCCCGCTGACCCCGGTGGCCTGCGACCGCTCGCTCGCGCTGGCCCGGGAGTTCTTCGCCCGGCACTTTCCCGAGGAGCGGTACCCGGCCGCGCAGTGCCACTCCTGGCTGCTGGATCGGCAGCTCAAGCGGTATCTGCCGGCCGACTCCAACATCGTGCGCTTCCAGGAGCGGTTCCGGATCGTCCGCGACGACCGGGAGGAGGCTGACACCGAGCCGGTGGGGTTCGTGTTCGGGGACCCGGATCTGCCCGTCGAGGGGCTGCCGCGGCGGACGGCGGTCGAGCGGGCGGTGGGGGACCATCTGCGGGCGGGCGGCCACTGGTACATCGGGCACGGCTGGTTCCCGCTGGAGGCGGCGACGTCCGCCGGACAGCGATGACTTTCGCGGCACACCGCGGTCTGTCCCTGTGACAGCGACAACGACGCCGTACACAGGAGAGCTTGATGTCCGAGACCGCCGCCACCGCCACCGCTCCCGTCATCGCCGAGTCCGCGACCGCCCGTGGCCGCCGGGCCCGGATCGCCCTGCGCGGGCTGCAGATCCTGCTCGCGCTGTTCTTCGCCGGCGCGAGCGCCCTGCCGAAGCTGATCGCGCACTCCACGGCGGTGGAGGCCTTCGCCGAGCTGGGCTGGGGCAACGCGGGCATGTACACCATCGGCGCGCTCGAACTCGCCGGAGCGGTCGCCCTGTTGGTCCCGGTGCTCCAGTCGGTGGCGGGGATCGCGCTGAGCGGGCTGATGGCCGGCGCGTTCGTGGTCCAGATGTCAGCCTTCGAGGGGGAGAACGCCGCCACGCCGCTCATCCTGATCATCCCGCTCGCCCTGATCGCCTGGGCGCGGCGCGGCCACAACGCGGAGCTGCTGCGGCTGGTGCGGCGGGCGTGATGCACGGCGTACGTGCGGCCGTGTTCGTCAGCGGGGGCCGGGGCGGCTGCTGCCCTTCTCCAGGGCGCGCAGCCGTTCCAGCTCGCGGCGGTCCCGCTTGGTGGGGCGGCCGGCGCCGCGGTCGCGGATCCCGGCCGGGGCGACGGCCTCGCGGGGCGGGGGCGGCGGGGACTTGTCGACGTAGCACTGGACCGCGACCGGGGCGCCGACCCGCTTGCGGATCAGGCGCTTGACGACGACGATCCGCTCCCGGCCCTCGTGCCGCAGCCGCACCTCGTCACCGACGCGCACCGCGTGCGCGGGCTTGACCCGGTCGCCGTTCACCCGCACATGGCCGCCCTTGCAGGCGGTGGCGCCCGCCGAACGCGTCTTGATCAGCCGTACCGCCCAGATCCAGCTGTCGATCCGCACGCTCTCGCCGGTCTGCGGTCCGGCCGCCTCGGCAGCCGCCACGGCGGCGGTCGTCGCATCCGCAGCCGGGGAGGTCGCGGCGTCCTTGTCCTCGTCACCCTCGGAAGCCATGGCACCGACCTTAGCCGCTGACCGGCAGGGCCGACCTGGCCTTTTCGGCGGGCTTACGGTGGAGCCATGGACGCCCTCGTGGAACTGGACCGGCGGGTCGCGGGCTGTCGGGCCTGTCCCCGGCTGGTCGCCTGGCGGGAGGAGGTGGCCCGGACCAAGCGGGCGGCCTTCGCCGACCAGACGTACTGGGGCCGCCCGGTGCCCGGATTCGGCCCGCCGGACGCCCGGCTGCTGATCGTCGGCCTCGCCCCCGCCGCGCACGGCGGGAACCGCACCGGCCGCATGTTCACCGGCGACCGCTCCGGGGACGTGCTCTATCAGGCGCTGTACGACGTGGGCCTCGCCTCGCAGCCCACCGCGGTCGCCGCCGACGACGGACTGGAGCTGTACGGCGCCCGGGTCACCTCGCCCGTGCACTGCGCCCCGCCCGCCAACAAGCCCACGCCCGGCGAGCGCGACGCCTGCCGGCCCTGGCTGGTGCGGGAGCTGGGGCTGCTGCGGCCGACGCTGCGGTCGGTGGTGGTGCTCGGCGCGTTCGGCTGGCAGGCGGCGCTGCCCGCGCTGGCGGCGGCGGGCTGGGCGATCCCGAGGCCCCGGCCCGCTTTCGGGCACGGGATGCGGGTGCCGCTCGACGGTCTCACCCTCTTCGGCTGCTTCCATGTCAGCCAGCGCAACACCTTCACCGGCCGGCTCACCCCGGAGATGCTGCGCCAGGTGCTGCGGAGCGCGGCTCAGGAGGCGGGGCTGTGAGCGCCGGAAGCCTGGCCCGGGGCTTCCAGACGTACCGTACGTCCGGCTCGTGTTCCTCGTTGTCGTGGCCGTCGGTGTGCTCGGTGGCGACGAAGCCGTGGCGTTCGTAGAAGCGGTGGGCGGGCTTGTTGATCTGGAAGGTCCAGAGGTTCAGACCGTGCGGGCTCCGCTCCTTGGCGAGCCGGACGAACCGGTCGCCGAGGCCGCGGCCGCGCCAGTCGGGGGCGAGGTAGAGCTGGGAGAGGAGCTCGCCGTGCAGGACCATGATCCCGACGATCGCGCTCCCGGCCTCGGCGACCCACGTCTCCTGCCGCGGGACGACGAACTCCCGGATCCAGTCGCGCACTTCGTCGTCCGAATGCGGCCGCACGACGGTCGGCAGCGCGGCGTCGAAGGAGCGCAGCCAGACGTCGGCCACGGCGCAGGCGTCGGCGGCGGTGGCCCTGCGCAGGGTGATCACCGGGCTTCCTCCGGTACGACGGCGGTGGCCGTGATCTCCACCAACTGCCCGGTGTAGCCGAGGCAGGCGACCCCGATGAGGGTGGACGAGTGCGGTCCGGCGCTGAGCCCCGACGCCTCGACGACCTCCCACACGGAGGAGAGCACGGAGGTCTCACTGCTGACGACGTACACGTCGGTCGACAGCACGTGCGTCAAGTCGCTTCCGACGGCCGCCAGTTGAGCCTCCAGGTTGTCGATCACCTGCTGGGCCTGCCGGACCGGGTCCCCCTCACCGACGATCTTCCCCTCGGCATCCAGCGGCACGGACCCGGCGAGGAAGGCGAGCCTGGTACCGGCCTCGACGACAGAGGCGTGGGAGTAGGTGGGGGGTGGGAAGAGGGCGGGGTTGGTGACGCGCTGGATCATGGCGGCTCCCGGGTGGTGCGGTGCGGAGTCTGGCGTGCGGCATGCGGACAACCCACCGATCCTCGGGCGCGGGGCCCGGCACCGCATCCGATTTTCCGGCGCTCCAGCGCCCCCACGCTCCGACGGATAACCATTCGACACCGGCGCCCGCCCCCGCGACCCTGTAGCCCAGCCATGTCACGCACCGTCCACCACGTCCCGGGCCGCCACCGCACCGGCCCGCCCTACTGGCCCCAGGGCATCGCGGGCCCGTGCACCCATCACTCGCTCGCCGAACTCCGTTACACGCGGCAGGAGTTGGCGAAGGCCGCGCGCGAGGGCCGCCGTGCCAGGCCGAGGCCGCTGCTGCGGAGCTTCGCCGCCTACCGGTACCCGCGGAGCTTGGGCGAGCGAGGAGTGAGCCCGTACGAGTCGCGGGCGCGGGCGGGGCTCAGGTCGTTCCGTGTCACGGCGGTCAAGCAGGTGCGAGCGGCGTCTGCCGGAACCCTCGAAAGGGTGGCCGAGACCCTGGACCACCCGCCCACACGGCACCGCCACCGTGACCTCTGGGAGGCTTGAGCGACCATGCCCGACTTCCTCGAAGCGACGGCGGACCGCCTGGCCGCCCTCCCCGCCGTGCGGGCGGTGGCCCTGGGCGGTTCCCGGGCCCAGCGCACCCACCGCCCCGACAGCGACTGGGACTTGGCGATCTACTACCGGGGTCCCTTCGACCCGGCCGATCTGCGCGCGGTGGGCTGGGAGGGCGAGGTGTCGGAGATCGGCGACTGGGGCGGCGGTGTCTTCAACGGCGGCGCCTGGCTGACGATCGACGACCACCGCGTGGACGTGCACTACCGGGACCTGGACGTCGTGGAACACGAACTCGCGGAAGCGGAACAGGGGCGCTTCCGGGTGGAACCACTGCTGTTCCATCTCGCAGGAATCCCCAGCTACTTGGTGGTGGCGGAGCTGGCGATCAACCGGGTGCTGCGCGGTGAACTGCCGCGCCCGGCGGGCTATCCGGAGAAGCTACGGCGCACGGCGAGCGCGCGCTGGCACGGCACGGCCCGCGCGACCCTGGCCTACGCCGAGGCGAACCACGCGCCGGCGGGCCGCCTCACCGAGGTGGCCGGCGTCCTCGCCACCGCCGCCGTCCAGACGGGACACGGGGTGCTGGCGGCGCGGGGGGAGTGGGTGACCAACGAGAAGCGGCTGCTGGAGCGGGCGGGACTGCGCGCCATGGACGACGTCCTCGCGTCGCTCCCTGCCGCACCGCATCCGGAGGCCCTGATCCAGGCGATCCACCGGGCCCGGGCGCTGTGCGAAGAGGCGAGCCGGGAACGATAGCGTTCACAAAGAACATGGCGTTACCAAGCATGGTCACGCGGAGGTAATACGCCCGTTTCTCAACCTCCGGTTTTCCGGTCTACCGTCGGGGCACACCAGAAAACCCGGCCACCGTCGCCCGAAGGCACACCGCGCCCTCGTCCGGACAGGAGCCCTGTGTCCCGCCCCGTGTTTGCCCTGCCGCCCTGGCTTGCTCATGCTCTTCGTGCTCAGCGGGGGCCCGTGCCCTGGAGTGCCGTGGGGCGGGGAGGGCTGGCGGCCGGGCCGTTGCTGTGCGGGGCCGTTCTCGCCGGTCAGGCGTCCGTCGGGGTGGTGGCCGCGATCGCCGCCATGCTCGCCGGGATCAACGACCGGCCCGGGAGCCGGCGGGCGGCCGTCAGGCGGATGGGGGTGCCCGCGGTCGCGGGGGCCGTCGGGCTGCTGGTCGGCACGTACGGCGGGGAGCGCCTGGGGGCCGTCGGGCTCGCGCTGCTGCTCACCTTCGTCGGGCTGTTCGCCGGCGCCGTCAGTGCCGTCGGGCCGGTGGCCTCCGGTGCAGGGACCCAGTTGCTCGTCGCTTCCGCGATCGGCGCCGGGATGCCGTTGCCGGAGCCGGGATGGCAGCGGGCGCTCGCCTTTCTGTGCGGGGCCGGATGGCTGCTGGTGCTGCGGCTCGTGCTGCCCGGTCCCGGGTCCTTCGTCGGTGACTTCCGGTTCGACGGGGAGCGGGCCGCCGTCGCGTCCGTCTACGACGCCATCGCCGATCTCCTCGACGGCGCCGGTACCGACCGGGCCAACGCTCGGCGTGTCTCGCTCACCGCGGCGCTCGATCACGCGCAGGACGCCCTCGCCGGACCCCGGCTGCGGCGGTACGCCTCCTCCTCCGCCGAGCGACGCCTCCGTGCGCAGTACGCCGCCGCCCTTCCGCTCGCCGAGGCCGCCACGGCGCTCGCCTGGGTCGCGGAGGCGGTACCGGCGCGGGCCGCGGTGGGACCCCGGCGCCTCGCCTCCGCCGTACGCGCCAACACGGCCACCGGGCCACTGCCCGCGCCGTCCCGGAACGCGCCCGCTCTGCGCGCCCTCGACGACGCCCTGCTCCATGCCGCCGTGACCTTCGACCGGGGCGAAGGCGGCGCGGATCTGCACACCCGGCGGCGGTCCCTGTCCTCCCTGATCCGCAGTGTCCTCGGCGCCGGTGGGCGGGAGTACGGCCTTCGGGTCGCCCTCTGCTTCGGGGCCGGCGTCGCCGCCGCGCAGGGCCTGCACCACTCCCACTGGTACGGGCCGCACACGCACTGGTACTGGCTGCCCGCCACCGCCGTCTTCCTGGTCAAGCCCGATCTCGGGCCGCTGGTGTCCCGGGTGCTGTGCCGGGCGGCCGGGACCGTGCTGGGGGCCCTGCTCTTCGCCGGGTTCGCCGCCGTGCTGCCCCGGCCGGAAGGGCTCGTCGCGCTGGTCGCGGTGTGCGGTGCGCTCATTCCCGTCGCCACCCGGCACTTCGCCGCCCAGACCGCCGTCGTCACGCTGCTCGTCCTCGCCCTGGTGATGGTCGGGGGCGAACCGCAGGCCTCCGCCGGCCGCATCGGGGAGACCCTGCTGGCCTGCGCGATCGTGCTGGTCGTAGGACATCTGCCGATGCCCGGGCAGCGGGACGGGGGAGTACGGGCGCGACTCGGGGCGGCGGAGAACGCGGCGCGGGCGTATCTCGCGCATGTGCTGCGGGAGGCGGAGGGCAAGGCCGGTGGGATGGACGGTGAGGTCGGTGGAGCGGGCGGCGGGGTCGGTCGGGGGTGTGGCGGGGCTGGTGGGGCGGATGGCGGGGCCGGTCGGGGGTGTGGCGGGGCTGGTGGGGCGGATGGCGGGGCCGGTGGAGTGGGTGGCGGGGACCGTCGGCAGGGGCGTGGCATGGGCGGCGCGGCCGTCGGCGGCAGCCGGGTCGGTGGCGATCCCCGGGGCACCCGTTGGACCCTCCGCCGCGAGGCCTACCGCACGCTCGCCGAGGCCCGGGCCGCCATCTCCCTCGCCGCCGCCGAGCTTCCGCCGCTCGCCCGGCACGCGGAGGGGACCGAGGAGGTGGCCGGTGCTCTGGAGCGGCTCGTGGACACCACCACCGCCTGCGCGGTCCACCTCGACGACTCCGGCCGCCTCACCTCCCGGTACGAGCGGCAGCTCACCGGAGCGGTGGACGAATTGGCCGTACTCCGCCGCGCCGGCTGAACCGCGTACGAAGGCCGAACCCCGACCGCCGCCCTAGCCGAACCGCGCCCACACCGGCGCATGGTCCGAGCCGGGCTTTCCCCGGCGGTCCGTCGGGTCCGGGCCGATCGACGGCAGGTGCGGGGCGTTCGCGCCGGGGAGGCCCGTGCCGGACTCCGTCACGCGGTGGACCAGGCGGTGGCTCAGCAGGACGTGGTCGATCAGCTCGCGGCGGCCGGAATTGACGCGGGAGAAGCGCTGGGCGGCGGGGATCAGGGGCGCGGTGTTCCACAGCCGTACCGCGTCGCCCCGGTCCGGGGTGTCGAAGCCCGCCGTGCCGATCTCCGAGCCGGACGGGCCCAGCAGGATCTGGGTCGTGGCCGCCTGGACCTCGTCGTTCAGGTCGCCGACGACCGCCACGTCCCGCTCCTGGCCCGCGCCCGCCAGCAACTCGTCCGCCAGCGCCCGCACCGCCGCCGCCTCAGCCGCCCGTCGGTAGAGCGCGTAAGCTCCAAAACGCGCCCGCTCGCCCTCGTCCCGCGGCTGGAAACGGTCCCCGGGATAGCTCAGCAGCTTCGACTTCAGGTGGCAGACGGCGGCGCGCAACGGCCCCGCCTCCACCGCGAGGAAGCCCCGCCCCGCCACCGCGGTCTCCCCGCCCGTGTCGTCCACCTGCACGGGCCGCAGCTTCCGCGGGAACGCGCTCGTGTCGGCCAGCACCCGCAGCGGCACCCTGCTGAGGAAGCCGACCCGGATCCCCCGCCCGTCGGGATGCTCCGAGAGCGCGGTGTGCCAGTCGCCGCCCACCCTGTCGGCCAGGTCGCCGAGCGCCGCCGGATCGCCGACCTCCTGCACGCCGAGCAGCGTCGGGTCGAGTTCCGTGATCACGGCGGCCAGGGCGGCCAGTTTCGCCTCGTAGGCGGCCTTGTCCTTCGGGCCGGACGGGCCGCCGGGCAGGAAGAGGTTCTCCAGGTTCCAGGTGCCGAGGAGCATGCCGGGGCCCTTTCCGTAAGCCGTTGCGGCGGGCGGTGATGAGGCCAGGGTGCTCGCCCGGTGGGGTTCGCGACAGAGCTGCGGCGACATGCGCGGTCCGGGTCACACCGGGCGGGTACGCCGTCGTACGTTGGCGGCATGACGTCGACCGTCGCCGAGCTCATCATCACCGGATGCACCGTCCTGCTGCACGACGATCAAGAGCGGATCCGCTTCGAGGAGGACGCCGCGATCGTCGTACGGGACGGGGTGATCGAGGCCGTCACGGGTGCCGCGGAGGTGGGGGACCGGCCTGCCGTGGAGCGGCTCGACGGCCGTGGTCAGGTCGCCCTGCCGGGGCTCGTCAACTGCCACACCCACGCCCCGATGGTCGCGCTGCGCGGGGTCGCCGAGGATCTGCCCACCGAGCAGTGGTTCAACGACGTCGTCTGGCCCGTCGAGTCCAACCTCACCGGACGGGATGTGGAGTTGGGGGCGCGGCTCGCCTGCGCCGAGATGATCCGCGCGGGGGTGACCTGCTTCGCCGACCACTACTTCGCCATGGACGCCGTCGCCCGGGTCGTCGACGAGTGCGGCCTGCGGGCCCATCTCGGCGAGGCCTTCTTCTCCTCCCAGGGCCCGCAGGGCCGGGAGCGCTCACTGGAGTTCGCCCTCCGGCACCGGGGCGGCCGTATCACCACCGCCCTCGCTCCGCACGCCCCCTACACCGTCACCGGCGCCGATCTCGCCGCCACCGCCGCACTCGCCCGCGAGCACCACCTCCCCGTCCATCTGCACGCCTCCGAGAACCGCGACCAGACCGAGGCGAGCCTGGCCCGGCACGGAGTCACACCCATCGAGGTCCTCCGGCGCACCGGGATCCTCGACACCGACGTCCTGATCGCCCACGGCACCGGCATCCTCGACGCCGACCTGCCCCTTCTCGCGGAAGCCGGTGGCCAGGTGGCCGTCGCCACCGCTCCCCGTGGCTACCTCAAGTTCGGCTGGCCCACCACCACCCCGGTGCGCGCCCTGCGCGAGATCGGCGTTCCCGTGGGACTCGCCACGGACGGCGCCGCCTCCAACAACTCCCTCGACGTCTGGGAGTCGATGGCGCTCACCGCGCTCATCCAGAAGTCGACGACCGGTGACCCCCGCTGGCTGACGTCCCGTCAAGCCCTGCACCACGCGACCCTGCAGAGCGCGCGGGCCGTCGGACTCGGCGACCGGATCGGCAGCCTCGCCCCCGGCCGCCGGGCGGACATCGTCCTGGTCGACCTGACCGGCCCGCACACCCAGCCCGTCCACGACCTCGCCGCGACCCTGGTGCACAGCGCCCGCTCCTCCGACGTACGCACCACGATCGTCGACGGCCGTGTCCTGATGCGCGACCGCGAGCTGCTGACCCTCGATGTCGGCGCGGTGGTCGGGGAGTTGACGGAACGCCTGCCGGGGCTGCTCGACCGGGGCCACGGCAGGCGGATCCAGGAGTACGAAACGTAGCCGCGGGGCCCTCGGAAAGGTCGCACCAAAAAATCTTGGGCACGAGCGATGAGTTCCGCTCCTCCCCCCGGTCACCCCTCGGAACGGACCGTTCGCACAGGAGGGGCCCATGTCGCTTCCGGAGATCGTCTCGCGCGCTCAGTGGCGCGCGGCACGCGAGGAGTTACTGCTCAGGGAGAAGGCGGCCACGCGCGCGCGTGACGCGCTCAACGCCGAGCGGCGTCGGCTGCCCATGGTCGAGATCGACACGGAGTACGTCTTCGAGGGCGGCGACGGCAAGGCCACCCTCCTCGACCTCTTCGAGGGGCGGCACCAACTCGTCGTCCACCACTTCATGTTCGCGCCCGAGTGGGAGGCCGGCTGCCGCAGCTGCTCGGCGTTCCTGGACCAGGTCGGCCATCTCGCCCATCTGCGGGCCCGCGGCACCTCGTTCGTGGTGGTCTCCAGAGCGCCGTACACCAGGATCCTGCCGTTCAAGGCACGGATGGGGTGGACGCTGCCGTGGTTCTCGTCCCACGGCAACGACTTCAACCGCGACTTCGAGGTGACCCTGGAGGATGACGGGGAACCCGTAGAGCGTCCCGGCGTGAGCTGCTTCCTCAGAGTCCGCGACCGGGTGTTCCACACCTACTCGACGTTCGAGCGCGGGCTGGACGGTCTTGGCTCGACCACCAGCTTCCTGGACCTGACCGCGCTGGGCCGGCAGGAGGAGTGGGAGGAACCCGAGGGGCGTGCGTCGTCCCTGGGGACGCCCGCGGGCAGTGAGCGCGTGCGCTATCACGATGAGTACGAGGACTGAGGCGGAAAGTAACCGAAAACTACATAAAGCTGGGGCCCCGTTCACCCTCCGTGGTGAATGAGTGTCAACAATGTCTCAGTCCCGTCACTTCGCGAAGCGTTCACCCCGCTGTTGGCGTTTAACTCTTCGAGTACAGCGCTAGATGGAGGTGCAGGGTGAACAGGCGAACGGTGCTTGAGCGCTTTCCCGCCGGCGGTCCGCGAGGCTCCTGGCCGGCGGAGGAGTTCGCGCAGGCGCGGCGTCGGGAAGGCCTGGACGCCGAGGTCGTGATGGACCTGGCGACGGACACCTTCCTGGTGATCGTGCGCAGCGAGATGACCGTCGACGCGGCCGCCTGAGGGCGCCCCGAAGGGGCGCGGGGGACCGCGCGACCAGCCACGGCGTAGCGGCGGACGAAAGCCTGCCTCCCCGCGGGGCGCTACGCGCTGACCTGCCGGGCCCAGGGCGGATTGGTCCCCGTCAGCCGGCACAGCGCCAGGTACAGCGGGATCGGCGGCGTGTAGGGCACCGCCCCCTCCGGCCGGTGGATCAGCCGGACCTCGTCCGGAACCACCGCGCCCGTCGCGTACCGGCAGGGCTCCGGCCACTCCAGCGCGTAGTCGGAGTCGGACGGGACGATCCACCACCAGTACGCGTCATCGGCGTAGACACACCCCACCTGAGGCAGCCGGGGCAGGATGAGCGGCCCGAGGCGAGCGGGTACGGCCACCGCGTCGAAACCCAGCGGCGTGGTCATGCCTTCCGGCACCGCCAGCCTCGACGGCTCCAGCCGCGAAGCGAGCCCGCGGCGAAGCCGGACCAGTGTGTCCAGGTTCAGTACCTGACCGCCGCCGGACGTCACGCTCACGCAGGCCCCCCGTCCTCGTCTTCGCCGTCGGATCCCCCGGCGGGGCCGCCCGGCTTGGGCCGGGCTCCCCAGCCCAGGTCGTTGCGCGGCCCGGTGTCCTCGCGAGGCTCCTCCGCCTTGCGCGGCAGTTCCGCCCAGACCAGCAGGCCGGGCCCGTGCTCATGGGCGCCCCAGGAGTGACAGAGGGCGTCGACGAGGAGCAATCCCCTCCCGTGCTCCTCGTCGCCGCGCTGCGCCGCCGGGTGGGGCTCACCCGGTGCGCACCCCTGGTCGCGCACGGCTATTCGCACCAGGTCGTCGCCGTCGTGCAGCTCGCAGACGATGTGCCTGCTCGCCGTGTGCACGATGGCGTTGGTGACGAGTTCGGAGACCACCAGGGCCGCCGTGTCGCAGGTGTCCTCGCAGACCGACCAGCCGGTCAGCCGGGCCCTCGTCAGGCGTCTGGCCTGCGCGGGGGAGCCCGGATGTGCGGCCAGCTCGAAACGGAACCGGCGCTCGGCGGGGCCCCGCTGAGGGCCTACCGCCGTGGCGGCACCGAGGCCGAGCAGGCCTGCGGCGGCGTCTGTTCCTAAGGGCGCGGACGGAATCACGCTTGCCACTATCGCCCCGCCGTGAACACTTGGCAAGTGTCACTCTGAAAAATGCAGAGTGCTGTGTGACGCGGTGGATGGCCGTGGCACACTGCTCGCAACAGCTTGTCGAGCGGCGCCAATTGGGATCGCCGGAGGTCTGTCCAGATCTTCGAATAGGTCTTCGAATGGCGCCGCAGGGCTGTCAGGATTCATTGGTGGAGGTGGGAGCGTGAGCGAGCCGCGGTCCGCGCCGACGGTCGGCCAGGTCGTCCTCGGCCGGCGCCTGCTGGACCTGCGGGAACGCGCCGGGCTCAAGCGTGAGGAGGCCGCCCGCGTCCTGCGTGTCGCCCCCGCCACCGTCCGCCGGATGGAGATGGCCGAGGTCGCCTTCAAGATCCCGTACCTCCAGCTGCTGCTGAAGGCCTACGGGGTCGGTGACGAGGAGGCCGCGGCCTTCGTGCAGCTCGCCGAGGACGCCAACAAACCCGGCTGGTGGCAGCGGTTCCACGACATCCTGCCGGGCTGGTTCTCGATGTACGTCAGCCTGGAGGGGGCCGCGAGCCTCATCCGGTCGTACGAGCCGCACTTCGTGCCCGGCCTGATGCAGACCGAGGACTACGCGCGCGGGGTGCTGCGCTCGGGCGCCATCGGCCAGACCAAGCCCGACGACATCGAACGCCATGTGGCGCTGCGCATGCAACGCCAGGATCTGCTCACCCGGCCCGACGCCCCCCGCATGTGGGCCGTCATGGACGAGACCGTGCTGCGCCGCCAGGTCGGCGGCCCGGAGGTGATGCGTGCCCAGATCGACCGGCTGCTCGAGATGACGAAGCTGCCCAACGTGACGCTGCAGGTCGCCCCGTTCGAGAGCGGGCCGCACCCGGGCACGTACGGGCCGTTCGTGCTGTTCCGATTTGCCATGTCAGAACTGCCGGACATGGTCTACAGCGAGTACCTGACCGGCGCCGTCTACCTGGACGCGCGCCCCGAGGTGGCGACCCACCTGGAGGTCATGGACCGCATGGCGGCGCAGGCCGCTACGGCGCATCGCACGAAGGAGATTCTCCGGGATCTCCGCAAGGAGCTGTGAATGGATCGCATCAAGCCGCGGATACCCGTCTACAACGGCATGCCCGCGCGGGAGTTGGGCAGCGAGGGCTGGCACAAGCCGTGGAGCGGCGGCAACGGCGGCAACTGCCTGGAGGCGATGAAGCTTGCCGACGGACGGATCGCCGTCCGTCAGTCGACCGACCCGGACGGGCCGGCGCTGATCTACACCACCGACGAGATGACGGCATTCATCGAAGGCGCCAAGGCGGGTGCGGCGGACTTCCTGATCTCCTGAGGCAGTTCCCTCATCGGGTGTGCCGGTTGCTTTTCTAAGACACTGAGTTGCTGTGCTGCATTGCTGACTGACGGAAAGAACAGCCTTTTCGGACATACGGGAGGAGATTCACGGATCCGGAAACGCCGCGCAGAGGGCGTCCAGAGCCGCCGGGTAGGCGTGCTCGGAGGGCGTGGCGTAGCCGACGACCAGCCCGTCATGGGCCGGTACGGCGGCCTCCGACGCTCCCGGATGCCGGAACGCGGCGAGCCCGTCGAGGGCCACGCCGAGCCGCCCGGCCCGCTCGACGGTGGCCGCCTCGGACCCCGGCGGCAGTCGCAGTACGGCGTGCAGTCCGGCCGCCACCCCGGTGACCTCGATGTGCGGCGCCCGAGCGGCGAGCGCCGCGACGAGCCGGTCCCGGCGGCTCCGGTACCGCTGCCGCATGCGCCGCACATGACGGTCGTAGGACCCCCGGGTGAGGAAGTCGGCGAGGCAGAGCTGGTCGAGCACGCTCGCCCAGGCCTCCCGCTCGCCCTTGGCCGCGAGCACGCCCTCGACGTACTCCCCGGGCAGCACCATCCAGCCCAGGCGGACCGCCGGGGACAGGCTCTTGCTGACCGACCCGATGAAGATCACCCGTTCCGGGTCGAGCCCCTGCACGGCGCCGACGGGCTTGCGGTCGTAGCGGAACTCCCCGTCGTAGTCGTCCTCCACGATCACCGCGCCACGCGGGCGTGCCCAGTCGATCACCGCGGCGCGGCGGTCGGCGTGCAGCGGCCCGCCGGTCGGGAACTGGTGCGCGGGCGTGAGCAGGACCCCGCGCTCGCGGGTGAGCCGATCGACCCGGGCGCCGTCCTCGTCGAGAGGCAGCGGCACGGTCCGCACCCCGGCACCGGTCAGCAGTTCCCGGTGGAAGGGCAGCCCGTACGCCTCCACGGCCAGCGGAGCCCGCAGCACGCGCCCTTCGACGAGGAGCCGCAGCGCGTGGGCGAAGCCGGAGCAGATCACGATCCGGTCCGGATCGCAGCGGACGCCACGCGCGCGTGCGAGGTACTCCGCCAGCGCTTCCCGCAGCTCGACCCGGCCGGCGGGATCGCCGGGCCCGAATACCTCGTTGGGCGCCTGCTGCACGGCCCGCCGGTAGGAGGCGAGCCAGTCCGCGCGCGGGAAGCCCGAAGCGTCCGGGGTGCCCTGGCGCAGGTCGTGGCGCGGGCCACGCGCGCGTAGAGGGGTCCTCGGCGGGGTTTTCACGGCATGTCGCGGCGGTTCGGCCCGTTCGGCGACCCGTGTGCCCGAGCCCTGACGGGCGGTGAGCCAGCCCTCGGCGACGAGCTCGGCGTACGCGTCGGCCACGGTGTTCCGGGCGACACCCAGGTCGGCGGCGAGCGAGCGGTACGGCGGGAGCCGGGTGCCGGGGGCGAGCCGGCCACCGCGTACGGCGTCGCGCAGGGCACGGGTGAGGGCGGCCCGTCTGCCGCCGGGGCCGGACAGCTCCAGATGCAGGTCGGCGCCGATCCGCTCGGCGGAATTGACCCATGATTCGGACACAAGAATGCACCCTACCGGGGGTCTTTCCAGGCCGTAGGTTGAAGGCATGACGACGAACACGCCGGTCAGCACCGAGACGCCCCGCATCAACTTCGCCCGGACCGCCCCGAAGGCCTTCCGCGCCCTCGTCGGGTTCGACGCCGCCGCTCGTGAGGGCCTGGACCCGACGCTCGTCGAGCTGGTCCAGATCCGTGCCTCGCTGCTCAACAACTGCGCGTACTGCCTGCACATGCACACCAACGACGCCCGCAAGGCCGGCGAGAGCGAGGACCGGCTGCACATGGTGGCGGTCTGGCGGGAGGCCCGGCACTTCTTCTCCGAGCGCGAGCAGGCGGCGCTGGCCCTGACGGAGGCGGTGACGCTGGTCGCCGAGGGCGGTGTCCCGGACGCCGTCTACGCCGAGGCCGCGGCCCACTTCGACGAGGAGGAGCTGGCCCGGGTGCTGGCCCTCATCTTCACGATCAACACCTGGAACCGCGTGGCGCTGGCCACGGCAAAGGTGGCGGGGACGGACGAGCGGTAGGCGCCTGCTCCCGATGCGGGGCCTGCGCGGCCTGGGGGCGGTCGTGCGGCGTCCGATGTGGGGCCTGTGCGGTCATCGGGCGGTTGTACGACGTCCGATGTGGGGCCTGTGCGGCCATTGAGCGGTCGTACGGGGCCGGATGGGGTCTACACGGCCATCGGGCGGTCGTACGGGGAGATCGGCGCCGGCAGCCGCGAACTCCCGGTCAGATACCGGTCCACCGCCGCGGCCACCGCCCGCCCCTCCGCGATCGCCCACACGATCAGCGACTGGCCCCGGGCGGCGTCCCCGGCGGCGAACACCCCGGGGACGGCGGTGGCGAAGCCGACGTCCCGCGCGATCGTGCCGCGGGGCTCCAGCTCAAGACCCAGCTGCCCGATCAGCCCGTCCTCCCGGTCGGGCCCCGAGAAGCCGAGCGCGAGCAGGACCAGATCGGCCGGAATGGCCCGCCCGGTGCCCGGCACCGGCCGACGTCCCGAGTCGACCTCGACCAGGTGCAGGGACCGTACCCGCCCCTCCCCGTCCCCCGTGAAGCGGAGCGTTGACGCCGCGAACAGTCGCGCGTCCGCGTCCGCCGCCGGGGCGGTCCGCAGCTCCCCGGCCTCCTCGTGGGCCGCCGAGAGCCGGTAGATCCTCGGATACGTCGGCCAGGGCTCGGTGTCGTCGTCGCGCTCGGCGCCGGGCTGGGCGTAGATGTCGAGCTGGGTCACCGAGGCGGCGCCCTCCCGCACCGCCGTGCCCAGACAGTCGGCGCCGGTGTCCCCGCCGCCGACGATGACGACGTGCTTCCCGGCGGCGGACATCGGCGATGCCGGAAGGTCGCCCTCGCACACCCGGTTGGCCAGCGGCAGATACTCCATGGCCTGCTGGATCCCGGCCAACTCCCGTCCAGGCACGTCCAGTTCACGCCACGCGGTCGCACCGGTGGCGATCACCACGGCGTCGTGGCGGGTGCGCACTTCGTCCGCCCCGATGTCCCGCCCGACCGCCGTGCAGGTACGGAACCTGGTCCCCTCGGCGCGCATCTGGTCGATACGGCGCTCCAGCCGGGCCTTCTCCATCTTGAACTCGGGGATGCCGTACCGCATCAGCCCGCCGATGCGGTCGTCCTTCTCGTACACGACGACCGTGTGCCCGGCCCGGGTCAGCTGCTGCGCCGCCGCGAGCCCTGTGGGCCCCGACCCGATCACCGCGACCGTCCGTCCCGACAGCCGGTCCGGCGGCCGGGGCGGGGCGAACCCCAGCTCCCAGGCGCGGTCGGCGATCGCGCACTCGACGTTCTTGATGGTGACCGCGGGCTGGTTGATGGCGAGTACGCACCCCGCCTCGCAGGGCGCCGGGCACAACCGGCCGGTGAACTCGGGGAAGTTGTTGGTGGCGTGCAGCCGGTCGGCGGCCGACCGCCAGTCCTCCCTCGACACCAGGTCGTTCCACTCCGGGATCAGATTGCCGAGCGGACAGGCGTCGTGGCAGAACGGGATCCCACAGTCCATGCACCGGTCGGCCTGCTTGCTGACGATGGGCAGCAGCGCGCCGGGGACGTACACCTCGTCCCAGTCCCGGACCCGCTCCTCGACCGGCCGGCGGGGCCAGTCCTGGCGGGGTGTGGTCATGAATCCCTTGGGATCGGCCATGGCCGTCTCCCTCGCGTGCGGAGCGGGGCCGTACGTCATCGGTCGGCACTCTTCCGGCCACGATACGTCTCGTCAGCCTCTTGCGCTTTCGCTGGCCCGTGGCGTTTTCGCTCAGGTGAGGGCCAGGACGTAGCAGACTGTGGCGGCGGCCGAGGCGACCGTGCGGACGTGGTTCCAGGCCGTCCACTCCCGCACGTACGCGGTCCAGTACGCGGCGGCCTCGCGGGTGCCCGCCTCCATCTTCACCAGCTCGTCATTGCGGGGCACGTTGGCGAGGACGGTCACCCCGAACGAGCCGAACAGATACAGGGCGCTGCCCAGCAGCAGCTCCACCGTCCCCTCGTCCGGCCACACCACGAACGTCACCACGGCGAGCACGGCGCACAGGGCCGCCGAGCCGATGAACACGGTCATGAAGGCGGGGGTCACCGCGGCCACGTTGATCGCCTGCATCGCCGCGACGCCCTGCGCGGGCGGCAGCGCGGCGAGCCCCTTCATCACGAAGGCGGAGAACGCGCAGAAGGCCCCGGCCACCAAGCCGGTCCCCAGCACGCCCAGCACGGTCAGTACGAAAAACGGTCCCTCGATCATGTGACGTCAACTCCCCAGTCCTGCCGGGATCCTCCCCGGCACCGCCCGTCACCACAAGTGAAATCCGCCGCGCCGACGTATCCCATGGCCGAGCGCCGCGCGGGCATACGCGAGCGTCCAGATGGGGGCCGGGGTGGGCTACGGTCAGGTCTCGGGGCGCGACGGGCGGGTTTCCGGGTGGGCTGTCAGGGCTCTGGGCGGGCCGTCAGGGCTGTGGGTGGGCCGGTCAGCCCGCCTCCGCCGCCGGCTCGCGCCACTCCCTCAGTACGGTCTCCACCGCCGCCGCGATTCGCCGCCGGGCCTCGTGCCGCGGCACCCCGCTCATCAGTAACTGGTCGTACGGCGTGTCCGTGTGCCGCACGGACGCCACCACCGCCGAGGTCACCGCACCCTCGGACAGCGCCCGCCCCGCCGCACTCCGGCCCACCCGCCCGCTGCCCCGCACCGAGGCATGCGCGGCGGTCGCGGCCGCCCGCTCCGGCGGGCACCCCGGGAACAGCCGCCGGATCTCCGCCGCGAACGCCTCCGCGAACCGCCCGTCCTCGGCCTCCCTCCGCCGCGCGTCCCGCTGCCGTCGGCGCCGCCTCGCCTCGGCGTCCGCGAGGCACAGCTCCTCGGCCCGGGCCAGCCCCGCCTCCTCCACGAGAACGCCCTGCCGCTCATAGCGCCCCTTGCGCCGGTTGAACCGCACCACCACCGCCGACAGGGCGCTCTCCTGCCGGGACCTGCGGGTCAGCGCGGTGTCGCCACGCGGCAGGAAGACCAGATGCCCGAGGTCCGCGCAGTCGAGACACCGGGGCGTCCCGTCCTCCAGCACGAGCAGCGACAGCGGCCCGCCCCGGCACTCCGCGCAGTGCCGCCGCCGGAGCGGCTGGATCACGAGAAGTCCGCCGCGGTGCGGGGGAGTTGCCAGGTGCTCCATACGCGGTTCATTCCCCTCGACGTGCACTGACACCGCCCTCCTCCCGGCCCTGACGCATCATGGGCTCTGTGCGACTCGAAGCGATCACCTGGGAACGGCTCGGCGACCTGCTCGCCGACCGGCTGCTCGGCCTGCAGCCCGCCGACGGCGCCCCCTGGCCGCGCATCGCCTTCGACGGCGCCCCCGCGGCCCGCCCGGGAGGCCTCGCGGAACGCGTCGCCGAAGCCCTGCGCACCCGCGGCCGCCCCTCGCTGGTCGTCGGCGCCGAGGGCTTTCTGCGCCCCGCCTCCCTCCGGCTGGAACACGGCCGCCGGGACGTGGAGGCCTACTACGACGGCTGGTTGGACACCGGCGCCCTGTGGCGTGAGGTCTTCGGCCCCCTCGAACCCGGCGGCGACGGCCGCGTCCTGCCCGACCTGTGGGACCCGGTCACCGACCGGGCCACCCGCAGCCCTTACGTCCACCTCCCGCCCGGTGGTGTGCTGTTGCTGCACGGCCCCCTGCTGCTGCGGCACTGGTTCCCCTTCGACCTCTCCGTCCACGTCCTCCTCTCCGCGGGCGCCCTGCGCCGCCGTACCCCCGAACCCGACCACTGGACCCTCCCCGCCTTCGCGCGCTACGAGGACGAGACCGCCCCGGCCGCCACCGCCGACGTCCTGGTCCGCGCCGACGACCCCCGGCACCCGGCCTGGAGCGGCTGATCGGCGGGCCCGCCCCCGGGCCGAGCGGCTGATCGCTGGATGATCGGCAGACCCGGCATCCGGCCCGAGCGGTTGTTCGGCGGGTGATCGGCGGGCCCTGGCATCCGGCCCGAGCGGCTGATCGGCGGGCACCTCCCGGGTTCCGGCGGTGAAGGTGCGGGCGCTGTCCGGCGCGGCGAGAATGTGAGGCGCCGGGACTAGCGGTGCGCCCTGCGCCGCGCCGGCCGTCCGGCACAGGGAGGTACTCCATGACCACTGCCGGAGACATCATGCACCGCGGAGCCCAGTGGATCCCGGCGCACGAGACCCTGGACCGCGCCGCCCAGCTGATGCGCGACCTCGGCGTCGGAGCGCTGCCCATCAGCGACGCGAACGAACGCCTCTGCGGCATCCTCACCGACCGCGACATCGTCGTCGGCTGCGTGGCCATGGGGCACGACCCGGCCAAGGTCACCGCCGGCGAGATGGCCCAGGGCACCCCGCGCTGGATCGAGGCGGACGCCGACGTCGGCGAGGTGCTCCGGGAGATGCAGGAGCACCAGATCCGCAGGCTCCCCGTCATCGAGAACAAGCGCCTGGTCGGCATGATCAGCGAGGCCGACCTCGCCCGGCATCTGCCGGACGACCAGATCGGCGCCTGGGCCGAGAGCGTCTACGCCCGAACCCCCGCCCACTGAGGACCGTCCCTCGCACCCCCGGCCGGGCAACCGCGCCGGGGGTGTCGGCGCGCCCTACAGCCAGCCGTTGCGCCGGAACCCGCGGTGCAGCGTCAGACACGCCACGGCTATCACCCCTATGACCAGCGGGTAGCCGAACTGCCAGTGCAGCTCCGGCATGTGCTCGAAGTTCATGCCGTAGAGCCCGCAGACCATCGTCGGTACGGCGACCAGCGCGGCCCAGGCCGTGATCTTGCGCATGTCCTCGTTCTGCGCGACCGTGACCTGCGCGAGGTGCGCCTGGAGGATCGAGTTGAGCAGCTCGTCGAAGGAGGCGATCTGGTCCTTGACCCGCAGCAGGTGATCGGTGACGTCCCGGAAGTAAGCCTGTATCTCCGGGTCCACCACCCGTATCGGCCGGGTAGCGAGCTCCTCCAGCGGTCGCGCCAGCGGTGCCACCGCCCGCTTCAGTTCCAGCAGTTCACGCTTGAGCTGGTAGATCCGGCCAGGATCCACCCGGGCGCCGGCCTCCGCGAACACATCCGTCTCCACCTGGTCGAGGTCCCCCTGCACCGAGTCGGTGACGCTCAGATACTCGTCGACCACATGGTCCGCGATGGCGTGCAGCACCGCGGCCGGGCCCTTGGCCAGCTGCTCGGGCTCGGACTCCAGCCCTTCGCGCAGCGGGCCCAGTGAGCCGTGCCGCCCGTGCCGCACGGTGATCACGAAGTCATGACCGGTGAAGACCATGATCTCGCCGGTGTCCACCACTTCGCTGGTCGCCGTGAGCTCCTCGTGCTCGACATAGCAGACCGTCTTGAACACCGCGAACAGCGTCTCGTCGTAGCGCTCCAGCTTCGGACGCTGATGGGCCTCGATCGCGTCCTCGACGGCCAGTGGATGCAGCTCGAAGAGCTCGGCGACGTCCGCGAACTCCGATTCCGTCGGCTCGTGCAGACCGAGCCAGACGAAACCGTCGCCGTGCTTGCGCACCTGCTCCACGGTCTCGACCAGATCGCCGCCCCCCGGAACCCTCCGGCCCTCGCGATAGCTCACGCAGTTGACCACGGAGGAGCCCAGCGGGGAGCGAGCCGGGTGGCTCAGGTCGACGCGGCGCCGCCGCCGGGTCAGCCGCGCCACCTTGCGCAGGCCGCCGACCGGGCCGAGGCTCGTGACCTTCCGCAGATTTCCTGCCATGGACATCTGGATCTCCTTGCGTGCCGTGCGTGGATCTCCTCGCGCCGCTCTTCCCGCGCTGGTCGCGCCAGTCTGCCAGGTCGGCGTGAGAGCCGGGCGAGCCTGTGGGAGCATCGCATTCCGCTTGGTTCCCGGCTGTGGACAAAGCCGGTTCGGCCGGGTCGCGAACGGGGTCCGGGTGCGCGTCGCCCCCTCCGGACAAGAGGGGTAACTGGGATGATCCCGGCATGACGCGATCCGACGGGTACCTCCTGGACAACCGGCAGCGTGAAGCGGGCGAGCGCTTCGACGCCTTCGCCGCACTCTTCGATCCCACCACCTTCCGGCACTTCGAGTCCTTCGGCATCGGGTCCGGCTGGCGCTGCTGGGAGATCGGCGCGGGCGGCATCTCCGTGGTGTCGTGGCTGGCCAAGAAGGTCGGACCGACCGGACGGGTGGTGGCGACGGACATCGACACCTCGCGGGTCGCCGCGGCGGCCCGGCCGCCCGTCGAGGTGCGGGTCCACGACGTGGGAACCGAGCGGCCGCCCGGGGAGGGCTTCGATCTGGTGCATGCCCGGCTCGGCCTCGTTCATGTCCCCGACCGGGCAGGGGCGTTGCGGTCCATGGTCAGCGCCCTGCGGCCCGGCGGACGACTGCTGGTCGAGGACGCCGATCCCGCCCTGCAGCCCCTGGTCTGCCCCGACGAGTACGGCCCCGACCAGCAGCTGGCGAACCGTCTGCGGCAGGGCTTCCGCAAACTCCTCGCCGACCGCGGCGCCGACCTCTCCTACGGGCGCGGACTCCCGCGGCTGCTGCGTGAGGCGGGGCTGCAGCGGGTGCACGCCGACGCCTACTTCCCGCTGAGCTCTCCCGCCTGCGCGGCACTGGAGTCGGCCAGGATCCAGCATGTCCGCGAGCAGCTCGTCGCCGCGGGCTTCGCCACGGACGCGGAGGTCGACCGCCATCTGAGCAATGTCGCCTCGGGAGGGATGGACCTGGCCACGGCGCCGATGATCTCGGCGTGGGGGCGCAAGGGGTAAGGGGGAGGGGGAGTCGACGGTGTGGCCGGGGTGCGGCGTGCCGGGTAAGCGACGCGGCACCCGGTCCGTGCCGTCAGTCCGTCCCCGGCGGTCTGCCGCCCACCCGCTCCACCGCCAGCGCCCCCGCCCGGCACCCCTCCCGCGCCGCCTCCTCCGGCTCGGCGCCCCGGATCAGGGCCGCCAGGAACGCGCCGGTGAAGGCGTCACCCGCCCCCGTGGTGTCGGCCGGCGTCGCAGGCGCCGCCGGTAGCCGGGCGTACACCGCGCCGGCCCGCGCCACCAGCGCCCCGCCCGCGCCCCGCTTGACGACGACGAGCGGGACATGGCGGCTCAACTTGGCCGCCGCGTCGGTCGCGTCGGGCAACCCCGTCAGCAGGCACGCCTCGTCACGGCTGGGCAGCAGCACGTCGACGCCGTCGACGAGCGACAGGAAGCGGTCCACGCCCAGCTCCACCAGGAACCCGGCCGAGGCCGGGTCCAGACTCACCGGCACACCCCGCGCGCGTGCCGACTCCAGTGCCGCCGCCACCAGCGCGCGGCTCGGTCCGGAGAACAGCAGGTAGCCCGACAGGTGCAGCCGGGCGACCCCGTCGAGCAGCGCGTCCGACCAATCGCCGGGCTCCAGCCGCAGCGAGGCGCCGCTGTCGGTCAGGAAGGTCCGCTCGGCCGCCGCGCCGGTGTCCACCAGGCAGATCACGGTTCCGGTCGGCGCGTCCGGGTCGACGACCAGCCGGGGCCGGACACCGCAGGCGGCCAGCTCCCGCTCGTGCCAGGCCGCCGCGTCCGCGCCCACCCGCCCGAGCAGCCGTACCTCCACGCCCGAGCGGTAGGCGGCCCAGCAGGCCACGTTGGCGCCCGCGCCGCCGGGCACCGTACGGATCACGGCGGCCGTGTCCGTGCCCGAGGCGAGCGTCCCCCGGTGCCGGGCGATCACGTCCGTGACGACGTCGCCGACGACCAGCAGGGCACCGTCCGGCACAGTCGTCATGCCCGGGCCCAGGCCGCCGCGATCCGCGCCGCCAGCCCTACGTTGCCGCGTACCGCCGCCAGATTGGCGTTGAGCGAGGCCCCGTCGGTGTGCCGGACCAGGTAGTCGAGCAGGAACGGGGTGACCGCCTGACCGGTGACCCCCTCCTCCTCGCACGCGTGCAGCGCTTCGGCGAGCACACGTGCGTGCAGCTCGGGGTCCAGTTGCTCGGCCTCCGGGACGGGGTTGGCGACGATCAGCGCCGACTCCGGGCCGCCAAGGGCGTCCTGAGCGCGCATCACCTCCGCCGCCTCCTCGGGCGACCGCAGCGTCCAGTCCACGGGATGGCCCGAGTCCGACAGGTAGAAGCCGGGGAAGCGGTCCGTGCCGTACCCGGCCACCGCGACACCCAGCGTCTCCAGCCGCTGGAGCGTGGCCGGCACGTCCAGGATCGACTTCACGCCCGCGCAGACCACCGTGATGCGGGTGCGGGCCAGCAGGCCCAGGTCGGCCGACTCGTCCTGGGTCACCGTCCACTCCCGGTGCACCCCGCCGAGTCCGCCCGTCGCGAAGACCCGCACGCCCGCCAGGGCCGCCAGCAGGGCCGTCGCCGACACCGTGGTCGCCCCGCTCGCCCCGGCCGCCACCGCGAGCGGCAGATCGCGGTGGCCCAGCTTGCGGATCCCGTCCTCGTTGGCGACCCGCTCCAACTGCTCCTTGTCCAGGCCGACATGGGGGCGCCCGTCGAGCACGGCGACGGTCGCGGGCACGGCGCCCTCGCGCCGTACGACGTCCTCGAGCTCCAGGGCCACCTGGAGATTGCGCGGGCGGGGCAGCCCCTGCGCGATGATCGTGGACTCCAGGGCCACCACGGGTCGCCGCGCGTCGATCGCGTCCCGCACCTCTTCCGACACCACCAGCACCACGCGCCCGCCTCCTGTCCGTCGGTTCTCCCTCATCCCTGGCGGGCCCGGCGCCCGGTCAAACCACTTGCGGCCGGTGAGGGACGACACCAGCCTGGGACGCATGACCGACCACACCGCACGACTCGACCATGTCGTCCTCTGGGTGAGCGACCCGATCGGCTCGGCCGAGTTCTACGAGAAGACGCTCGGCACGGAGCCCGTACGACTCGCGGACTATGCCACCGGACAGGTGCCCTTCCCCTCGGTGCGGCTCAACGAGGAGACCATCCTCGACCTCATGCCGCTGGCCATGGCCGAACGCATGAAGATGCTCGCGGGAGCCGCGCAGAGCGCGGGCCACCCGGTCAACCACATCTGCGTCGCCCTCTCGGCGGACGCCTTCGACGCGCTCCTCGGCCGCCTTGAGGAGCACGAGGTACCGGTCTCCGACGTGACCTTCGACTCCTTCGGCGCCCGCGGCCTGGCCAAGCGCAGCTTCTACTTCCGCGACCCGGACGGGAACGTCTTCGAGGCCCGGCACTACGACTAGCGGCCGGACGCACCGCACGCGGCGCCGAGGGGCTCAGAACAGCGGCTCGGGCAGTACACCTTCCAGGGCGAGCAGCTTCCGCTTGGTCTCCAGGCCACCCCCGAAGCCGCCGATGCCGCCGTCGCTCTCCACCACCCGGTGGCAGGGCACGACCACCGGCAGCGGATTGGCGCCCATCGCCATGCCGACCGCCTGCGCGGCGCCCGGCTGCCCGGCCCGCGCGGCGAGATCGCCGTAACCGACGACCGAGCCGTACGGCACACCGGCGGCCAGTTCGCGCAGCACCTGCCGGTGGAAACCAGAGATCAGCGACCAGTCCAGCGGCAGCTCGAAGTCATGGCGCTCGCCCGCGAAGTAGGCCGTCAGCTGGCGTATCGCCTCGGTGAGCAGAGGGGAGCCGGGCGCCTGGACCGGCTCGGCGCCCAGCCGGGACGTGAGCCGGTCCAGGGCCCTCTCGCGCACCGCGTCGGTGGCGTGGAAGACGACGCTGACCAGGCCCTCGCGGGTCGCGGCCAGCAGCAGCGGACCGATGTCGGTGCCGACGACCGTCCATACGACCTGCCGCTCGTACTGCCCATGGCTGTCCATGTCTCCCACCGTACGGTCCGGCACTGACAACGCCGGGCTCCCTTCAGCCCGTCACCTGCCGCGCACCGCGTTCCGCACCACGTCCGGCTTGTTGGTGATGATGCCGTCGACGCCGTACCCGGCCACCCGCCGGGCGTTCACCGCGTCGTCGACGGTCCAGGTGAAGACCTCCAGCGGCTTGCCGTGCGCCCCGGTGAAGCCGTGCACGGCGGCGACGTAGCCCGTGGAGAGCGAGGTGTGGGAGGGGTTGATCTGGTCGGTGAACTCTGCGTACCGGGGCAGGTCCGCCACGGACGGTGTGCCGAGGAACCCGGTCTTCACCGCCGGCTTGAGGTCGTGGACGGTCCGCACGCTGTCGGCGCTGAAACTCTGCACGATCAGCCGGCCCAGGTGACGCCGGTCGAGCCAGCCCTCGGTGCCGAGCACCTTCAGGGTCTGCCGTTCGATGCCCGGGTACAGGCCGGGGTTCTTGATCTCCAGGAGCAGTTTCTGGCGGTGCCGTTCGACGCGGTCCATGTACTGCTCCAGCGTCGGCACGCGCGCGCCCGCGTATGCGGGGCCGAACCAGCTCCCGGCGTCCAGGCGGGCGATCTCGGCGGCCGTGAAGTCCTTCACCTTCCAGGGTGCCCGGCCGGGGAAGACCTCCTCCACGTCGGTCGTCCGCCGCAGGTTGTCGTCGTGGAGGACGACCAGCACGCCGTCCTTGGTGCGCTGGACGTCGTTCTCGACCCACCGGATGCCGAGCCGGGCCGCCGCGTCGACGGCGGCGAGGGTGTTCTCGGGCGCGTAGGCCGAGGCGCCCCGGTGGGCGAGGACGGTCGGCGGTGTGCCGGTGACGTCCGCGCGGGCGTCGGCGGGCGGCAGCAGGAAGGCGACGGTTCCCAGAAGCGCGGTGGTCGTGACGGCAACAACGCGCGCGGGCATGGGTACTCCTTTTGACGAGCGTCACGGACGGCTCCACTCTGACAGCAGCGCGTCAACATCAGGGGGTTGCAGAATGGCCATCGACTGAAGGGGTTGCCCAGGTCCGTTCACCACTGCCGCACAACTGGGGCAGGGCCGTGTTTCTTTGCCGGAAAGTCGTTCGACCATTCCGGTTGAGGTCATACTCTCTGCCTCGGCCCTGGCCGCTCGGGCGGTCCTGGGAGGGGGGCGGATATCAGCACATTCCGGGACGCAAGAGGGCGGAAGGACAGCCGCGCATGCAGGGCACGGTCGACGGATTCAGCTACGGCCTCGTCACACCGCTGGTGGCCTACGTCATGGCCTGCCTCGGCGGTGCCCTCGGCCTGCGCTGCACCACCAGAGCGATGCTCGTCACCCGCTCCTGGCGCCCCGGCTGGCTCGCCCTCGGCTCGGCGGCCATCGGGTCCGGCATCTGGACCATGCACTTCGTCGCGATGATGGGGTTCACGGTCCAGGAAACCCCGATCCACTACGACAGGCCGATGACGTTCGCGAGCCTCGCCGTCGCCGTCGTCATGGTCGGCATCGGGATCTTCATCGTCGGCTACCGGGGCGCGCGCGGCGCCGCCCTGTTCACCGGCGGCACCATCACCGGACTCGGCATCGCCTCCATGCACTACCTGGGCATGGCGGGCCTCCAGCTCAACGGCAAGCTGGAGTACAACACCCTCACCGTCGCCGCCTCGGTCGCCATAGCCATGGCCGCGGCCACCGCCGCCCTGTGGGCCGCCGGACAGGTCAGGGGCTTCCTGTGGAGCGTGGGCGCGAGCCTCGTCATGGGGCTCGCCGTGAGCGGCATGCACTACACCGGCATGGCCGCCCTCAGCGTCCATCTGCACACCGCCCAGGACACCACCACGGGCGACTCACCGGCGTCCCTGCTCGCGCCCATGATGATCGGCCCGCTCACCTTCCTGCTGCTGGCCGGAGTCGTGGTGATGGTCGACCCCCTGATGGTCATGGGCAAGCCCGCCCTGGCCCCCGTGGACGACAAGCCCGGCATCCCCGCCCACACCGCCGCCGCCCACACCGCCCGCCGGCCCACGCTCCGCACGCGCCGCACGCTCGGCGAGAACCGCCCCCGCACCCCGCAGAACCGCTGATCGGGACGCGTTGTCAGTGGGGGGCCGTACGGTGGATGCATGCGGCCCGTTTCCAGCATCGAACGCACGGTGGCGCCCTTCGAGGTCGTCAGCTCCTACCAGCCCAGCGGCGACCAGCCGCAGGCCATCGCCGATCTCGCCCGGCGCATCAAGGCAGGTGAGAAGGACGTCGTCCTGCTCGGCGCGACCGGCACCGGCAAGTCCGCCACCACCGCGTGGATGATCGAGCAGCTCCAGCGCCCCACCCTGGTCATGGCGCCGAACAAGACCCTGGCCGCCCAGCTGGCCAACGAGTTCCGCGAGCTGCTGCCGAACAACGCCGTCGAGTACTTCGTCTCGTACTACGACTACTACCAGCCCGAGGCGTACGTCCCGCAGTCGGACACCTACATCGAGAAGGACTCCTCGATCAACGAGGAGGTCGAGCGACTGCGCCACTCCGCCACCAACTCGCTGCTCACCCGCCGCGATGTCGTCGTGGTCGCCTCGGTCTCCTGCATCTACGGCCTCGGCACCCCGCAGGAGTACGTGGACCGGATGGTCCCCCTCAAGGTCGGCGAGGAGATCGACCGCGACCAGCTGCTGCGCCGCTTCGTGGAGATCCAGTACACCCGCAACGACCTGGCCTTCAGCCGCGGCACCTTCCGCGTGCGCGGCGACACCATCGAGATCTTCCCGGTCTACGAGGAGCTGGCCGTCCGCATCGAGATGTTCGGCGACGAGATCGAGGCGCTGTCCACCCTGCACCCGCTCACCGGCGAGATCATCAGCGACGACCAGCAGCTGTACGTCTTCCCGGCCTCGCACTACGTCGCCGGCCCCGAGCGCATGGAGCGGGCCGTCAACGACATCGAGAAGGAGCTGGCGGAGCGCCTCGCCGAGATGGAGAAGCAGGGCAAGCTGCTGGAGGCCCAGCGCCTGCGCATGCGCACCACCTACGACCTCGAGATGCTCCGCCAGATCGGCACCTGCTCCGGTGTCGAGAACTACTCGATGCACTTCGACGGCCGCCTGCCCGGCTCCCCGCCCAACACCCTGCTCGACTACTTCCCGGACGACTTCCTGCTCGTCATCGACGAGTCCCATGTGACCGTGCCGCAGATCGGCGCGATGTACGAGGGCGACGCCTCCCGCAAGCGCACCCTGGTGGACCACGGCTTCCGGCTGCCCTCCGCCCTGGACAACCGCCCGCTGAAGTGGGAGGAGTTCCAGGAGCGCATCGGGCAGACGGTCTATCTGTCGGCGACCCCGGGCCAGTACGAGCTCTCGCGCTCCGACGGCGCCGTGGAGCAGATCATCCGCCCCACCGGCCTGATCGACCCCGAGGTCGTGGTCAAGTCCACCGAGGGTCAGATCGACGACCTGGTGCACGAGATCCGCAAGCGCACCGAGAAGGACGAACGGGTCCTGGTCACCACGCTCACCAAGAAGATGGCCGAGGACCTCACCGACTACTTCCTCGAACTCGGCATCCAGGTGCGCTATCTGCACAGCGACGTCGACACCCTGCGCCGCGTGGAACTGCTGCGCGAGCTGCGCGCCGGTGAGTACGACGTGCTGGTCGGCATCAACCTCCTGCGCGAGGGCCTGGACCTGCCCGAAGTCTCCCTGGTGGCCATCCTCGACGCGGACAAGGAGGGCTTCCTTCGCTCGGGCACCTCCCTCATCCAGACCATCGGCCGCGCCGCGCGCAATGTCTCCGGCCAGGTCCACATGTACGCCGACAAGATCACCCCGGCGATGGAGAAGGCCATCGACGAGACCAACCGCCGCCGGGAGAAGCAGATCGCGTACAACAAGGCCCGGGGCATCGACCCGCAGCCGCTGCGCAAGAAGATCAACGACATCGTCGCGCAGATCGCCCGCGAGGACGTCGACACCGAGCAGCTGCTCGGCTCCGGCTACCGCAAGACCAAGGACGGCAAGGGCGCCAAGGCGCCGGTGCCCGCGCTCGGCGGCAAGGCAGCCAAGGGCGGCGCGAAGGGCAAGGCCAAGCAGACGGCGCCCACCGACCGGCCCGCCGCCGAGCTCACCGAGCAGATCGAGGAGATGACCGCGCGGATGCGCGCCGCCGCGGCCGACCTCCAGTTCGAGATCGCGGCCCGGCTGCGCGACGAGGTCTCCGAGATGAAGAAGGAACTGCGCCAGATGAAGGAGGCGGGCCTGGCCTGAAGGGACACCGGGGACCGCGCGGGCGCGCGAGTGTTGCAAGACCGACACAAAGTGCGGCCCTGGGTACGGCACTGTCAGTGCCCCTGCGTAGGGTTCTCGTCATCCGCGGACTCCGCGGCAACAGGGGACAGTTCGAGAGGGGAATCAGCGCGTGACCGTCAACATGACCAAGGGTCAGGCCATCAGTCTGCAGAAGAACGACGGCGGCAGCCTGACCGCGGTGCGCATGGGTCTCGGCTGGCAGGCGGCCCCCCGGCGCGGCCTGTTCGGCTCGCGCACCCGGGAGGTCGACCTCGATGCCTCCGCCGTTCTGTTCGCCGACAAGCAGCCGGTCGACGTGGTCTTCTTCCGTCACCTGGTGAGCGACGACGGCTCGGTCCGGCACACCGGTGACAACCTGGTCGGCGGTGTCGGCCAGGGCGGCGACGACGAGGCGATCCTCGTCGACCTGCAGCGCATCCCGGTCCACATCGACCAGATCGTCTTCACCGTGAACTCCTTCACGGGCCAGACGTTCCAGGAGGTGCAGAACGCGTTCTGCCGCATCGTCGACGAGACCAACGGCCAGGAGCTGGCCCGCTACACCCTCGCCGGCGGTGGTGCCTACACCGCGCAGATCATGGCGAAGGTGCACCGCAACGGCCCGGGCTGGACGATGACCGCCATCGGTACGCCGGCCAATGGCCGTACCTTCCAGGACCTGATGCCGGCGATCCTGCCGCACCTGTAGGCCCACCGGGCGAGCAGCACACACCACCAGAGATCAGCGACACAGGGGGACTAAGGCGATGACGGCCGAGCTGGTGCGGGGGCAGAACCACCCGCTTCCCCAGTCCCGTCTCGAGATCCGGGTCTCGGCCGGCGCGCCGGTCGTGGCGGGCGCCACGCTCAGCGACGAGAACGGCAAGGTCCAGGGCAGCGAGTGGGTGGCCCATCCGGGCGCGCCCACCCTGCCGGGCCTGGAGGTCTCCCGGCAGGCGGCGGCCGACCATCGCCTCGCGGTGGACCTGGACGCCGTGCCGGAGGCCGTGCACCGGGTCAGTGTGCTGCTCGCCCTGCCCACCGGCGTGGGGGGCCCGGTCCGCTTCGGCACGGTCGCCGCCCCCTTCGTCGCGGTCACCGGCCTCGACGGCTCCGAGGTGGCCAGCTACACCATCACCGGACTGGACGCCGAGTCGGCCGTCGTCGCCCTGGAGCTCTACCGCCGCCAGGGCGCCTGGAAGGTGCGTGCCATCGGCCAGGGCTACGCGGGCGGCCTCGCCGAACTCCTCGCCGACCAGAACCTGCCCGAGGCGGGTCTGCTGGCCGGCGGCATCAACGACGCGGTGGCCCAGGGCGTGGCCCGCTCGGTCCAGGCCCCCCTCCAGGGCGACCGCTCCCGGCAGCCGGCGGCCCCGGCCGTCGGCCCCGACCCGGGCGGCACCGCGCCCACCTCGCCGTACGCCACCCAGGGCGGCCCGGCCGTACCGCCGACGCCCGCCACCTCGCCGTACGGCGGACAGCCGCCGCAGCACACCCCCGCGGCCGGCTACCCATCCGCGCCCGCGGACCCGCCCGCCACCGGCGGCATCAACTACAGCCACCCGGGCCGGCAGAGCACCGCCCCGCCGCCGCCCGCCCCGCCCGCGCCCCCGGCCCGGCCGGGCCGGCCCGGGCAGCCCGTCGCGGGCGACGCCACCGGCTGGTCCATGGAGGAGCGGCTCTACAACCAGGTCTGGGGGATGTTCGAGGACCTGGCCCGTTCGACGGCCGCGTACCGCAGCGCCGTCGACTTCGCCGACTCGCGCATGGAGAAGGAGCTCGACCAGGTCCTGTCCGACCCGCGCAGCCGGATCGGCGGCCAGGGCGACGCGGCGCGCGAGGCGGCCCAGGCCAAGCACGCCCAGCTCGTGGACCAGGCCAGGGCCACCCTCGACCGGGACCTCGCCCAGCTCACCGCCGAGTCCGACGTCGTCGAGCCCGCCCTGCCGGCGGCGTACGCCCGCTGGGACAACCCCGTCTGGCACGCCTACCGGGTGCCGATGGAGACGCCCATGGCACTGCGCCTGGGCGATCTGCACCTGCCCGAGAGCGACCCGCTGCGCATACCGATGCTGGTCCGGCTGCCGCTGGAGCGCGGTCTGTGGATCGACAGCGGAGCGTCCGGGTCGCTCGACGACGCCTTCCACGACTCCCACGACCTGCGTCGGCTCGCGCTGGAGACGGCCGTGGCCCACGCGGCCCGGCTGCTCGCCGTCTACCCGGCGGGGGACTTCACGGTCCATGTGATCGACCCGGCCGGTTCCGGCGCCCAGGCGCTCGCCCCGCTGGTGCAGACCGGCGTGCTCGCGGCGCCGCCCGCCGTGGGGGCGGCGGGGGTGACGGAGGTCCTCGGCAAGCTCACCCAGCGCGTGGACCTGGTGCAGATGGCGGTGCGCGGCGGTGCGTCCGAGTCGCTGCCGCCCGGCTTCGACACCGCCGAGCAGCTGCTGATCGTCCATGACTTCCCGCACGGCTTCGACGACCGCGCCGTGAACCAGCTGCGCTACCTCGCGGACGAGGGGCCGTCCGTCGGCGTCCACCTGATGATGGTCGCCGACCGCGAGGAGGCCTCCGCATACGGGCCGCTGCTGGACCCGTTGTGGCGTTCGCTGCTGCGACTGACCCCGGTGGCCGAGGACCATCTCGCCGACCCCTGGGTGGGCCACGCTTGGACCTACGAGCCCCCGCTCGTGCCGCCCGGCAGTCAGGTGCTCCAGCAGGTGCTCACCCAAGTGGCGGCAGCGCGCCGTTCTTGGAACCGATGAGCTGATCCAGGCTTTACAAAGCAACCGTAAAGCCACGCTGACCTGGCTTTTTGGGTCTTCCTTTACTTCCCCCTTTACCAATCCTTGGTGATTGGGTACTCTCGTTGGTGCGGAGGGGAGTACTCCCTGACTACTGCGGCGTCCCGTCAATACGGATCAGGCCAGATCCCGGGGCGTCGGCCCGTGCGCGGGTGGAAGAGACCTCCGGCAGCGACGACGCTGACATTTGCCGTTACGTACTGCCGGAGGCGCAGTGGATGTTTCCCTGACCCTGTGGGTCCTGACGATCGTGGGCCTTGGCGCCCTCATCGCGGTCGACTTCTTCATCGGCCGCAAGCCGCACGACGTGTCCATCAAGGAAGCCGGGATCTGGACCGCCGTCTGGATCATCCTGGCCGGTCTCTTCGGCCTCGGCCTGCTGATCTTCGGCGGCGGCCAGCCCGCCGGTGAGTTCTTCGCCGGCTTCATCACCGAGAAGTCGCTGAGCGTCGACAACCTCTTCGTCTTCGTCCTGATCATGGCGAAGTTCGCCGTGCCCTCGCAGTACCAGCAGCGAGTGCTCCTCATCGGTGTGCTGATAGCGCTGGTACTGCGCGCGATCTTCATCGCCGCCGGTGCCGCGATCCTCGCCAGCTTCTCCTGGGTGTTCTACCTCTTCGGAGCCTTCCTGATCTGGACCGCCTGGAAGCTCATCCAGGAGGCCCGGGCCGACGCCGACGACGAGGAGTACGAGGAGAACAAGATCCTCAAGGCCGCCGAGCGCCGCTTCGGAGTCGCCGACCGCTACCACGGCACCAAGCTGTGGATCCAGGAGAACGGCAAGCGGGTCATGACCCCGATGCTGGTCGTGATGCTCGCGATCGGTACGACGGACGTCCTGTTCGCCCTGGACTCCATCCCCGCGATCTTCGGCCTGACCCAGGACCCGTACATCGTCTTCACCGCCAACGCCTTCGCCCTGATGGGTCTGCGGCAGCTGTACTTCCTGATCGGTGGCCTGCTCAAGAAGCTGGTCCACCTCAGCTACGGCCTGTCGATCATCCTCGGCTTCATCGGCGTGAAGCTGGTGCTGCACGCGCTGCACGAGTCCGGGGTGCACGTCCCGGAGATCAGCATTCCGGTCTCGCTGGGCGTGATCTGCTCCGTCCTGATCGTCACCACGATCACCAGCCTCCGTGCTTCCAAGAAGCAGGCGGCGGCCGAGGCGGCGCAGAAGGGGAGCGAGGGCGCTTCGAAGGACAGCATCGAGGCCTGACGGCTTCGGGCGTAGAAGCAACCATCACCGGGAGGGGTGCGCGGCGATTGCCGGGCATCCCTCCCGGTGCTTTGCGTCGTTCGGATACCGCGACACCCAGCAGCCCCGGCCCAGGAGCACGGACCCCGGCACGACCGACATGCGGCGCCCGTCCGCCTTTGCGACGATCACTGCATGATCGCTCGGCTCAGGTCGCTCGCCACCCGGTGGACGTCCGTCGTGCCGGTGCTCGCGGTGATCCTGCTGGTCCTCACCTGGGGCCGGGACCTGCCGGGCGCTGTCGTCGCGCTGGTGACCGTGGTGCTCGCCGGAGCCGTACTCGCCGCCGTCCACCACGCCGAGGTCGTCGCCCACCGGGTGGGCGAACCCTTCGGTTCCCTGGTTCTCGCCGTCGCGGTGACGGTCATCGAGGTCGCCCTGATCGTCACCCTGATGGCGGACGGCGGCAGCAAGGGCGCGACGCTGGCCCGGGACACGGTCTTCGCCGCCGTGATGATCACCTGCAACGGCATCGTCGGCCTGTGCCTCCTGGTCGCCTCCCTGCGCCACGGCATCGCGGTCTTCAACCCCGAGGGCACCGGCGCGGCCCTGGCGACCGTCGCCACCCTGGCCACCCTCAGCCTGGTTCTGCCGACCTTCACCACCAGCCAGCCGGGCCCGGAGTTCTCCAGCCTCCAGCTGACCTTCGCCGCGCTCTCCTCGCTCGTCCTGTACGGCCTGTTCGTGGCGACCCAGACCGTGCGGCACCGCGACTACTTCCTGCCCATCACCCGGCACGGCGAAGTGATCACCGCGGACGATCACGCCGACGCGCCCTCCGCCCGCACCGCGCTGATCAGCCTGGGCCTGCTGGGTCTGGCCCTGATCGGCGTCGTCGGACTGGCCAAGGCGGTGTCGCCCACCATCGAGGCCGGGGTGGAGTCGGCCGGCCTCGGGCCCGCCGTCGTCGGTGTGATCATCGCCCTGCTGGTGCTGCTGCCGGAGACGATCGCCGCGGTGCGCTCCGCCCGCCGTGACCGGGTGCAGACCAGCCTGAACCTCGCGCTCGGCTCGGCGATGGCCAGCATCGGCCTGACCATCCCCGCGGTCGCCCTGGCGACGATCTGGCTCTCCGGCCCGCTCGTCCTCGGTTTGGGCGCCACCCATATGGTGCTGCTCGCCCTGACGGTCGTGGTGAGCTCCCTGACCGTGGTGCCGGGGCGCGCCACGCCCCTCCAGGGCGGGGTGCACCTGGTGATCTTCGCCGCCTACCTGGAACTCGCGATCAATCCATGACCGCCGCCGGCGCCATCACCCGCGCCGGGCGCGTCTCCGGCAGCAGCGCGAAGCAGCCCAGACTGACCAGCGCGATCCCGGTCAGATACGCCCCCACCCCCCACGGCACCCGCCCGCCCTGCTCGGCCAGCGCGGTCGCCGCGATCGGGGTGAGCGCGCCGCCCAGGACCCCGCCGAGGTTGTAGCCGACCGCGGCGCCCGTGCAGCGCACCCGCGGCTCGTACAGCTCCGGCAGATAGGCGGCGATGACGGCGAACATCGTGATGAACGCCAGCATCGCCCCGAGGAAGCCGAGGAACATCAGCAGCGGCGCGCCGGTGGCGAGCAGCGCGACCATGGGGAACATCCACACCGCGGCCGCCGCGCACCCGGCCAGACACATCGGCCGCCGCCCGTACCGGTCCCCGAGCAGCGCCGCCACCGGGGTGAGCGACCCCTTCACCAGCACCGCGCCCATGATGCAGACCAGCATCACCGTACGGCTGACCCCGAGCCGTTCCGTCCCGTAGGCGAGGGACCAGGTCGTCACCGCGTAGAAGATCGCGTACCCGACCGCCAGGGCGCCGGCCGTCAGCAGGACGAGCCGCCAGTGGTCGCGCACCACCTCGGCGAGCGGCATGCGCGCGTGGTCGTCGATCTTCAGGAACTGCGGGCTCTCGGTGAGCGACGACCTGAGCCACAGCCCCGCCACGGCCAGCACCCCCGCCGCCCAGAACGGCACCCGCCAACCCCAGGCGGCGAACTGCGCCTCGGACAGGGTCGCCGCCAGCGCCAGCGTCACCCCGTTCGCGAGCAGAAAGCCGACCGCCGGGCCCACCTGCGGAAAGCTCGACCACAGCCCGCGCCGCTCGGCGGGCGCGTGCTCCGCGGTCAGCAGGACGGCCCCGCCCCACTCCCCGCCGAGCCCGAGCCCCTGCAGAAAGCGCAGCACCAGCAGCAGTACGGGCGCGGCCACCCCGATCGTGTCGTACGTCGGCACACAGCCGACCGCGACCGTGGAGGCGCCGGTCAGCAGCAGGGAGGCGACGAGGACCGGCCGCCGGCCGTGCCGGTCCCCGATGTGCCCGAACAGCACCGAGCCCAGCGGCCGGGCGAAGAACCCCACCCCGAACGTCCCGAACGCGGCCAGGGTTCCCGCCACCGGCGAGAAGGTGGGGAAGAACAGCGGCCCCAGAACCAGCGCGGCGGCGGTCCCGTAGACGAAGAAGTCGTAGAACTCGATGGCGGTCCCGGCGAGCGAGGCTGCCGCGAGCCGGAGCATGGAGGGCGCCCTTACGGTGCGTACATCGTGCATGCCGCGTCAACTACCCACGGTGACGGAGGGTTACGGGGAGGCAGGAGCGCCGGGCCTCAGTACGTGACGGTGATGCGCCGGGCCGGTCCGTCGACGCGGACCAGACCGCCGTAGGGGATCACCAGCTGCGGATCGGTGTGCCCGAAATCCACGTCGAAGACGATGGTGGTGGTGGGGGCATACACCTCCACGGCGCGCTGGACGGCCTCGCGCTGCTCCTCGGCGTAACGGGCCGCCTCCCGCGGAGCGTTGGGGCGCTCGAAGGACCAGGTCCGCGCGCGGCCCATCAGCAGCGCGGAGAAGCGCTGGAGAAGGCCGCGCTCGCCCATGGCGCGCAGGGTGCGGAAGACCTCGGCGCCGCTCGGCAGCTCCTCCGAGGTCTCCAGGAGCAGCACGCCGCCGTCGAACTCGGCGAGGTCGCGCGGGATCTCCCGGTCAGCCATCAGCAGCCAGGCGAGGATCTCCAGACAGCCGCCCCAACTGCGGCCCTCCACCACACGGTCGGCGTTCACCCACGTCCAGTCGGCGGCGGGCCGCATCTCCGGCTCGGCGTCGAAGGTGGCGGGGTCGGCCCAGTCGCCGTTGATGTCGTTCCAGCGCTCGGCGGGCCGCAGTTCATAGGCCCCGGAGGTGAACAGCGCCGCGCGCAGGGAGTCGGCGGTCTGCGGGTGCATGGCGCCGGGGCGGCCCAGCTCGCACATCACGGACCCGCCGTGATAGCTGACTATGCCGGTGGCGCGCAGGAAGGCGAGGAGGTTGGTGTTGTCGCTCATCCCGAAGAACGGCTTGGGGTTGGCGCGGATCAACTCCCGGTCCAGGAAGGGAAGCACGGTGATCTGGTCGTCGCCGCCGATGGACGCGATGACCGCCTTGATGTCCGGGTCGGCGAAGGCGGCGTGGATGTCGGCGGCCCGCTCCCGGGGCGACGAGCCCATCCGGCGGGTCGCCGGGTACTCCACCGGTTCCAGGCCGTACTCCTCGCGCAGCCGCTCCAGGCCCAGTTCGAAGGGGCGCGGGAAGAGGCCGGGCAGGCCGCTCGAGGGGGAGATGACGGCGATGCGGTCGCCGGGGGAGGGCTTGGCGGGATACGAGATCGTCGTCATGCCGGGCAGCGTACGGGCCGTCACCGCGCCCGCGCACCGTGATAAACCGGGTCTGAGCAGCGGTCCCCCCGAGGCCGCTGGACCCCGAACGGACCGGAGGAACCGTGCCCCGCACCCTGGCCAACGCCCCGATCATGATCCTCAACGGCCCCAACCTGAACCTGCTCGGCCAGCGTCAGCCCGAGATCTACGGCTCCGACACCCTCGCCGACGTCGAGGCGATGTGCGCCAAGGCGGCGGCCGCGCACGGCGGGACGGTGGACTTCCGCCAGTCCAACCACGAGGGCGAGCTGGTCGACTGGATCCACGAGGCGCGGCTGGACCACTGCGGGATCGTCATCAACCCGGCCGCCTACTCGCATACGTCGGTCGCGATCCTGGACGCGCTCAACACCTGTGACGGGATGCCGGTGTTGGAGGTCCACATCTCCAACATCCACCAGCGCGAGTCCTTCCGCCACCACTCCTATGTCTCGGCGCGCGCCGACGGGGTGATCGCGGGATGCGGTGTGCAGGGGTACGTCTTCGGCGTCGAGCGGGTCGCGGCGCTGGTGGGGGCGGCACAGGCCACGGCGTAAATGCCCCACCGCATAACCGGCCACGGTGTAACAGGCGCTGCCCATGGACGCGCGCCCCTTACCGGCGCCCGAGCCGGGCGCCGGCCCGGGCCGCCGGTCGAGGGCGGGGAAAGAGACCGGCGGCCCGTACCGCGCAGGAGCCGTCATCCTGAGCGGGCCGCTTCCAGTGGACCGCGCAAGGGCGTGCGCCGGGAGCGCGCGCAGTACGCGGATGCGTGCGAAGGCTTCACACGGGGCGCGCGCAGGAGAGACCGCGCCCCGCGCGTACCCGCCGTTCACCACCCGCGTGCGCGCCACTCCGGCAGGTGCGGCCGCTCCGCGCCCAGGGTCGTGTCGTTGCCGTGGCCCGGGTAGATCCAGGTCTCGTCCGGCAGCACGTCGAAGAGCTTGGTCTCGACGTCGTGGAGCAGGCTGGCGAACGCCTGCGGATCCTTGCGGGTGTTGCCCACGCCGCCCGGGAACAAGCAGTCCCCGGTGAAGACATGGGGATGGCCGTGCGGGTCGTCGTAGACGAGGGCGATCGAACCCGGGGTGTGCCCGACCAGGTGGCGCGCGGTGAGCTCCACGTGCCCCACCCGGATCACGTCCCCGTCGTCGACCAGGACGTCGGTCGGCACCGGAATGCCCTCGGCGTCCGCACGCCCCGCGTACGTGCGCGCGCCCGTGGCCGCGACGACCCGCGCGAGCGCCTGCCAGTGGTCGCCGTGCTGGTGGGTGGTGACGACGGCGGCGATGCCGTCGTCACCGATCATGCCGATCAGCGCGTCCGCGTCGTTCGCCGCGTCGATCAGCACCTGCTCGTCCGTCGCCCGGCAGCGCAGCAGATAGCAGTTGTTGTCCATCGGACCGACCGCGATCTTGGTGATCATCAGGTCCTTGAGCTCGTGCACGTCCGCCGGGCCCCCGACCGTCACCTCTCCGCTGTACGTCATGGCGGCAGCCTATAGCGGGGGAAGCGCCGGCAGGGGTCCGCCGGCCGCCGTGAGCGCCGATCCGTCGCGTCGGCCGCAGAGCCAGCCGATCACGTCCGTCGGACGCCCGCCGACCGTGATCGCCGCCCCCTCGGCACGGCCGCTGCGCAGCACCGGACCGCCCTCCGCCTCGATCACCAGAGAGGGGACGTCCGGGTGGCCCAGGAACCGCTCGGCGAGGAAGTGACTCTCGCGCCGGACGAACTCCTCGGGGAGATCCTCCAGCTCGTACCCGATCCCGAGGTCCACATGGTGCAGCTCCACCTCGACCCACCGCCGGAACGGCACCCGGGACGCGGAGTCGGTGACGCCGTTGCGCAGCTCCACGGTCCGGGACCAGTCCGCGGGCGCCTCCCCGGTCCGCGCGAACCGGGCCGCGCTCTCGCGGACGTCCGCGAGCTGGACGTCCAGCGCGCGCGGTGCGTCCCGCTCGATGTCGGCGTCCCGCGCGTCGGCGGAGACGTACATGGGGCGCCCTTCGAGCACGTTCACCAGGGCGTCCGCGTTGCGGGCGAGGTGGGCGAGGACATGGCCGCGGGTCCAGCCGGGCAGCCGTGACGGCTGGGCGACCGCGGCGTTGTCCAGCTTGGCGGCAGCGGTGAGCAGTCGTTCGGTCGCGTCACGTACAGACGCCAGGTCATGAGCGTGATCAATCATGCTGCTGACCTTAGTCCGGCCACACCTTCGGGTGAAGGTGGTGAAGCGGTGCCGGAATTCGAATGCACGTGCTATATGGTCGGAAGCGGCGTCGGGCATGCTGGAGAGCCGGGGATTGTTAACGCATCCAGGAATCCGACCGGCGTTGTCAGTGGCTCCCCCTAGTCTGGGAAAGACGGGGGCCTCGCCCCTGTCACTTCTCTCAAGAAAGGTGCGGACCGGCGTGGCCGACCGTCTCATCGTCCGTGGCGCGCGCGAGCACAACCTCAAGAATGTCTCGCTCGACCTGCCGCGCGACTCGCTCATCGTCTTCACGGGCCTGTCGGGGTCGGGCAAGTCCTCGCTGGCTTTCGACACCATTTTCGCGGAGGGCCAGCGGCGCTATGTGGAGTCGCTCTCCTCGTACGCCCGCCAGTTCCTCGGCCAGATGGACAAGCCCGACGTCGACTTCATCGAGGGCCTGTCGCCCGCGGTCTCCATCGACCAGAAGTCGACCTCGCGCAACCCGCGCTCCACGGTCGGCACCATCACCGAGGTCTACGACTATCTGCGCCTGCTCTTCGCGCGCATCGGCAAGCCGCACTGTCCCGAGTGCGGCCGCCCCATCGCCCGCCAGTCGCCGCAGGCCATCGTCGACAGGGTCCTGGAGCTGCCCGAGGGCAGCCGCTTCCAGGTGCTGTCCCCGCTGGTGCGCGAGCGCAAGGGCGAGTTCGTCGACCTCTTCGCCGACCTTCAGACCAAGGGCTACTCCCGCGCGCGGGTGGACGGCGAGACGATCCAGCTCTCCAGCCCGCCCACGCTGAAGAAGCAGGAGAAGCACACCATCGAGGTGGTCGTCGACCGCCTCACGGTGAAGGACACCGCCAAGCGCCGGCTCACCGACTCCGTGGAGACCGCCCTCGGCCTGTCCGGCGGCATGGTCGTGCTCGACTTCGTCGACCTCCCCGAGGACGACCCCGAGCGCGAGCGCATGTTCTCGGAGCACCTGTACTGCACGTACGACGACCTCTCCTTCGAGGAGCTGGAGCCGCGCTCCTTCTCCTTCAACTCGCCCTTCGGCGCCTGCCCCGAGTGCACCGGCATCGGCACGCGCATGGAGGTCGACCCCGAGCTGATCGTCCCGGACGAGGACAAGAGCCTCGACGAGGGCGCCATCCATCCCTGGTCCCACGGGCACACCAAGGACTACTTCGGCCGGCTGATCAGCGCCCTCGCGGACGCCCTGGGATTCCGGACCGACATCCCCTTCGCGGGGCTCCCGCAGCGCGCGAAGAAGGCGCTGCTGTACGGGCACAAGACACAGATCGAGGTCCGGTACCGCAACCGGTACGGCCGGGAGCGCGTGTACACCACGCCCTTCGAGGGCGCCGTCCCGTTCGTCAAGCGCCGGCACGGCGAATCCGAGTCCGACGCCAGCCGGGAGCGCTTCGAGGGCTATATGCGCGAGGTGCCCTGCCCCACCTGTGAGGGCACGCGCCTGAAGCCGATCGTCCTCGCGGTCACCGTGATGGAGAAGTCGATCGCCGAGGTCGCCGCGATGTCCATCAGCGACTGCGCGGACTTCCTGGGCAAGCTGAAGCTCAACGCCCGCGACAAGAAGATCGCCGAGCGCGTGCTGAAGGAGGTCAACGAGAGGCTCAGGTTCCTGGTCGACGTCGGCCTGGACTACCTCTCGCTGAACCGCGCGGCCGGCACCCTCTCCGGCGGCGAGGCCCAGCGCATCCGCCTGGCCACCCAGATCGGCTCCGGCCTCGTCGGTGTGCTGTACGTCCTCGACGAGCCGTCCATCGGTCTGCACCAGCGCGACAACCACCGGCTGATCGAGACCCTGGTCCGGCTGCGCGACATGGGCAACACGCTCATCGTCGTGGAGCACGACGAGGACACCATCAAGGTCGCCGACTGGATCGTCGACATCGGCCCCGGCGCGGGCGAGCACGGCGGCAAGGTCGTGCACAGCGGCTCGCTGAAGGAACTGCTCGCCAACACCGAGTCGCAGACCGGCCAGTACCTCGCGGGCAAGAAGGCCATCCCGCTGCCCGACATCCGGCGTCCGCAGGACCCGTCCCGCCGGCTCACGGTGCACGGCGCCCGGGAGAACAACCTCCAGGACATCGACGTGTCCTTCCCGCTGGGCCTGTTCACCGCCGTCACCGGCGTGTCCGGCTCCGGCAAGTCGACGCTGGTCAACGACATCCTGTACACGCACCTGGCGCGCGAGCTCAACGGCGCCCGCAGCGTTCCGGGGCGGCACACGCGCGTGGAGGGCGACGACCTCGTCGACAAGGTCGTGCACGTCGACCAGTCGCCCATCGGCCGCACCCCGCGGTCCAACCCGGCGACGTACACCGGCGTCTTCGACCACGTCCGCAAGCTGTTCGCCGAGACCACCGAGGCGAAGGTCCGCGGTTACATGCCGGGCCGGTTCTCCTTCAACGTCAAGGGCGGCCGCTGCGAGAACTGCGCGGGCGACGGCACCATCAAGATCGAGATGAACTTCCTCCCGGACGTCTACGTCCCGTGCGAGGTCTGCCACGGCGCCCGGTACAACCGGGAGACCCTGGAGGTCCACTACAAGGGCAAGAACATCGCCGAGATCCTGAACATGCCGATCGAGGAGGCCATGGACTTCTTCGAGGCCGTCCCGGCGATCAACCGCCACCTCAGGACGCTCAACGACGTCGGTCTCGGCTACGTCCGCCTCGGCCAGTCCGCGACCACCCTGTCCGGCGGTGAGGCCCAGCGCGTGAAGCTCGCCAGTGAGCTCCAGAAGCGTTCCACCGGCCGTACGGTCTACGTTCTCGACGAGCCGACCACCGGTCTGCACTTCGAGGACATCAGCAAGCTGCTGAAGGTCCTGTCCGGCCTGGTCGAGAAGGGCAACACGGTCATCGTCATCGAGCACAACCTCGATGTGATCAAGACCGCGGACTGGGTCGTCGACATGGGCCCCGAGGGCGGCGCCGGCGGCGGCCTGGTCGTCGCCGAGGGCACGCCCGAGGAGGTCGCCGCGGTCCCGGCCAGCCACACCGGCAAGTTCCTGCGGGAGATCCTCGGCGCCGACCGGATCAGCGACGCGTCCTCCGTGCGGGCCCCGCGCAGGGCGGCGGCGAAGAAGACGGTCGCGGCCAAGTCGGTGGCGAAGAAGACGGCCACCGCCCGGACCACCAAGTCCACGGCCGCCGACGGCACGGCCGCCAAGAAGGCCGCCGGAGCCACCAAGAAGGCGGCACCGGCGAAGAAGGCGACCCGGGCCCGCAAGGCCTGAGCCCGTCCGACCCCACCCGGCCACGCGCCCCCGCGGAATCCTCCCGCGGGGGCGCGCCGCGTCTCGGCTTGCGCCGACTGGGGGGTGTGCCGTGTCGGTCGGTGGCGTCCGGGGTGGGTGTGCCGTCTCTGCGGGTGTCGGGCGCGGGGCGTGCCGTGTTTCGGCTGACGTCGGCTGGGGGTGTGCCGTGTCGGTCGGTGGCGTCCGGGGTGGGTGTGCCGTCTCTGCGGGTGTCGGCTGAGGAGCGTGCCGTGTCTCGACTGGCGTCGACTGGGGGGCGCTCCGCGTTTCGACTGACGTCGGCGGCGGGGCGCGCTGACCCTCTTCAGGCGTCGGCTGGAAGTGCGCCGAGCCTCTTCCTGCGTCGACCGCGAGAGCGCGCCGAGCCTCTTCCTGCGTCGACCGCGGAAGCGCGCCGCGTCTCAGCCGGCGTCCGGCACCCCGTCCAGTTCGGAGGCGTACGGCGGTTCCGCGCCCGCGCGCGAGCAGGTGATCGCCGCCGCGCGGGCCGCGAACCGCAGCAGGCCCGTCCAGTCGTCCGCGCCGAGCCCCGTCAGCGCCCGAGGAGACAGCGCGCCGCGGACGGCCAGCCCGTGCAGCAGGGCCGCGTTCACCGTGTCCCCGGCCCCGATCGTGTCCACGACGTCGACCTTCTCGCCCGGCACCGCGTGCTCCCCGCCGTCCCGGGTGAAGACGGTGAGCCCGTCACCGCCACGGGTGACCACCACGGCCGCGGGGCCCTCGGCCAGCCACTCGCGCGGGGTGCCGCCGAGCCACTCGGCGTCCTCCGCGGACAGCTTGAGCAGCGACACCGACGGCAGCCAGCCGCGGAACCGGGCCCGGTAGGCGTCCGGGTCGGGGATCAGCCCCGGGCGGATGTTCGGGTCGAGGGCGGTGAACACACCCTGCGCGGCGGCCGCCCGCATCAGCTCCTCGTAGGCGGTGGCGCCCGGCTCCAGGACGAGCGAGCAGGTCCCGAAGGACACCGCGCGCGTGCCCTGCGGCAGCGCGGCGGGCGCGGTGAACAGCCGGTCGGCGGTGCCGTCGACGTAGAAGGAGTAGGCGGCCGAACCTCCCTCGTCGACGGTGGCGACCGCGAGCGTCGTCGGCTCGGGTCCGCGCTGGACGGCCGACACATCCACCCCGTCCCGCCGCAGCCCGTCCAGCAGGGCCTCGCCGAAGGCGTCGAAGGACGTGCGGGAGCAGAAGGCGGTGGGGGAGCCGAGGCGGCCGAGGGCGACGGCCGTGTTGAAGGGGCCGCCGCCGAGCGCCGGCCGCAGGCTCGCCAGGGCGCCCGTGCCCTGCGGCACGAGGTCGATCAGTGCCTCACCGGCGACGACGATCACGAGGCGGTTCCTTTCGGCAGGTGCGGGAGGTCCGGCGGCTGCTCGGGGCAGCCGCACGAGGTGCGGTGGACGAAGGCGCAGTCGAGCCGCACGGTCCGGGCGGGCCGGTCCGGCTCGGCGAGCCGGTCCAGCAGAACCCGTACGGCCTGGGCGCCGAGCTCCTTGCTGGGCTGGGCGATCGCGGTGAGCCGGGGTGAGAACAGGTCGGCCCAGGCGAAGTCGTCGAAGCAGCACAGGGCGATGTCGTCGGGCACGGACAGGCCGCGCTCGCGCAGGGCGCGCAGGGCGCCGATGGTCATCGCGTTGTTGGCGGTCACCAGGGCCGTGGGCGGCGCGGCGAGGTCCAGCAGGGCGGCGGTCGCGCGTTCGCCGCCGGGGGACTCGGAGTCGCCGTGCGCGATCAGGCGCTCGTCGTGGGCGAGACCGGCGTACGCCAGACCGTGCCGGTAGCCGGTGATCCGCTCGCTGGTGGTGCTGAGCCCGGGGCGCCCCGCGACCAGGCCGATCCGCCGGTGACCCAGCTCCGCGAGATGGGTGACCAGCCGGGTCGTGGGTTCGGCGCCCGCCGCGCACACCTGGTCGAAGTGCGGCGCGGCCCCGTCGTCGACCAGCCGGTCGAGGAACACCGTCGGGACGTCGTGCCGCCGCAGATAAGCCAGCAGCTCGCGCGGGTCCGCGGACGGCGCGACGATCATGCCGTCCACCCGCCGCTCGTGCAGCAGATGCACGACCTTGCACTCGTGGCCGGGGTCGTCGTGCGGGTCGGCGATGAGCAGGCTGTAACCGTGCTCCAGGGCACCCGCCTCGACGCCCTGCAGGATCTCCGTGAAGTAGGGGTTGCTGATCGCCGACACCGCGAGGCCGATGGACCGGGTGCGCGCGGTCACCAGGGAGCGGGCCAGGGAGTTCGGGGTGTAGCCGAGCCGGTCGATGGCGTCCAGGACGGCCTGCCGGGTGTGGGGGAGCACCGGGCGGGTGTCGTTGAGCACATGCGAGACGGTCGCCACGGAGACACCCGCGTCACGGGCCACGTCGGCCATCGTCGGCATCGGGTTCCTCTCCCTCCGGGCGCTGCTCTCGCTGCTTCTGGCCGGGAAGGTATCCCATTCAGCGGCAGACGTAAACGCTTGCGCAAGCGTTTACGTCACGGGTATCGCCGTCCCTCGTCTCCGCTCGCCCCGCCGCCGGGCCCGCCCTCCCCGGCCGGGTATCGTCGCCCTGCCCGCCCTCTGACCAGTGGAGCCCCCTATGCCCGGCCGCCCGACCCCGACCCGTCGTACCGTCCTGCGCGGAGCGGCCCTCACCCCAGTCGCCGGGCTCGGCCTGGCCGCCTGCTCACCGGGCGGCGGGACGACGGACGCCGAGCCGAGCGCGCCCGTCGACCTCGGCGCGGAGAGCGAGGTCCCCAAGGGCGGCGCGAAGCTGTACCGCGAGCACAAGGTGGTCGTCAGCCGGGACGCGAACGGCGCCCTGAAGGCGTACAGCACGATCTGCACGCACGCGTTGTGCCCCATCAACAAGCTGGACGGGACGAAGCTCGTCTGCCCCTGCCACGGCAGCGAGTTCGACGCCACGAGCGGCGAGGTGCTGCACGAGCCGGCGAGCGCGCCGCTGAAGGAGCTGCCGGTACGGGCCGAGGGCGGCCGGATCGTGGCGGGCCCGGCCCCCACCGCCTAGCCGGGGGCCGGCCGGGGCTCTCGCCCCGGCCCGCTCACTCCGCCCAGTCCCAGCCGATCCCCACGATCCCCGTCCGCAGCCGGGGCTCGACGAGGTGGACCGAATGGTGCCGCGGGCTGAGCGGGAGCTCCTGACGCCCGCTGCGCGGGGCCGCGGCCGAGTGCTGGGCGAACCGGTGGCAGCGCACCGGCGGACAGTGCTCGTCGAAGCGGATCTGCAGTGCGTACTGGCCGCCCGGGACGCCGAACCCGCGCGCGTACTCGTGGGACACCCCGGCGGTGCCGTCCTCGACGCCGTACCGGAAGAGGAAGGTGTCGCCGGAGCGCAGGCGGGTGTCGAAGAGCAGCTCGGCGACGAGGACGCCGGTGTCGTGGTGATACCGGACGCGGCCCGTGCGGCAGTTCTCCAGGGCCTGCACGCGCATGAGGTCCGGCGTGCAGCCGGGGTCGCCGTGGTACACGGCCGTGCAGCGGTCGACGCCGTCCCGGTGGGCGCGCACGATGTGGTGCGCCTCGCGGCCCGCCAGTTCCCGCCGCGCGCCGATCCGCACCCGCTCGTGCAGCCCCAGGGTGTGCAGCCCGCCGTCGACCGGCGCGTCCAGCTCGGCCAGCAGCCCCGCCAGGACGCCGTCGGCCTCGACCAGGGAGCGGTAGGAGCGGACCGCGGGCCGCCCCGCGGCCGGCTCGTCGCCCTCCGCCAGCAGCCGGATCAGCGACTCCTCCGGCAGCTGGAGGATCTCCTCCAGCGCCCGCACCGCACGCAGCGACTCGGGGCGCTGCGGCCGGCGGGCGCCCTGCTGCCAGTAACTGAGGCTGGTGACGCCGACCTTGACCCCGTAGCGCGACAGATGGTGCTGCACGCGCTGGAGCGGCAGCCCGCGCGCGGCGATGGCGGCGCGCAGGGCGACGTGGAAGGGGCCGCCGCTGAGCACCGCGTCCAGGGCCGGGTCCGCGTGCGTGACCCCGGCCACGTCCGGCACCGCGGTGACGGCGGCGACGTCCGCCTGCTGAGTGGCGTGCGGCATGCGGGGGCCTTTCTGGGCAGCGTTCACGACGGCTGGTCGGACCGTTCGCGCGGGCGGCAGAGGCCGGGCCCGAGTTCCCCCGCATTGAAGCGTGTTGACCAAGCCCCGACAACACCTGATGCCCAACCGTGCCCATGGCGGTCCGTCGGCGTTGTCCACAGCCTCGTCGCGCTGTCACCCCTCGCCAGTAGGGTGTGAAACATGGCCGACCCCTCCAGCTACCGCCCCAGGCCGGGACAGATCCCGGACTCCCCCGGGGTCTACAGGTTCCGTGACGAGCACCGCAGGGTGATCTACGTCGGAAAGGCGAAGAGCCTGCGCCAGCGCCTGGCGAACTACTTCCAGGACCTGGCGGGCCTGCACCCCCGCACCCGCACCATGGTCACCACGGCGGCGTCCGTGGAGTGGACGGTGGTGTCCACGGAGGTGGAGGCGCTCCAGCTGGAGTACTCCTGGATCAAGGAGTACGACCCCCGGTTCAACGTCAAGTACCGCGACGACAAGAGCTACCCCTACCTCGCGGTGACGATGAGCGAACAGTTCCCGCGGGTGCAGGTGATGCGCGGTCACAAGAAGAAGGGCGTGCGCTATTTCGGGCCGTACGCCCACGCGTGGGCGATCCGCGACACCGTGGATCTGCTGCTGCGCGTCTTCCCGGTGCGCACCTGCTCCGCCGGGGTCTTCAAGAACGCCGCCCGCACCGACCGCCCCTGTCTGCTCGGCTACATCGGCAAGTGCTCAGCGCCCTGCGTCGGCCGGGTCTCGCCCGAGGAGCACCGCGAACTGGCCGACGAGTTCTGCGACTTCATGGCCGGCCGCACGGGCACGTATCTGCGCCGGCTGGAGAAGCAGATGGTCCAGGCGGCCGACGAGATGGAATACGAGCGGGCCGCGCGTCTGCGCGACGACATCGGGGCCCTGAAGAAGGCCATGGAGAAGAACGCGGTCGTGCTGGCCGACGCGACCGACGCCGACCTGATCGCCGTCGCCGAGGACGAGCTGGAAGCCGCCGTGCAGATCTTCCACGTCCGCGGCGGACGCGTGCGCGGCCAGCGCGGCTGGGTCACCGACAAGGTCGAGGAGATCACCACCGGCGCCCTCGTCGAGCACGCCCTCCAGCAGCTCTACGGCGAGGAGAGCGGGGACTCCGTGCCCAAGGAGGTCCTCGTCCCGGCCCTGCCCGACCCGGTGGAGCCGGTCCAGGAGTGGCTCACCGAGCGCCGCGGGTCGTCCGTCTCGCTGCGCATCCCGCAGCGCGGCGACAAGAAGGCGCTGATGGAGACCGTCGCGCGCAACGCTCTTCAGGCCCTCGGACTGCACAAGACCAAGCGCGCCTCCGACCTGACCACACGCTCGCGCGCCCTGGAGGAGATCGCCGACGCCCTGGGCCTGGACAGCGCCCCGCTGCGGATCGAGTGCTACGACATCTCCCACCTCCAGGGCGAGGACGTCGTGGCCTCCATGGTCGTCTTCGAGGACGGCCTCCAGCGCAAGGGCGAGTACCGCCGCTTCCAGATCAAGGGCTTCGCGGGACAGGACGACGTCCGGTCCATGCACGAGGTGATCTCCCGCCGCTTCAAGCGGTACCTGGCCGAGAAGGAGCGGACGGGGGAGTGGGCCGAGGGGGAGGACGCCCTCACCGAGGACGACGGCCGCCCCAGGAAGTTCGCCTACCCGCCCCAGCTCGTCGTCGTCGACGGCGGGCAGCCCCAGGTCGCCGCCGCCAAGCGGGCCCTGGACGAGCTGGGCATCGACGACATCGCCGTGTGCGGCCTGGCCAAGCGCCTGGAGGAGGTCTGGGTGCCCGGGGAGGACGACCCGGTGGTCCTGCCGCGCACCAGCGAGGGCCTGTATCTGCTCCAGCGCATCCGTGACGAGGCCCACCGCTTCGCCATCACCTACCAGCGCACCAAGCGCGCCCAGCGCTTCCGGTCCAGCCCCCTGGACGACGTACCGGGCCTCGGCGAGACCCGCAAGCAGGCGCTGATCAAGCACTTCGGTTCGGTGAAACGGCTGCGATCGGCGACAATCGACCAGATCTGTGAAGTTCCGGGCATAGGTCGTAAAACGGCCGAGACCATTGCCGCGGCCTTCGCCCAGGCGGCCCCGGCCGCGCCCGCCGTGAACACGGCGACTGGAGAGATCATGGAAGACACCGAGGACGGGGCGCCCGAGACGACCGCGGGCACCCCGGGGGAGCCCGTGACCGCGGGCACCCCGGACGAACGACGGGGGCAGGAGACATGACCGAGCAGGAGAAGCCCACAGCGGAGCGAGATCAGGCCCACATGGAATCGGGCGATGATCGGACCCCGCAGCAGACACCCCAGGAGAACGGAGCACAGGTGAGTACGGCCGGCGACACCGCCGCGGTCCCCGAGGCCACCATCCCCGAGCTGGTGATCATCTCCGGCATGTCCGGAGCCGGCCGCTCGACCGCCGCGAAGTGTCTGGAGGACCTCGGCTGGTTCGTCGTCGACAACCTGCCGCCGGCGCTGATCCCCACCATGGTGGAGCTCGGCGCCCGCTCCCAGGGCAATGTCGCCCGGATCGCGGTCGTCGTCGACGTCCGCGGGCGCCGCTTCTTCGACAACCTCCGCGAGTCGCTCGCCGACCTCGACACCCGTGGCGTCACCCGGCGGATCGTCTTCCTGGAGTCCTCCGACGAGGCGCTGGTACGCCGCTTCGAGTCGGTGCGCCGCCCGCACCCGCTCCAGGGCGACGGCCGGATCGTCGACGGCATCGCCGCCGAGCGCGAGCTGCTGCGCGAGCTGCGCGGCGACGCCGACCTGGTGATCGACACCTCCAGCCTGAACGTGCACGAGCTGCGCGCCAAGATGGACGCCCAGTTCGCGGGCGAGGAGGAGCCCGAGCTGCGGGCCACCGTGATGTCCTTCGGCTTCAAGTACGGCCTGCCCGTCGACGCCGACCTGGTCGTCGACATGCGGTTCCTGCCGAACCCGCACTGGGTCCCGGAACTGCGGCCGTACACCGGTCTGAACGAGGAGGTGTCGGCGTACGTCTTCAACCAGCCCGGCGCCAAGGAGTTCCTCGACCGGTACACCGAGCTGCTGCAGCTGATTGCCGCAGGCTACCGTCGTGAGGGCAAACGCTATGTGACCATCGCGGTCGGCTGCACCGGAGGCAAGCACCGTTCGGTGGCCACCTCGGAGAAGCTCGCCGCACGGCTCGCCGCGCAGGGTGTGGAGACAGTGGTCGTCCACCGGGACATGGGACGCGAATGACAGGACGTACTCCGCGGCTGATCAGGGTCGGCCGGGTGGTGCCGGAAGGACGGATCGGCCGGCCCGTCGAGGCCCGTGGCGGCCGACCGCGCCGCCGGGGCACCCAGCCCAAGGTCGTCGCCCTCGGCGGCGGCATGGGGCTGTCCGCCTCGCTCGCCGCGCTGCGCCGGATCACCGGTGACCTGACCGCCGTCGTCACCGTCGCCGACGACGGCGGCTCCAGCGGGCGGCTGCGCGACGAGCTGGGGGTGCTGCCACCCGGCGATCTGCGCAAGGCGCTGGCCGCGCTGTGCGGCGACGACGACTGGGGCCAGACCTGGTCGCGGGTGATCCAGCACCGCTTCGCCTCCCAGGGCGACCTGCACGACCACGCGGTCGGCAATCTGCTCATCGTCGCCCTGTGGGAACAGCTCGGCGACCATGTCCAGGCCCTGGACCTGGTCGGCAAGCTGCTCGGCGCGCACGGGCGCGTGCTGCCCATGTCCGCCGTACCCCTGGAGCTGCAGGCCCTGGTCAAGGGGCACGACCCGGAGCGGCCCGAGGACGTGGACACCGTGCGCGGCCAGGCCACCGTCGCCCTCACCCCCGGTGAGGTGCAGTCCGTGCACCTGGTGCCGCTCGACCCGCCCGCCGTCCCCGAGGCCGTCGAGGCCGTGCGGGACGCGGACTGGGTGGTGCTGGGCCCGGGGTCCTGGTTCTCCTCGGTCATCCCGCATCTGCTGGTGCCCCAGCTGCTGGACGCGCTGACGGAGACGAAGGCCCGCCGGGTGCTCTCGCTGAACCTCGCCCCCCAGCCCGGAGAAACCGAAGGCTTCTCCCCGCAGCGTCATTTGGAGGTTTTGGGACGACACGCCCCTAAACTCGCCCTGGACGTGGTGCTGGCCGACGAGGCAGCCGTGCCCGACCGCGAGGTGCTGACCGAGGCCGCCAAGCGGCTCGGGGCCGCGGTCGAGCTGGCTCCGGTCGCACGGGGGGACGGATCTCCACGGCACGACCCGGAGCTGCTGGCCGCCGCGTACGACCGTATTTTTCGGATGCATGGAAGGATCGGCCCATGGCGATGACGGCAGCGGTGAAGGACGAGATCTCCCGGCTCCCCGTCACCCGGACCTGCTGCAGGAAGGCGGAGGTCTCCGCCATTCTGCGGTTCGCCGGCGGCCTTCACCTGGTCAGCGGGCGCATCGTGATCGAGGCGGAGCTGGACACCGCGATGGCGGCCCGCCGGCTCAAGCGGGACATCCTGGAGATCTTCGGCCACAGCTCCGAACTGATCGTGATGGCACCGGGCGGACTGCGCCGCGGCTCGCGCTACGTCGTGCGCGTGGTCGCCGGCGGGGACCAGCTGGCCCGGCAGACCGGCCTGGTCGACGGACGGGGCCGCCCGATCCGGGGGCTGCCCCCGCAGGTCGTCTCCGGCGCCACCTGTGACGCGGAGGCCGCCTGGCGCGGCGCCTTCCTGGCGCACGGCTCGCTCACCGAGCCCGGCCGCTCCTCCTCCCTGGAGGTGACCTGCCCGGGCCCCGAGGCCGCGCTCGCGCTCGTCGGCGCCGCCCGCCGGCTGTCCATCGCCGCCAAGGCCCGTGAGGTGCGCGGGGTGGACCGGGTCGTCGTCCGCGACGGCGACGCGATCGGCGCCCTGCTCACCCGGCTCGGCGCCCATGAGTCGGTGCTGGCCTGGGAGGAGCGCCGGATGCGCCGCGAGGTCCGCGCCACGGCGAACCGCCTCGCCAACTTCGACGACGCCAACCTGCGCCGCTCCGCGCGGGCGGCCGTCGCCGCCGGTGCCCGCGTCCAGCGCGCCCTGGAGATCCTCGGTGAGGAGGTCCCCGAGCACCTCGCCGCCGCCGGCCGGCTGCGCATGGAGCACAAGCAGGCCTCCCTGGAGGAGCTCGGCGCGCTCGCCGACCCGCCGCTGACCAAGGACGCCGTCGCCGGCCGCATCCGCCGGCTGCTCGCGATGGCCGACAAGCGCGCCCAGGATCTCGGCATCCCCGGCACCGAGTCCAGCATCACCGAGGAGATGGCCGACAACCTCGTGGGCTGACGCCCCGCTCGACACGCCGGTGACCGCGCCCCAACGGGCGACGGTCACCGGCGTTTTCGGGTGCTCGACACACCCCTGACTCGATCATGAGGCACCCTTGACTCGATCATGAAGTGTCATGAGCCTGGCATCTGTTCGCTGACGTGGCGAACCCACGCAAGGGGGGTTCATGAGACACAGAGCGAGATCGATCCTCGCTGTCGGCGCGCTCCTGATCGGCGGAGCGAGCATCGCACCCATCGCCCAGGCACAGAACGGCAGTTCGGACGCACCGGACGCCGACGAGGTCAAGGTCTTCCGCGCCGAGGTCACCAAGAAGCAGATCCCGCTGCTGCTGGCCGCCGGGCAGGACGGCCACGAACTCAGTGAGCAGGCGCCCGAGAAGGGCACCGCCACCATCGAGGTCTACCTCACCGACCAGCAGGCCGAGAAGCTGGAGAAACAGGGCGTCGAACTCACCGAGCACACCCTGTCCGCCAAGGCCGAGCGGCGCGTCGAGGCGGCTGCCGAGGGCGTCTACCGGCCCTACAGCGGCAGCGGCGGCCTGAAGGAGGAGATCCTCCGCGCCGGGCAGGAGAACCCCGGCCTCACCAAGGTCGTCTCCCTCGGCAAGACCGTCCAGGGCCAGGACATCCTGGCGCTGAAGCTCACCAAGAACGCCAAGAAGTCCAAGGACGGCGCCAAGCCCTCCGTGCTCTACATGTCCAACCAGCACGCGCGGGAGTGGATCACCCCGGAGATGACCCGGCGGCTGATGCACCACTACCTGGACAACTACCGGACCGACAAGCGGATCAAGAAGATCGTCGACACCACCGAGCTGTGGTTCGTGATCTCGGCCAACCCCGACGGCTACGACCACACCTTCGAGGAGGCGGGCGACCGCCTGTGGCGCAAGAACATGCGGGACGTCAACGGCGACGGCACCATCAGCACCGGCGACGGCGTCGACCTGAACCGCAACTTCGCCTACAAGTGGGGCTACGACGACGAGGGTTCGTCCCCGAACCCCACCAGCCAGACCTACCGCGGTGACGCCCCCGGCTCCGAACCCGAGACCAAGGCGATCGACGCCCTCCAGAAGCGCATCGGCTTCGAACTCGGCATCAACTACCACTCGGCCGCCGAACTCATCCTCTACGGCGTCGGCTGGCAGGTGGCCACGCACACCCCCGACGACGTGATGTACAAGGCGCTCGCGGGCACCCCCGAGAACCCCGCCGTCCCGGGCTACCACCCGCAGGTCTCCTCCGAGCTGTACACCACCAACGGCGAGGCGGACGGACACGCCGCCAACGTCAACGGCCTGGCGATGTTCACGCCCGAGATGTCGACCTGCCAGACCGTCTCGAACGTCGACCCGAACGACGCCTGGCTGCCCGGCGACTGCCAGTCCATCTTCAACTTCCCGGACGACGAGAAGCTGATCCAGCAGGAGTTCGCCAAGAACGTCCCGTTCGCGCTCTCCGTCGCCGAGTCCGCCGCCCACCCGGACCGGCCGTCCTCCTCGGTCGGCCTGAAGGCCGCCGACTTCACCCCGGCGCCGTTCACCACGTCCTACTCCCGCGGCGCCGACCAGGAGGTCTCCGTCGTCGCCCGCAAGTCCGTGCGCGACAAGGAGCTCAAGTACCGCGTCAACGGCGGCCGTACGCACGACATGGCGCTGCGGCCGTGGAAGGGCGGCGAGACCTACGGCGGTGAGGACAACCTCTACTTCGACGAGTACCGGGCCAAGGTCGCCGACGGCGATGCCGGGGACAAGGTCGAGGTGTGGTTCACCGGCGAGACCAGGAGCGGAAAGCCGGTCTCCAGTGAGCGCTTCACCTACACCGTGGCCGAACGCCCGCGCGCGGACATCCTGGTCGTAGCCGAGGAGGGCGCGGCCGCCACCCAGGCGCAGCTCTACGTCGACGCGCTCAAGGCCAACGGCCGCAAGGCCGCCGTCTGGGACGTGGCCACCCAGGGCGCGCCCGACGCGCTCGGCGTGCTCGGCCACTTCGACACCGTCGTCCACTACACGGGCGCCGGCGTCCCGGGCAACGCCACCCAGCTCCAGCTGCGCGCCTTCCTCAACGAGGGCGGCAGGCTGATCGAGGCCGGCGAACAGGCCGGCGGCAGCGTCGACCTCGGCGGCGGCAACCTGTCCAACGACTTCAGCCAGTACTACCTGGGCGCCTACAGCCGTACGTCCCTTCCCGGGGCCACCGCCTTCGAGGGCGCCGGTGAACTCGCGGGCACCAAGGGCACGCTGGCCGGGGCGCCGGGCAACCCGCTGAACGCGGCCGGTTCCTACAGCGTGACCTCCGAGACCCTGCCCGTGGACCGGTTCCCGCAGTTCGCGAGCGCCGGAGCGGGCCGCTACCCGGGCACCGTCAACCCCTACGGCCCCTTCGAGGGCAGCTCCATGGCGGCCGTCACGCACAGCGACTACGCCTGGAACCGCCTGACCCGCACCATCGACCTGACCTCGGTGACCGCCGCGCAGGCACCCACCCTGCGCACCCGCATGCTGTGGAGCACCGAGCCGGGCTACGACCACGCGGTCCTGGAGGCCCGTACGGCGGGCGGCGACGACTGGACGACGCTGCCGGAGCAGGGCGGCGCGACCGGCACCGCGGTGCCCGAGGAGTGCTCGGCCGGGTACTTCATCCAGGCCCACCCCGCGCTCGAGCGGTATCTGACGCTCGCCGACGGCGCCTGCACGCCGACCGGCACCAGCGGCTCCTGGAACAGCTTCACCGGGGCGTCGGCCGGCTGGCAGGAGGTCTCCTTCGACCTGTCCGCCTACGCGGGCCGGACCGTCGAGGTCTCGCTCGGCTACATCAGTGACCCCGGCTCCGGTGGCCGAGGCGTCCTCGTCGACAACGCCTCGGTCGTGATCGGCGGCACCGCCGTCGAGACCGAGGGCTTCGAGACGTCGCTCGGCGCCTGGCGCGTCCCGGGTCCGCCCGCGGGCAGCCCCGCGGTCGTCAAGGACTGGGCGCGGGTCGGCCGGCTCTTCCAGACGTACGGCGCGGTCACCACGGACGACACCGTGCTGCTGGGCTTCGGCCTGGAGCACGTCGTCGCCCCGGCCGACCGTGCGGCCCTGATCCGCAAGGCCCTCACCTCTCTCGACACTCCGTGATCGCACGATGACGGGGCGATAGCACGAACGGGCGGTCCGTACCCCTACTGGCGGGTACGGACCGCCTGCCCGTGTATGGGGCATCTCGATGTCACCTCGGGGGCCGCAGAGAGGTAGGGTCGTAGGCGGTCGGGGACATCCCAAATACAGCTCGCCGGCACCGCATGGCCGGCGTACCAACGAGGAGATCGGTTCGTGACGATCCGCGTAGGCATCAACGGCTTCGGTCGTATCGGTCGCAACTACTTCCGCGCACTGCTGGAGCAGGGTGCTGACATCGAGATCGTGGCTGTCAACGACCTGGGTGACACCGCTACCACCGCGCATCTGCTGAAGTACGACACGATTCTGGGCCGCCTCAAGCAGGAGGTCACCCACACCGCCGACACGATCACGGTCGACGGTCACACCATCAAGGTCCTGTCCGAGCGCAATCCCGCCGACATCCCGTGGGGCGAGCTCGGCGTCGACATCGTCATCGAGTCGACGGGCATCTTCACGAAGAAGGCCGACGCCGAGAAGCACATCGCCGGCGGCGCCAAGAAGGTCCTCATCTCGGCTCCGGCCTCGGGCGAGGACATCACCATCGTGATGGGCGTCAACCAGGACAAGTACGACGCGGCCAACCACCACGTCATCTCCAACGCCTCCTGCACCACCAACTGTGTGGCGCCGATGGCCAAGGTCCTCGACGAGAACTTCGGCATCGTCAAGGGCCTGATGACGACGGTGCACGCGTACACCAACGACCAGCGCATCCTGGACTTCCCGCACAAGGACCTGCGCCGCGCCCGCGCCGCCGCCGAGAACATCATCCCGACCACGACGGGTGCCGCCAAGGCCACCGCTCTGGTCCTGCCGCAGCTCAAGGGCAAGCTCGACGGCATCGCGATGCGCGTCCCGGTTCCCACCGGTTCCGCCACCGACCTGGTGGTCGAGCTCCAGCGTGAGGTCACCAAGGACGAGGTCAACGCCGCGTTCAAGAAGGCCGCCGACGACGGCGACCTGAAGGGCTACCTGTTCTACACCGAGGACGAGATCGTCTCCTCTGACATCGTCAGTGACCCGGCCTCCTGCACCTTCGACTCCTCCATGACCATGGTCCAGGAGGGCAAGACGGTGAAGATCCTCGGCTGGTACGACAACGAGTGGGGCTACTCCAACCGCCTCGTCGACCTCACGGTCTTCGTCGGCAACCAGCTCTGATCCCCGGAGCAGGCACTTCGATGTGACAGCAGGGCTCGGGCGGCGCAGGGACGCGCCGCCCGGGCCCTGTGTCACGTACCGACCGGCCCTCTTAGGATCACGAGCATCACGAACACTTCTCGGGAGCCCTCTCAATGAAGACGATCGACGAACTCCTCGCCGAAGGCGTCACCGGCAAGCGGGTCTTCGTCCGCGCCGACCTCAACGTGCCGCTGGACGGCGCCACGATCACCGACGACGGCCGCATCCGCGCCGTCCTGCCCACCGTCAAGGCCCTCGCCGAGGCGGGCGCCCGGGTGGTCGTGGCCTCCCACCTGGGCCGCCCCAAGGGCGCCCCGGACCCCGCCTTCTCGCTCGCCCCGGCCGCCGCCCGGCTCGGTGAACTCCTCGGCGTGGAGGTGGCGTTCGCGACCGACACCGTCGGCGAGTCCGCCCAGGCCGTCGTCGCGGGCCTCGCCGACGGCCGCGTCGCCGTCATCGAGAACCTGCGCTTCAACGCCGGCGAGACCGCCAAGGACGACGCCGAGCGCGCCGCCTTCGCCGACCGGCTGGCCGCCCTCGCGGACGTCTACGTCGGCGACGGCTTCGGCGCCGTGCACCGCAAGCACGCCTCCGTGTTCGACCTCCCGGGCAAGCTGCCGCACTACGCCGGCCACCTCATCGCCACCGAGGTCGGCGTCCTGAAGAAGCTCACCGACGACCTCCAGCGCCCGTACGTGGTCGCGCTCGGCGGCGCCAAGGTCTCCGACAAGCTCGCCGTCATCGACCAGCTGCTCGGCAAGGCCGACCGCATCCTCATCGGCGGCGGCATGGCGTACACCTTCCTCAAGGCCAAGGGGTACGAGGTCGGCGGCTCCCTCCTCCAGGAGGACCAGGTCCCGGCCGTGCGGGAGTACATCGAGCGCGCGGAGGAGAACGGCGTCGAGCTGGTCCTCCCCGTCGACGTCCTCGTCGCCGGCGAGTTCCCGGACCTGAAGGCCAAGGCCCCGACCCACCCCACGACCGTCGCCGCGGACGCCGTCCCCGCCGACCAGCAGGGCCTGGACATCGGTCCGGAGACCCGCAAGCTGTACGCCTCGAAGCTCGCCGACGCGGCCACCGTCTTCTGGAACGGCCCCATGGGCGTCTTCGAGCACCCCGACTACGCCGAGGGCACCAAGTCGGTCGCCCAGGCGCTCATCGACTCCCCGGCCTTCACGGTCGTCGGCGGCGGCGACTCCGCGGCCGCCGTCCGCACCCTGGGCTTCGACGAGACCGCATTCGGCCACATCTCGACCGGCGGCGGCGCCTCCCTCGAATACCTCGAGGGCAAGACGCTCCCCGGCCTCGCCGCACTGGAGGACTGACCCTCAATGAGCACCCGTACGCCGCTGATGGCGGGCAACTGGAAGATGAACCTCAACCACCTCGAGGCCATCGCCCACGTCCAGAAGCTCGCCTTCGCCCTGGCCGACAAGGACTACGAGGCCGTAGAGGTCGCCGTCCTGCCGCCCTTCACCGACCTGCGCTCCGTGCAGACCCTGGTCGACGGCGACAAACTGAAGATCAAGTACGGCGCCCAGGACCTGTCCGCCCAGGACTCCGGCGCCTACACCGGCGAGATCTCCGGTGCGATGCTGGCCAAGCTGAAGTGCACGTACGTGGCCGTCGGCCACTCCGAGCGCCGCCAGTACCACGACGAGACCGACGAGATCGTCAACGCCAAGGTCAAGGCCGCCTACAAGCACGGCCTGACCCCGATCCTGTGCGTCGGCGAGGAGCTGGACGTCCGCGAGGCGGGCAACCACGTCAGCCACACCCTCGCCCAGGTCGAGGGCGGTCTGAAGGACCTCCCGGCCGAGCAGGCCGAGACCGTCGTGATCGCCTACGAGCCCGTGTGGGCCATCGGCACCGGCAAGGTCTGCGGCGCCGAGGACGCCCAGGAGGTCTGCGCCGCCATCCGCGCCAAGCTCGCCGAGCTGTACACCCAGGAGCTGGCCGACAAGGTCCGCATCCAGTACGGCGGCTCGGTCAAGTCCGGCAACGTCGCCGAGATCATGGCGCAGGCCGACATCGACGGCGCGCTGGTCGGCGGCGCCTCGCTCGATGCCGACGAGTTCGTCAAGATCGTGCGCTTCCGCGACCAGTAAGTATGCGGTAGCGGCGATCCGTCGTACCCTTGCGGGGGCACAGCCCGGTGGCTGTGCCCCTGTCGTCCATCCAGATCCGAGGAAGTTGGTCCAGCCGTGGTTATGGGGTTCTCGATCGCCCTGATCGTGTTCAGCGGTCTGCTGATGCTGCTGGTGCTGATGCACAAGGGCAAGGGCGGCGGCCTCTCCGACATGTTCGGTGGCGGCATGCAGTCGTCCGTCGGCGGCTCCTCGGTCGCCGAGCGCAACCTCGACCGGATCACCGTCGTGGTCGGTCTGCTCTGGTTCGCGTGCATTGTCGTGCTCGCCCTTCTGATGAAGGTGAACAACTGACCGGCACGCACAATCCGTACGTAAGGCCCCATGTTCGGTACGCGCAGCTGAGCGCCGCCTATCATGGGGCTTGCGTCTAGATGTGGGAGCTGTAACTCCAACCACTGGACGCGCGTTGGGCCTTACGTAGACTGAGGCGCTCGCAACGAAGCGAAACGCCGACTCGCTTCGCGGCACCATCACGCAGGGAGTTACGACCGTGGCAAGTGGCAACGCGATCCGAGGAAGCCGGGTCGGGGCGGGGCCGATGGGCGAGGCCGAGCGTGGCGAGTCCGCGCCCCGGCTGCGCATCTCCTTCTGGTGCTCCAACGGGCACGAGACCCAGCCCAGCTTCGCCAGCGACGCGCAGGTTCCCGACACCTGGGACTGCCCGCGCTGCGGCTTCCCCGCAGGGCAGGACCGGGACAACCCGCCGGACCCGCCGCGCACCGAGCCGTACAAGACGCACCTGGCGTATGTACGGGAGCGGCGCAGCGACGCGGACGGCGAGGCGATTCTCGCCGAGGCGCTCGCCAAACTGCGCGGCGAGATCTAGGAGTCGATGAACGGCCAGGCACCGGACGGTGCCTGGCCGAAGCTGTTTCACGGCCGCCTTCTTCGTCCTGTCGTTCCTCGCGCTCATACCTGTGCTGATCAATTAGGTTGGGAACAGCGGGGACAGGTACGAAAGAAGGCTGAAGTCCGAGATGAACCAAGACGGCCGTACCAGGCTCAACCAGACGCCCGAGTGGACCGCTCTGGCCAAGCATCGCGAGGAACTCGGCGAGCTCGCCCTGCGCGAGATCTTCGCCGCCGACCCCGGCCGCGGCACCGGCTACACGCTCCAGGTCGGCGATCTGTACATCGACTACTCCAAGCACCTCGTCACCGACGAGACGCTGCGCCTGCTGCGTGAGCTGGCCGCCGCCACCGACGTGTTCGGGCTGCGCGACGCCATGTTCCGCGGCGAGAAGATCAACGTCACCGAGGACCGGGCGGTACTGCACACCGCGCTGCGCGCCCCGCGGGACGCGGTCATCGAGGTCGACGGGGAGAACGTGGTGCCGGGTGTGCACGCGGTCCTCGACCGGATGAGCGACTTCGCCGACCGGGTCCGCTCCGGCGCCTGGACCGGGCACACCGGCAAGCGCATCAGGAACGTCGTCAACGTCGGCATCGGCGGCTCCGACCTCGGCCCGGCGATGGCGTACGAGGTGCTGCGCGCGTTCACCGACCGCGAGCTGACGGTCCGGTTCGTGTCCAATGTCGACGGCGCCGACCTGCACGAGGCCACCCGCGACCTGGACGCGGCGGAGACGCTGTTCGTCATCGCCTCGAAGACCTTCACCACCATCGAGACGATCACCAACGCCACCTCGGCGCGCAACTGGCTGCTGGGCGAGCTGAACGCCGGGCAGGAAGCGGTCGCCAAGCACTTCGTGGCGCTGTCGACGAACACCGAGAAGGTGGCGGAGTTCGGCATCGACACCGCGAACATGTTCGAGTTCTGGGACTGGGTCGGCGGACGCTACTCCTACGACTCGGCGATCGGCCTCTCCCTGATGATCGCCATCGGCCCGGACCGCTTCCGCGAGATGCTCGACGGCTTCCGGCTGGTCGACGAGCACTTCAGGACCGCCCCCGCCGAGTCCAATGTGCCGCTGCTGCTGGGCCTGCTGGGCATCTGGTACGGCAACTTCCATGACGCGCAGTCGCATGCCGTGCTGCCCTACAGCCACTACCTGTCCAGGTTCACCGCCTACCTCCAGCAGCTCGACATGGAGTCCAACGGCAAGTACGTCGGCCGGGACGGGCGACCCGTGGACTGGCAGACCGGGCCGGTGGTGTGGGGCACGCCCGGCACCAACGGGCAGCACGCCTACTACCAGCTGATCCACCAGGGCACCAAGCTGATCCCGGCCGACTTCATCGGCTTCGCCGAGCCGGTCGCCGAACTGAGCGAGGAACTGAAGGCGCAGCACGACCTGTTGATGGCGAACTTCTTCGCCCAGACCCAGGCGCTGGCCTTCGGCAAGACTCCCGAGGAGGTGCGTGCGGAGGGGGTGCCGGAAGAACTGGTCAGCCACAAGACCTTCCAGGGCAACCACCCGACCACCACGATCCTCGCCCGTGAACTGACCCCGTCGGTGCTCGGCCAGCTGATCGCCCTCTACGAGCACAAGGTGTTCGTCCAGGGCGCGGTGTGGAACATCGACTCCTTCGACCAGTGGGGCGTCGAACTCGGCAAGGTCCTCGCCAAGCGCGTCGAGCCCGCCCTCACCGAGGGCGCCGACGTCCCCGGTCTGGACGCCTCCTCCCGGGCACTGGTCGCCAAGTACCGGGAACTGCGCGGACGGTGAGCCGGAAAGCGGGCGGCGAAGCGCCGCCCGCTTCCACTAGACTCCCCCGACGATCAAGGAGACGATCACTCGGGGGAGTGCAAGTTGACCAGTCCTCAGGGGAGTTGGACCGGCGGCACGCTGACCGCGCGGGACTTTCTGAAGCCGCAGCGGGTGGCGCGGGCGATGTTCCACCCGCGGTGGATACCGGCCTCGCTCGATGCGTCCGTCGAGACCCTGAAGCGGATCAGGATCATCGCCGGGGCGGTCGCGGCGGTGGGCGTCTACACCTTCGTCGAGGGCGGGTTCGCATTCGACGAGATCCTGGAGAACGCGCTGACCGCGTCCGCGGTGCTGCTGCTGATCACGCCGCTCACGGTCGGCGTGATGCTCTACCGCTGGCGGCGCGCGGGCAACTGGCGGCTGGTGCGGCAGCCGTTGATGAACTCGCTGAAGCTGCTGTTGCTGTTCATCGGCTCGGTCGTCACGACGGTGCTGCTGTTCCAGCTGTCCACGGCGATCGGGGGCCTCGCGATGCTGCCGGTCGGCCTCGCGGCGCTGTGGATGACCGGCTTCGTCGCCGCGGGCGCCTTCCGGATCTCCGGCAACTTCTTCGGCACGGCCGCGGTGCACCGGTGTCTGCCGCCGCTGCTCGCCACGGTGACGACCTGGCTGATGGCCCTTCCCGATCTCCTCACGGGTGATCTGCACGGCCTCGGCCTGGCGATGGGCATCCTGTTCATCCTGGGGGCGCCGGTGACTGTCACGAGCATCGCGCTGCTGGAGATGGGGCGGCTGAAGCGGTACTACGGCATACGGCTGGACGCGCATCCGGCGACCCTGCCCACGGTGATTCCGCCGATGCCGTCGGATCCGCCGCCGTACGTTCCTCAGCAGGGCCATCCGTACGGGCCCTACGGGGTGTGACGGCCGTCGGGGTGCGTCAGGCCACGGCGCTCAAGGTGTCCGTCAGCCGGCGCCGGGCGGCCCGAGCCGCCGGAAGCGCGGCGAGCGGCCCCGATGCCGCTCGAACTGCCCTGGGCGTCGATCAGCCACCGCCCGAGCGGCGCCCCCAGGGCCGTGCCGACGACCACCGCGGCCAAGCCGTGCAGGCCGTCGAACTGGGCGGAGTTGTCTGGCTGGACTTCACCGCCGGCGGGGGAGGGCAACAGGGCAAGGTCGACCAGTGGGAGAGTGGGCTGCCCGAGATCACCGTCGAGGCGGTGCGCGAAGGACGCACCGCCGCAGGTGCCGGTGGTGGTCTTCTTCGCCTTCCAGCGGCACTTCGTGCAGGGCGTCATGGCCGGGTCGGTGAAGTAGCAGGAGCGGTGGGGGAGTTGCCTCCCCCACCGCTCTTCGTCCTACGCGGACGCCGGCGGGTACAGCGACCGCGGGAGCCGGCCGGCCGCCGCCGTGTCCAGCAGCCACAGGGTGCGCTGCCTGCCGTGCGCGCCCGCCGCCGGGGCCTGGACCTCGCCCGCGCCCGACAGGGCGATGGCCGCGGCCTGGGCCTTGTCCTCGCCGGCCGCCAGCAGCCACACCTCACGGGCCGCCCGGATCGCCGGGAGGGTGAGGGTGATCCGGGTCGGCGGGGGCTTGGGCGCGCCGTGCACGCCGACCACCGTCCGCTCGGTCTCGCGGACCGCCGGCAGCTCCGGGAACAGCGACGCCACATGCGTGTCCGGCCCGACGCCCAGCATCAGGACGTCGAACGTCGGAACCGCGCCGTGGTTCTCGGGGCCTGCCGCGCGGGCCAGTTCGGCGGCGTAGGCGGCCGCCGCCGCGTCCGCGTCGGCGCCGTACGGGCCGTCCGAGGCGGGCATGGCGTGCACCCGCTCGGGGGCAAGGGGCACCGAGTCCAGCAGGGCCTCGCGGGCCTGCGTGACATTGCGCTCCGGATCCCCCTCGGGCAGGAACCGCTCGTCGCCCCACCACAGGTCCAGGCGCCCCCAGTCGATGGCGTCCCGGGCCGGGGCCGCCGCCAGCGCGGCCAGCACGCCGTTGCCGTTGCGGCCCCCGGTGAGGACCACCGACGCGGAGCCCCGGGAGGTCTGGGCGTCCACGATCTTCGTGATCAGCCGGGCCGCCGCGGCCTGCGCCATCAGCTCCTTGTCGTGGTGCACGACCAGCTGCGGAGTGCTCACTTCGCCGTCGCCTTCTTCGCGGGGGCCTTCTTCGCCGGAGCCTTCTTCGCGGCCTTCTTGGCGGGGGCCTTCGCGGCCTCCTCCACGGGCGTCTCCACCGCGACGGGCCCCTCTTCGGCCACCGCCTTTTCGGCCTCCGCGTTCAGCCGCTCCACCCCGAACTTCAGCGCCGAGGCGTAGGTGTCGTCCGGGTCGAGCCGCCGCAGCTCCTCCGCGATCAGCTCGGCCGTGTCCCGCCGCTTCAACGCCACGGCACGGTCGGGCTGGCCCTCGATGGACAGCGTCGCCAGCGAGCCGTCCGCCCGGTCCAGCACGATCGGACCGCAGTCGGTGGCCATCCGTACCGCCGTCAGACCGGGGCCCGCCGACAGCGACCGCTTCACGGGGACGTCGAGCCGGTCCGCGAGCCACATCGCCAGCAGCTCACAGCTCGGGTTGAACTCCTCGCCCTCCACCTCGACGCCCTTGACCTCGCAGGTGACCTGGTCCAGCGCCGCGGCCAGCATCGAGCGCCAGGGCGTGATGCGGGTCCACGACAGGTCCGTGTCGCCGGGGGTGTAGGCGCCGGCCCGGGCCTCAAGGTCCCGTACCGGCTGCTCGGAGGCGTAGGTGTCGGTCACCCGGCGCTGGGCCAGGGCGCCCAGCGGGTCGCTGGCCGGGTCCAGCGGCGCGTCCACCGGCCACCAGACCACCACCGGCGCGTCCGGCAGCAGCAGCGGCAGGACCACCGACTGGGCGTGGCCGACGACATCGCCGTACAGCCGCAGCACGATCGTCTCGCCGGTGCCCGCGTCCGCGCCCACCCGCACCTCGGCGTCCAGCCGGGACTTCGTGCGGTCCCGGGGGGAACGCGAGACGCGCTTGATGACCACGAGCGTGCGCGAGGGATGCTCGCGCGAGGCGTCGTTGGCGGCCTTGAGCGCGTCGTACGCGTTCTCCTCGTCCGTCACGATGACCAGCGTGAGCACCATGCCCACGGCAGGCGTGCCGATGGCCCGGCGGCTCTGGACGAGGGCCTTGTTTATCTTGCTGGCCGTGGTGTCCGTCAGGTCTGTCTTCATGGCCGGCGCCAGCTCCGTCCGTCTCGCTCGAGCATCTCGTCCGCCTCGACGGGCCCCCAGGTACCGGCGGGGTACTGGGCCGGAGTGCCGTTCTTGTCCCAGTACTCCTCGATCGGGTCGAGAATCTTCCAGGACAGCTCGACCTCCTCCGTGCGCGGGAAGAGGTTCGAGTCGCCGAGCAGGACGTCCAGGATGAGGCGCTCGTACGCCTCCGGGCTGGACTCCGTGAACGACTCGCCGTAGGCGAAGTCCATGGACACGTCCCGGATCTCCATGGAGGTGCCGGGCACCTTGGAGCCAAAGCGGACCGTGACGCCCTCGTCCGGCTGGACGCGGATCACGATCGCGTTCTTGCCCAGCTCCTCCGTCGCCGTGTGGTCGAAGGGGGAGTGCGGCGCCCGCTGGAACACCACCGCGATCTCGGTGACCCGGCGGCCGAGGCGCTTTCCGGTGCGCAGGTAGAAGGGGACGCCCGCCCAGCGGCGGTTGTCGACCTCCAGCTTGACCGCGGCGTAGGTGTCGGTCTTCGACTTGGCGTCGATGCCCTCCTCCTGGAGGTAGCCGACCGCCTTCGCACCGCCCTGCCAGCCGGCCGCGTACTGCGCGAACACGGTGTCCCGGCCCAGGTCCTTCGGCAGCCGTACGGCACCGAGCACCTTGGTCTTCTCGGCGGCCAGCGCGTCCGCGTCGAAGGAGGCGGGCTCCTCCATGGCCGTCAGGGCCATCAGCTGGAGCAGGTGGTTCTGGATGACGTCACGGGCGGCGCCGATGCCGTCGTAGTAGCCCGCCCGGCCGCCGATGCCGATGTCCTCGGCCATCGTGATCTGCACATGGTCCACGAAGGACCGGTTCCAGATCGGCTCGAACATCGTGTTGGCGAAGCGCAGCGCCAGGATGTTCTGGACGGTCTCCTTGCCCAGGTAGTGGTCGATGCGGAAGACCTGGTCCGGGGCGAAGACCTCGTGCACGACCTTGTTGAGCTCCTCGGCCGACTTCAGGTCGTGGCCGAAGGGCTTCTCGATGACCGCGCGGCGCCAGGAGCCGCCCGTCTGGTCGGCGAGACCGTGCTTCTTCAGCTGCTGGATGACCACCGGGAAGGAGCGCGGCGGCACCGACAGGTAGAAGGCGAAGTTGCCGCCCGTGCCCTGCTGCTTGTCCAGCTCCTGGATGGTGTCGCGCAGCCGCTCGAAGGCGTCGTCGTCGTCGAACGTGCCCTGGACGAACCGCATGCCCTGGATGAGCTGGTGCCAGACCTCCTCGCGGAAGGGGGTCCGGGCGTGCTCCTTGACCGCGTCGTGGACCTCCTGGGCGAAGTCCTCGTGCTGCCACTCACGCCGGGCGAAACCGACCAGCGAGAAGCCCGGCGGCAGCAGACCCCGGTTCGCGAGGTCGTACACGGCGGGCATGAGCTTCTTTCGTGACAAATCGCCCGTGACGCCGAAGATGACCAGGCCCGACGGCCCCGCGATACGCGGGAGCCGTCGGTCGGCGGGGTCACGCAGCGGGTTGCTGCTCGACAAGATGTCAGCCCTCCGAGGGGGCGAGGCGCTGAAGCTCCGCCTCGGTCGACTTCAGCAGGTCGTTCCAGGACGCCTCGAACTTCTCGACGCCCTCTTCCTCCAGCAGCTGCACCACCTCGTCGTACGAGATCCCGAGCTTCTCGACGGCGTCGAGTTCGGCGCGGGCCTGCTCGTAGGTCCCGGCGACGGCGTTGCCGCGGATCTGGCCGCTCTCCTCGGTGGCCTGCAGCGTGGCCTCCGGCATGGTGTTCACCGTGTTCGGCGCGACCAGCTCGTCGACGTACAGGGTCGCCTTGTAGGCCGGGTCCTTCACGCCGGTGGAGGCCCACAGCGGACGCTGCTTGTTGGCGCCCGCCTTCTCCAGCGCCAGCCAGCGGTCCGAGGAGAAGACCTCCTCGTACGCCTGGTAGGCGAGCCGGGCGTTGGCGACGCCGGCCTTGCCGCGGGCGGCCTTGGCCTCGTCGGTGCCGAGCGCGTCCAGCCGCTTGTCGATCTCGGTGTCCACGCGGGACACGAAGAAGGAGGCCACCGAGTGGATCTTGGAGAGGTCCAGACCCCTCTCCTTGGCCTGCTCCAGGCCCGACAGGTAGGCGTCCATGACCTGGCGGTAGCGCTCCAGCGAGAAGATCAGCGTGACGTTGACGCTGATGCCGAGGCCGATCACCTCGGTGATGGCCGGCAGGCCGCCCATCGTGGCCGGGATCTTGATCAGCGTGTTGGGCCGGTCCACCAGCCAGGCCAGCTGCTTGGCCTCGGCGACCGTCGGCTTGGTGTGGTGGGCCAGACGCGGGTCGACCTCGATCGACACGCGGCCGTCCTGGCCGTTCGTGGCGTCGAAGACCGGGCGCAGGATGTCGGCGGCGTCGCGGACGTCCGCCGTGGTGATCATGCGGACGGCCTCTTCGACGGTCACCTTGCGGGCGGCGAGGTCCGACAGCTGCTGGTCGTAGCCGTCGCCCTGCGAGATGGCCTTCTGGAAGATGGACGGGTTGGTGGTGACGCCCACGACGTGCTGCTGGTCGATCAGCTCGGCGAGGTTGCCGGACGTGATCCGCTTGCGCGACAGGTCGTCCAGCCAGATCGCGACGCCCTCCTCGGAGAGGCGCTTGAGTGCGTCTGTCATGGAATTACATCTCCTACGTGTCGTATGTGAGCGTCAGCGCTGGGCGGCAGCGAGGGATTCCCGCGCCTTCGCGGCCACGTTCTCCGCAGTGAAGCCGTACTCCTCGAAAAGGACCTTGCCGTCGGCCGAAGCACCGAAGTGCTCCAGGGAAACGATCCGACCGGCGTCCCCGACGTACTTGTGCCAGGTGAGCCCGATGCCGGCCTCGACCGCGACACGCGCCCTGACCGCGGGGGGCAGAACGCTGTCCCGGTACCCCTGGTCCTGCTCCTCGAACCACTCCACGGACGGCATCGACACGACCCGCGTCGGCACCCCGTCGGCCTCGAGCTGCTCGCGCGCCGCGACGGCCACGTGCACCTCGGAACCGGTCGCGATCAGGATCACCTCGGGCGTCCCCGTCGAGGCCTCGAACAGGACGTAACCGCCCTTGGCGGCGTCCTCGTTGGGCTCGTACGCCGGCACGCCCTGGCGGGTCAGCGCCAGACCGTGCGGGGCACCCTTGCCGAAGACCTTCGTGTACCGCTTGAGGATCTCTCGCCAGGCGATGGCGGTCTCGTTGGCGTCGGCCGGGCGGACCACGTTCAGGCCCGGGATGGCGCGCAGCGAGGCCAGGTGCTCGACCGGCTGGTGGGTGGGGCCGTCCTCGCCGAGACCGATGGAGTCGTGCGTCCACACGTACGTCACCGGCAGGTGCATCAGGGCCGACAGCCGTACGGCGTTGCGCATGTAGTCGGAGAACACCAGGAAGGTGCCGCCGTAGACGCGGGTGTTGCCGTGCAGCGTGATGCCGTTCATCTCCGCGGCCATGGAGTGCTCGCGGATGCCGAAGTGGATCGTGCGGCCGTACGGGTTCGCCTCCGGCAGCGGGTTGCCCGCCGGGAGGAACGACGACGTCTTGTCGATCGTCGTGTTGTTGGAGCCGGCCAGGTCGGCCGAGCCGCCCCACAGCTCCGGGAGCACCGGGCCGAGCGCCTGGAGCACCTTGCCGGACGCGGCACGGGTGGCGACACCCTTGCCGGGCTCGAACACCGGGATCGCCGACTCCCAGCCCTCGGGCAGCTCGCCCTTGCTGATGCGGTCGAACTCGGCGGCGCGCTCGGGGTTGCTGTTGCGCCACTCCTGGAAGGACTTCTCCCACTCCGCCTTGGCCTGACGGCCGCGCTCCAGCGCCTGGCGGGTGTGGTCGATCACCTCGTCGGCGACCTCGAAGCTCTGCTCCGGGTCGAAGCCGAGGACGCGCTTGGTGGCCGCGACCTCGTCGTCGCCGAGCGCCGAGCCGTGCGCGGCCTCGGTGTTCTGGGCGTTCGGGGCCGGCCAGGCGATGATCGAGCGCATCGCGATGAACGACGGCCGGTCCGTGACGGCCTTGGCCTGCTGGATCGCGGCGTAGAGGGCGGCCGGGTCGAGGTCGCCGTTGGCCTGCGGCTCGACACGCTGCACATGCCAGCCGTAGGCCTCGTAGCGCTTGACGGTGTCCTCGGAGACGGCCGTCTCGGTGTCGCCCTCGATCGAGATGTGGTTGTCGTCCCACAGCAGGATCAGGTTGCCGAGCTGCTGGTGCCCGGCGAGCGAGGATGCCTCGGCGGAGATGCCCTCCTGGAGGCAGCCGTCACCGGCGATGCAGTAGATGTAGTGGTCGAACGGCGACTCACCGGCCGGAGCCTCCGGGTCGAACAGACCGCGCTCGTAGCGGGCGGCCATCGCCATGCCCACCGCGTTGGCGACACCCTGGCCGAGCGGGCCGGTGGTGGTCTCCACGCCCGTGGTGTGGCCGTACTCCGGGTGACCGGGGGTCTTCGAGCCCCACGTCCTGAAGGACTTCAGGTCGTCCAGCTCCAGGCCGAAGCCGGCCAGGTACAGCTGGGTGTAGAGGGTCAGGGACGAGTGGCCCGCGGACAGCACGAAGCGGTCCCGGGCGACCCAGTCGGCGTCCGCCGGGTCATGCCGCATCACCTTCTGGAAGAGGGTGTACGCGGCGGGCGCAAGGCTCATCGCCGTACCGGGATGGCCGTTGCCGACCTTCTGTACGGCGTCGGCGGCCAGGACGCGGGCGGTGTCCACGGCCCGCTGGTCCAGTTCGGTCCACTCGAGGTCTGTGGTGGTCGGCTTGGTGCTCACCCTGGGTCAGGGCTCCTCTCCACATGTCACGCATGTCGAATTGCCGGTGCACGGGGCGCCCCGGCCGTTGTCGAGCCTACCCCCGTATGTACGTGCGTTTTTTCGAGTCATTCCAGACTGCCGGGACTCGTCGGCATCCGCCTCCCGACTGGTCCGTACCGCGTTCGGCAAGTGAATGCGAAGCCGCTCGAACGAGTGCTCAATCGAGTGCCGACCGGCTCTTCCAGCGGAGCGTGCCAACACGAAGCCACCCCCGCGAATGCCGGGGTCTGGGCAACGTCTACAGTGGCGTGGTACGCGCGAGCCTTTACCGGGACTTCACACCGGGAGGCTTGCTGGGAGTCTCTGTCAGGGGTGTGCGTGACGGCCGTTGAATCCCGTCCAGCGGGGATTATCGGGGCGAGCCAGAGCCCGAGCCGGCGGCCGATCGGGGCCCGGGTCAAGGCGTTCGTGGCGCTGACCAAGCCGCGGATCATCGAACTGCTGCTGATCACCACCGTTCCGGTGATGTTCCTGGCGCAGCAGGGCGTGCCCGACCTCGGCCTCGTCCTCCTGACCTGCCTCGGCGGCTATCTCTCCGCGGGCGGCGCCAACGCGCTCAACATGTACATCGACCGCGACATCGACGCACTCATGGACCGCACCTCGCAGCGCCCCCTGGTCACCGGCATGGTCAGCCCGCGCGAGTGCCTGGCCTTCGGCATCACCCTGGCGGTCGTCTCCACGCTGCTGTTCGGCCTGACCGTCAACTGGCTGAGCGCCTGGCTCGCCCTCGGCGCGCTTCTCTTCTACGTCGTCGTCTACACGATGATCCTCAAGCGCCGCACCTCGCAGAACATCGTGTGGGGCGGCATCGCGGGCTGCATGCCGGTGCTGATCGGCTGGTCCGCCGTCACGAACTCGCTGTCGTGGGCGCCGGTCGTGCTGTTCCTCGTCATGTTCTTCTGGACGCCGCCGCACTACTGGCCGCTGTCGATGAAGGTGCGCGAGGACTACGCGCGCGTGGGCGTGCCGATGCTCCCCGTCGTCGCCTCCAACAAGACCGTCGCCAAGCAGATCGTGCTCTACAGCTGGGTCATGGTCGCGGTCTCGCTGCTGCTGACCCCGCTCGGCTACACGGGCTGGTTCTACACGCTGGTCGCCCTGGTGGCGGGCGGCTGGTGGCTGTGGGAGGCGCACGCCCTGCAGAACCGGGCGAAGGCCGAGGTGACGGGCGCGAAGCTGAAGGAGATGCGGCTGTTCCACTGGTCCATCACCTATGTCTCGCTGCTGTTCGTGGCCGTCGCGGTGGACCCCTTCCTGAGGTAAGGGTCACTCCGCCCCGGGATCGCCCTTTGATCTACTCGTCGGTAGCATCCTGGCCATGGCAGACACGCAAGCGGTTGACGCGAAGGCCGAGCGCCGGGCGGCCAAGCTGGCCAAGCAGATCGGCGCCTTCTCCAAGGCACACGGCGGCGCCGAGGGCCAGGTGGCCTATCTCGGCGAGCGCGGCGCCCGGATCGTCCTCGTCGGCGAGGACGGCGCCTGGGGCGACCTGGTGGCCCCGACGTACGCGATCGCCGAACAGGCGGTGCGGCAGGCCGGCATCACTGTTCACGAAGAGTTCGACGGCGAGTTCGCGGCGAAGGTGAAGACGGGGCCGTACGAGTGGTCCCGGATGGCCGGAATCCAGGTCGGCGGCCCGAAGAACGGCTGAGGAAATACCGGCCGGCTGAGGAATCCCGGCCGCACCCCTGGCACCGGTTCACCCGTTAAGCCCCGTAAAGGCGAGCACGGGGAGTCCGGATGATCGAAACGTCGTCCCTCGTGGACCAGTACTGCCACGGAGTGCTCCGCACCGAGCTGGGCCTCGGCACCTTCGAGGCCCGACTCGCCCGTACCGAGGGCCCGCCCGCCCCCGGCACGACCCTCTTCGACACGCAGACCGGTTTCGCCGTACGGCGCTGGTGCCCCCCGCTGCTCGGCCTGGAACCGCACTGCCCACCCGCCCGCTATCTCGCCCGGCGCCGTGAACTGGGCGTCCTGGAGGCGGGCCGGCGACTGCTGCGCGGCAGCGGCATCACCACGTACCTGGTCGACACCGGCGTCCCCGGCGACCTCACCGGACCCGACGAACTGGCCAGCACCGGGGCCGCGCGGGCGCACGAGATCGTGCGCCTGGAACTCCTCGCGGAACAGGTCGCCGACACCTCGGGAACCGTCGAGTCCTTCCTGGCCAACCTCGCCGAATCGGTGCACGGCGCCGCCGCGCACGCGGTCGCCTTCACGTCGGTCGCGGGCGTACGGCACGGCCTCGCGCTGGCGCCGGAGCCGCCGGGGCCCGGCGAGGTGCGCGGCGCGGCGGGGCGCTGGCTGGCCGCCCGCCGGGTGGGCGGCGAGGTGACCGACCCGGTACTGCTGCGGCACCTGCTGTGGAGCGCGGTGGCCTCGGGGCTGCCGCTCCAGCTGCACGCGGGCCTGGGCGAGCCGGGCCTGCGCATCGACCGTACGGATCCGGTGCTGCTCACGGACTTCGTCCGCGCCACGGCGGGCCTCGGCACGGACCTGGTCCTGCTGCACGGCTACCCGTACCACCGGCACGCCGCCCACCTGGCCGGCGTCTTCCCCCATGTCTACGCCGACTCGGGCGCCGCCCTGGTCCGCACCGGCGCCCGCGCGGCGACCGTCCTCGCGGAGATCCTGGAACTCGCCCCCTTCGGCAAGATCCTCTTCTCCAGCGGCGGCCAGGAACTCCCGGAACTCCACGTCGTGGGCGCCCGCCTCTTCCGCGAGGCCCTCGCCCGGGTCCTGGGCACCTGGGTCGCGGACGACGCCTGGTCCCTGGCGGACGCCCAGCGGGTGGCGGGCCTGATCGCGGCGGGGAACGCCCGGCGGGTGTACGGGCTGGACTGATCGCGCCGCGGTCAGCCGGAGGCGGGTTCGAGCCGGTCGGTGAGGGCCGGGGCCGGGACGGCCGGGTCGGTGACCGGACGCTCACGCAGCGACAGCAGCACCCGCAGGACAGCGATCCACACCAGGCAGGAGCCGAACATGTGGAGGCCGACCAGGACCTCGGGCAGGTCCGTGAAGTACTGGACGTAGCCGACGGCACCCTGGGCCAGCAGGATCAGGAACAGGTCCCGGGTGCGGGCCGGCGGGCCCTTCGGCGCGTCGACCGCCTTGAGGACGAACCACAGGGCGAAGGTCAGGGTCACCACGATCCAGGCCAGGACCGCGTGCAGCTTGCTCACGCTCTCCCAGTCCAGGGGCATGCGCTCGACCTCGCTGGAGTCGCCCGCGTGCGGTCCGGCCCCGGTGACGACCGTGCCGACCGCGATCAGCAGCACGCTCGCCGCGACCAGGACCCAGACCAACTGCTGCACCGCCTTGCCCACCAGCGGACGGGGCTCGGTGTCACCCTCCCGGGTGCGCTGCCACATCACCGTGGCGACCGCGATCAGCGCCGAGGAGAGCAGGAAGTGCGCGGCGACCGTGTACGGGTTCAGGCCGACGAGCACGACGATCCCGCCGAGAACGGCGTTGCCCATCACCACCCAGAACTGCGTCCAGCCCAGCCGGGTCAGGCTGCGCCGGTACGGCTTCTGCGAGCGGGCGGCGATGATCGCCCAGCCGACGGCCGCGCACAGCACGTACGTCAGCAGGCGGTTGCCGAACTCGATGTAGCCGTGGATGCCCATCTCGGCGGTGTTGTTGATCGAGTCCTCGGTGCACTTCGGCCAGGTGGGGCAGCCGAGCCCGGAGCCGGTCAGCCGCACCGCTCCGCCGGTGACCACGATGACCACCGACATGACGAGCGCGGCGAGCGCCGCCCGCCGGACCGTCCTGGGATCCGGGGTCCAGCGTGCGGCGATGAAGGCGAGCGGGTTGCGCACGGCCGCTACGGCGTCGGCGCGGGTCAGATTCGGCACGCGACCTATCGTAGGCCCGGGCTTGTGCACGCTTTCACGAGGGGTTACTCCCAGCGGAAGAACTTCCCGGCCGCGGCCAGCCCGGCCACCGCCCACACCGCGAGGATCCCCAGATCGGCCCAGGGCATCCCGGTCCCGTGCCGCAGCACGTCCCGCAGCCCGTCCGACAGCGCCGCGATCGGCAGCAGCCCGAGCACGTCCTGCGCCGCGTCCGGGAACCTGTCCAGCGGCACGACGACCCCGCCGCCCAGGAGCAGCAGCAGGAAGACCAGGTTGGCGGCGGCGAGCGTGGCCTCCGCCGGGAGCGTGCCCGCCATCAGCAGGCCCAGGCCGGAGAAGGCGGCCGTGCCCAGGATCAGCAGGAGCACCACGGCCGCCGGACTGCCCTGCGGGTCCCAGCCGAGCGTGAAGGCGATCACCGTCACCAGGAGCACCTGGAGCACCTCGGTGACCAGGACCGACAGCGTCTTCGCCGTCATCAGGCCCCAGCGCGGCAGCGGGGAGGCGGCGAGCCGCTTCAGCACGCCGTAGCGCCGCTCGAAGCCGGTGGCGATGGCCTGGCCGGTGAACGCGGTCGACATCACCGCGAGCGCGAGGATGCCGGGGGCGAGGAAGTCCACGGCCTCGCCCTCGCCGGTGTCGACGATGTCCACCGTGGAGAACAGCACCAGCAGCAGGGTCGGGATGATCACGGTGAGCAGCAACTGCTCGCCGTTGCGCAGGAGCATCCTCGTCTCCAGCGCGGCCTGGGCCATGATCATGCGGGGGAGCGGGGCGGCCCCGGGCCTCGGTGTGTAAGTACCGGCGGTCATGAGCGCAATTCCTTGCCTGTGAGCTCCAGGAAAACGTCTTCCAGGGTGTGCCGTTCCACCGAGATCCGGTCCGGCATCACCCCGTGCTGGGCGCACCAGGAGGTGACCGTGGCGAGCAGTTGCGGGTCGACCTTCCCGGCCACCCGGTACGAGCCCGGGGTCAGCTCGGCGGCCGTGCACTCGGCGGGGAGCGCCTTGAGCAGGGAGCCGACGTCCAGGCCGGGGCGGCCGGAGAAGCGCAGGGTGTTCTCGGCGCCGCCGCGGCACAGCTCCTCGGGGGAGCCCTGGGCGATGACCCGGCCGGCGTCGATGATCGCCACGTCGTCGGCGAGCTGCTCGGCCTCGTCCATGTAGTGGGTGGTGAGGATGACGGAGACCCCGTCGGCGCGCAGATCGCGGACCAGGTCCCAGGTCGAGCGGCGGGCCTGCGGGTCGAGCCCCGCGGTCGGCTCGTCCAGGAACACCAGCTCGGGGCGGCCCACGACGGCCATGGCGAGCGCGAGCCGCTGCTGCTGGCCGCCGGAGAGCCGACGGTAGGTGGTCCGGCCGCAGCCGCCCAGGCCCAGCCGCTCGATGAGGGCGTCCACGTCCAGGGGGTGGGCGTGCAGCCTCGCCACGTGGCGGAGCATCTCGTCGGCGCGGGCGCCGGAGTACACGCCGCCGGACTGGAGCATGACGCCGATCCGCGGGCGGAGTTCGGCGGACTGCCGCACCGGGTCCAGGCCCAGCACCCGTACCGTCCCGGAGTCCGGCCTGCGGTATCCCTCGCAGGTCTCGACCGTGGTCGTCTTGCCCGCGCCGTTGGGCCCCAGTACGGCGGTCACGCCCGCCCGGGCCACCAGGTCGAGGCCGTCCACCGCGGTCTTCGTGCCGTACCGCTTCACCAGGGCCCGGACCTGGACCACGGGGTCAGTTCGCATGGCTCAAGAGTCTAGGTAGCCGCCCGCCCGCCGGGAGCGCCGGGTTCAGGTCTCCTCCCAGGGACGGTGCGTCTCCAGCCACTGCCGCGCGTAGCCCACCGCGTCCGCCATGGGGAACAGCCGCACACCGGCCGCGCCCACCCGGCCCCGGACGACGGGACGGTCCCGCTCGAAGTCGTGCCCCAGCTCGTCGAAGCGGTCCGAGCTGATCGACACCTCGGTGACGGTCTCCCAGCCGCGCAGGCCGGGGCGGCCCACCGTCACGCGGGGAGCGGGGATGCGGTATTCGGCGAGGTGGAAGCTGGTGCAGGCGTCGTAGCCGGCACCGAGCAGCAGCACGCGCGCGTGCAGCGCCTCCAGCCGCGCCAGCGGGCTCCGCTCGCCGAGCCGGCAGTCCGGGGCGTGTCCGTCCAGGATCTCGGCCGCGCGCGGTCCGAGAGCGGCGAAGGAGGTCTGCGGGTGTGCGCTGCGCAGGGCGCCGGGCCAGGTCCGTACGGTCTCCGGGATCACGCCGACCCCCCGGGTGGGCGTGACCAGCGGGTCGTACGCGGGCATGGTGGCCCGGATCGTCTCCCACCACTCCTCGGGGACCGGGGGATTTCCCCAGACGGCGGGGTCGGACAAGTCGCCGGACTGGGCGGGGACCACCACCGTGCCCTCGGGGCCGAGCGCGTCGAGCAGTCCCTGGACGACCGCGACGGCGCCGCCGCAGACCCAGCCGAGCGAGCTGAGCGAAGCGTGCACGAGGAGGATTTCACCGGGTTTGACGCCCAGGTCGCGAAGGCCGTCGGCGACGGTCGTCCGAGTGACAAGTGGGCCGGTCGGAGGGGGTGTGGGCATGTCTGGGGAGTGTCCTCGAAGGGGGTGCGCGGCGCCAGTGGATTCCGGTCGGGTGTGATCGATCAAAGATCGTTTGCCCAGGTCACGTTAGGTTTACCTAAGTGACGCAGGGCACCGTCCACGGGTTCGAGTGCCGCTTGCCGGAGTCTGAGGAATTACGCAACAATGGCGTTGTGAAAAACGTCGGCGAGGCCCATGAGGAGCTCGCGACCGGTGAGCGGTCCACCCGCAACCGGGTCGCGCGGTCCATCCTGGATCACGGCCCGTCGACCGTCGCCGAGCTGGCCGTCCGGCTGGGGCTCACCCAGGCCGCCGTACGACGGCATCTGGACGCCCTCGTCGTCGACGACGTCGTGGAAGCGCGCGAGCAGCGGGTGTACGGCGCCCGGACCCGGGGTCGCCCCGCCAAGGTCTTCGCGCTCACCGACTGCGGACGTGACGCCTTCGACCAGTCCTACGACAAGCTCGCCACGGACGCCCTGCGCTTCATCCAGGAGCGGTTCGGCGGGGACGAGGCCGTCGTCGCCTTCGCCCGCGCGAGGATCGCCGAGCAGGCGACCGCGTACCGCGAGGCCATCGAGGCCGCCGCCCCCGAGGAGCGGACCGAAGCCCTGGCCAGGGCCTTGAGCGCGGACGGGTACGCTGCTACCGCGCGTAGCGCCCCGGTCGGCGAACAGCTGTGCCAGCACCACTGCCCCGTCGCCCACGTCGCGGAGAAGTTCCCGCAGCTCTGCGAGGCGGAGACCGAGATCTTCTCCCAGCTGCTCGGAACCCACGTCCAGCGACTGGCGACCATCGCGCACGGCGACGGCGTCTGCACGACGTTCATCCCCAAGATTTCCCACAACGCATCTGCAAGCACGGCCGGGAGGAACCCCGCATGACTCTCCCCACGGAGACTGCCCACCCTGAGCTCGAGGGCCTGGGCAAGTACGAGTACGGCTGGGCCGACTCCGACGTAGCCGGTGCTGCGGCCAAGCGCGGTCTCAACGAGGACGTCGTCCTGGACATCTCCTCGAAGAAGTCCGAGCCGGAGTGGATGACCAAGCTCCGCCTCAAGGGTCTGAAGCTCTTCGCGAAGAAGCCCATGCCGAACTGGGGCTCGGACCTGTCGGGCATCGACTTCGACAACATCAAGTACTTCGTGCGCTCGACGGAGAAGCAGGCGGAGTCCTGGGAGGACCTGCCCGAGGACATCAAGAACACCTACGACAAGCTGGGCATCCCCGAGGCGGAGAAGCAGCGCCTCGTCGCCGGTGTCGCCGCCCAGTACGAGTCGGAGGTCGTCTACCACCAGATCCGCGAGGACCTGGAGGAGCAGGGCGTCATCTTCCTCGACACCGACACCGCGCTGAAGGAGCACCCGGAGCTCTTCAAGGAGTACTTCGGCACCGTCATCCCGGTCGGCGACAACAAGTTCGCCTCCCTGAACACCGCCGTGTGGTCGGGCGGCTCCTTCATCTACGTGCCGCCGGGCGTCCACGTCGAGATCCCGCTCCAGGCCTACTTCCGGATCAACACGGAGAACATGGGCCAGTTCGAGCGGACCCTGATCATCGTCGACGAGGGTGCCTACGTGCACTACGTCGAGGGCTGCACCGCCCCGATCTACAAGTCGGACTCGCTGCACTCCGCGGTCGTCGAGATCATCGTCAAGAAGAACGCCCGCTGCCGCTACACGACCATCCAGAACTGGTCGAACAACGTCTACAACCTGGTCACCAAGCGCGCCGTGGCGTACGAGGGCGCGACCATGGAGTGGATCGACGGCAACATCGGCTCCAAGGTGACGATGAAGTACCCGGCCGTCTACCTGATGGGCGAGCACGCCAAGGGCGAGACCCTGTCCATCGCCTTCGCCGGCGAGGGCCAGCACCAGGACGCCGGTTCCAAGATGGTCCACATGGCGCCGAACACCTCCTCCAACATCGTCTCCAAGTCGGTGGCGCGCGGCGGCGGCCGCACCTCCTACCGCGGTCTGGTGGAGATCGGGGAGGGCGCCCACGGCTCCAAGTCGAACGTGCTGTGCGACGCGCTGCTCGTCGACACCATCTCCCGCTCCGACACGTACCCCTACGTGGACGTCCGCGAGGACGACGTGTCCATGGGCCACGAGGCGACCGTCTCCAAGGTCTCCGAGGACCAGCTCTTCTACCTGATGAGCCGCGGTCTGAGCGAGTTCGAGGCGATGGCGATGATCGTGCGCGGCTTCGTCGAGCCGATCGCCAAGGAGCTGCCCATGGAGTACGCCCTCGAGCTCAACCGGCTGATCGAGCTGCAGATGGAAGGCGCGGTCGGCTGACGCCCGCCCTCCGGAACAGCTAGCGAATTTCTGACGTAGGAAGAGAGCAGACCGACAGCCATGGCTGAGGCTCAGAACATCCCGGTGGGCTCGACCACCGCCGGCCAGATCGCGGTGGCCGCAGAGTCGACCGTCGCCACGCGCATGAGCGCGCCCCCCTCCTTCGACGTGGCGGACTTCCCGGTCCCGCACGGCCGTGAGGAGGAGTGGCGGTTCACCCCGCTGGAGCGCCTGCGCGGCCTGCACGACGGCACCGCCACCGCCACCGGCGACGGCGTGAAGGTCACCGTCGAGGCGCCCGAGGGTGTCGTCGTGGAGACCGTCGGCCGCGACGACGCGCGGCTCGGGCGGGCGGGCACCCCCGTGGACCGCATCGCGGCCCAGGCGTACTCCGCCTTCGAGAAGGCCTCCGTGGTGACCGTGCCGAAGGAGACCGTGCTCACCGAGCCGATCCGCATCGCGGTGCACGGCGAGGGCGGCACCGCCTTCGGCCACCAGGTCATCGAGCTGGGCGCCTTCGCCGAGGCCGTCGTGGTCATCGACCACACCGGTGACGCGGTGCTCGCCGCCAACGTCGACTACCTCCTGGGCGACGGCGCCAAGCTCACCGTCGTCTGCGTTCAGGACTGGGACGACAAGGCCGTGCACGTCGCTCAGCACAACACCCTGATCGGGCGGGACGCGAGCTTCAAGTCGGTCGTGGTGACCTTCGGCGGCGACCTCGTACGGCTGCACCCGCGCGTCACCTACGCGGGCCCCGGCGGCGAGGCCGAGCTGTTCGGGCTGTACTTCACCGACGCCGGTCAGCACCAGGAGCACCGCCTCCTGGTCGACCACAACACCCCGCACTGCAAGTCGAACGTCGTCTACAAGGGCGCGCTCCAGGGCGACGCTGCGCATGCGGTCTGGATCGGCGACGTGCTCATCGAGGCCAAGGCCGAGGGCACCGACACCTACGAGATGAACCGCAACCTGGTCCTCACCGACGGCGCCCGCGTCGACTCGGTGCCGAACCTGGAGATCGAGACCGGCGAGATCGTCGGCGCCGGCCACGCTTCGGCCACCGGCCGCTTCGACGACGAGCAGCTCTTCTACCTGATGGCCCGCGGCATCCCGGAGCACGACGCCCGCCGCCTCGTGGTCCGCGGCTTCTTCGCCGAGCTGGTCCAGCAGATCGGTGTCGACGACATCGAGGAGCGGCTCCTCGTGAAGATCGACGAGGAGCTGGAGGCCACGGTCTGATGGCTTTCGTACGCGCCTGTGGGCTGAGCGAGCTGGAGGAGGACACCCCGAGGCGGGTGGAACTCGACGGCACGCCGGTCTCGGTCGTCCGTACCGAGGGGGAGGTGTTCGCCATCCACGACATCTGCTCCCACGCGAACGTCTCGCTCTCCGAGGGCGAGGTGGAGGACTGTCAGATCGAGTGCTGGCTGCACGGCTCCGCGTTCGACCTCCGCACCGGCAAGCCGTCCGGCCTTCCCGCGACGCGCCCCGTCCCCGTATACCCCGTAAAGATCGAAGGGGACGACGTGCTCGTCTCCCTCACCCAGGAGTCCTGAGGCACCCATGGCTACGCTTGAAATCCGAGACCTGCACGTCACCGTCGAGGTCGAGAACGGCACGAAGGAAATCCTCAAGGGTGTCGACCTCACCGTGAAGCAGGGCGAGACGCACGCCATCATGGGCCCCAACGGCTCCGGCAAGTCGACTCTCGCCTACTCGCTGGCCGGTCACCCGAAGTACACGATCACCGGCGGCACCGTCACCCTCGACGGCGAGGACGTCCTGGAGATGTCCGTCGACGAGCGCGCCCGCGCCGGCCTGTTCCTCGCGATGCAGTACCCGGTCGAGGTCCCCGGTGTGTCCGTGTCGAACTTCCTGCGCACCTCCGCCACCGCCATCCGCGGCGAGGCCCCCAAGCTGCGCACCTGGGTGAAGGAGGTCCGGGAGGCCATGGAGCGCCTCAACATGGACCCCTCCTTCGCCGAGCGCAACGTCAACGAGGGCTTCTCCGGCGGTGAGAAGAAGCGCCACGAGATCCTCCAGCTGGAGCTGCTCAAGCCGAAGGTCGCCATCCTCGACGAGACCGACTCCGGCCTCGACGTCGACGCCCTGCGCATCGTCTCCGAGGGCGTCAACCGGATCCGTGAGAGCGGCGAGGTCGGCACCCTGCTGATCACGCACTACACGCGCATCCTGCGCTACATCAAGCCCGACCACGTCCACGTCTTCTCCGGCGGCCGCATCGTCGAGTCCGGCGGCGCCGAGCTCGCCGACAAGCTGGAGAACGAGGGTTACGAGGTATACACGAAGGGTGGGGCATCAGCGTGACGCAGCTGCCGGGCCTCCTCGACACCGAGGCGATCCGCAAGGACTTCCCGATCCTGGACCGCATGGTCCACGACGACCGGAAGCTCGTGTACCTGGACAACGCGGCGACCTCGCAGAAGCCGCGCCAGGTGCTGGACGCCCTGAGCGAGTACTACGAGCGCTACAACGCCAACGTCCACCGCGGTGTGCATGTGCTCGCCGAGGAGGCCACGGCGCTGTACGAGGGCGCGCGCGACAAGGTCGCCGCGTTCATCAACGCGCCCAGCCGCGACGAGGTGATCTTCACCAAGAACGCCTCGGAGTCGCTGAACCTCGTGGCGAACATGCTGGGCTGGGCCGACGAGCCCTACCGCGTGGACGCCGAGACCGAGATCGTCATCACCGAGATGGAGCACCACTCCAACATCGTGCCGTGGCAGCTGCTCGCGCAGCGCACGGGCGCGAAGCTGAAGTGGTTCGGCCTGACCGACGACGGCCGGCTCGACCTGTCCAACATCGACGAGATCATCACCGAGAAGACGAAGATCGTCTCCTTCGTGCTGGTCTCCAACATCCTGGGCACGGTCAACCCGGTCGAGACGATCATCCGGCGCGCCCAGGAGGTCGGTGCGCTCGTCTGCATCGACGCCTCCCAGGCCGCCCCGCACATGCCGATGGACGTCCAGGCCCTCCAGGCCGACTTCGTGGCCTTCACCGGCCACAAGATGTGCGGCCCGACCGGCATCGGCGTTCTGTGGGGCCGTCAGGAGCTGCTGGAGGACCTGCCTCCGTTCCTCGGCGGCGGCGAGATGATCGAGACGGTGTCGATGCACTCGTCGACGTACGCTCCCGCCCCGCACAAGTTCGAGGCGGGCACCCCGCCGATCGCGCAGGCGGTCGGTCTGGGCGCGGCGATCGACTACCTGAACTCGATCGGCATGGACAGGATCCTCGCCCACGAGCACGCGCTCACCGAGTACGCGGTGCGGCGCCTGCAGGAGGTCCCCGACCTCAGGATCATCGGCCCCACCACGGCCGAGGACCGGGGCGCTGCGATCTCCTTCACGCTCGGGGACATCCACCCGCACGACGTCGGCCAGGTACTGGACGAGCAGGGCATCGCGGTCCGGGTGGGCCACCACTGCGCCCGTCCGGTCTGCCTGCGGTACGGAATTCCTGCGACCACGCGAGCGTCGTTCTATCTGTACTCCTCGCCGGCCGAGATCGACGCTCTGGTGGACGGCCTGGAGCACGTGCGGAACTTCTTCGGCTGAGGGACGGGACGAGCGATCGCATGAAGCTGGACTCGATGTACCAGGAAGTCATCCTGGACCACTACAAGCACCCGCACGGGCGTGGTCTGAGGGATGGCGATGCCGAGGTGCACCACGTCAACCCGACGTGCGGCGACGAGATCACACTCCGCGTGAAGTACGACGGCACGACGATCAAGGACGTCTCGTACGAGGGCCAGGGCTGCTCGATCAGCCAGGCCTCGGCCTCGGTGCTGAACGACCTGCTGGTCGGCAAGGACCTCTCCGACGCGCAGAAGATCCAGGAGACCTTCCTGGAGCTGATGCAGTCCAAGGGGAAGATCGAGCCCGATGACGCGATGGAGGAGGTCCTGGAGGACGCGGTCGCGTTCGCGGGAGTCTCCAAGTACCCGGCGCGGGTCAAGTGCGCTCTCCTGAGCTGGATGGCGTGGAAGGACGCAACGGCCCAAGCCCTGGGCGGAGCCGACGCGGAAAGGAAGACGGCATGAGCGAGACCGTTGAGATGAAGCCGGCCTCGGAGGAAGAAGTCCGCGAGGCGCTGTACGACGTCGTCGACCCCGAACTGGGGATCGACGTGGTCAACCTCGGCCTGATCTACGGCATCCACATCGACGACGCGAACATCGCGACGATCGACATGACCCTGACCTCGGCGGCCTGTCCGCTGACGGATGTCATCGAGGACCAGGCCAAGTCCGCCACGGACGGCCTCGTCAACGAGCTGCGCATCAACTGGGTCTGGATGCCGCCGTGGGGCCCGGACAAGATCACGGACGACGGCCGCGAGCAGCTTCGGGCGCTCGGGTTCAACGTCTGAGATGGCAAGCGCGGAAGCGGCGATGCCCCTAGGGGGCGTCGCCGCTTCCGCGTTGTGACGGCTTGTGCGGCCTCCCTGTGTACAGGTGTACGCATGATGTGTACGCTCGTACACATGGGATACCTCACGCTCGCCGGCGCCATCGCCGCCGAGGTGGCCGCGACCACCGCCATGAAGTACAGCGCCGGTTTCAGCAAGCTCTGGCCCTCGCTGCTGACGGCGTTCGGCTACGTCGTCTCCTTCGCGCTGCTCGCCCAGACCCTGAAGACCGTGGGGATCGGCGCCGCGTACGCGATCTGGGCCGGGGTCGGCACCGCGAGCATCGCCGTCATCGGGCTCGTGGCGTTCGGGGAGGCGCTGACCGTCACCAAGGTCGCGGGGATCCTGCTGATCGTGGCGGGGGTCGTGGTGCTGAACCTGGGCGGCGCGCACTGATGGCCCGGCGCTACGACCCCGAGCGGCGGCAGCGGATCATCGACGCCGCGATCCGGGTCGTGGGCGAGAAGGGCCTCGCGGGGCTCACCCATCGCTCGGTCGCGGCGCAGGCCGATGTCCCGCTCGGCTCGACGACGTACCACTTCGCGACCCTCGACGAGCTGATGGTCGCGGCCCTGCGCCAGGCGAACGAGGGCTTCGCCAAGGTCATCGCCGCCCGCGGCGGCCTCCAGGAACCGGGCGCCGACCTCGCCCGCGAACTCGCCGGATGGATGGGCGAATGGCTGGCGGGCGACCGCACCGGTGTCGAGCTGGAGTACGAGCTGTACCTGGCGGCCCTGCGCCGCCCCGCCCTGCGTCCCGTCGCCGCCGAATGGGCGGCCGACCTCGTCGCCCGGCTCGCCCGGCACACGGACCCGGTCACGGCACGGGCCCTGGTAGCACTGATGGACGGCATCTGCCTCCAGGTCCTGCTCACCGGGACGCCGTACGACGAGGAGTACGCACGGGAGATGCTGAGGCGGGTCATCGGCCCCTGAGCCGCCCGAGGCGGGCGTGAACCCTCCACCGGCGTGCGCCCGGCACGTGAGATGGCGGGGGGATCGGTTCGCCCTGGTGGGGGCTGCCAAGTTAGGTTGCCGTCATGACCGACACGACTGCACCTCGCACCACCGGCGCCGTTGCCGCCGGGCTCGCCACGATCGCTGCCGACGGCACCGTCCTCGACACCTGGTTCCCCGCGCCCGAGCTCGCCGCCGAGCCCGGCCCGTCCGGTACGGAGCGGCTGTCCGCCGAGGCGGCCGTGGAACTGCTCGGCGAGGGCGCCGCCAAGGCGATCGGCCCGGACGCCCGCCGGGGTGTCGAGGTCGTCGCGGTCCGCACGGTCATCTCCTCGCTCGACGCGAAGCCGATCGACGCGCACGACGTGTACCTGCGGCTGCACCTGCTCTCGCACCGCCTGGTCAAGCCGCACGGCCAGAGCCTGGACGGCATGTTCGGCTTCCTCGCGAATGTCGCCTGGACCTCGCTCGGGCCGGTCGCCGTCGACGACATCGAGAAGGTCCGGCTGAACGCCCGCGCGGAGGGACTGCACCTTCAGGTGACGTCCGTGGACAAGTTCCCGCGCATGACGGACTACGTCGCGCCGAAGGGCGTGCGGATCGCCGACGCCGACCGGGTCCGCCTGGGCGCGCACCTCGCCGAGGGCACGACCGTCATGCACGAGGGCTTCGTGAACTTCAACGCGGGCACGCTCGGCACGTCGATGGTCGAGGGCCGCATCTCCGCGGGCGTCGTCGTCGGGGACGGTTCGGACATCGGCGGCGGCGCCTCCACGATGGGCACGCTGTCGGGTGGCGGCAACGTGATCATCTCCATCGGCGAGCGGTGCCTGGTCGGCGCCGAGGCGGGCGTCGGCATCGCCCTGGGCGACGAGTGCGTGGTGGAGGCGGGGCTGTACGTCACCGCCGGCACCCGCGTCACGATGCCCGACGGCCAGATCGTGAAGGCTCGCGAGCTGTCCGGGGCGTCGAACATCCTGTTCCGCCGGAACTCCGTCACGGGAACGGTCGAGGCCCGTCCGAACAACGCGGTGTGGGGCGGCCTGAACGAGATCCTGCACAGCCACAACTAGCTGGTGCCGGGGGCGTGGTGAAGCTGCGGGCCGGTGGGAGCCGGTCGCGCAGTTCCCCGCGCCCCTAGGCGGCAAGCGTGGCCGCGAATTCCTCCAGGGCCGTGAAGTCTTCCTCCCGCAGACCGATCCTCGGGTCGACGTGGTGCAGCAGTGCCGGGCCCGCGTGATGTTCCGCCACGTACGCCTCGTCCGCCCCGCTCTGTTCGTCGTCCACCCACGCGAACGGGCGGCCCGCCGCGTACTCCACGATCGCCGCCGTCTTCCAGTGCACCCCGTCCGGGCGCTCCGCGAACAGGACCTCGCCGAAGTCGACCCAGGGGAGCTCGGGGAGGCCGATCACCGGGGCGATCCAGCGGTTGGCGGCGTCCATCCAGGTCGTGGCCCAGCACAGGTCGTAGGCGAGGGTCAGCAGGGACGGGCCGTGGGAGGGGTTGAGCCAGACGCGCAGCGGGCGGCCGGGGCGGACGGTCGCACGGATCGTGGTGTAACCCTCCGGGCGGCGCTGGGGCTTGGCGGCCCAGGGGTTGAGGGGGCCGTCGACGTCCAGGAACAGCAGGGGGCGGCTCACCTCGTCACCGTACGGGAGCCGTGGCGGGGCGGCGGGAAATTTTTCTCGGGGGACCTGGCATAGCGGGGCGCCGCCGTGCGCGTCATTCCCGGTGGAGGGGCGGGCAGCGGGTCCGGCCGGGGGAGTGAAGGTGGCGATGGACGCCGAGGCGCAGGCCGGGTTCCGGGAGTTCGTGGAGAACCGTTCGTCCGCGTTGCTGAGGACCGCCGTGCTGCTCAGCGGAGGGGACCGGCACGCCGGCGAGGACCTGCTGCAGAACGCGCTGATCAGGGCGGCCGGACGCTGGCACCGGATCGAAGAACCCGAGGCGTACGTCCGGCAGATCCTGTACCGGCAGCAGATCAGCCGCTGGCGGCTGAAGTGGCGGCGGCGCGAGCTGAGTGTCGCCGAACCGCCCGACACCGGCGCCCGTCCCGACGACTCCGCCGCCGCCGACCTGCGGCTGGTGCTGCGCGGCGCGCTCGCCCGGCTCACCCCCCGGCAGCGCACCGTGCTGGTGCTGCGCTACTTCGAGGACCTGCCCGAGGCCGAGGTGGCCGCCCTCCTCGGCTGCTCCGTCGGCACCGTACGGTCCACCACCCACCGCTCCCTCGCCCGGCTGCGCACCCTCGCGCCGGAGCTGGCCGCCCTCACGGCGGCGGAACGCCTGCCCGGCCTGTCTCCCGCGGAGGTACATCCGTGAACGTCGAGGAACTCGTCCGTGCCGCCCTGCGGGAGACCGCCGAGGAACAGCCCCCGGCCCGCCCCGGATGGGCGGACCGCGTCCTGGCCGTACGGCGGCGCCGGCGCACCCGGAGGATCACCGCCGTCGCCGCGGCCGCCGTGACCGTCGTCGCCCTCGCGGTCGCCGTCCCGCACCTGGACTCCGGCAAGGACGACGTGCGGCCCGCGGGCCTCCTGGACGGCGGCCACGGCACCAGCGCGCACCCCGACCAGTCGCCGCCCCGCGAGCTGATCGCGGCGGGCGAGGCGGTGCTGGCCGCCTACTTCACGACGGAGCTCGAGCAGCGGACCACCGAGACCGGCATCGCCCGGCGGACCTACTGGCTGCTTGATCCCGGGACCGGCCGGTACGAGAAGGACGACCGGTGGTCGTTCGTCGCCGTCGCCCCGGGCGTGCGCACCGCCGCCGTGCTGGAGCGCACGCTGCCCGCCCGCCGGATCGGGCTGCTCGACCTCGCGACGGGGGAGGTCGAGCGGTGGATCCCGGTCCGGCGGGGCGTCGGCGGGCTCGCCTGGTCGTACGACGGGACGCAGCTCCTGGCGACGACCTACGACCGGCATCCCGATGCCCGCGAGAAGGCGTACGGCACGGAGGGCGACGTGGCCTGGCGCGAGCCCTTCGGGGAGACGCCCCGGACCGGCTTCATCGTCCTGGATCCCGCACAGGGCACCGGCGGCCCATGGCGCCCCCTCCCCTCCGAGCGGCGGCACGTCAGCGTCCGTTCGGACCTCCAGTTCAGCCGCGACGGGCGACTGGTGCAGTCGAGGATCATCGGCAGCCGGGACGGGATGCAGAATTTCTACGACCTCACCGGCGCCCCGGTCGCCGCTCCGGCCGCCGAGCGGCATCTGAGGTCGGACGTCGCAGCCCGGCTCTCCCCGGACGGCACCCTCGCCGCGCTCGGCCTGACCCGGCAGGTGCCGGACAAGTCGTACTCCTCGATCCGGGACCCCCGCACCGGCAAGGAGATCGCCAAGGTGCGCGGCGTCGAACTCCTCGCCTGGGCGGACGAGCGGCGGCTCATCGCCTGGGAGCGGTCCGCGGGCAAGGAGGCGTACGAGCCCCGGCTCGCGCTGGTCACCATCGGCAGTGACCGGCTGCGCTGGCTCAGCGGGCCGCGCGCCCAGGGGGACTCGCTGCAGTGGGGCTGGGAGCCGGTCTTCGCCCGGCGCTGATCAGGCGTCCACCAGGCTCCGGTACGCCCTCAGCAGCCCGTCGGTCGCCTCGCGGCCGGCGGGACGCAAGGGGGCGCGGACCGGGCCCGCGGGCAGGCCCAGTTCGGTCAGCAGCGCCTTGGCGGTGACCGAGCCGGGCAGGCCCGCCGCCATCATCGCCTCCACCAGCGGGGTGGCCCGCTGCTGGAGCCGGGCCGCTTCCGCCGTCTCACCCGCGTCGAACGCGTCCAGCACGGCCCGGAGTCGGCCGGGCGCCGCGTTGGACACCGTACTGATGTACCCCGCGCCGCCCACCGCGTACAGCGCGAGGTTGTGCTCGTCGCAGCCCGCGTAGTACGCCAACTCCGTGCGGGCCATGACCTTCTGGGCGGCGAGGAAGTCGTAGGAGCAGTCCTTCACCGCGACGATCCTCGGGTGCTCGGCGAGCCGGAGCAGGGTGTCCGGCTCGACGCGGACGCCGGTGCGGCCGGGGATGTCGTAGACCACGAGCGGGAGTCCCGAGGCGTCGGCGACCTCACGGAAGTGCGCCTCCAGCGCGTCCTGCGGGGGCTTGCTGTAGTACGGCGCCACCACCAACACCCCGTCCGCGCCCGCCTTTTCGGCGGCCAGGGCCAGCTCGACGGTGTGCCGGGTGTCGAAAGTGCCGACCCCGGCCAGTACCGAGGCCCGCTCGCCCACCGCCTCCCGCACCGCGCGGACGAGCAGGGTCTTCTCCTCGGCCGTCGTGGTCGGCGACTCGCCCGTGGTGCCCGACAGCACCAGACCGTCGCAGCCCTCGGACACCAGCCGGTCGGCGAGCCGCTGCGCCCCGGCGAGATCGAGCGCACCCTCCTCGGTGAAGGGCGTGATCATGGCGCAGAGGGCGCGGCCGAAGGGGGAGTTCGTGGTCGTCATGCCTGTAGTGTCGGCAGTACGACTGTGAAGCTCCACTTAAATTTCCTACGGGGTATCGTTAAGCATGCCTGTCGGGTGGGGAGTCGAGGCCCTCTGTTCCGACCGGGGCGCCATGGGTCACCATGGCCGGGACGGTCAACGACCCCTGGTCCTGGAGGCGTCATGAAGCTCGGCAAGGCACTCGCCACCGGAGTCGCTGAAGAGCGGCCGCTGATCCACGACGAAGAGCCCGAACTCCCCGCGCCCACCGAGGAGATCACGGAAGCGCGGGCCGCCGAAGAGGTACCGGCGGCCCGATGAGGCCCTGGCTTCCGGAGGAACGCCCGACGGAGCCGCCGACCGGCTACAAGATCGCCCACCCGGTGCTGTCCCACGACCGCACCCGGGCGGGCTTCACCGGCGTGTCGCTCGGCGGCGCGCTGCCCTACGGGGTCCTGGCCGACGCGTCCTGCGTCTACGGCCTCCGGCACCGGGCGCCGCACCGGCGCTGCGACTGCGGCTTCCACTGCGTGCACGACCGTACGGCCGCCGAGGCGCTGCTGTGCACGGCCGAGCACCGGGCCGCCGTGCTGCTGGAGGTCACGGTGCTGGGCCGCTACCTCCGCTTCGAGCTGGGCTTCCGCTACGCGCGGCAGCGGGTGCGCACCGCCACCGTCGGCCCCTGCCGGTGCGGCGCGGTCGCCGTCGCGCTGGCCGACGCGGGCTGGGGCCGGCCCGGCTGGCTGGGCCTGGCCCCCTCCTGCGCGGGCTGTCTGCGGGACCGTACGTCCGTCTCGCTCGCGGGGTTCGCGCGGCTGGCCGGGGAAGGGCTGCGGGTGGTGGCGGGGGAGGGCGGTGCCGTCGCCTCCGGCGAGGAGCTCGGGGTGCCCGAACTAGCCGCCGAGGCAGCCCTGTTGCAGGCGCGTCTGGACTGGTTCCAGAGTCAGCTGGCGCGGCTCGGGCAGCGCGGTCCGGGCGGCGGACGCCAAGGGTAGCGGGGACCGGTGCGGGTACCCGGAGTGTTCCGAACCGAGAGGAGGCGGACACCGTGACCGGGACCACGGCCACCGGGTCGGAGCACGACGAGCGTCGTTCGGTCGGCTCCCTCTCGCCGGAGCTGTCCGTCTGGGCGGCGGCACTGATCGTGACGGCGGTGCTGTTCGCCGTCGCGGGCGTGCTGGGCGCGACCGGTCGTGCCCGGCTGAGGCGTGCCGCGCCTGCCACACCCGAGGAAACCCCCGGCAACGTCAGGGCGGACGTCGAGGAGATCAGGGAAAGGGCGCACCGATGACGGACATGGCAGGGGACGCGGGCACAGGGGCCAAGGGCCCCGACGAACTGCGTCGGCAGATACAGCGTACGAGGAAGGAACTCGGCATCACCGTCGAGGAGTTGGCGGGCAAGGCCGATGTGAAGGGGCGGGCCAGGGCGCGCGCCGCCGACCTGAGGGACCGGGCGGGCGCGATGACCGTGCAGCTGCGCAGCAGCGCGGCCCAGGCCGGTCACCACGCGCAGGACAAAGCGACCCGGGCCCGACACCTGGTCCAGGACCGGGCCTCCCGCGCCGGTCACACGGTCCAGGGCCGGGCCTCCTGCGCCGGTCACACGGTCCAGGGCCGGGCCTCCCGCACCGGTCACTCCGTCCAGGGCCGGGCCGGCTGGGCCGGTCACACGGTTCAGGAGCGGGCCACCCGGGCGGGCCACGCCGTGGAGTACCACGCGCCGCGTCCCGTCCGTACCGTCGTACAGGCCGGGCTGCGGCATCCGCGACCGGTGCTGCTCGCGGGCGCGGCCGCCGTGGGCGCGATGCTCGTCGTCCAGGCGGTGCGGCGGCGCGGCGGCCGTCGCTGAGCCGGATCGAGGGCGGCGCGGAACCGGGCGACCGGACCCGCGCCGCCCTTCGTCGTGCCCCGGTCCAACAACCGTCCCGCAACCCGCACTTGACCTCAAGCAAGGTTGAGGTCGGAGGCTGGTCCCCGTACCGATCACCGACGTACCGGAGGCCCGCCATGACCCGCCGTACCGACGCCCACCCCGACCCGACCCGCCCCGAGATCGGGGCGCCCTTCTTCAGCACCTGGCGGGTGGGCACCCCCGAGCGCCAGGCGGCAACCGTCGAGGCCATCGCCCGCACCTGGGACGGCCGCCCCTGGGGCAGCGACCGGCTCCTCGGCTACCACATCTACGCGGGCCACGACGGCACCACCCTGCTGCACTACTCGCAGTGGCGCGACGAGCAGGGATACGAGGCCTACGTCAAGACCCTCCGCCAGGAACGCAACGACGAGATCGACACCGCCGTGCCCGGCATCGAGCGGGTCCGCCTGGACCGCTACCGCCTCTACCGCAGCCACGCCCGCGCCGCCGGGGACACCCGGGTGCCGGGGCTGATCGTGACGGTCCGCGTCGACTTCGAGCTGGACGCGGAAGGCAAGCGGGCCGACTGGGTGGACCTGGTCCTGTCCGCGCTCGCCGGACCGGACGCCGACCGCGGCCTGATCTCCGCGCACTTCCACCTCAGCACCGACGGCACCCATGTCCTCAACTATGCCGAGTGGGAGAGCGACGCGGCCTACGACGAGGCCATCGCCGGGCCCGGCTCGCCCCAGTGGGAGCGGGTGCGGACGTATCCGGGCATGCGGGGGTCCACCGGCAGCCGGTACCGGCACGCCCTCGGACTCGTACCCTGAGCCGCCCTCCTGCCTGGCAGGGCCGGCTGAACCAGGTGTTCAGCCGGCCCTGAGCGGGCGGGAGTTACGGCTTGAAGCGCAGGACCTGCGGGTCGTGGTCGCTGATCTGGTCGTGGAACTCCGCGTTGATGTGCACGCTGTCGTACTCGAGGTCACAGCCGCGCCGGATCGACGGGCTGACCAGGATCTGGTCCAGGACCTGGCTGTTGCCCTGGTAGACGTACGAGTAACGCTCGCTCCGCGGCAGCGACTTGACCGCCGACCACAGGGCGCCGTCGCTCTCCAGGATCTTGGTGGTCCCGGAGAACTCGAAGTCGTTGATGTCGCCGAGCGTGACGACGTCCGCGTTCTTCTGGGTGGCGAGGATGTCCTTGACGAAGGAGTTCACCAGCGTCGCCTGCTGGTGCCGCTGCGTCTCAGAGCTGCGCCGGACCGGCTGGTACTGCGAGGTCAGACCGTGGTCGCCGCCCTTGGAGTTGAAGTGGTTGGCGATCACGAAGACCGTACGGCCCCGGAAGGCGAACTCCCCGACCAGCGGCTTGCGGCTGGAGTTCCAGGCCGCGTTCGCCGGGTCGATACGGCCCGGGGAGACCGTCAGCGCGGCCTTGCCCCGCTCCTCGGTGACCCCGGCGGCCGTCGTGGCGTCGCCGCCCGCGCGGTCCGTGAACGAGACCCGCTCCGGGTTGAACAGGAACGCCTGACGGATGTTGCCGCCCGGCTCACCCCCGTCGGTGTTGTTCACCGGGTCGATGGAGCGCCAGTCGTAGCGCGGGCCGCCGGCGGCGACGATCGCGTCGATCAGCTTCTGCATCGTCTGGTCGGCGGCGACCGTACCGTCGTTCTTCGCGCCCGTGTTGTCCTGGATCTCCTCCAGGGACACGATGTCGGGCGCCTGGAGGTGGTGCACGATCGCGGAGGCGTGCTCCTCGAAGGTGGCGTCGGACGGGTCGAGGTTCTCGACGTTGTACGTCGCGACCGCCAGCTCGCCGTTCTTCTGCTTCTCGGTGGTCTCCCGCTCCAGGCCGCCGCTCTCCAGGGTGCCGAGCCGGTTCGCGATCAGCGTGTAGCCGCCGAACTGGTTGTAGTCCAGCGGGCCCGCGGTGGTGCCGGTGAGGGTGTCGCCGACGTTCGCCTTCGGGAAGTCGGCGACCGCGCCGAGCGACTGGATCTGGATGCGGCCGGTGTTCTGCGACGCGTAGGAGCCGTACACCGTGCCGCCGCGGTGGTTGCGGTTCTCCCACGGCTTCACCGTGACCCACAGCTCGGTGTACGGGTCGGTGGCGCCGACCACCCGGGTGTCGGAGACCTGGACGTTCATGCCCTCCAGCGACTCGAACAGGTCCAGGGCGTACGCGGACGGCTTCAGCGGCAGGCCGTTGACCGAGTCGCCGGCGGCGCTGTCCCCCACCGGGACGTAGGCGCTCGGCACCGAGTCCGCGTCGATGACCGTCGCCGCCGGGACGGCGTTGCCGCTGGAGACCACGGTGGTGGTCGGGCGGGTGATCTCGGTCAGCGCCTGGTTGCCGGAGGAGGTCCCGCCGGGCACGAACTCCGTGACCGTGCCGGAGACCTTCACCAGGTCGCCGACGGCCACGCCCCTCGGCGTGGAGCCGGTGAAGACGAAGACGCCCTCACTGGTGGCCGGATCGGCGTCCGCGGCCGGGTCCTGGATCCAGAAGCCGCGGGACGAGCCGTAGGTGCGCACCCCGGTGACGATGCCGGTCACGTCCGTGACCTGCTGCCCGGCGTACGGGGATATGCGGGTGTTGCCCTGGATGTCATGGATGCGCACCGAGTCGGCGTGCGCGGGCGAGGTGAGGACGACGGTGGACGCCGCGGAACAGACAGCGGCGACGGTGAGCGCGGCGAGGCGCGCGGACGACTTGCTCGGCAACGGGATCCCTCCGGGGACGTGCGTGGGCGCCGGGACGAGGGTGGAGCGAGGATGGCGGGAGCCGCGACCGGCGAGGCCGGTGCGACGCGCGTAGAGATTCGGTGAACACGTGTCCTTTGAATGTCTACGCGCGTAATCTCCTGCCTGGTCAGGCCACTTGTCAAGGTTTCGGCCATGTACACGGGCCAACGGGCAGATGAACCGGGCGGCATGGGGCCAAATCCGTCTAGGCTGAGCGGCTGAGTAGTACGACGCGTCCTAGGAGAATCAGCCGATGTCAGACAGCTCCCCCCTGCCGCCGGTGCGGCTGCATCCCGAAACGGAGCTGGCGCGGGACGCGCTGTCCACGCCCCTGCTCTCCCGGGCCGCCCGGCTCGCCCGCTGGGCCGGCCCCGACACCCGCGTCGACGCCGGCGGCGGGCTCGCCGAGGAACAGCTCCCCGCCGCCGCCGAGGTCCTCGGCCTGACCGGGGACGACGCCGCCGCCCACGCCAGTGAGGCCTGGCGCGTCGCCGTCGACACCGGGCTCGTCGAGATCACCGACGAGCAGGAGGGCACCGTCACGGCGGGCGAGGACCTGGCGCTGCTCACCGGCGGCTCCCCGCACGATGTGCTCGCGGTGTGGCAGGCGGCGCTGGAGACGGTGCTCGCGGACGCCGGGGTGCCGGACCTCGACGACCTGGTCGACGCCATGGGCGAGGGCGGCGAGCTGGACCTCTCCCAGCTGGACTGGGACCCCGACGCCGAGGCGGAGTTCCTCGACGGGGTGCTCGGGAACCTCTACCTGCTGACGGCCAGCGAGGACGGCCCCGGCGACTCCCCGGTGCCGCTGCCGGCCCTCGCCGCGTCGATGATCGTGCCCAACGACATGGGGGAGCCGACCAACGACGTCCTGGAACAGGTCTCCGACGCGATGATGCGCCTCGACGACCAGTTCCGGCTGCTGGAGCCGGTCGGGCTCGTGGAGTACCAGCCGGTCGACGAGGCGCTGATGGCCGACGCCGACGAGGAGCCGTCCGCGCCCGTCGACGAGACGGACGTCTCGCGCTACGGCCTGGTGCGGCTGACCCCGCTCGGTCTGTACGGCCTGCGCGCCCGGCTGCTGGAGGCCGGCTTCACGGCGCCGGCCGTCGGGGACCTGGTGGACAAGGGGGCCGACGCGCTCCTCGACGGCACGGCCGACTTCCCGCCGGGTGCCGCGCAGGCGGAGACCGAGCAGTGGCTGAGCCGACGTCAGGCGCTGCCCGCCGCACGGGAGTTGCTGGCGGCGGCCCGTGGGTCGGACTCCGGGGCACCGCTGCGCCGGCTGCGGTGCCAGCAGGCGCTGTCGCTGGTGGGCGCCGAGGCGGAGCCCGCCTTGCGGGAGGTCCTGGACGACCCCGAACTGGGCGGCCTCGCCCGGGTCTGGCTGACCGAGCGGGGCGCCCCGGACGTGCCGGCGCCCTCCGAGGCGATGGTGTTCTGGCTGACCATCGACACGGTCGCCGCGCAGCTCGCGGCCGAGGGGAACTCCGAGGAGCTGCGAGCCCTGGTGTCCGGGCTCGCCGAGCAGCACAGCGGGTTCTTCACGGCGGTGTGGCGGGTGGACCATCCCGCTACCGCGGAGGTGCTGGAGGCGATGGGGCGGCTGCATCCGGACAAGCGGATCGCCAAGGAGGCGCGGAAGGCCGCGTTCAAGGCACGGTCGCAGGGCTGACGAGGGGGCGGGGTGTGGGGCGCGCCGGCGGCCGGTCGCGCCCCCCGCGGTACCGCCGCGCATCGCCACCGCCCCGCGCACCTGGGGGAGTTGGTGTGCCCGAACAGAACCTGGGGGAGTTGGTGTGCCCGAACAGTGGCGCCCCGGAAGTTTTCTCGGCGGACTGAGCGGCGCCGCCCGCCTCGCGCTCTCCGCCCGGGCGGAACCCGTCTCCTTCGGGCGCGGCGCACTCCTGATGGCCGAAGGCGAGGCCGGCTCCGATGTCTTCGTGCTGCTCTCCTCGTACGTCAAGGTCACCGCCTCCCTCGCCGGCGGGGGGTGGACCCTCGTCGCCGTGCGGATGGGAGGGGATCTGGTCGGGGAGCTCGCCGGGATGAGCGGGGCTCCGCGCAGTGCCTCGGTGAGGGCCTGCGGGAGCGAGCCCGTCACCGCGCTCCGGCTGGCGTGGGAGGAGTTCGAGCGGGTCAAGTCCGAGCACCCGGAGGTGCTGCTGCGGTTGCAGGAGTCCGTCAGCCGGAAGCTGGCGGCCGCCACCCGGCGGCGCGTCGACTTTCACCGGCGCAGCCCCACTGTCCGGCTTGCCCGTGTTCTGGTGGAGATGGCCGATGACTTCGGGCAGTCGGTGCGCGGTCGCGAGGTAATCCTTCCGATGGACCTCAAGCACATGGAGTGGGGCGAGCTGATCGGCGTCTCGGAGAGCACCGCGTACCGCGCGCTGCGGGACCTGCGTGATCTCGTGGACGCCCATCACCGGCGCCTCATCGTCACGGATCTGACAGGGCTTCAGGCGGTGGCCGAACAGGAGTGAGCGCCGGGGCGTGCGACGGGCGCCGGGACAGGTGGCGACCCTTCGTTCGGGTGTGATATTCACCTGTTGTCACCACGTCAGGGACTTCGTCCTCCTCGGGAGAGGTCGCACGCATTTGCACGGCTACGACTCCGAGTCCGCTGACGGACCGGGATCAGATCCAGTCGAGGATCTCTTCGAAGCGGTTTTTGTCCGAGCCGATCTGGGCGACTACAGCAGTTTTCTCGGCCCCGAGATGGTCGAGGCGCAGGCGGCGCTGTACGGGGCGTACCAAGAGGCGCTCGGACAGATGCCCGAGGCGTTGCGCGGGGAGTGGCGGGGCTTCCAGAAGGACGGCGACGGATTCCTTGTCCTGTGGCCCAGCAAGCGGATGAGCCTGGTCGTCGCCAGATTCGTCACGGCCTTCCAGGACACCCTCGCCAAGAAGAACATCGGCCGGGAACCCGCCAAGCTGCTGCGGGTGCGCCTCTCGGTCGTCACCGGCCTCGCCGCGGACAGCGCGCTCGGCACCGCGGGCGAGGGGGCCGTCGAGGCCAAGCGGCTGGTCGACTGCCGGCAGGCCAAGTGGCTCCAGCGGGAGTTCGCCGACCAGCAGCTCGTGGTGGTCGTCAGCCAGTACGTGTACGAGCAGACCGTGCGCGGGGGCTGGGCCGCCGGTGTCGCCCCGGAGAGCTTCCAGCCGGTCCAGGTGCTCGACAAGCACAAGAAGCGCCGCGGCGCCTATCTCAGCGCCCCCGGCCGCACCGCGGAAGAGGTGCGCAGGACGGTCCACCCCTCGGTGTTCGCCTGGCTCCGGCGCCGTTTCGGCAGCACCCTCGCACCCCGGGTCCGCCGGATCTCCCGGGCCGTCAACCGGACGCCGCGGCTGGTCCTGGTCTCCCTGGCGGCATCGGCCGTGGCCGTCCTGACGGCGGCGGCGCTCCTCGGCACCCCGCGGTTCGGCTGGCCCTCCGGCGGGGCCGGAACCGTGGACGCCTCGGTGTGGACGGCGGAGACGGCCTACCCCTGGCCGGACGAGCGACCGGGGCCCTCGACCTCGCGTTCGGAGGCCGGGCGGCCCTCCCTGTCCGTCCCCTCGGCCACCGCCGGGGACGAGCGCGGCACCGTCGGCAACGTCGGCGACGGCGGGTTCCTCGCCGCCGGCCCGGAGGGCGTCCGGGTCCTGGCCGACCCGGACGGCATCGGGCGGACCTGGCGGTGGAGTCCGGCGGGCGGCGGACGGCTGCGGCTGACGACCGGCCAGGACCGGGTACTGACCGTCGCCCCGGGCAGCGGCGAGGTCTTCCTCGCCGGCCATGCCGGCACTCCCGCCCAGGAGTGGTGGGCCGTGCCCGTGCCCGGTGGCAAGGGCTCCTTCCGGCTCCACAACGCGGCCCGCCCGGACGACTGCCTCACCGCCGGCGGCGAGGGCGGCGCGCCCTCGATGCGGACCTGCCGGCCGGGGGACCGCGGACAGGAGTGGACGGCCGGCTGACACCCGCCCCCGCACGCGCGCCCGCATGACCCCCCACGCCCCGGCGCCGCCCCGTCACCTGACGGGCGATGCCCGGCGCGGGGGCTGGTCCCGGCACCCTGGTGGGACGGGAGCCGGGGTAGGGAGCATCGATGTCGGAGTACGGGGGCGGCCGGGCGATGGAGATCGCCGTGGCCGCGGGGCTCGGGGCACTGTCGGCCTTCCAGGGATACGTCCAGGAAGCCGACGCGAAGATCAACAGCATGCTGGTGGTGCACACCGGGGCCGTCGTCGCCGTGGTGACCATGCTCGGCAACGGCGGCCGGGAGCGGCACGGAACCGTCACCGACGTCGCCCTCACCCTGTTCGCCGTCGCCTTCCTGGTCTCCGGCTACCACATGGCCCGGGCCATCCGGCCCCGGCTGCGGGTGCCGCTGCCGCTCAGCCCGTTCGGTTTCATGGGCCTCGACATCGCGCCGGCCGTCGAGCCGGGCGAACTGTGCGGCCAGCTGTGGGACATGGCCCGCCTGCTGGGCGTCATCGCGCACGCCAAGAACCGCCATCTGCTGCGGGCCATGCCGTGGACGGGCCTGATGCTGTGCTGCGGAGTCGCGGTGGCGGTGTCGAGCGGGTAAGTGCCGGGTCCGCGTCCATGGCCGGGCTCGGGCCCCCGGCGCCGGGCGCCCCCTTTAGCGGGGGCGCCCCGGAGTTTGTGCCTACAGTGCCTGGGCCGCGGGCTTGACCATGCCGCGGACCGTGCGGGACTTCACGAAGTCGCCCAGGGCCGTCATCTCCCACTCGCCGGAGAACTGGCGGATGAGCTTGGCCATCATCACGCCGGTCTGCGGTTCGGCGGAGGTCAGGTCGAAGCGGACGAGCTCCTCGCCGGTGGTGCCGTCGAGGAGCCGGCAGTAGGCCTTGGCGACCTCGGTGAACTTCTGGCCGGAGAAGGAGTTCACCGTGAAGACCAGACCGGTGACGTCCTGGGGGAGCCGGCCGAGGTCGACGCTGATGACCTCGTCGTCGCCCCCGCCCTCGCCGGTGAGGTTGTCGCCGGAGTGGCGGATCGCGCCGCTGACGATCTGCAGCTTGCCGAAATAGCAGCTGTCGACGTGGTTGCGCTGCGGGCCGTAGGCGATGACCGAGGCGTCCAGGTCGATGTCCTTGCCGCGGTACGCCGGCTCCCAGCCGAGGCCCATCTTGACCTGCGAGAGCAGCGGGCGGCCGCCCTTCATCAGGGAGACGGTCTGGTTCTTCTGGAGACTGACGCGGCCCTTGTCGAGGTTGATCTTCCCGGCGCCGGGGGCCGGGGGCGCGGGCGGGGCGGGGGGTGCCGCCTGGGCCGGGGCCGGGGGCGTCGCCATCGGTGCCGCGGGCGGGGCGGCCGGGGGCTGCACGGCCGGCTGGGCCGGGGCCACGGGGGTCGGCGCCGGTGCCGGTTCCTCGACGGTGACGCCGAAGTCGGTGGCGATGCCGGCGAGGCCGTTGGAGTAGCCCTGGCCGACCGCTCGGGCCTTCCAGGCGCCGTTACGGAGGTAGATCTCCACGATGACCAGCGCGGTCTCGTTGCCGAGCTGCGGGGGAGTGAAGGAGGCCAGGACGCTGTTGTCGTCGGCGTTGCGGATCGTCGCCGTCGGTTCGACGCCCTGGAAGGTCTGGCCGGCGGCGTCCGGGCTGGCGGTGACGACGATCTTCTCGATCCCCGGGGGGACGGCGGAGGTGTCGACCGTGATCGCGTCCGGGGCCGTGCCGCCGCCCGAGCGGTAGGTCACGCCCGGGCCGGCGGGCTGGTTGTAGAAGATGAAGTCGTCGTCGGAGCGCACCTTGCCGTCGGCGGTGAGCAGCAGGCCCGATACGTCGAGCCGCACCGGAGCGGCGACGTCCACCGTCACACGCGCGACGGGGAGTGGGATGTTCGAGCCGGGGGTCATAGCTGTCATGCCCGGTGAACGAGCGAGGTCTCTTTGCCGTTCCCTTACCGGGGGACCGTTCGGGTCACGCGCGGTTGCGCGGATGGCTACGTCCGGCCCGCCCCGGCGGCACCGGGGTTCTTCGCCCCCGCCGCGTTCCGCTAGGGGACCACCACGATCTTGCGGCCCACCCCCGCCGCGAACTGGTCCAGTGCCTGCGGGTACCGGGCCAGGGGGATGCGGTCACTGATGAAGACGTCGGGGTCCAGGACGCCGCCCGCGAAGAGTTCCGCCGCTCGTTCGAAGCTGTGCAGGACGGCCATGGAGCCGGTGATGGTGATCTCCTGGTTGTAGATGCGGTACGGGTCGATCGACACGCGCGTGCCGTAGTCCGCCACCCCGAACTGCAGGAACGTGCCGGCCTTCGCCACCCTCTCCAGGCCGTCCTGGATCGCCGCCGCGTTGCCCGTCGCGTCGACCACCAGGTCCCAGCCCTGCGGCCGGTCCAGCTCGTCCGCGCTCCCCGCCGACGCCGACACCCCCAGCCGCCGGGCCGTCTCCAGGCGCGCCGGGTTCACGTCCACCACGTCGACGCTCGCCGCCCCCGTCCGCTTCGCCAGTTCCAGCATCATCAGGCCCATGGTTCCCGAGCCGTAGATCAGGACGTGCGCCCCGAGGCGGGACTGCAGGACGTCGTAGCCGCGGACGGCGCACGACAGCGGCTCCACCAGCGCCGCGTCCTGGGTACGGACGTGGTCGGGCAGCCGTACGCAATTCGCGACCGGGGCCAGCGCGTACTGCGCGGCGCCTCCCGGCGTCGTCACGCCGATCGCGGCCCAGCGTGCGCAGAGGTTGTTGTGGCCGGTACGGCAGTAGCGGCACTCGTGGCAGTACAGGGACGGGTCCACCGCCACCCGGTCGCCCTCCGACAGTTCGGTGACCTGGGTGCCCACGCCGACCACCGTGCCCGCGAACTCGTGCCCGGGCACGATCGGCAGTTCCGGTGCGAACTCGCCCTGGAGGATGTGCAGGTCCGTTCCGCACAGGCCGCACGCGGCGACCTCCACGACGACGTCGCGCGGGCCCGGCGTCGGATCCGGGACCTCGGCGACCACGGCCCGGCCCCTGGACTCGATGACGGCGGCCTTCATTTCACGGCTCCCAACGACAGGCCCTGGACCAGTTTGTCCTGGGCGGCGAACCCCGCGGCGAGCACCGGCAGGGAGATGACGAGCGACGCGGCGCACACCTTCGCCAGGAACAGGCCCTGGCTGGTGATGAAGCCGGTCAGGAAGACGGGGGCGGTCTCGGCCACCACGCCGGTCAGCACCCGGGCGAAGAGCAGTTCGTTCCAGCTGAAGATGAAGCAGATCAGGGCGGTGGCGGCGATGCCGGGGAGGGCGATCGGGGCGACCACGCGGGCCAGGATCGTGGGCAGCTTCGCGCCGTCCACCCGGGCCGCCTCGATGATCGCCACCGGTACCTCGGACAGGAACGACTGCATCATCCAGACCGCGATCGGCAGGTTCATCGAGGTGTAGAGGACGACCAGCAGCCAGATGTTGTCGAGCAGGCCGGTGTTCTTCGCGAACAGGTAGATGGGCAGCAGGCCCGCCACGACCGGCAGCATCTTCGTGGACAGGAAGAAGAACAGGACGTCCGTCCACTTCTTCACCGGGCGGATGGACAGGGCGTAGGCCGCCGGGATCGCCAGCAGCAGCACCAGCAGCGTCGAACCCAGCGAGGCCACGGTCGAGTTGATCAGCGACGGCCAGGGGCTCGCCCCGCCGTCGGTGCCGAAGAACTCCCGGTAGCCGTCCAGGGTGAGCGCCGCCCCGAACGACGGCGGGTTCGTCGCCGCGTCCTCCTCCGAGTGGAAGGACGTCAGGGCCATCCAGGCGATGGGCAGGAAGAACAGGATGCCGAGGAACCAGGCCAGCAGGCCGAGGCCGTTTCTGCGTACGGCGTTCATGCGCGGGACACCTCCTCGCGGAACAGGGACGAGACGACCCGCAGCGCGAAGGTCGCGATGATGATCGAGCCGATGACGACCAGGACGCCGGCCGCCGAGGCGAGGCCGTTCTCATGGGCCTGGTAGAAGCTCTGGTAGACGGTGTAGGGGAGGTTCGCCGTGCCCAGGCCGCCCGAGGTGAGCGTGAACACCGCGTCGAAGTTCTGGACGATGTAGATCGAGCCCAGCAGGGCCCCGAGTTCGAGGTAGCGGCGCAGGTGCGGGAGCGTGAGATGGCGGAAGATCTGCCAGTCGCTCGCGCCGTCCACCCGGGCCGCCTCGATCTGCTGCTGGTCGCGGCTCTGGAGCCCCGCCAGCAGGATCAGCATCATGAACGGCGTCCACTGCCAGACCAGGGCGGCTTCCACGGCGAGCAGCGGAGTGGTGGAGATCCAGTCCGGCTGCGGGCCGCCCACATAGTGCAACAGGCCGTTGAACAGGCCGTACTCGGGGTTGTAGAGGACGTGCTTCCACAGCAGCGCCGCTGCCACGGGGACCACCAGGAACGGGGCGATCAGCAGGGTGCGGACCACGCCCCGGCCCTTGAACCTCCGGTCCAGCAGCAGGGCGAGGGCCAGGCCCAGGACCAGGCTCGCCAGCACCACCGCCAACGTGAGCAGGATCGTCGTCCACACCGAGCGGCGCAGGTCGGCATCGGTGAGGACGTCCGCGTAGTTCGCGAGGCCGGTGAAGCTGCGGGCGTCGGGGTACAGCGAGTTCCAGTCGAAGAACGAGATCACCAGCGTGGCCACGAACGGCAGCTGGGTCACCGCGATCATGAAGATCAGGGCGGGCAGGAGCGGGGCGCGGGTCGCCCACGCGCGCAGCCGGTCCGAGGGGGGTTTCCCGGTGCGGACGGCGGGTGTCGCGGTCGGGGCTGTGGTGGTGGCGGTCATCGTCCCTCGTACTCCTCGGAGATCTTCTCGGCGAGGTCCTGTGCCTTCTTCAGGGCCGACTCGACGGACTGGCGTCCGGCGATGGCCGCGCTGATCTCCTGGGAGACCTTGGTGCCGAGGTCGGTGAACTCGGGGATGCCGACGAACTGGATGCCGGGTGCCGGGCGCGGCTGCACTCCCGGGTCGCCCGGGCGGGCGCCCTCGATGGCCTCCTTCGTCATCTCCTGGAAGGCGGCGGCCTCTTCGCGGTACGCCGGGTTCTGGTACGTGGAGGCGCGCTTGCCCGCCGGGACGCTGGACCAGCCGATCTCGTCGCCGACCAGTTGCTCGTACTCCTTGCTCGACGCCCAGGAGACGAACCGCCAGGCCTTGTCGGGGTTGCGGGAGGCATCCTGGATGCCCCAGGCCCAGGTGTAGAGCCAGCCGGAGGAGTCGGTCCGCTCGACCGGCGCGGGCGCGTAGCCGACCTTGCCCTTGACCGGGGAGTCGGCGGACTCCAGGGAACCGGCCGCGGAGGTGGCGTCGTACCACATGGCGACCTTGCCCTGGGTCATGTTGTTCAGGCACTCGGCGAAGCCGGACTGGGCCGCGCCGGACTGGCCGTGCTCCCGGACGAGGCCGACATAGAACTTCGTCGCCTCCGCCCACTCCGGGGAGTCGAGCCGGGCGTGCCAGTCCTGGTCGAACCAGGTGCCGCCGAAGGTGTTCACGACCGTGGTGAGGGGTGCCATGACCTCGCCCCAGCCGGGCAGACCGCGCAGGCAGATGCCCTTCATGCCCGGCTCGGCGCCGTCCAGCCGGGCGGCGAGGTCGGCCACCTGCCGCCAGGTGGGGCGGGCGGGCATCGTCAGGCCCTGCTCGTCGAAGACGTCCTTGCGGTACATCAGGAAGGACGACTCGCCGTAGAAGGGCTGGCCGTAGAGCTTGCCGTCGTCGCCGGTCAGGGACTGGCGCATCGGCTTGAGGATGTCCTGCTCGTCGTAGGCCGGGTCGTCGGCGACGTAGGAGTCCATCTCCTTCAGCCAGTCGTTGCGGGCGTAGATCGGTATCTCGTAGTTGGAGAGGGTGGCGACGTCGTACTGGCCGGCCTGGTTGGCGAAGTCCTGGCTGATCTTGTCGCGGACGTCGTTCTCGGGCAGCACGGTGAAGTTGACCTTGATGCCGGTCTCTTCGGTGAAGTGGGGGGCGAGTTTCTGCAGCTCCACCATCTGCGGGTTGTTGACCATGAGGACGTTGATCGAGTCGCCGCCCGATCCGGCCCCGCCCGCTCCGACCCAGCAGCCGGAGAGCAGCGGGGCGAGCAGCGTCCCTACGGCGGCCGTGGCGAGCGCGGCTCGCGGCCTCCGTCGGCTCTGGGTTCGCATGGATCGCTCCTGGACCTCGGGAAATGACATAGGGGGATATAAGGGGCGTCGATGGGGCTACGACCCCCCTGGGGACGTCAGTTTGAAAGTCAGACCCTGATGACCTGCGGGCCCAGCAGGGAGTAGCGGTGCGCCTCCGCCGAGGGCAGCAGGGTGCTCGTCACGATCGCCTCCAGGGCGCCGACCTCGGCGAACCGGCAGAAGCTGACCGCGCCGAACTTGGTGTGCACACCCACGAACACGGTCCGCCGGGAGGCCCGTACGGCCTGGGCCTTGACCTCGCTGACCGCCGGGTCGGGAGTGGTCAGACCGTGCTCCCGGGAGATGCCGTTGGCGCCGATGAACGCCAGGTCGATGACGAAGCCGGCCAGCATCTTCGTCGTCCAGTGGTCCACGGTGGCCAGGGTGCCGGCCCGGACCCGGCCGCCGAGCAGCAGCACCGAGACGTTCTCGGCCTCCGCGAGCGCGCCCGCCACCGGCAGGGACGCGGTGACCACGGTCAGCGGCCGGTCCCGGGGGAGTGCCTCGGCGATGAGCTGGGGGGTGAAGCCCTCGTCGACGAAGACGGTCTCGGCGTCCCCGAGCAGGTCCGCCGCGGCGGTCGCGATCCGGCGCTTCTCGGGTACGTGGCTGGTGGCGCGGAAGGCGAGCGTCGTCTCGAAGCCGGCGCTCTCCACGGGGTAGGCGCCGCCGTGGGTGCGGCGGACCAGGCCGTGGTCCTCCAGGGCGCGGAGGTCCCGGCGTACGGTCTCCCTGGCCACGCCCAGGTCGGCGGCGAGGGCGTTGACGTCGACGGAGCCGTTCGCGCGGGCGGCGCGGATGATCTCGCGCTGGCGTTCTTCCGCGGTTCTGGTCATCTTCGTCGCCCGCCTTCTCGCATGTGCTGCCCGTTCGGGCTCATGCAGGAAGTTCTACAGCGGCGGTTCTTCGGTGACCAGGTCTGTTGCGCGCCCATTGCTGCCCGGGTGTGCCCGTTCGGTCTCGGGGCGGCCACGGGCTCGGCGGGCGCTCCTGTCACTCGGCCGCGGGTTCGTCGTGGCTGGTCGCGCAGTTCCCCGCGCCCCTGAACCGGTGCTGTCCCGCCGTACGCCGGAAGGCTCGGTCCGTTGTTCTCCCGTGCCCGAATGGGTGGGCGGAGCGGTCCGTTCTGTGCCCGTCCGCCCTTGCCACGCGTCCTTTTCGGTCAGTACGGCCAGATCGGCGGGTCGTTCACGAAGTGGCCGCCCAGGCAGGCGTGGGCCTCGTTCGCGGGATCCAGGTCGCCGTGTTCCGCGATCAGCTTCTCGGCGTAGGGCTCGGAGTCGTCCTCGGGGGTGTAGCCGAGGGAGCGGGCCGTGGTGAGGTCCCACCACAGGCGGGTGTTGGCGGAGGAGCCGTAGACGACCGTGTGGCCGACCTCCTCGGCGGTCAGGGCCGCGTGGAAGAGGCGGGCGCCGTCGGCGGGGCTCATCCAGACCGACAGCATGCGGACGCTGGTGGGCTCCGGGAAGCAGGAGCCGATGCGCACCGAGACGGTCTCCAGACCGTACTTGTCCCAGTAGAACTGGGCGAGGTCCTCGCCGAAGGACTTGGACAGGCCGTAGAAGGTGTCCGGGCGGCGCGGGGTGTCGACCGGGATCAGCGGGTCGTCGCCCTGCGGGCGGGGGGTGAAGCCGACCGCGTGGTTGGAGGAGGCGAAGACGATGCGCCCGACGCCCTCCTCGCGCGCGGCCTCGTAGAGGTGGTAGGTGCCCTCGATGTTCGCCCGGAGGATCTTCTCGAAGGGGGCTTCCAGGGAGATGCCCGCCAGGTGGATGATCGCGTCGACGCCCCGGACGGCCTCGCGCAGCGCCTCCCGGTCGGCGAGGTCCGCCACGATGGCGTCCGGCTCGCCCTCGATCGGGCGCAGGTCGAGCAGGCGCAGCTCATAGCCGTACTCGGGCAGCAGGTCCCGCATCAGGGTGCCGAGGCCGCCGGCGGCGCCGGTGAGCAGAACGGTGCGGGGCGCTGGCATCCTCGGTCTCCTTGAGTGGGCAGCCGGAGCGGAACGGCCGTATGAGTGCACGGTATTCACATTCGTGGACAAGCTATGGATCATCACCCCGCCTCGTCAAGAGTGGCGGAGCAGGTGTTCATAAACATAAACTCCGATCAGAAACCTGCACATCGTCGTGACCGACCCGTTCTAGGGAGAGCCTGTGACGCCAGCCGACCTCGCCGCTCGACTCGGCCTCCCCAGCGGGCCGCTGTTCTTCCCCGTCACCGCCTACGGCCCCCAGGGCGCCGTCGATCCCGACGTCTACCGCGAGCATGTGCGCCGGGGAGTGGAGGCCGGGGCCGCCGCCGTCTTCGCCTGCTGCGGGACCGGGGAGTTCCACGCGCTGACGCCCGAGGAGTACCAGGAGTGCGTACGGGCGGCCGTGGAGGTGACGGCGGGGCGGGTTCCCGTCGTCGCGGGCACCGGATACGGCACCGCGCTCGCCGTGCGGTACGCGCGGCTCGCCGAGGCGGCCGGCGCCGACGGGCTGCTCGCCATGCCGCCGTATCTCGTGCTCGCCGCACAGGAGGGGCTGCTGCGGCACTATCGGGAGGTCGCCGCGGCCACCGCGCTGCCCGTGATCGTCTACCAGCGCGACAACGCCGTGTTCACGCCGCAGACGGTCGTCGAGCTCGCCCGCACGGACGGGATCATCGGGTTCAAGGACGGACTCGGCGACCTGGACCTCATGCAGCGGACCGTCAGTGCCCTGCGCACCGACGTCCCCGGCGACTTCCTCTGCTTCAACGGACTGCCCACCGCCGAGCTGACCCAGCTCGCGTACCGCTCCCTCGGCGTCACGCTCTACTCGTCGGCCGTGTTCTGCTTCGCCCCGGAGATCGCCCTCACCTTCCATCAGGCGCTGCACCACGGCGACGAGGCCACCGCCCGCCGCCTCCTGGACGGCTTCTACCGGCCGTTCACCGAACTGCGCGCCCAGGGCCGCGGGTACGCCGTCGCGCTCGTCAAGGCGGGCGTCCGGCTGCGCGGCCTCGACGTGGGGGAGGTCCGGCCGCCGCTGCACGAGCCGGGCGAGGATCATGTCAAGCAGCTCGCGCTGCTGATCGAGCGCGGGTACGCGCTGCTCGACGACGAGGAGGACGGCAAGTGAAGGCGTCGGCGTTCGTCTACCCCTGGGACGTCAACGGAGACCCGGAGGCGGCCGGGCGGATCGCCGCCCTCGGCGTCGGACAGGTGACGCTGGCCTCCGCCTACCACTCCACGCGCGCGCTCACCCCCCGCCACCCGCGTCACCGCATCGTCACGGCCGAACACGCCGCCGTGCTCTACCCGGCGGACGCGCGCTGGGACGGCCGGGAACTGCGCCCCTACGCGGCCGGGGACTGGGCGCCCGGGGACGCCTACGGCGAGGCGGCGGCCGCGCTCGCGGAAACCGGCCTGGAGGTGCACACCTGGGTCGTGCTCGCGCACAACTCCCGCCTCGGCGCCGAGCATCCGCACACCTCGGTGGTCAACGCCTATGGTGACCGCTACCCGTGGGCCCCGTGCATCGCACAGCCCGCCACGCGCGCGTACCTGACCGACCTGGCCGCCGAGGCGGCGGTACGGCCCGGCGTGCGCGGCACCGAACTGGAGTCCCTCGGCTGGTACGGCCTCGCCCATCTGCACGCCCACGACAAGACCGGCGGCGTCGGCCTGGGGGAGGCCGGGCAGTACCTGATGTCGCTCTGCTTCTGCCCGGCCTGCCGTCAGGGTTACGGCGACCGGGGCCTGGACGCCGACGAGTTGGCGGCGGCCGTCCGGGCCGCGCTGGAGCCGCTGTGGCGGGGCGTGGCCGCCGACGAGGGGTGGGCGGGCGTCGAGAAGCTGCTCGGGGAGGGCCAGGCGGCCGCCACGCGCGCGTGGCGCGACGAGACGGCCCGCACGCTCCAGGAGGCAGTCGTCGCCGCGGTCCGTGCCGCGGCGCCGGCCGGGTTCCAGGTGCTGCTGCACGCCGATCCCGTGTCCTACCACTGCGGGGCGAACGCCGGTGTGGATCCCGCGCACATCCTGTCGGTCGCCGACGGTGTGGTCGTGCCCTGTACCGGCGGCCCCGATCCGCTGACGCCGTTCGCCGAGCAGGGGCGCGGGGTGCTGGCCGCCAACTTCACCGTGGTCTCCGGAATGGGCGGCAGCCCGGGCACCCTCGCCGCGGACGCGGCACGCGCGCGTGCGCTCGGGGCGACGGAACTGCGGCTGTACCACGCGGGTCTGGCGTCCGACGGGGACCTGGAACTGGTGCGGTCGGCGCTCGCCGAGGGCTGACGGGCGTCCGGGTGGCGCTCGCCGAGGGCTGACGGGCGTCCGGGTGGCGCTCGCCGGGGGCTGACGGGCGTCCGGGTGGCGCTCGCCGGGGGCTGACGGGCGTCCGGGTGGCGGTGGTTCGCGGCGGGGTGGGTGTCCGGGGGCGGTGGTCCCGGCGGGGCGGGAGGCGGTGGTCCGCGACGGGGTGGGGCGTCCGGGCGGCGGCGGTCCCGGCGGTGGTGCGTTCGGGTGGCGGTGGTCCCGGTGGGGTGGGGTGTCCGGGTGGCGGCGGTCCCGGCGGGGGAGCGTTCGGGCGGTGGCGGTCCCGGCAGGGGGAGGTGTCCGGGCGGCAGTGGTTCGCGGAGGGGTGGAGGGTTCGGGCGGAGGTGGTCCCGGCGGGTGAGGGCTCGCGGGCTCCGTCGTCGCGGGAGCTGTTTCCTCGGGTACGGGCGATGAGTTTCCGGGGTCAAGGTGGTCCACCCTTCATGACCGCCGCGCAGACCCCGAGGAGCAGCCCCATGACGGACTCGATCATCGACCTGGGACCCCAGACCCAGATCCTCGCCCGCCTCGCCGAGGGCGTGACCGACGAACAGTTGACGGACCCGACACCGTGCCCGGACCTGAGGGTCCGCAACCTGCTGGGCCATCTGCTGGGCCTGAGCATCGCCTTCCGCGACGCCGGCCGCAAGAACCTCGGCGCCACGACCGACACCCCGCCCACCGCCTCCCTCCCCGACATCGGCCCCGGCTGGCGCGAGGAGCTCCCGAAGGTCCTGGACGAACTCGCCGGGGCCTGGCGCGACCCGGCCGCGTGGACCGGGATGACCCGGGCGGGCGGCGTCGACCTGCCCGGCGACGTCGCCGGTGCCGTGGCCATCGACGAACTGGTCGTCCACGGCTGGGACCTGGCCCGCGCCACGGGGCAGCCGTACGCCCCCGACCCGGCCGCCCTGGAGGCCGCCCACGACTTCCTCCTCGCCTCGAAGGACGACCCCGGCCGCGGCGAGATCTTCGGCCCGATCGTCTCCGTACCGCAGGACGCCCCACTTCTCGACCGGGCGATGGGCCTGAGCGGGCGGGATCCGCACTGGACGCGGCCGTAACCGAAGGCGGTGAGCGGGGCGGCGATCGAGCCGCCCCGCAGGTCCCTCACGGGTACCACGCGGTTGCAGCGGCACACGGACCAGCTCGGGCTCCACGCCGCCCGGACAGCGCACCTGCACTCCGACGACCCTCCCGGTCTCGGCTTACCCCGATCGGGCCGCGCCCCCCGCCGCCGCGTGCTCACGCGGCATCGACCGACATCGCGAAGGCGAACCGGTTCATGTGACTCGTGCGGCCTCGGCCTTCGTCGGCGCACCGCCACGCCAGGCCCGGAGTCACCCACTCCGTCCGAACGCAACTTCGACTTTCTTTGTCGGAAGCATTGACGAAACACAGGGGCGCTCCTACCTTCAACGCGTCGTACTTCGTACGTCATATATGAGACGCGATATGTGAGATCCGAGAGGCGCGCATGACCTCTGTGCCCACGCCGATCCCCTCCCGCACGCAGTACGTGCTGGAGGAGATCAAACGCCGTATCCTCACCGGCCAGTTGACCCCCGGCCAGGCCCTGGTGGAGACCGAGCTGGCCGCGCAGTTCGGGGTCTCCAAGACCCCGGTGCGCGAGGCGCTCAAGACGCTCGCCGGGACCGGGCTCGTCGTGATGAACCAGTACAAGGGCGTCACGGTGCGCATGGTGGACGCGGACATGGCGCGCGAGGTCTACGACGTGCGGCTGCTCCTGGAGCCCGAGGCGCTGAAGCGGGCCGTCCGCCGGGGCGCCTCCCTCGACGCCGCCCGCGACGCCCTGACCCGGGCGGACCAGGCCACCGACACCGCCGAACGCTCCCTGGCCAACCGGGAGTTCCACCGCGCCCTGTACCTGCCCTGCGGCAACCCGCTGCTCGGCCGGATGCTCGACGAGGTCCGGGACCAGGCCGCCCTCGTCTCCGCCGTCGCCTGGGCCGCCTCGCCCTCCTGGGAGCGGGAGGCCGGTGAGCACGAGGAGATCCTGCGGCTCGCCCTCGGCGGCGACGCGGACGGCGCGGCGCGCGCCCTGCACGCCCACATCGCGTCCTTCGTCGAGCGGGCGTTTCCCGGCGCCGCCAACCAGGAAGGTCAGGAATGAGCAGCGAGACGTTCGAGACCCAGCGGGCGGCCCTGGCCGACGTGGTGTCGATCCCGGTGACCCCGTTCGCCGAGGACGGCAGCATCGACCAGGACGTCCACCGGGCCCTGCTGCGTCGACTGCTCGACGGGGGGATCCGGACCCTGACCCCCAACGGCAACACCGGTGAGTTCTACGCCCTCAGCCCCCAGGAGCGCCGCCTCGTCACCGAGCTCACCGTCGACGAGGCCGGCGACCGCGCCGTGATCCTCGTCGGCGTCGGCCACGACGTGCCCACCGCGATCGCCTCCGCCCGGCACGCCCGGGAACTGGGCGCCGCCATGGTGATGGTCCACCAGCCCGTCCACCCCTACGTCTCGCAGGACGGCTGGGTCGACTACCACCGGGCCATCGCCGAGGCCGTGCCCGAGCTGGGCGTGGTCCCGTACATCCGCAACGCCCAGCTCACCGGCGCCCGGCTCGCCGAACTCGCCGACTCCTGCCCGAACGTGATCGGCGTCAAGTACGCCGTCCCGGACGCCGCCAGGTTCGCGGCCTTCGCCCGGGACGCGGGGCTCGACCGGTTCGTCTGGGTCGCCGGGCTCGCCGAGCCGTACGCCCCCTCCTACTTCTCGGCGGGCGCCACCGGCTTCACCTCCGGGCTGGTGAACGTCGCCCCGGCCGTGTCGCTGAACATGATCGAGGCGCTGCGGTCCGGTGACTACCCGGCCGCGATGAAGGTCTGGGAGCAGATCCGCCGCTTCGAGGAACTGCGGGCTGCCAGTGGCTCCGCCAACAACGTCACCGTGGTGAAGGAGGCCCTCGCCTCCCTCGGCCTGTGCCGCCGGGACGTCCGCCCGCCGAGCAGGCAGCTGCCCGAGAGCGAGCGCGCCGAGGTCGCCGCCATCGCCGCCGGATGGTCCATATGAAGGCGCCGGAGGAGCTCAGAAGCCACCAGTGGTACGGCACCGAGGGCCAGTTGCGGACCTGGTCGCACAACGCCCGGATGCGCCAGCTGGGGTACGAGGCGGAGGAGTACCGGGGCCGCCCGGTGATCGCCGTGCTCAACACCTGGTCCGACATCAACCCCTGCCACGTCCATCTGCGTGAGCGCGCCGAGGCGGTCAAGCGGGGCGTGTGGCAGGCCGGGGGCTTCCCGCTCGAGTTCCCGGTCGCCACGCTCTCGGAGACCTACCAGAAGCCCACCCCGATGCTCTACCGCAACCTCCTCGCCATGGAGACGGAGGAGCTGCTGCGGTCGTATCCGATCGACGCGGCGGTGCTGCTCGGCGGCTGCGACAAGTCGACGCCGGCGCTGCTCATGGGCGCGGCCTCGGCCGACGTCCCCTCGCTCTTCGTGCCCGCGGGGCCGATGCTGCCGGGGCACTGGCGGGGGGAGACCCTCGGCTCCGGCACCGACATGTGGAAGTACTGGGACGAGCACCGCGCCGGCAATCTGACCGACTGCGAACTGCGGGAACTCCAGGGCGGGTTGGCCCGCTCCCCGGGTCACTGCATGACCATGGGGACCGCGTCCACGATGACCGCGGCGGCCGAAGCCCTCGGCATGACGCTGCCGGGCGCCTCCTCGATCCCGGCGGTCGACTCCGCGCACGAGCGGATGGCCGCCGCCTCCGGGCGCCGCGCCGTGCACCTCGCCTGGAGCGGGCTGCTTCCGTCGGCGATCCTGACCCGCGCGGCCTTCGAGGACGCCGTCACCACGGTGCTCGGCCTGGGCGGCTCCACCAACGCGGTCATCCATCTGATCGCGATGGCCGGCCGCTGCCAGGTCCCGCTCACCCTGGACGACTTCGACCGCATCGCGCGTACCGTGCCGGTGCTCGCCAACGTCCGTCCCGGCGGCCGGACGTACCTCATGGAGGACTTCTACTTCGCCGGGGGCCTGCCCGGGTTCCTGTCGCGGATCACCGATCTGCTGCACCTGGACCGGCCGACCGTCAACGGCACCCTCCGGGAGCAGATCGCGGGCGCCGTCGTCCACGACGACGACGTCATCCGCACCCGTGACAACCCGGTCGCGAGCGAGGGCGGGGTCGCCGTGCTGCGCGGCAACCTCTGCCCGGACGGCGCCGTCATCAAGCACATCACCGCCGAGCCGCACCTGCTCAAGCACACCGGCCCCGCCGTCGTCTTCGACGACTACCGGACCATGCAGCGGACCATCAACGACCCGTCGCTGGACATCACCGCCGACAGCGTGCTGGTGCTGCGCAACGCCGGGCCCAAGGGCGGCCCCGGCATGCCCGAGTACGGCATGCTGCCCATCCCGGACCACCTGCTCAAGCAGGGCGTACGGGACATGGTGCGGATCTCCGACGCCCGGATGAGCGGCACCAGTTACGGCGCCTGCGTCCTGCACGTGGCGCCCGAGTCGTACGTCGGCGGCCCGCTGGCCCTGGTGCGCACCGGGGACTCCATCACCCTGGACGTCGAGGCGCGCACCCTGCAACTCCACGTGGACGACGAGGAGCTGGCCCGCCGCCGGGAGCGGTGGACGGCACCGCCCGCGCGCTACGAGCGCGGCTACGGCGCCCTCTACAACGAACAGATCACCCAGGCAGACACCGGCTGCGACTTCGAGTTCCTGGCCCGTCCGGGCACGGTGCGCGACCCCTACGCCGGCTGAACCACCCCTTCGACCACCGCCCTCTTCGGTCGAGACCCCGAACAGTGATCGGAAAGCGCTTCACCGAGAACGGAGAACAGTCATGGCCCAAGCCGCAGCCGTGGCGAAACCGCCCGCGCCACCGAGGCGGCGCCGTGCCTCCGCCACCCCGCGCAGGCTCCCCTATCTGCTGATCGCCCCGGCCGCCCTGCTCATGCTGGGCTTCATCGCCTACCCGGTGATCAGCGTCTTCTACTACAGCCTGCAGCACTACAACCCCACCAAACCGTGGCGCAACGGCTACGCGGGCTTCGACAACTTCGTCCACGCCTTCACCGAGGACCCGCTGTTCTGGGACACGCTGGTCTTCAGCGCCAAGTGGGTCTTCGTCGAGGTCGGACTCCAGCTGCTGTTCGGACTCGCGCTCGCCCTCATCGTCAACCAGACCTTCGTCGGCCGGGGACTGGGCCGCGCGATGGTCTTCTCCCCCTGGGCCGTCTCCGGAGTGCTGACCTCCGCGATCTGGGTGCTGCTCTACAACTCCCAGACGGGCATCACCCGTTACCTCGCGGACATGGGCATCGGCACCTACGGCACCAGCTGGCTGTCGGACACCTCCACCGTCTTCCCGGCGGCGATCATCGCCGACCTGTGGCGCGGTGTCCCCTTCTTCGCGATCCTCATCCTCGCCGACCTGCAGTCCGTCTCGAAGGACCTGTACGAGGCCGCCGAGGTCGACGGGGCCGGCCGGCTCAAGCAGTTCTGGCACATCACGCTGCCCCATCTGAAGGACGCCATCATCCTGTCCACGCTGCTGCGCGCGGTGTGGGAGTTCAACAACGTCGACCTGCTCTACACCCTCACCGGCGGCGGACCCGCGGGCGAGACCACGACACTCCCGCTCTACATCGCCAACACCAGCGTCGACGCCCACAACTTCGGCTACGCGTCGGCCCTGACCACGGTGGCGTTCGTGATCCTGCTCTTCTGCTCGATGGTCTATCTGCGGCTGAGCAAGTTCGGAGGCGACAGCAAGTGAGCATCAAGGAAGCCATCCCGGTCGTGCCCGCCGCCCGCCGGACCCCGCCGCCGCCCCGCTCCACCAGCAAGCACCGCGCCTGGGACGAGGCCCCGCGCTGGCAGATCTATCTCCCGCTCGGCATCTATCTGCTCTTCACCCTGATCCCCTTCTACTGGATCCTGCTCTTCGCGCTCCGCCCGGCCGGATCCACCTCGCTCGTGCCCTGGCCGGTCACCTTCGACCACTTCGAGAAGGTCTGGAACGAGCGGAGCTTCGGCACCTACTTCCAGAACAGCGTCCTGGTCGGCGTCGCCACCCTGGTGATGACGACCGTCGTCGCCCTGGCCGGCGGTTACGCCCTCGCCCGGTTCGACTTCAAGATCAAGCGGGCGTTCATGCTCGCCCTGCTCTGCTCGCAATTCGTGCCGGGCGCGCTGCTGCTGGTGCCGCTGTTCGAGATCTTCGCCGAACTCCAGATGATCAACTCGCTGATCAGCGTCATCCTCGCGGAGACCGTCTTCCAGCTGCCGCTGTCGATGATCCTGATCAGCAACTTCATCAAGAACGTGCCGTACTCCCTGGAGGAGGCCGCCTGGGTGGACGGCTGCGGACGGATGCGGGCCTTCCGGGTCGTCGTGCTGCCGCTGCTGCGGCCCGGCCTGATCGCCGTCGGCTCCTTCGCCTTCGTGCACTCCTGGAACCACTTCCTGTTCGCCCTGATGTTCCTCAACAACCAGGACAAGCAGACCATCCCGGTCGGCCTCAACACCCTGATGAGCGCCGACAGCGTCGACCTCGGCGCGCTCGCGGCGGGCGGCATCATCGCGGCCGTACCCGTGGTGCTGGTGTTCGCCTTCATCCAGAAGTGGCTGATCACCGGCTTCAGCGCGGGGGCGGTGAAGGGATGAGACGGCACCGGTTCATCGTCCCGCTCGCCCTGCTGGGCCTGCTGGGCTTCCCCGCGCACGCCGAGGGCCGCGACCTCGGCCGCGACACCCTGCCCGCCGGTGACGGCTGGGCGTCCCACGGCACCGGCACCACCGGAGGCGCCGCCGCCGACGACGCCCAGGTGTTCACGGTGACCGACCGCGCCGGACTCGTCCGTGCCCTCGACGGCGGCAGCGACACCCCGAAGATCATCAAAATCGCGGGGACGATCGACGCCAACACCGACGACGACGGCGAGCACCTGGACTGCGCCGACTACGCCACCGACGGCTACGACCTGAAGCGGTACCTCGCCGCCTACGACCCCCGCACCTGGGGCTCCGCCAAGCCCAGCGGCCCTCAGGAGCAGGCCCGCCAGGCCTCCGCCGCCCGGCAGGCCGAGCGCGTCGAACTGGCCGTCGGCTCCCACACCACGATCGTCGGCCTCGGCGACAAGGCGGTCCTGAAGGGCGCCAGTCTCCAGATCAAGGACGCCACCAATGTCATCGTCCGCAACCTCGAACTGCGCGACGCCTACGACTGCTTCCCCGTCTGGCAGCCCAACTCCGGCGGCCTCGGCGACTGGAAGACGGCCTACGACAACCTCTGGCTGCGCGGCGCCACGCACGTCTGGGTCGACCATGTGACGTTCACCGACAAGGGCCGGCCCGACTCCGCCGAACCCACCCACTTCGGCCGCACCTACCTGCGCCACGACGGCCTGCTCGACATCACAGGCGGCTCCGACCTGGTCACCGTCTCCTGGAGCCGGTTCGCCGGCCACGACAAGGCGATGCTCATCGGCAACGGCGACACCGCCACCGGCGACCGGGGCAAGCTCCGGGTCACCCTGCACCACAACGCGTTCGAGTCCGTCGTCCAGCGGGCACCGCGCGTCCGCTTCGGGCAGGTGCACGTCTACAACAACCGGTACGTCGTCGAGGACGGCCACCGGTACGCGATCGGCGTCGGCACCGAGTCCGCCCTGTACGTCCAGAACAACGCCTTCACCACCCCGGGCCATGTCGAGGTCGCCGACCTGGTCAAGAGCTGGAACGGCAGCGCCCTGCACGACGAGGGCACCCTCTTCAACGGCTTCCCCGTCGACCTGCGCACGACCTACAACGCCTACAACTCCGGCAGCGAGCGCGACCTCACGGCCGACGTCGGCTGGACACCTGCCCTGCACACAAAGATCGACAGCGCCGCGGCGGCCGACCGAGCGGTGGCACGCGGCGCGGGCGCGGGGAGGATCCCATGAGCACCGTGGACATCGTCCTGGCGGGCGCGCGCGGCCACGGCCGCTGGCATCTGGAGAACATCCGCCGGCTCCAGGACAAGGGCGTCGTCCGGCTGGCCGGCATCTGCGAGCTGATCCCGCTGACCGCCCAGGAACTCCCCGAGGGACTCGGCACGCCCGAGCAGTCCGCCGACTTCGGTGCTCTCCTGGACTCCACCGGCGCCCGCGTCGCGGTGATCTGCACCCCGATCCCGACCCACACGGACCTCGCCCTGGAAGCCGCCCGGCGCGGCGTGCACCTCCTGCTGGAGAAGCCGCCCGCTCCGTCCTTCGCCGAGTTCCGGCGCATGGCCGAGGGGGTCGCCGAGGCCGGGGTCGCCTGCCAGATCGGGTTCCAGTCGCTCGGTTCGCAGGCGGTGCCCGCGATCCGGCGGATGATCGCCGAGGGCACCATCGGCGAGCCGGCCGGCATCGGCGGAGCCGGCGCCTGGGCCCGCGCCGAGTCCTACTACCGGCGCGCGCCCTGGGCCGGCAAGCGCCGCCTGAACGGCGTCGAGGTGATCGACGGCGTGCTGACCAACCCGCTCGCGCACGCCGTCGCCACCGCCCTGGCGCTCGGCGGCACGACCCGCGCCGAGCACGTCACCGACGTCGAGACCGAACTGCTGCGCGCCAACGACATCGAGGCCGACGACACCTCCTGCGTCCGCGTCGCCACCGCCCAGGGTCACTCGGTCACCGTCGCCGCCACCCTGTGCGCCGAGCACCCCGCCGAGCCGTATGTCGTGGTGCACGGCAGCAGCGGCCGGATCACCTTCTGGTACAAGCAGGACCGGGTGCTGCTCCAGCGCGCGGGCCACGGCCCCGAGGAGTCCGAGTACGGCCGCACCGACCTGCTGGAGAACCTGGTCCGGCATCTCACCGACGGCGAGGACCTGCTGGTCACCCCGGAGGAGACCGGCGCCTTCATGAAGGTCGTCGAGGCGGTCCGGCGGGCCCCCGACCCCGCTCCGCTGCCCGCCGGGTCCTGGCACCTGCTGCCCGACGAACAGCGCCGGGTGGTCCCCGGCATCGACGGCCTGGTCACGGCCGCCGCCGACACCCTCGCCCTCTACTCCGAGCTGGGCGCCCCCTGGGCGCTGCCGCACGGACTCCGCACAGAGGTGAGCACATGATGACGACCCACGACACCCCCGTCCTGCGGGTCGCGGGCCGCCCGGTCGGCCGGTACGTCACCCGGCCCGAACTGCCGGAACGGCTCTCCCCACGCCCGTATCTGCACCCGGTCACCACCCTGGCCGGCACGGCGGTCACCGAGCTGGGCCCCGCCGACCACACCCACCACCTCGGCGTCGGTGTCGCCGTTCCCGACGTCGAGGGGCACAACTTCTGGGGCGGGCGCACCTTCGTCCGCGACCAGGGGCCGACCGAGCTGGACAACCACGGCGCCCAGCGCCACGTGGGCTTCCCGCTGCGCGACCCCGACGGCTTCGTCGAGGAGCTGCGCTGGATGGCCGCCGGCACCGAACTGCTGCGCGAGCGCCGTAGCGTCGCGGCCACCGGACTCACCGACTCCGCCTGGGCGCTGGACTTCACCTTCTCCCTCACCAACGCCACCCCGGCCACCCTGACCATCGGCAGCCCGGCCACCAACGGACGCCCCGGCGCGGCCTACGGCGGCTTCTTCTGGCGGGCCCGCAAGGAGGCCTCCGCTCCCGACGTCCTCACTCCCGACGCCGAGGGCGAGGAGCGGGCGCACGGCAGCCGCGCCGACTGGGTCGCCCTCGTCGGCTCCTGCTGGACGCTGGTGTTCGCGGGAGCCACCGAACGGACCCGCCAGGACCCGTGGTTCGTACGGACCGTCGAGTACCCGGGGGTCGGTTCCTCGCTCGCCCACCGCGACCGGCTGCCGGTCACCCCCGGCGACACCGTCGTGCGCCGGATCGTCACCGTGGTCGCCGACGGCCGCCTGGACCGGGAAGCGGCGGCGGCCCTCGTCAAGAAGGCGGTGAGCCAGTGACGACGTACACGAACCCGATCCTCGACGCGGACTGGTCCGACCCGGACGTGCTGCGTGTCGGCGACGACTTCTACCTGACCGCCTCCAGCTTCGGCCGCGTCCCCGGACTGCCGCTGCTGCACTCCCGCGACCTGGTCAACTGGACCCTGGTCGGGCACGCCCTGGACCGCCTGGAACCGGCGGCCGAGTTCCGCACCCCACGGCACGACTGCGGGGTCTGGGCACCCTCCCTGCGCCATCACGCCGGCCGCTTCTGGATCTTCTGGGGCGACCCCGACCAGGGCATCTACCAGGTCAACGCCCCCGCGATCCGCGGCCCGTGGAGCCGCCCGCACCTGCTCAAGGCGGGCAAGGGCCTGATCGACCCCTGTCCGCTGTGGGACGAGGAGACCGGCGAGGCCTATCTGGTGCACGCCTGGGCCAAGTCCCGCTCCGGCGTCAAGAACCGGCTCACCGGCCACCGGATGCACCCCGACGGCACCGAACTCCTCGACGAGGGCAAGGTCATCGTCGACGGCGACCGCATCCCCGGCTGGTTCACCCTGGAGGGCCCCAAGCTCTACCGGCACGACGGCTGGTTCTGGATCCTCGCCCCCGCCGGGGGAGTGGAGACCGGCTGGCAGGGCGCCTTCCGCTCCCGCGGCTTCTTCGGCCCGTACGAGGAGAAGATCGTCCTCGAACAGAAGGACACCGGCGTCAACGGCCCCCACCAGGGCGGCTGGGTGCGCACCCGGTCCGGCGAGGACTGGTTCGTCCACTTCCAGCAGCGCGGCGCCTACGGCCGGGTCGTGCACCTCCAGCCGATGCGCTGGGGCCCCGACGGCTGGCCGGCGCTCGGCGCCGACGGCGCCCCCGTCGCCGTGCACCGCAGGCCCGACCTGCCGCCGCAGCCGCCCGCCGCGCCCGCCACCGACGACGACTTCCCCGGCGGCCGGCACGGCCGGCAGTGGCAGTGGACGGCCAATCCCCGCGAGGGCTGGTCCACCCAGCACTCCGCGGACGGGCTCCGGCTCACCTGCGTCCGCTCGGCCGACGCGCACGACCTGCGCAAACTGCCGAACGTCCTCACCCAGCGGCTGCCCGGCAGGCCGGCCACCGTCGAGGTCGGCCTGCGCCTGGACAGCGAGGAGCCGGGGGCGCGGGCCGGGCTCGCGGTCCTCGGGGACGCGTTCGGCTGGATCGGCCTGCAGCGCGGCACCGACGGCAGCGTCCACCTCGTCCACCGCTTCGCCGAGGCCGTCGCCGAACGCGAACGCGACGCGGGCCACCCCCGCCCGGCCCCCGAGGGCCGCGCCCGGCTGCGGATCGAGATCACCTCCGGCGCCCGCTGCCGCTTCCTGTACGACGTCGGGGACGGCTGGACGCCGTCCGGTCCCGTCTTCGCCGCCACGCCCTGGCGCTGGGTCGGCGCCCTGCTCGGCCTGTTCGCCCTCGCGCCCACCGGCCAGGGGCACGCCGGGGCGGCGACCTTCACGCACTTCACGGTCACCGCCTCGTAACCCACCTCCTCCGTACGCCTGTTGGGAGCCGCAATGACGCACCTCCGTGGCAAGCGCTTGCCCGGGGCGGGCAGCACCCTGGCCGCCGTCCTGGGACTGGTCGCCGCCCTCGGGCTGGGGGCGGTCGGCGAGGCGGACGCCGGGTCCGCCCCCGGCGCGGCGGCCGACCGCTTCGCCGACCGCCCGCACGGGTTCGCCTCCCTGGCGGGGGGCACCTCCGGCGGGTCCGGCGGCAAGGTCGTCACGGTCACCGACCAGGCGTCGCTGGCCAGGTACGCGGCGGCGGCCGAGCCGTACGTCATCCGCGTCCGGGGCACGATCACCGCCGAGCCGTTCGGGGCGGTCATCGAGGTCGCTTCCGACAAGACCATCGTCGGGGCCGGCCGCAGCGGCGAGCTGGTCCAGGGCGAGCTGCACCTCGCTCCCGGCACCCACAACGTGATCATCCGCAATCTGACGATCCGTGACTCGGCGGTCGAGGGCGACTGGGACTGCAAGAACACCGACTTCGACGGCATCCAGATGGACACCGTCCACCACGTCTGGGTCGACCACAACCGCTTCTCGAACATCTGCGACGGACAGCTCGACATCCGCAAGGACAGCGAGTACGTGACCGTCTCCTACAACCGGTTCGAGAACAACAACAAGACCTTCGGCCTCGGTTGGACCACCAACCTCAGGACCCAGATCACCATCGACCACAACTGGTTCGCCCACACCAAGCAGCGCAACCCGTCCGTGGACAACGCCGCCTACGCGCATCTGTACAACAACTACCTGACCGCGCAGGCGGATCCGGGCGACCCGGTGTGGACCTACGGCAACTGGTCCCGCGGCCGGACCCGGATGGTCATCGAGAACAGCTACTACCAGGACGTCCAGCACCCCTACCAGGCCGACGCCACGGCCGAGCTGGTGCAGCGCGGATCGATCCTGAGGAACACCACCGGACGCCATGACACCCGGGGCGCCGCCTTCGAGCCGCGGGAGTTCTACGACTACCGGCTCGACCCGGCCGCCGCCGTGCCCGCGCTGGTGCAGCGCTTCTCGGGGCCGCAGGAGCACATCGGCCGGGCCCGCCCCGCCCAATGACCCCACTCATCGCCCCCACTGACCCCCACCACCGCATGTCCCGCAGGATCCAGAAGAAGAGAGCCGACCAATGAAGATCAGCATCCGTAGAAGCAGGCGCGCCGCCATAGCCGTCGCCCTGGGCTCCGTGCTCGCCCTGACCGCCACCGCCTGCGGCGACGACGGCAGTGGCAGCGGCGGGGACAAGGGTTCCGAGGGCTCCGGCAAGGGCGAGATCGTCTTCTGGGACAACAACGGCGGTGTGCGCACCGACATCTGGAAGGAGATCATCGCCGACTTCGAGAAGGCGAACCCCGACATCGACGTCGAGTACGTCCCGATCGCCGCCACCGAGGTGCAGTCCAAGTACGACACCGCCATCCAGGGCGGCGGACTGCCCGACGTCGGCGGTGTCGGCGCGGCGATGCTCGCCGGGATCGCCGCGCAGGACGCGCTGGAGCCCGTGGAGACCCGGCTCGCCGAGTCCGCCCTGAACGGCAAGCTCAACGAGGACATGGTCGAGTCGGTGAAGGTGGCCGGCGGCTCCGAGGAGCACATGTACTCCATCCCCACCTCCGCCAACAACGGCGTTCTGTACTACCGGACCGACCTGTTCAAGAAGGCCGGCCTGGAGGAGCCGACGAGCTGGGACGCCTTCTACGAGGCCGCCGAGAAGCTCACGGACTCGGGCAAGAACGAGTTCGGGTACACCATCCGCGGTGGCGCGGGGTCGATCGCGCAGGCGCTGGACGTGATGTACGGACAGAGCGGGATCACCTCGTTCTGGGAGGGCGACAAGACCACCGTCAACGACCCGAAGAACGTGGAGGCGCTGGAGAAGTACGCGGGCCTCTACAAGAAGGTCACTCCGGCCGCCGACCTCAACAACGACTTCACCAAGATGGTCGCCCAGTGGGACTCCGGCACCATCGGCATGCTCCACCACAACCTGGGCTCCTACCAGGACCATGTGAAGGCGCTCGGGGTCGACAAGTTCCGCGGCATCCCGCAGCCGGTCGGCTCCACCGGCAAGCGGGTCCAGGTGTCCAACCCGGTGGACGGGCTGGGCCTGTTCAAGAGCTCCAAGAACAAGGACGCGGCCTGGAAGTTCATCGAGTTCGCGGCGTCGCACGAGGCGAACTCGAAGTGGAACGAGTCGGCGGGTGCGATTCCGTCGAACACGGAGGCGGCGAAGGACGCGTGGATCAGTGAGGCGGAGCCCACGAAGCTGGCCGCCGCCTCGTTGAACGACGGGTCCACGACCATCGTTCAGCTTCCCTACTACCTGCCGGACTGGAACACCATTTCCAAGGCCGACAACGAGCCGAACTTCCAGAAGGTGCTGCTCGGGAAGATGAGCGCGAAGGACTTCCTGGACACGATCGCCGAGCAGCTCAATGCGGCTCAGGCCGAGTGGAACGAGCAGAAGTCCTGACAACCCGGGGGTCGTTGAGCGTGGGGGGCTGCCGGTCGGTTGTGGCCGGTCGCGCAGTTCCCCGCGCCCCTGAGGAGTCCCCTTCCGTTGCCTGTAAGGAGATGGTGTGTCACTTTCCCGTAGGCAGGTCGCCGGTGCTGTCGTCGCCGCCGTGCCTCTCGGCTTCGGTACGGCTCACGCCGGTGAGCGGCGCGGGCGTACCGTCTTCATCGCCGGGGATTCCACCGCCGCCCAGAAATACGCGGACGCCGCGCCCGAGACCGGGTGGGGAATGGCTCTTCCCTTCTTTCTCCACAAAGGGCTCGCTGTCGCCAATCACGCGGTGAACGGGCGCAGTTCGAAGAGTTTCGTCGACGAGGGCCGGCTCGATGTCGTTCTCGGGGCCATCCGGCCCGGGGACCTGCTGGTGATCCAGTTCGCGCACAACGACGAGAAGGCCACGGACCCGGCGCGCTACACCGAGCCCTGGACGACGTACCAGGACTATCTGCGGCTGTACATCGAGGGTGCCCGTTCCCGGGGTGCCCGGCCCGTGCTCGCCACCGCGGTGGAGCGGCGGCGGTTCGACGCTCAGGGCAACGCCCGGCCCAGCCACGGCGACTACCCGGCCGCCATGCGCTCGCTCGCCGAGGAGGAGCGGGTCCCCCTGCTCGACATCCAGGCGCGGTCGCTGGAGTTGTGGCAGTCGCTGGGGGCCGAGGAGACCAAGAAGTACTTCAACTGGACCGCCACCGAGCAGGACAACACCCACTTCAACCCGCCCGGGGCCATCGAGGTGGCGCGGCTCGTGGCGCGGGAGTCGCTGCGGACGCGGGTGTTGCGTCCGCAGGATCTGCGGCGGCTGGACGAGGTGATCCCGCAGTCCTGGATCACCTGGCCGGACGCCGCTGCCTGACCGTACCTCCACGCTCAGAGAAGAGAGCCGCATCATGAACGCATACAAGTGGCATGGGCATGCCATGAAGAGGGCCGCCGTGCTGGCCGGCTGTGTCTCGCTCGTCCTCGGGGTCACCGGTGCCGGGACCGCTCAGGCGGGGCCGGCCCGTGACCTCGCGCGGGAGGTGCTCCCCGCCGGGGACGGCTGGGCGTCCGAGGGCGCGGGGGCCACCGGCGGGTCGGCCGCCGACGCCGCGCACGTCTACACCGTGACCACCTGGGCGGAGTTCAGGGCCGCCCTCGCGGACGGCGGCACCGCGCCCCGGATCATCAAGGTCAAGGGCATGCTCGACGCCGTCTCCGAGGGCTGCGACGCCCTCGCCGCCGAGGGGTACGACTTTGAGGAGTACCTCGCCGACTACGACCCCGCGGTGTGGGGCAACGACACCCCGGTCAGCGGCGAGCAGGAGGACCTGCGGGCCGCCTCCGCCGCCAACCAGGACAGGATGATCAAGGCGAGCGTGCCGTCCGACACCACCATCGTGGGCGTCGGCCGGAACTCCGGGATCCGGGGCGGCAGCCTGCAGATCCGGGGCGTCGACAATGTGATCGTCCGGAACCTCACCATCGAGGCCCCGCTCGACTGCTTCCCGCAGTGGGACCCGACGGACGACAACAGGACCGGCGCCTGGAACTCCGAGTACGACGGTGTCGTCGTCTACGGCTCCACCCATGTGTGGATCGACCACAACACGCTCACCGACGGGCGCTATCCCGACAGCTCCCTGCCGGAGTACTTCGGCAAGGTCTACCAGCAGCACGACGGCCTGGTGGACGTGGTGCGCGGCGCCAACCACGTGACGGTGTCCTGGAACTCGTTCGAGGACCACGACAAGACCATGCTGATCGGCAACAGTGACGGCGCGGGCTCCACCGACTCCGGCAAGCTCAAGGTCACCCTCCACCACAACCGCTTCGAAGGCATCGTGGAGCGGGCGCCGCGCGTCCGGTTCGGGCAGGTCGACTCGTACAACAACCACTTCGTGGTGACCGCCGGCCAGAAGTTCGGCTATGTCTTCGGCATCGGCGCCTCCTCCCAGCTGTACGCCACCCACAACGCCTTCTCGCTGGCGCCCGGGGTGAGCACCGGCAAGGTGCTGAAGAAGTGGAGCGAGGCCCCTCTCACCGCCGCGCACAACTACGTCAACGGCAAGCTCACCGACCTGATCGCCGTCCACAACGCGGAGATCCCCGGCGAGACCCTCCAGTCCGGGGCGGGATGGACGCCCACGCTGCGGACCCGGGTCGACCACCCCCGGGCGGTCCCGGGCATCGTCGACCACCGCGCGGGTGCCGGCCGCATCTGCTGACCTGTCGCGGGGACCGGGGCCCGGCCCCGGCCCCCGTCCGCCTGTGAAGGAGCACCCGCATGCCCTCGCCCCACCTCCGACCGCCCTTCTCCCGCAGGGGATTCCTCCTGGCGAGCGCCGGAGCGAGCGCCGCCCTCGGGCTCGCCGCGGCCCCCGCGCGGGCCACCGCCCCGGGCCGCCCGTTCGGCCGGTACGGCTCACCGGCCGCCCGCCTCACCCCGAGCACGCTCTACGTCGACCCGCGCGGCCGCGGTGACTTCACCACCGTCCAGGCCGCCGTGCACGCCACCACCGGCAGCGGCTGGATCCTCGTCCTCGCACCCGGCACCTACCGGGAGACCGTGAGCGTCGACCCCACCCGCACCGAGATGACCTGGCTCGGCGCGGGCGACGACCCCCGGGACGTCGTCATCGTCTACGACAACGCCGCCGGCACGCCGAAGCCCGACGGCTCCGGCACCTACGGCACCACGGGATCGGCCACCACCACCGTGCGCGCCGACGGATTCACCGCCCGCCGCATCACCTTCGCCAACGACTGGCTGCGCGCCGACCACCCCGGGATGAGCGGCACCCAGGCCGTCGCCATCAAGGTGACCGGCGACCGCTCCGCCTTCCACCACTGCCGTTTCCTCGGCCACCAGGACACCCTGTACGCCGACACCAACGCGCTGACCGTCTTCGCCCGGCAGTACTTCGCGCACTGCTACGCCGAGGGCGACGTCGACTTCGTCTTCGGCCGGGCGACGGCCGTCTTCGAGCACTGCCACTTCCGCACGCTGACCCGCACCGACCTGGCCTCCGCACCGTACGGCTTCGTCTTCGCGCCCTCTACGGCGGGCGCCAACCCGCGCGGCTACCTGGTCACCCGGGGCCGGATCACCAGCGAGGCCCCGGACGCCTACTACAAGCTGGCCCGCCCCTGGGTGCCCAGCTCCGACCGCACCGCCCGTCCCATGCTGACCGTCCGGGAGACCTGGCTCGGCCCCGGCATCGACGCGGCGGCGCCCTACGCGAACATGTCGGACGCCTACCCGTGGCAAAACCAGCGGTTCGCCGAGTACCGCAACACCGGCCCCGGGGCGGAGATCACCGTGCCCGCCGACCGCCCCCAGCTCTCCGCCGAACAGGCCGCTTCGGCGACCCGGGCGGCCTACCTCGGGGACTGGCGGCCGTGGCGCACGGACTGACCCAACGGCACAAGGAACGCCCCCGCCGGTCGTCACCGGCGGGGGCGTTCCGCTGCTGACCGAGGGGGGCTCAGGTCAGCAGGTCCATGGGGTTACTGGTACGTGATGTCAGACGCCGTGAAGCGGCACGACGTTGCGTCCGGGCCCACACCGAGCTGGGTCGGCTCGGCACCGGTGTTGTTGCCCTTGAAGCGGACACACGTCTTGATCTTCTTGGAACTGTCGCCGTGGATGCGGACCTTGCGCAGCGCCGCCGTGTCCCCGTAGTTGGTGTTGATGCCCACGATGGAGTTCATCGGCGCGGTGACATCCACGTCGCTGATGATGACCGTGCGCTTGTACTGCGTGGAGCAGTTGCCGCAACTGCGCACCAGCTTGCCGGAGTTCGCCACCTGGAACTTGCTCACGACCAGCTTGCCGGCGCCGTTGAACTGGAGAACCTTGTCCGAGGCGTTCCTCGCGCCGCCGCCGTACACCGTGTACACGGCGGAGGCGGACTTGCCCTTGAAGGTGGCCGCGTCCTCGCCGACGTCCAGCCACCACACGTTCTGCAGCGTGCAGGAGCCCAGGCAGTGCACGCCGTCCGCGGCCGGGTTCCCGATGATCACGTTCTTCAGGACCGCGCCGTCGGCGAGCTGGAACACCGGGTCCTGGCCCTCGTCCTGGCTGTCGCCGCCGAGCGCGCCGCTGCCGTAGAACTTCTTGTAGCCGCCGTCGTAGGTGCCCGAGACCTTGATGGTGCCGGTCACGGCCTGGCTGCCCTTGGCCGTCGGCCAAGGGGACGCGGCGCCGGCGGTGGACAGCATCGTCGTGGTGACGATCGCCGCGCCGGTGATGCCGAGGGCGGAGGCTCCGGCGATCACCGCTCGCCGCTTGGTGACCTTGCGGCGGTGGCGGACGCGCTGTTCAGCTGGTGCAGTCATGCTCGTTCCTTGCGTGGGGAGAGGTGTCTTGCGCTACCTGGTCGCCACCGGCCGGGAAAGGGTTGCCACGCTTCCGGAAATTTCTTATGAGCGCGGCGCGAAGTCGCCCGCCACGGTGAACTCCTGGTCTCCCGCGCGGGCCGTCGCCGCGTAGTCGTCGTCCTTCGCGTCCCGTCCGCCGCGTTCATGGTCGTACTGCCCCGCGAACACCCACTCGCCCGGCGGGACGGTACGGCCGTCCTTGAGCCGCCAGGTGTAGACGAGGAAGCCGTCCCGCTCGGCGACCGTCAGCGCGAAGTCGTCCTCGGGCAGTGACCGCCAGGCGCCGGTGGAGGTGACCCCGCCGGTCTGCGCGACCGTCAACTCGACAGTCAGCGCGGCAAGTTGGCGGCCGGTTTTCAGGGTCACATTGCTCTGGGCCCAGAACTCGTTGCTGTGCGGGTCGACCGAGCCGTCCGACCAGAGCGGCCCGTCCTCCTCCGTCGGATCCGCGGGCGGAGCCGGGGGGAGGGGGGCGCGGCTCGTCGCGTCCGGTGACGGCGTGGGCGTGGGCGAAGTGGCCACCGTCTGCTGCGCGGTGTCCTCCTTGACGGCCGACGCCACCGCGTAGCCGCCGACGGCCAGCACACCCGCGACCGCGGCCGTGGCACCGGCCACCCGCATCCAGCCGAACACCGGCGGACGGGTCGCCCGGTGTTCGGGACGGGCCTCTTCGGCCATGCCGCGTTCGATCCGGGCGAGGATGCGCTCGCGGTCCGGCTCGTGCGCCCCGGCCGCCTCGAGCAGCCGGGCGCGCAGCTCGTCGTGCACGTCCCGCCGCATCGTCATCGGTCCCTTCCCGCGGCGTCACCGGTCCGCGCCATCGCCGCGTGCATCCTGAGCGGTGCCGCCTGGGGGCCCAGCAGCCGCTGGAGTTCCGCCATGCCCTTCGAGGTCTGGCTCTTCACCGTACCCACCGAGACACCGAGGGTCAGGGCGGTGTCCTTCTCCGAGAGGTCGAAGGCGTGCCGCAGCACCACACAGGCGCGTTTGCGGAACGGCAGTCTACGCAGCGCCTCCTGCACATCGACCACGCCGGCCACGTCGGGGTTCTCGGCCCGCTCCTCGCGCTGCGACCAGAACAGGGCGACCCGGCGCCGCTCGCGCACCGCGCCGCGGATCCGGGTCCGGGCCAGGTTGGCGACCACGCCCCGGGCGTAGGCGACGGGGTGGTCGGCGGCGCGGACCCGGTCCCAGCGGTGCCACAGCGCCAGCAGGGCATCCGCCGCGAGATCGTCGGCGGCGTCCGCCTCACCCGTCAACAGATGGGCCAGGCGGGACAGTTCGGCGTAGTGGCGTTCGAAGAAGGCATGGAACTCCACGGAGGCGGCGTCGTCGACGACTGTGCCCACGACCTCTCCTGACGGTGTCTCTGTATTCGTACGGAACTTCGAACACTGTATGGCATGCCGCACATGAGCAGGCCGATTCCGTAACACGGGGAAAACCTGCACCGGGTTCGACACGGGAACAATCCAGCCAGCATCCGCACACCGATCATTCAGGCACCGAGGAGCCGCAGTCATGTCCGAGACCCAGCAGGCCGTCGACCGGCCGGAGGGCACGCCTCCCCCCGTGAGCAGCGTCGACCGCTTCTTCAAGATCTCCGAACGAGGGTCCACGCTCGGCCGGGAGATACGCGGCGGATTCGCCACGTTCTTCACGATGGCCTACATCCTTGTCCTGAATCCGATCATCCTCGGCAGCGCGAAGGACAAGTTCGGCGAGACCCTCGACCCGGCCCAGCTCACCACCGCCACCGCTCTGGTGGCCGCCGTCATGACGATCATCATGGGCGTCGGCGGCAATCTCCCCCTCGCGCTCGCCGCGGGCCTCGGCCTGAACGCCGTCGTCGCCTTCCAGATCGCCCCGTTGATGAGCTGGGACGACGCGATGGGCCTAGTCGTCCTCGAGGGCCTGCTGATCTGCGTCCTGGTGGTCACCGGGTTGCGCGAGGCGGTCATGCACGCCATCCCGCAACCGCTCAAGCAGGCGATCAGCGTCGGCATCGGCCTGTTCATCGCCTTCATCGGCTTCGTCGACGCCGGGTTCGTCAGCCGGATCCCGGACGCGGCGAACACCACGGTTCCGGTGCAGCTCGGGGGCACCGGCAGCCTCACCGGCTGGCCGATCCTGGTCTTCTGCCTCGGCGTGCTGCTGACGATCGGCCTGCTCGCCCGCAAGGTCAAGGGCGCGATCCTGATCAGCATCGTGGTCATGACGCTGGTCGCGCTCGTCATCAACTCCCTGGCCGACGTCAAGAGCTGGGGCCTGACCACGCCCGAGTGGCCCGAGAAGCTGGTCGACACCCCCGACTTCGGGCTGCTCGGCCAGTTCAGCCTGTTCGGCGCGTTCAGTGAGACCACCGTCATCACCGTCGTGCTGCTCGTCTTCACGCTGGTGCTGTCCGACTTCTTCGACACCATGGGCACGGTCGTCGGCATCAGCGCCGAGGCGAACCTGCTGGACGAGGAGGGCAAGGTCCCCGGCCTCGGCCGGGTCCTGCTCATCGACGGCGCGGCGGCGGTCGCGGGCGGCGCGGCGTCCGCGTCCTCCGCGACCTCCTACATCGAGTCGGCGGCCGGCGTCGGCGAGGGCTCGCGAACGGGCTTCTCGAACCTGGTCACCGGCGGCCTGTTCACCCTCGCCCTCTTCCTGACCCCGCTGCTCACCATCGTCCCGCTCCAGGCCGCGGCACCCGCCCTGGTCGCGGTCGGGTTCCTGATGATGACGCAGGTCAAGCACATCGACTGGGACAGGTACGAGATCGCGATCCCGGCCTTCCTGACCATCGCCGTGATGCCGTTCACCTACTCCATCACCAACGGCATCGGGGCCGGCTTCGTCGCCTACGTCGTCATCAAGGCGGTGCTGGGCCGGGCGAAGGAGGTGCACTGGCTGCTGTGGGGCACCTCGGCGCTGTTCCTCGTCTACTTCGCCATCGACCCCATCGAGCAGATCCTCGGCGTCAAGTAGCGCGGCCCGCCTCAGTTCTCGAGCGCGGCCTGCATCATCGCCCTCGCCACCGGCGCCGCCAGCCCGTTGCCACTGACCTCGGAGCGGGCGGCGTCGGACTGCTCCACCAGCACCGCCACGGCGACCTGCTGGTCACCGGCGGTCGCGTACGAGGTGAACCAGGCGTACGGCGTCTCGCTGTTGTTCTCGCCGCGCTGGGCCGTACCCGTCTTGCCGCCCACCGTCGCGCCGGAGATCCGCGCGTTGGTGCCCGTGCCCTCGGAGACCACCGTCTCCATCGCCGACCGCAGCTGCTTGGCCGTCGAGGCGCTCACGATCCGCTCGGTGTCCGCGTCGGAGTCGTAGTCCCGCAGGACGTCCCCGCCGCCGTCGGTCACCTGCGCCACCATGTGCGGCGAGACCAGCTTGCCGCCGTTGGCGAGGGCCGCCGACACCATGGCCATCTGCAGCGGGGTGGCCGTGACGTCGAACTGGCCGATGCCCGTCAGCGCGGTCTGCGCCTCGTCCATGCCGGAGGGGTACACGCTGGCGTACGCCCGCACCGGCACGTCCTGCGCGTCGTCGTTGAAGCCGAACTTCTCGGCCGTCGCCCGCACCTTGTCCTGGCCCAGGTCGTAGGCCATCTTCGCGAAGACGTTGTTGCACGAGTACTGGAGCGCCACCCGGATCGAGGCGTTCTCGCAGGGCGCCGACTTGTTCTCGTTCTCCAGCACGGTGACCGTGCCCGGCAGCGTGTACGGGTCCGGGCTGTCCGTCTCCTCGTCGACCGAGGAATACAGCCCGTCCTCCAGCGCGGCCGCCGCCACGACCAGCTTGAACGTCGAACCCGGCGCCACCGGCTGCCGCAGCGCGCGGTTGGTCAGCGGCTTGTCGGCGTCCTTGGTGAGCTGCTTCCAGGCCGCCCCGGCGGTGTTGGCGTCCGTCAGCGACGAGGGGTCGTACGACGGGGTCGACGCGACCGCCAGGATCCTGCCGGTGGCCGGGTCGATCGCGACCGCGGCCCCCTTCTTGTCGCCGAGCGCGTCGTAGGCCGCCCGCTGCACCTCGGGGTCGATCGTGGTGACGACGTTGCCCGGCTCGGCCCGCTGGTCGGTGACGGTGTCCAGCACGGTCCGCAGCCGGCTGTCGGTGCCGTTGAGGACGTCCTGGTAGATGCCCTCCAGCTGGGTCGGCGCATACGCCTGCGAGGCATAGCCCGTCACCGCGGCGTACAGCTCGCCGTCGGTGTACGTGCGCTTGTACGCGAGGTCGCTGCCCTTCGTCCGCGCCGAGCCGGTGATCGCCTCCCCGGCCACGATGATGTTCCCGAGCGGTGCCGCGTACGTCTCGATCGCGTTCCGCCGGTTGTCCGTGTCGTCCGCGAGTGCCCGGCCCTCGTAGAACTGCACCCAGGTGGCCCTGACCAGCAGGGCCAGCACCATGAGCAGGGTGAAGACCGATGCGCGCCTGATCGTCTTGTTCATTGCACCCGTCAGGACGAGCGAAAGGGGGCACATCGTTCCCCGGTGGCATTTTTCTCATCGGGCGTTCATGAAAACCGGGCGTTCATGAGAACCGGGAGTTCATGAGACCGGCCTCGTACGCCGCGATCACCGCCTGGGTGCGGTCCCGGGTGCCGGTCTTCGCCAGGACGGCCGCCACATGCGACTTCACGGTGGCCGGACCGACCGCCATGCGCTCGGCGATCTCCGCGTTGGTCAGCCCGCCCGCCATCAGCCGCAGCACCTCGCTCTCCCGGCCGGTGAGCCGCGCCACCCAGGGCGGCGGCGCCGGGTACGCGCGCGCGTGCTCGGCCGCGAGGGTGCGTACGGCCGCCGGGAACAGCAGGGTGTCGCTGCGCGCGACCAGCCGTACCGTCTGCGCCAGCGTGTCGGCGTCGGACCACTTGAGCAGGAACCCGGCGGCTCCGGCGCGCAGGGCGTCGTAGACGTAGGAGTCGTTCTCGAAGGTGGTGACCACGACGATCCTCGGCGGCTCGGCGAGGGTGGCGAGGATCTGCTCGGTGGCGCGGATGCCGTCGGTCTCCGGCATCCGGACGTCCATCAGGACGACGTCCGGGGTCAGCTCCCGGACGACGGACACCGCCTCGGCGCCGGTCGCCGCCTCGCCGACGACCTCCAGGTCCGGCTCGGCGGAGAGGATGGCGCGCAGGGCGGTGCGGACCATGAACTCGTCGTCGGCGACGACGATACGGATCGTCATGCGGGTCCCTTCAGGGGCAGTCCTACGTGCAGTCGCCACACCCCGTGCGCGGCGCCCGCCTCCACCGTCCCGCCGAGCAGCCGGGCACGGTCGGCGATGCCGCGCAGGCCGTGCCCGCCGCCGGGACGGCAGGCGGAGGTGGAGGTGGAGGTGGCTGAGACGGGATTCTCCAAGGTGATCTCCAGGTGTCCGCAGGTCACCGCGATCCGCAGCAGCACGGGCCTGCCCGCGTGCTTGAGGGCGTTGCTCAGGCCCTCCTGCACGATGCGGTAGGCCTCGCGGGACAGGACGGGCGGCAGGCTCTCCGGGTCGGCGTCGATCGTCGCGGTCACCCGCAGCCCGGACGCCCTCGTGCGGTGCAGCAGTCCGTCCAGATCGGCGGCGAGGGTGGGCGCGGGTGCCGTGCCGGGCGCGTCGCCCTCCCGCAACACCCCCAGGAAGGCGTCGAGTTCACCGACCGTGCGCCGGGTGGTCTCCTCGATCGCGGTGAGCGCCGCACGGACGAACTCCGGGTCGCGGTCGAGCAGTCGGCGGGCCGCGCTCGCCTGGAGCGTGACCGCGCTCAGCGCGTGACCCACGGAATCGTGCAGCTCGCGCGCGAGCCGGTTGCGTACGGCGAGATCGGCGGCGCGCGCCTCGGCCGCCGCGAGCCGGTCCTCGGGGGTGGGCCCGAGCAGCGCCGGGGCCCACCGGGCGAGCAGACCGCCCGCGACGGCCGCGCACGCCGCGAGCGCCACCAGGCAGGCCGCCCCCGCGACCGGCATGAGCGCCAGCACCCAGCCCCGGTCCAGGGCCTCGGGCAGGCCGAGCAGGTCGTCGCGGACCACGGCGACGACCGGCAGGGCGATCAGCGTGGCGGCGAACGGCGGCAGCGCCAGCGACATCCCCGAGACGATCCCGCCGAGGCCCAGATGCAGCGTGAACCAGGCCGCCGCGCGCCCCCTGGCGGCCCGGCCCCGGGCGGGGGAGGAGGAGAGCCGCTCCGCGCCGACCCCGCACAGCGAGCGCACCGCCCCCGCCTCCAGCGGACGGGTGAGCGGGAACAGCGCCGCGGTGAGCGCGGCCAGCGGCAGCGCGACGGCGAACGACAGCAGCTGCGCGAGGAGATCGGCGAACACATAGCGGGCGTGCACGGCCGGGCCGACGACGATCTGGCCGACGAAGACGTACGGCATGGCGAGCGCGCCGCCGAGGATCAGATGGATCCACCGCCGGCGCGTCCGCCGCCCGAGCAGGAACCGGGCGAACTCCCTCACGTGCGGCGCCGGGGGAGGACGGCGGCCCGCCGCGCGAGGAAGTGGGCCCCTACGACCGCCACCAGGACGCCGGTGAGCATCCGGCCGGCGTAGGCGAGGTGCATCGGCCCGGTCACGGACCCGGGGTCGATCAGGGAGGCCAGGGTGAGCCACGCTCCCCAGCAGGCCGCGGCGGCGGAACCGACCCAGGCCAGGGCGAGCGGGACACGGACGGGCAGCACCGGGACGCCCCGGAAGGCGAGCAGCAGGGCGCCGCCCACGGCCGCGAGGAGGAAGAGGGCGTCCAGCGCCTGGAGGACGTGGAAGTCGGCGGTGCGGGCCTTGTCCGGTCCGGCGCCGACCCCGCAGGCCCACAGCAGGTGCAGGGTGAGCGGGACCAGGGCGACCGCGGCGGCCGCCACCGCGCCGACCCGCTGGACGGTGCCGACACGGGCGCGGGGCAGCTCCCACACCCGGCCCCGCCACAGGTGGCCCCAGCGGTCGCGGGCGTACAGCGCGAACAGGGTCCCGAGCGCCAGCCCCTGCACGATGAATCCGCCGTACACCACCGCGAACACCCAGTCGTGGAGGAAGGGTTCGCCTCCGGTGTCCCCCGCGGAGTTCACGGTGCCGCCGCCCAGCTTCACCAGGAGCTGGAGCGGGAACCCGGTCATGATCGGCGCGAGCAGCCCGGTGGCGACCCACAGGGGCACCACCAGCAGCCAGGCCGGTACCCGCAGCCCCCAGGGCCGGGTCAGCACCAGCGCGAGCACGATGACACAGGCGTCCATCAGCAGCGTGACGCCGTTGGCGACGGCCACCGCGGCCCGGTGCTCCAGCAGGGAGCTGCCCTCGGGGATCCCGGTCTCGCTGCCCGCGAGCCACGCGGCCTTCAGCCCGAGGTACGGCAGACAGGACACGATCGCGACGGCGCGCAGCAGCACACGCCGCCCGGAGGGATCGAGGGCGCCGGCGGGCCGGGCGAGGAGTGACTGCGTCATGCGTACACGCTCTCGCGGAACCCGCCGCCGGCACGTCCTGCCCAGCGACGATCCCACTCCGCCTGACGGGGGAGAAGGGGCTCGGCCTAGAGCCGGCGCGTGGCCAGGGTCAGCCGGTCGCGGGCGTCGAACAGGGCGTCCTTGACCAGCTGTTCGTGGGCCGGGGTCAGCCGGGCCACCGGGACCGAGCAGCTGATCGCGTCGCGGGCCGGGGTGCGGTAGGGGATCGCCACGCCGAAGCAGCGCAGGCCCAGGGTGTTCTCCTCGCGGTCCACGGCGAAGCCCTGCTCGCGGACCTGGCGGAGCTCCTCGATGAGCCGCTCGCGGTCCGTGATCGTGTTCTCGGTCAGCGCCGGAAGGGTCTCGGGGAGCATCTTGCGGACCTGCTCGTCGGTGAAGGTGCTGAGCAGCGCCTTGCCGAGGGAGGTCGAGTGGGCGGGCAGCCGGCGGCCCACGCGGGTGAAGGGGCGCAGGTAGTGCTGGGACTGGCGGGTGGCCAGGTAGACCACGTTCGTGCCGTCCAGGCGCGCCAGGTGGATGGTCTCGGTGGTGTCGTCCGACAGCCGGTCCAGCGTCGGCCGCGCCGCCGCCACCACCTCGTCGCCGTCGATGTACGAGGTGCCGACCAGCAGCGCCCGCACCCCGATGCCGTACCGCGTGCCCGTCGCGTCGGTCTCCACCCAGCCCAGCTCCACCAGGGTCCGCAGCAGCATGTACAGGCTGGACTTGGGGTAGCCGACGGCCTCCTGGACCGCGGCGAGGGAGTGCATGCCGGGGCGTCCGGCGAAGTACTCGAGCAGTTCAACCGTCCGCACGGCGGACTTGACCTGCGCCCCGCCCCCCGTCTCGCCTGCCGACATCGTGCTTGACCCCTTCGTTCGGCGGGAAATAGTCTCGCAAGCATATTCACCATGCGGGACAGCGTTCAGTATATCGAACAACCCTGGTGAATGACCCCCGTACTGCGGCAATACATGTGGAGGGACCCGCGGTGGCAGCAGCACCAGTCTGGAGTGTCGACCCCCGAACCGGGAAGCAGCGCGAGCAGGTTGCGGTGGAGGCCACAGCCCAGGAGGTGGACGCCGCCGTCCGCGCCGCGCAGGAGGCGCGCGGCGCCCTCGCCGACCGGACGGTCCGCGCGGCCTTCCTGCGCACCGCCGCGGACCGGCTCCAGGACGCCAAGGACCGGCTCGTCGAGGCCGCCGACGCCGAGACCGCGCTCGGCCCGGTCCGGCTGACCGGCGAACTCGCCCGCACCTGCTACCAGCTGCGCGCCTTCGCGGACATCGTGGACGAGGGCGCCTTCCTGGACATCGTCATCAACCACCCCGACGACACCGCGACCCCGCCCGTCCCGGACCTGCGCCGCTACAAGGTGCCGCTCGGCGTCGTCGCCGTCTACTCCGCCTCCAACTTCCCCTTCGCCTTCTCGGTCGCGGGCGGCGACACGGCGAGCGCCCTCGCCGCCGGCTGCCCGGTGGTCGTCAAGGCCCACCCCGACCACCCGGCCCTGTCCGAGCTGGTCGCCCAGGTCCTGCGGGACGCCGCCGCCGAGCACGGCATCCCCGAGGGAGTCCTCGGCCTGGTCCACGGCTTCGAGGCGGGCGTCGAGCTGATCAAGCACCCGCTGGTCTCCGCGGCCGGTTTCACCGGTTCGGTACGCGGCGGGCGGGCCCTCTTCGACGCGGCGGCGGCCCGGCCGGTGCCGATCCCGTTCCACGGCGAGCTGGGCTCGCTGAACCCCGTGCTCATCACGGAGGCCGCCGCGGCCGAGCGGCCCGACGCCATCGGTACCGGGCTCGCGGGCTCGATGACCATGGGCGTGGGCCAGTTCTGCGTGAAGCCGGGGCTGGTGCTCGCGCCGGCCGGTGACGCCGGGGACCAGCTGGTCAAATCCCTCACGGACGCCGTGAGCGGCGTCGACGCCGGGGTCCTGCTCGACCACCGGATGCGGGACAACTTCGTCGCCGGGGTCGCCGAGCGCGCCGAACTGCCCGAGGTGACCTCCCCGGTGGCCCCGGGGGCGGGCGGCGAGCACACGGTGAGCCCGGGCTTCCTGACCGTCCCGGCGGCCCGGCTGGCCCAGGAAGGGGCGCACGACCTGCTGCTGGAGGAGTGCTTCGGGCCCGTCACCGTCGTCGTGCGCTACACGGACGAGTCCGAGGCCAAGGCGGTGCTGTCGCGGCTGCCCGGCAACCTGACGGCGACCGTCCATCTGTCCTCGGAGGAGGCCGCCGGTCAGGGCCGCGGCCCCGAACTGCTCGCGGAACTCACGCCGTTGGCGGGGCGCGTGCTGGTGAACGGCTGGCCGACGGGCGTCGCCGTGGCCCCCGCCCAGCATCACGGCGGCCCCTACCCGGCCACGACCTCCACGTCGACCTCGGTGGGCGGTACGGCCATCGAGCGGTGGCTGCGCCCGGTCGCCTACCAGGGCGCGCCCGAGGCACTGCTGCCGCCGGAACTGAGGGACGGCAATCCGCTGGGACTGCCGCGCAGGTTCAACGGCCGTCTGGAACGCTAGGACGATGGAACTGAAACTCCCCGAACTGCCCTTCCCGCTGCGCACCTACGGCCCCGACGGCCACTGGTCCTACGAGGACGGGGTCCTCACCGGATGGGCCGGCGCAGGGCAGGACCGGTTCGTGCCGCCCACCGGTGACGCACTGGACCCGGCCACCGACGCGCCCCGCCTGCTCGGGGCGCCCGAGGGGGAGTTCCAGCTCATCGCCCGGGTGACCGTCGGGTTCGCCGGTGCCTTCGACGCCGGGGTGCTGTACGTCCACGTCGGCGAGCGGGCCTGGGCGAAGCTCTGCCTGGAGAACTCCCCGGACGTGCCCACCGTCTGCACGGTGGTCACCCGGGGACACTCCGACGACGCCAACTCCTTCACCGTGGAGGGGAGTTCGGTGTGGCTCCGGGTCAGCCGCACCGGACGTGCCTTCGCCTTCCACGCCTCCCGCGACGGCGAACGGTGGACCTTCGTCCGGCTGTTCACGCTCGCCGACGAGCAGGAGACCGGCGCGGCCCTCGTCGGCTTCATGACCCAGTCGCCGCTCGGCGAGGGCTGCGTCGTGACGTACGACCACATCGCCTTCCGGCCTACCTGGCCGCGCGATCTGCGAGACGGAAGCTGAGCACGAAGGTCACCGCGAGCAGCCCCGCGCTGATGCCGACGGCCAGCCGCATCCCGGTCACGAAACCGTCGGAGATCAGCGCCCCGAAGACCGCGATCCCGAGCGCTCCGGACACCTGACGCGCCGCGTTCAGGACACCGGCCGTCAGACCCGCCCGCTCCGCCGGCACGGCGTCCATCATCGCCGCGGTCAGCGACGGCACCGTGAGCGCGCAGCCCAGCGCCATGGGGACCAGCAGCACCGCCAGCAGACCCGGCGGCGTGTCGGCGTCGACGTACAGCAGGAGGAGCAGTCCCGCGACGGCCAGGCCCTGGCCCAGCAGCATGGGCAGGCGGGTGCCGTGGCGGCTCGCGAGCTTGCCCGCGATCACGTTCGTCCCCGCGATCAGGCCGGTCATCGGCAGGAACAGCAGACCCGTGTGGAGCGCGCTCAGCCCCTGGACCTGCTGAAAGAAGAGCGAGAAGACGAAGACCATGCTGTAGAAGGCGACGCTGATCGCCGCTCCCGCCGCGACCGCCGCGGTCACCGCCCGGTTGCGGAACAGGGCGAGCGGCACGACCGGATGCGGATGGCGCGCCTCGATGCGCAGGAACGCCGCCGCCGACACCACGGCCACCCCCAGCGCGGCCCAGCCCACCGTGCCGCCCTCGATCACCGCGAACGCCAGCGAGGTCAGCGCCAGCGCCGCCGTCACCTGGCCCGGGACGTCCAGCGGCGCCGGACGGCGGTCGGAGCGGGGGGCCCGGCGGAGCAGGACCACGATCAGCAGGCCCACCGGCAGGTTCACGAAGAAGATCCCCCGCCAGTCGAGGGCCGTCGTCAGCGCCCCGCCCACCACCGGGCCGAGCGCCACCGCCACCGAACCGCCCGCCGCCCACGCGGCCACCGCCCGGGCCCGCCCCGCGGTGTCGGGGTACGCCTGCCGCACCAGCGACAGCGAGGCCGGGAGCACGACCGCCGCCGCCATGCCCTGCGCCACCCGCGCGCCGAGCAGCACCGGGAGGTTCGGGGCCAGGCCGCAGGCGACCGAGGCCAGCGTGAACACCGCGGTGCCGAGGGCATACGCCCGGCTCGCGCCCACCCGGTCGGAGAAGGCACCGGTGGAGAGCATCAGCGCGGCGAGGGGCAGCATGTACGCGTCCACCACCCACTGCAGTCCCGACATGCCGCTGCCGAAGGAGTCGCCGATCGCGGGCAGGGCGACGTTCACCACGGAGGCGTCGAGGCAGATCAGCCCGAAGCCGAGGAGCGCCGCGGTGAGGGTAAGCGCGGGAGAGGGCCGCTCGAGGTGCGACGGGGTGCCGGTGCCCGTCGGTCCGGCGGTCTGCTTCGTTGACATGCCCCCATCCTGCGGATCTTGGGCGGCGTACAGTAGTGGCCCGAATGCCATACGTCCGGAGGTTCTGGCCATGCACCGCGTCGCCGTCATCGCTCCCTTCCGGGTGTCGATGTTCAACCTCGCCATCCCGGAACTGTTCTTCGAACGGACGCTCGTCGACGGCGCGCCCGGGTACGAGGTGACCGTCTGCACCCCGGAACCGGGGACCATCGTCACGACCGGCGGCCTGGACCTGCACGTCGGCCGAGGTCTGGAGGTCCTCGACGACGCCGACACCGTGCTCGTCGCCGGCACCGGGGAGCGGTTCGCGCCCGAGCCGCGCACCGTCGCCGCCGTCCGCCGGGCCGCGGCCGCCGGCAAGCGCGTCGCCTCCATCTGCAGCGGCGCCTTCGTGCTCGCCGAGGCCGGACTGCTCGACGGGCGCAGCGCCACCACCTACTGGCAACTGACCCGGGAACTGCGCGAGCGCTACCCGGCGCTCGACGTGCAGGGCGACGTGCTGTACGTGCAGGACGGCCAGATCCTCACCGCGTCCGGCTACGCGGCCGGTATCGACATGTGCCTGCACATCATCCGCACCGACTACGGCGCCGCCGTCGCCAACGAGGTGGCCCGCCTCGCCCTGGTCGCGCCGGTCCGGCCCGGCGGGCAGACCCAGTTCACCCAGACCCCGCTGCCGCCCGAGCGCGGCACCGCCTGCGCCGACACCCGGGCCTGGGCCATGCGCAACCTCGACAAGCCGCTCACCCTCACCGACCTGGCCCGGCACGCGGGGGTGAGCGTGCGCACCCTCAGCCGCCGGTTCCACGCCGAGAGCGGGGTGAGCCCGCTGCAGTGGCTGCTCCACCAGCGCGTCGAGCGGGCCCGGGAACTGCTGGAGACCACCACGCTGGCGATGGACCAGGTGGCCCGCGCCTGCGGCCTGGGCACCGCCGACTCGCTCCGCGCCCACCTGGTCCGCCGTACCGGACTGACCCCGAGCGCCTACCGGGCCCAGTTCAGCCGCCTCGGGACGGCCCAGGGAATGAACCCGGCCGCTTGAACGTTCACATACTTTCGCGGAGGGTGTCTCCGCGCCCGCCCGAACCGGAGAGAGCCGAGAACCATGCGCGTCGAGATCTGGAGCGACATCGCCTGCCCCTGGTGCTACGTGGGCAAGGCCCGCTTCGAGAAGGCGCTCGCGGCCTTCCCGCACCACGACCGGGTCGAGGTCGTGCACCGCTCCTTCGAGCTGGACCCGAACCGCGCCAAGGACGACACCGGCCCGGTGGTCCCGATGCTCGCGAAGAAGTACGGCATCAGCGAGGCGCAGGCCCAGGCCGCGGAGGACAACCTCGGCACCCAGGCCGCCGCCGAGGGTCTCGCCTACCGCACCCGCGGCCGCGACCACGGCAGCACCTTCGACATGCACCGCCTGCTGCACTTCGCCAGGGAACACGGCCGCCAGGGCGAGCTGATCCAGGCCCTGTACGAGGCGAACTTCGCCGAGGAGGACTCCGTCTTCGGCGACGACGAGCGGCTCGTACGGCTGGCCGCCGCCGCCGGTCTCGACGCGGACGGCGCACGCACGGTGCTCGCCGACCCCACCGCCTATGCCGACGACGTCCGCGCCGACGAGCGCGAGGCCGCCCGGCTCGGCGCGACCGGTGTCCCCTTCTTCGTCATCGACCGCACGTACGGCATCTCCGGCGCACAGCCCGCCGAGGTCTTCACCCAGGCCCTCACCCAGGCGTGGGGCGAGCGCTCCCCGCTGACCCTGATCGACCAGGGCGGGGCCGAGGCCTGCGGGCCCGACGGCTGCGCGGTGCCGCAGAGCTGAAAAGCGCAGGTCGGGCCGGACCTATAAGGACCGCTTAGCGAAACCACGTAAATATTCGCAATGGACGGGGAGTTCCAGGGGCCGCAGAGTGGTCCCATGGAGACCTTCGAGAGCCTCGTCCGTGCCGAGTTCGCCCCGGAGCACACCTTCCTCAACACTGCGAGCAACGGCCTCCTGCCGGCCCGCACCGTCACCGCCGTACAGGAGGCCCTGCGGATGCGGGCCGAAGGGCTGCCGATCGGCTCCCTCTACGAGGACGCGGAGCGCGTCCGGGCCGCGTTCGCCCGGCTGGCCGGGGTGCCGGTCGAGCGGGTCGCGATGGGGGCCTCGGTCGCCGAGTACGGCGGGCTGATCGCGGCCTCGCTGCCCGCCGGAGCCGAAGTCCTCACCGCTGAGGCCGACTTCGCCTCCCTGGTGAATCCCTTCCACATGCGCGGCGACCTCAAGGTGCGGGCCGTGCCGCTGGAGCGGATCGCCGAGTCGGTTCGGCCGGGCACCGCGCTCGTCGCGGTCAGCGCGGTCCAGTCCGCCGACGGGCGCCTCGCCGACCTGACCGCGGTACGCGAGGCGGCCGGTACGCACGGCGCCCGGACCTATGTCGACGCCTCCCAGTCCGCGGGCTGGCTGCCCATGGAGGCCGGCTCCTACGACTTCCTCGCCGCCGTCGGCTTCAAGTGGCTGATGGGCCCGCACGGGAACGCCTTCTTCGTCACCCCCGAGGACTTCGGCGGTCTGACCCCGCTGCTCGCGGGCTGGGTCGCGGGCGAGCTGCCCTGGGAGAGCTGCTACGGCCCGGTCCAGGAACTCGCCCACTCCGCACGCCGGTTCGACGTCAGTCCCTCGCTCCTGACCTACGCCGGCCTGGCCGCGTCCCTCTCCCTCATCGAGGAGCTCGGCATCGACGCCGTGCACACCCACGACGTCGCCCTCGCCGACCGCTTCCGCTCCGGCCTCGCCGACCTCGGCCACACCCCGCTCCCGTCCCCGGGCTCGGCGATCGTCTCGGTCCCGCAACTCGGCCACCGCCAGGCGGAGTTGAGCGAGGCGGGCATCGAGGTCTCCAACCGCGCGGGCAACCTGCGCGCCGCCTTCCACCTCTACAACACCCCTACCGACGTGGACCGCCTGCTGACGGCTCTCTCGTCCTGACGGGTGCCACAGGCGACGCGGCCGTCTCCGGAACGTACGGGAGACGGCCGCGTCGACGGCGTGGCGGTGATGCGGGGCGGGACTACTTCACCGGTGTGAAGTCCCGGGCGCCGATGAACTCCGGCCGCCGTACCGGCGCCGCGAACGGCTCGACCGCCTTGTTCTCCACGCTGTTGAACACGATGAAGACGTTGCTGCGCGGGAACGGCGTGATGTTGTCACCCGAACCGTGCATGCAGTTGCAGTCGAACCAGGTCGCCGAACCGGCCCGGCCGGTGAACAGCCGGATGCCGTGCTGGGCGGCCAGCGAGGTCAGCGCCTCGTCCGAGGGCGTGCCCGCGTCCTGCATCTGCAGGGACTTCTTGTAGTTGTCCTTCGGCGTGGCCCCCGCGCAGCCGAGGAACGTCTTGTGCGACCCCGGCATGATCATGAGTCCGCCGTTGGTGTCGTAGTTCTCGGTCAGCGCGATCGAGACGGACACGGTACGCATGTTCGGCAGGCCGTCCTCGGCGTGCCAGGTCTCGAAGTCCGAGTGCCAGTAGAAGCCGCTGGCGCCGAACCCGGGCTTGACGTTGATCCGGGACTGGTGGACGTACACGTCCGAGCCGAGCAGCTGCCGGGCCCGCCCGACGACCCGCTCGTCGCGCACCAGCCGGGCGAACACCTCGCTGATCCTGTGCACCTCGAAGACCGACCGGATCTCCTTGGACTGCGGCTCGATGATCGAGCGTTCGTCGGCGCGGATCTCCGGGTCGGTGACCAGCCGCTCCAGCTCCTGCCGGTAGACGGCGACCTCGTCGTCGGTGATGAGCTGGTCGACGGCGAGGAAGCCGTCGCGCTCGTACGCCTGGAGGTCCGGGTCCGAGATCGGTCCCGGTGTGCCGGGCGGGGACCAGACGACCGGGTCGCGGCGGGGGGTCGTCACCTCGGTGGCGCCTCGGCTCGGGTACAGGTCGGTCATCTCAGTCGTCTCGGTCATCGTCATGATGCGTCACACCTCCTCGTCCTCGGTGAGCAGCGGATACACGCCGTTCTCGTCGTGGTCCTCCCGGCCGGTCACCGGCGGGTTGAAGACACAGAGGCAGCGGAAGTCCTGCTTCACCCGCAGCGTGTGCCTCTCGTGGCCGTCCAGGAGGTACATGGTCCCGGGCGTGATCGAGTGGGTCAGCCCGGACTCGTGATCGGTCAGTTCGGCCTCGCCCTCGACGCAGACGACCGCCTCGATGTGGTTCGCGTACCACATCGACGTCTCCGTCCCCGCGTAGAGGATCGTCTCGTGCAGCGAGAAGCCGACCCGCTCCTTGGCGAGGACGATGCGTTTGCTCTCCCATGTGCCGGACGCGGCCTTCACATGCCGGTCGGTGCCTTCGATGTCCTTGAACGAACGGACGATCACGGTTCTGGACGCCTCCTGATCAGATGGTTTCTCGTACGGACCGGGCGAGGACGCTCAGGCCCTCGTCCAGCTCCTCGGGGGTGATGGTGAGGGCGGGCAGCAGCTTGACGACCTCGCTCTCGGGGCCGGACGTCTCGATGAGCAGCCCGAGTTCGAAGGCGCGCCGCGCGATGCGCTCGGCACGGGCCTTCTCGTGGAACTCCAGGCCCCACACCAGGCCGCGGCCCCGGTACTCCTTCACATCGGCGAGGTTCTCCTCGGTGATGGAGATCAGCGCCTGCTCGACCTGCTCACCGCGGGTCCGGGTCTGCTTCTCCATCGCCGAGCCGTCGGCCCAGTAGGTCTCCAGGGCGGCGGTGGCGGTGACGAAGGCGGGGTTGTTGCCGCGGAAGGTGCCGTTGTGCTCGCCCGGCTCCCAGATGTCCAGCTCCGGCTTGAACAGGCAGAGCGACATGGGCAGTCCGTAGCCGCTGATGGACTTGGACACGGTGACGATGTCCGGGGTGATGCCCGCCTCCTCGAAGGAGAAGAAGGCACCGGTACGGCCGCATCCCATCTGGATGTCGTCCACGATCAGCAGCATGTCCTGGCGCTCGCACAGCCCGGCGAGCGCGCGCAGCCACTCCGCGCGGGCGACGTTGATGCCGCCCTCGCCCTGCACGGTCTCCACGATCACCGCGGCCGGCTTGTTGAGCCCGGAGCCCTGGTCCTCCAGCAGCCGCTCGAACCACAGGAAGTCGGGGACCTGGCCGTCGAAGTAGTTGTCGAACGGCATGGGCGTGCCGTGCACCAGCGGGACACCGGCGCCGGCCCGCTTGAAGGCGTTGCCGGTGACGGCGAGCGAGCCCAGCGACATGCCGTGGAAGGCGTTGGTGAACGAGACGATGGCCTCGCGCCCCTTCACCTTCCGCGCCAGCTTCAGCGCGGACTCCACGGCGTTGGTGCCCGTCGGCCCCGGGAACATGACCTTGTACGGCAGATCGCGCGGCCGCAGCACCAGGTCCTGGAAGGTCTGCAGGAAGGCCCGCTTGGCGGTGGTCGACATGTCGAGCCCGTGCGTGACGCCGTCGCGCTCCAGGTAGTCGAGCAGCGCCCGTTTCAGGACCGGGTTGTTGTGCCCGTAGTTCAGTGATCCGGCGCCGGCGAAGAAGTCCAGGTACTCGTGGCCGTCCTCGTCGTACATACGGCTGCCGCGCGCACGGTCGAAGACGGTGGGCCAGCCTCGGCAGTAGCTGCGCACCTCGGACTCCAGGGTCTGGAAGACGCTGAGGTCGGGCTGGGTGATGGTCACGACGAATCGCTCCTCGATGCGTGGGGGGTTCAGTGGGGGAGGGGACCGATGCGGTACAGGACTTCCGGGTCGTGCGGCCCGTCGGGGAACAGGCCCGTCTCGAACAGCACCTCGCGCTCCAGTGCGGCGCCGTGCCGTTCGGCGAACGAGGTGAACAGCCGCTCGGAGGCGGTGTTGCCGGGTGTGATGGTGGTCTCGACGCGGGTGACGCCGTACTCGCCGCCGACCCGGGCGACCAGACCGTCGAGCAGGGCGGCGGCGAGACCGCGTCCGCGGTACGCGTCGTCCACCGCCACCTGCCAGACGAGCAGGGTGTGCGGACGGTCCGGCCGTACGTAGCCGGTGACGAAGCCGACCGGCTGCCCGTGCTCGTCGCGGGCGACCGCCGAGGTGCCGGCGAAGTCGCGGCACCACAGCAGATAGCTGTAGGACGAGTTCAGGTCGAGGGCTTTGGAGTCCCGGGCGATCCGCCACAGCGCGGCGCCGTCGGCCACCGTCGGCCGGTCGATTTGCAGGTCTGCTTGTGCGGCAGTCATGCGAATTGAACTTACCGATGGCAATTGAAAAATGCATGGCCGTGCGGGGTTCCATGGCGTGGCCGGATATGTTATCCGCGCGAGGAGGGAAACACCCGATTTGCCCGAGAGAAAAACCGCAAAAGGGACGCGATGTGTAACGCGTCACAACCGTTTAACCTGCACGAAATCTTTGCGTTTAGCTCAAAAAAAACAGGGCAGAAGAGAACGGTAAGCTGCCCGTGAAAAAGAATTCAGAATTACCTTGAATTCAGCATTCGGTAACTCGGTGGATGTCCTCGTGCGTCATTGCGGCCTCCAGCGCCGCCAGGCACCGCCGTACCGTTTCCGGGGTCGCGTCCGTGCCGTAGTGGCTCACCCGGATCATCTCCTTGGCCAGCGCGCCCCCGCCCGCGGCGAGCGGCAGCGTGGGGTCCAGGCTCAGGGCCCTGGCCACCACCCCCGAGGCGTCCACCCCGGACGGGGTCCGCAGGGTCGTCGCGACCGGCGCCGCCTCCGCCGCCCGGTGCACGTACGGCTCCAGCCCGCCGCCCAGGGCGACCGCACCCGCACGGGTCGCCGCCGCGGCCGCCGCGTGCCGGGCCATCACCGTGTCCAGGCCCTCCGCCTCGATGCGCTCCACGCACGCGTCCAGCGCCAGCATCTCCAGCTGGGCCGGGGCGTGCAGCAGGGCGCGGCGGCCGCCGTCGATCCACCTCTCCTTCCAGTCCAGCAAGGAGAGGTACGAGCGGCGCGGGGCCTGGGCGTTCGCGGCCATCCGCGCCCACGCCCGCTCGCTCACCGACACCGCCGACACTCCCGCCGGGCCGCCCATCGCCTTCTGCGCCCCGATCACGCACAGGTCGACGCCCCACGCGTCCGGCAGCACCGGTTCCGCGCCGATCGACGCCACCGCGTCCAGGTAGAACAGGGCGCCGTGCGCGCGGACGACCTCCCCGATCTCCGCCACCGGGTTGGTGTTGCCCGTCGCCGCCTCCGCGTGGACCAGGGAGACGAAGTCGATCTCCGGGTGCTCGGTGAAGGCCTCGGAGATCTGCGCGGCCGTGACCGCCGTGTGGAAGGGCACCGCCAGATCGATCACCGTGGCGCCGCAGTCCCGCAGCCAGTCGCCGAAGGTCTGCCCGTAGGGGCCGGTGATCACGTTGAGGGCGGTCGTGCCGGGGCCCGCGGCGCCGCGGATCGCGCCCTCCAGCGGGAGCAGCGCCTCGCCCTGCATGATCACGACGTCCTGCCGGGTGTCCAGCAGCCGCGCCACCCGGTCCTCGATCGAGGCGAACTGCGCTGCGCTCAGCGGGGCGAGATCCAGGAAGGGGTGGGTCACGGCGGTGCTCTCTTCTCGGTCATGAGGGTCGACGGAGTCGAGCGTAGTGCCCGACCCGAGGGGCCTCTGCTCCCGACTTCTTAGGCCGAACGCCCCGGCAGCCATGGGTTTGTTTTGAGGGACTCAAACTTCTCCTTATAATCGGAACGCACAGTTCCCGTACAGGAGGCTCCCCCGTGAAGACGACCTTCGGGCGCCGGACCCGCATTCTGGCCGCCACCACCGCGACGGCCGGGCTGGTGCTCGTGGCCGGCTGCTCCTCGGACGACGACGGCGGCAGCGGCACCAAGACCGCCGCCGGCGGTGTCGAGCTCGTCAAGGCGGGCCGGCTCACCACCTGCACCCACCTGCCCTACCCGCCCTTCCAGTCGGAGATCGACGGCAAGGTGCAGGGCTTCGACGTCTCGCTCATCGACCTGGTCGCGGACGACCTGGGCGTCAAGCAGGCGATCGTCGACCAGCCCTTCGAGAACTTCAAGACCGGTGGGTCCCTCAACGCCGGCCAGTGCGACCTCGCCGCCGCCGGCATGACCATCACCGAGGAGCGCAAGAAGAACGTCGACTTCTCGGACCCGTACTTCGAGGCCACCCAGGCCGTCCTCGCCGACAAGGACAGCGGCGTCGCGTCCTTCGCGGACCTCAAGGGCAAGAAGGTCGGCGCCCAGGCGCAGACCACGGGTGAGGACTACGCCAAGAGCCAGGGCCTGGACCCGGTCTCCTTCGAGTCCTCCGACGCCGTCCTCAACGGCCTGCGCACCGGCCAGGTCGACGCCGTCGTCATCGACTACCCGGTCGTGCAGGGCTGGCTGAAGGACAAGGCCAACGCCGACGCCTTCGAGGTCGCCGAGCAGATCAACACCGGTGAGCAGTACGGCTTCACGGTGAAGAAGGGCAACGCCGAGCTCCTCGCCGCGATCAACAAGGCGCTCGCCGACGCCAAGGCCGACGGCGCGTACAAGGAGATCTACGAGAAGTGGATCGGCCCGTACGACGAGTCCGCCGCCTCGCCGTCCGCGTCGGCGTCCTGACCCCATGGCCGATTCGGACGTACAGCTGCAGCCCAAGAAAACGGGACTGACCCGGCGTCAGAAGCGCAAGCTGTCCCAGGGCATCCAGTACCTCGTCTTCGTCGCGGCCGTGATCGCCTTCGCGCTCGCGGCCGACTGGGACCGTCTGCAGAACCAGTTCGCGCAGGCGGACATCGCCGAGCAGATGTTCCCGGAGATCATCACGCTGGCGCTGAAGAACACCGTGCTGTACACCCTGTCCGGCTTCGCCTTCGGACTGGTCCTCGGCATGGTGATCGCGCTGATGCGGCTGTCGTCCGTGGGCCCGTACCGCTGGTTCGCCGGGGTGTACATCGAGATCTTCCGGGGCCTGCCCGCCCTGCTGATCTTCATCTTCATCGGGGTGGCCGTGCCGCTGGCCTTCCCGGGCACGGAGATCCCCGGCGGCACCTACGGCAAGGTCGCGCTCGCGCTCGGCCTGGTCGCGGCCGCCTACATGGCCGAGACGATCCGCGCGGGCATCCAGGCGGTGCCCAAGGGGCAGCTGGAGGCGGCCCGTTCGCTGGGCTTCTCGCCCGCCCGCGCGATGGTCTCGATCGTCCTCCCGCAGGCGTTCCGGATCATCCTGCCGCCGCTGACCAACGAGCTGGTGCTGCTCTTCAAGGACTCCTCGCTGGTGCTGTTCCTCGGTGTCACCCTGGAGGAGCGCGAGCTGTCCAAGTACGGCCGTGACCTGGCCAGCACCACCGCCAACTCCACGCCGATCCTGGTCGCGGGCCTGTGCTACCTGCTGGTCACGATCCCGCTCGGCTTCGTCGTGCGCCGCATGGAGGCCAAGGCCCAGGAGGCCGTGAAGTGAGTCGTCCCGAGATCCGCGTCAAGGGCCTGCACAAGTCCTTCGGCGACAACGAGGTGCTGCGCGGCATCGACCTGGAGATCCGGCAGGGCGAGGTCGTCTGTGTCATCGGCCCGTCCGGCTCCGGCAAGTCGACGCTGCTGCGGTGCGTCAACCTGCTGGAGGAGCCGACCCGGGGCCAGGTCTTCGTCGGCGGTACCGAACTCACCGACCCGGACGTGGACATCGACGCCGTCCGCCGCCGTATCGGCATGGTCTTCCAGCAGTTCAACCTCTTCCCGCATCTGACGGTGACCGAGAACCTCACGCTGCCGCAGCGCCGGGTGCTCCGGCGCGGCAAGGCGCAGGCTGCCGAGGTCGCCGCCGAGAACCTGGCGCGGGTCGGCCTCGCGGAGAAGGCGGACGCCTACCCGTCCTCCCTCTCCGGCGGCCAGCAGCAGCGGGTGGCCATCGCCCGTTCGCTGGCCATGGGCCCCGAGGTGATGCTCTTCGACGAGCCGACCTCGGCGCTCGACCCGGAGCTGGTCGGCGATGTCCTGGCGGTCATGCGCATGCTGGCCGACGAGGGCATGACGATGATGGTCGTCACCCACGAGATGACCTTCGCCCGCGAGGTCGCCGACCGGGTCGTCTTCATGGACGGCGGAGTGATCGTCGAGGACGGCACCCCCGCCCAGGTCATCGGCAGCCCCCGCCACGAACGCACCCGCCACTTCCTGTCCCGCCTGCTCGACCCGGCGATGGCCGAGGTGGAGGAGGAGAACTCGGACCAGGTGGGCACGTCCGAGTAGCGGCTGACTAATGTGCGGTGCATGAGCGATCACGCGGTGCTGCACGTGCGAGGCCGGGTCCTGGCCGGGCCCGACGACGTCCGGGACGAGCTGTGGGTCATCGACGGCCGGATCTCCTACGACCGCCCCACGGCCGCCCAGGACATCCGTACCGTCGACGGCTGGGCCCTGCCCGGCCTCGTCGACGCGCACTGCCACGTCGGGCTCGGCGCGCACGGCCCGGTGGACCGGGACACCGCCGAGCAGCAGGCGCTGACCGACCGCGGGACCGGCACCCTGCTCATCCGGGACGCGGGCTCCCCCTCCGACACCCGCTGGACCGACGACCGCGAGGACCTCCCGAAGATCATCCGGGCGGGCCGGCACATCGCCCGTACCCGCCGCTACATCCGCGGCTACGCCCACGAGATCGAGCCGCACGACCTGGTCGCCCACGTCGCCCGGGAGGCCCGCCGCGGCGACGGCTGGGTGAAGCTGGTCGGCGACTGGATCGACCGCGACCTCGGCGACCTCGCCCCCAGCTGGCCGCGCGAGGCGGCCGAGGCGGCCATCGCCGAGGCCCACCGCCTCGGCGCCCGCGTCACCGCGCACTGCTTCGCCGAGAACTCCCTGCGGGACCTGGTGGAGGCGGGCATCGACTGCGTCGAGCATGCCACCGGGCTGACCGACGAGCTGATCCCGCTCTTCGCCGAGCGCGGCGTCGCCATCGTGCCGACCCTGGTCAACATCGCGACCTTCCCCAAGCTCGCCGACGGCGGCGAAGCCAAGTTCCCCCGCTGGTCGGCCCATATGCGCCGACTCCACGAACGCCGCTACGACACCGTCCGCGGCGCCTACGACGCCGGCATCCCCGTCTTCGTCGGCACCGACGCCGGGGGCACCCTGCCGCACGGCCTGGTCGCCGCCGAGGTCGAGGAACTGGTCACCGCCGGCATCCCGCCCCTCCAGGCGCTCTCGGCGGCCACATGGGGCGCACGGCGCTGGCTCGGACGCCCCGGCCTCGACGAAGGAGCGCCGGCGGACCTGGTGGTGTACGAGACGGACCCGAGGGCCGATGTACGGGTGCTGGCCGCGCCGCGGCGGATCGTGCTGAACGGCCGGGTCGTGGGATGACCGGGTGACGGTGGTGAACGTGCGTGCCCAGGGATTCGAAGATGTGCACGGAGCACTCACGTTGGAGTGAACCCTCGCCGGCTTGCTGACGGCCACCCGTGCGCGCGCCCATCCTTACGGGGTCCCAAGCATGTCTCTCTGGGGGTCCCACCACCTTGAACGGCAACAACTTCCGCATGCCCGCACGCCGTTTCGCAACCGTCGCGGCGGCCACGGCCCTCGCCGCCGGACCAGCGGCACTGGCCGGCGCGGGCTCCGCGCACGCGACCGGCGACCAGGGCCGGGCGAGCGCCGTCGTGCTGCGCACCGGGCTCGACGTGTCCCTGCTCAACAAGACCGTGAACATCCCGCTCGCGGTCTCCCTCAACGAGGTCCAGGCACCGCACAGCGACGAACGGACCACGCTCACCGCCCGGTTGGACGGCGTGAACGGCGGACAGCCGTTCAGCGTGCTGCGCGCCGACGTGGCCTCGGCGAAGGCCACGGTCACCGACACCAAGGCCGAGGGCCGCACCCACCTCGCGCAGGCCAGGATCCACGTCCCGGGGCTGCCCCTGCTCTCCCTGATCGAACTGGAGGGCGTCACTTCCGAGGCGACCTGCGAGGCCGGGAAGGCTCCGGCGGCGACCTCCAACCTGCTCGGCGCGGTGACCGTCCTCGGCAAGAAGGTCACCGTGACCACCGGCGGCACCACCGACGTCCAGGTGCCCGGCGTCGGCGAGGTCCGCCTGGACCTGTCCAGGACGCAGACGACCTCCCGTACGGCCGCCGCCACCGCCCTCGAACTCACCGTGTCCGTCAACCCGTTGAAGCTGAACGTGGCCGAGGTGACCGGCACGGTCACCCTGGCGAAGGCCACCTGTGAGACACCCGCGGTCCGCAGCGAGGCACCCGGGATCGAACCGCAGGGCGCCCCGGTCGAGGAGGCGGGCCTCGCCGAGACCGGCGGCAACTCCATGACCCCGTACCTCGCGGGCGGCGCGCTCGTCCTGCTCACCGCGGGCGGGGGAGCGGTGGCCCTGTCCCGCCGCGGCAAGGGCTGAACCGCACCTTCACCCCTGTGTGGGCACCAGAGCCCGCTCCAGCGCCCGGAGGAAGGAGTCCGCCGTCGCCCGGTCCCGCACCGCCAGGCGCAGCCACTCCTCGTCCAGGCCCGGGAAGGTGTCCCCGCGGCGCACCGCGAAGCCCAGCTCGCGCAGCCCTCCTCGTACGGCCGCCGCCCCCGGCAGCCGTACGAGGACGAAGGGGCCCTCCGCCGGTTCCGTCAGGCGAAGGCCCGCGGAGGTGAACTCCCGCAGGCCCGCGACGAGATGGGCCCGGTCGGCGGTGATGCGGTGGGCGGCGTGGGCCGCCTCGGCCAGGGCCCGCGGCTCCACGCACGCCTCCGCCGCGGCCAGCGCCGGGGTGGACACCGGCCACAGCGGCTGCGCCCGCTCCAGTTCCGCGATCGTCTCCGGGGCGGCGAGGACGTAGCCGATGCGCAGCCCGGCCAGGCCCCAGGTCTTGGTCAAGCTGCGCAGGACGACCAGACCCGGCACGTCCGTACGTCCGGCGAGCGCCTCCCGCTCGCCCGGGACCGCGTCCATGAACGCCTCGTCCACGACCAACGTCCGCCCCGGGCGGGCCAGTTCGGCGAGGGACGAGGCCGGGTGCAGCACCGATGTCGGGTTCGTCGGATTGCCGACGACCACCAGGTCGGCGTCCCCGGGGACGGCCGCCGGGTCGAGCCGGAAGCCGTCCTCCGCCCGCAGCAGCACCCGGTCCACCGTGTGCCCGGCATCCCGCAGCGCCGCCTCCGGCTCGGTGAACTGCGGATGCACCACCACCGGCCGGCGGACCTTCAGGGCGCGCGCCAGCAGCACGAACGCCTCGGCGGCGCCCGCCGTCAGCAGCACCCGCTCCACCGGCAGCCCGTGCCGCGCCGCCACCGCCGCCCGCGCGGCCCGCCCGTCCGGGTAGGCCGCCAGCGAGCCGAGCGAGCCGGCGATCCGCTCCCGCAGCCAGGGCGGCGGGGTGTCGGCGCGGACGTTCACCGCCAGGTCGACCAGCGCCGAGCCGTCGTCCCGGACCTCGGCGTCCCCGTGGTGCCGCAGATCGTGGCCCTCAGTGCGCATGGGAGTGGGCCCCGTGGTGGTGGCCGTGATGGTGGTGGTGGCCGTCGTCGTCCGGGTGGAAGTGCGGCTGCTGCGGCAGCCCCACCTTGTCCTCGAACCCGGGCAGCGCGATCCGGTACACGCAGGAGTCGCAGTTCATCCGCAGATCACCCTTGACGGCCTCCGCGTACCGCTCCATGACCAGATCCAGCAGCTCCGGCTCCGGGCCGATCACCTCGGCCGAGCGCACCTCGACCTCCGGGTGCGCGGCCGCCCACCCCTCGGTCTGCTGCTTCACCCGGTCCGGCAGGATCCCGGTGAACAGGAAGTACGGCAGCACCACGATCCGCCGCGCGCCGAGCTTCGCGCACCGGTCCAGGCCGCTCGGCACGTCCGGCGCCGCCAGCGACACGAACGCCGTCTCCACGCCCGCGTACCCGCGCCCCTCCCACAGCAGCCGGGCCGCCTTCAGCACCTCGGCGTTGGCGTCCGGGTCCGTCGACCCGCGCCCCACCAGCAGCACCGTGACGTCCTTCCGGCCTTGCGGATCGCGCCCGCCGAGCGCTTCGTCGAGCCGCCGCTCCAGCACGTTCAGCAGCGCGGGGTGCGGGCCGAGCGGGCGGCCGTAGGTGTAGGAGATGCCGGGGTGGCGCTCCTTCTCGCGGGCCAGCGCCGCCGGGATGTCGCCCTTGGCGTGCCCGGCGGAAACCAGCATCAGCGGCACCGCGGCGAACCGGCGCACGCCCCGCTCCACCAGCTCGGCGACGGCGTCGCCCAGCGGCGGCGGGGACAGCTCGATGAAACCGCCCGCGACGGGCAGTTCGGGGTGGCGGCGGCCCAGCTCCCGTACGAAGTCGCGGAACGCCTCGGCCCCGGCATCGTCCCGGGTGCCATGGCCGGCGATGAGCAGCGCGGGCGGGGGGGTGGTCACGGTTTCTCCTCGGGTGAAGTGGGGTGGTACAGCAGGGCGTTCAGCGCCGCGGACGCGACGGCCGAACCGCCCTTCTCGGACACGTTGCTGACCGCGGGCAGCCCGCTCTCGCGCAACGCGGCCTTGGACTCGACAGCGCCGACGAAACCGACGGGCAGGCCGATGACGAGTGCGGGGGCGGCGTCCAGGGTCAGCAGCTCCTCCAGGGCGGTCGGCGCGTTGCCGATCACCCAGAGGGCGCCGGGCCCGACCTGCTCGTACGCCAGCCGGATGCCGTGGGCCGAACGGGTCAGACCCGGCCCGGCCACCCCGTCCCTGAGCCGGCACACGGTCTCGCGCCGGGTGATCCCGGCCCCGACCATCTCCACGTCCACGACCACGGGCGCACCCGCGTGCAGCGCGGCATGGGCCCGCGCGAGGTGGGCCTCGTCCATGACGAGGTCGGCCGCGTACTCCAGGTCGGCCGCGGAGTGGATGACCCGTTCCACGACCGCCCGGGTCAGCGGCGGGAAGTGCGAGGTGTCCAGCCGGGCGCGCAGCCGCCGGTAGGACTCCTCCTCGATCGGATGGACGACTCGGTTCACTTCGGGTCCTCCTGCGCGGCCTGCCAGCGGTAGCCGCGCGGCGTCACCATGCGCCCCGCGATGGTCCGGGTCGCGGTGTTGCCCACGGTCACCACCGTCATCATGTCGACCGTCGCCGGGTCCAGTTCCCCGAGCGTGGTCACCCGGGCCGCCTCGTCGGGGCGGGAGGCGTTGCGCACGACACCGACGGGCGTCGTCGGCTCCCGGTGCCCGGCGAGGATCGCCAGCGCCTTCGGCAGCTGCCAGTCCCGGCCGCGCGAGCGGGGGTTGTAGAAGGTGACCACGAGGTCCGACTCGGCCGCCGCCCGCACCCGCCGCTCGATGATCTCCCACGGTGTGTGCAGGTCGGACAGGCTGATCGAGACATGGTCGTGGCCGAGCGGAGCCCCGAGGATCGCCCCGGCCGCCAGCGCGGCGGTGACCCCGGGCACGCCGATCACCTCGATGTCGTCGCTCGCCTCCGCCAGCGCGGGCGAGGCCATGGCGTACACCCCGGCGTCCCCGCTGCCGATCAGCGCGACGGCATGCCCCTGCCGGGCCTCGGCCACCGCCGTCCGGGCCCGCTCCTCCTCGGCCCCGAGCCCCGACTCCAGCACCCGGGTGCCGGGGCGGAGCAGATCGCGGATCTGGTCGACGTACTGGTCGAGCCCGACGAGCACTGCGGCGCGCCGCAGTTCGGCCTTCGCGCGCGGGGTGAGCAGGTCCCGGGCGCCGGGTCCGAGCCCGACGACCGCGAGCCGGCCGCGCGCGGGACGCCGTACGACCGCACAGGTCGCCATCGCCGACTTCCGCTTGGGCACGAGGAGTTCACCGCCCTCCCGCAGCGCCGACGCCTCGGCGACGGACGGCGTGCCCACGGCGGCCAAGGGGGCGGCCGAGGGGTTGGGGACCTCGACGGCCGCCAGTTCCGACGCCGGGTAGGTGACCAGCGGGACGCCGAGCCGCTCGGCCGCCGCGACGATGCCGGGCTCCCCGGCCTTGGCGTCCACGGTGGCGAGCCGGGCCACCGAATGGACCGACAGGCCCTCCAGCGAGCCGTGGATCAGCTCCAGGATCTCCTCCACCGGTGCCCCCTTCGAGGCGCCGACGCCGACGACGAGGGACGGCGGGCGCAGGACGACCTCGCGCTCGGCGGGGTCGACGGCACGGTCGGTCACCCGGACCGTGTACGCGCCCTCGCCGGAGACCTTCAGCGCGGGCAGCGGCCACGCCGACTCCGCCTTCAGGGCGACCGGTTCACCGTCCAGCAGGGCCCGCGAGACCGCGGCGACATCGCCCTCCACCGGGAAGCCGAGCGTGTCGAGACCGGGCAGACCGACGGCATCGGTCGCCGTCGTCACCACCGGCCGCGCCCCCAGCACCGCGGCGACCTCGCCGGCGAGGTCATTGGCGCCGCCCCCGTGGCCGCCGACCAGCGACACGGCGAACCGCCTGCCCTCGTCGACGCAGACCACGCCCGGGTCGGTCCTTTTGTCGCCGAGCAGCGGCGCGACCAGACGCACCACCGCCCCGGTGGCCAGGAAGCACACGAGCTGCTCGCACTCCGCGAACGCGGCCCGTACGGCGTCCGCCACGGGACCCTCGTACACGCGCGTCCGGTCCGGCCAGGCCGCGGCCAGCCGGTCCCGCGCAGCCGCCCCCGCCGCGGTGGCGGAAATGAGGCCGATCACTGAGCAACTCCTTCACGAGAAAGGGGCGTTCGCACACCCCAGAGCAGAAATACGGGATTGGTCGCCGCCAGCCGGGACACGTCCCCCGGCAGCGGCGCGAGCCGCGAGGACTGCAGCAGCACCCCGTCGCAGTCGAACCCCGCCCCGGTCAGCGCCGCCCGCACGGCCGGCACCCGGTCCAGCGCCGCCATGGCGACCACCACGGCCCGCCGGGCCCGCCGGGCACAGGCGGTCACAATGGCGGGCAGCTCCCGCCCCCCGCCCCCGATGAACACGGCGTCCGGATCGTCGAGATCGGACAGCACCGTCGGCGCGGCCCCGTGCACGGCCCGTACGTCGACCCCGTGCGCGGCCGCGTTGGCGCGGATCCGCTCGATGCCGTCCCGGGTCTTCTCCACCGCGGTGACGGCGGCGCCGAGCCGCGCGCACTCCACGGCCACCGAACCCGAGCCCGCGCCGACGTCCCAGACCAGATCGCCGAGCCGGGGCCCGAGCCTGGCCAGCGCCAGCGCCCGCACCTCGAACTTGGTGATCATGGAGTCCCGGTGGGTGAACTCCGTCTCGTCCAGCGCCCATCCGGCGGGCCCGACAGGCGGACCGGCGACCGTCCGCACCGGTCCCAGCAGCCGCGTCTCGTCCAGGCACAGGACGACACTCACCGCCGTACCCCAGTCGCGGGCCGCGGCCTCGGCCGGCGTGACCCGCTCGACGCGCTCCTCGGCGGTGCCCAGCGCCGAGGCGACGAGCAGGACCCGCGCCTCGCACCTGAGGGCCGCGCCCAGTTCGGCGGGGCCGGAACCGGGACCCGTCAGCACGGCCACCTTCGGCCGCGCCCGGCACACGTTGACGGCCGTCCGCAGCTCCCGCCCGTGCGCGCTGACCACGACGGCGTCGTCCCAGGGCACCCCGGCCCGCGCGAACGCCGCGGCCACGGACGAGACACCGGGCCGCACCTCCAGCGCACCGGACCCGAACCGCTCGGCCAGCACCCGCACGATCCCGAAGAACCCCGGGTCGCCGGAGGCCAGCACGACCACCCGGTCCGACTTCTCCAGATGCCGCTCGATGACGTCCAGCGCCGGTGCCAGCGGACCGAGGACGACCCGCTCGGCATCGGCGGGGACGGCGGCGGCATCGAGGTGCCGCCGCCCGCCGACGACGAGCCGCGCCCCGGCCAGCACCTCGGCGGGAACCGGCGCCCCCGTCCCCGTACCGACGACCGTGATCACGTACTCGCCCCCCGCTCGCGCAGCGCACGACGGGCCTCCGGGTCCGCCTTGCGGAAGCCGTGGAAGTGACCGGGGTGGTAGAGGTGCGAGCGGGTGCCGTGCGCGGAGAGCGCCGGGCCGACCAGGAAGAGGGTGTGCTTCCAGAGCTTGTGCTCCTTCACGGTCTCCTCCAGCGTGCCCACCGTGCACCGCACGATCAGCTCCTCCGGCCAGGTGGCCTGGTAGGCGACCACGACCGGGGTCTCGGTCGGATAGCCGCCCTCCAGCAGCTCCCGCACCAGCTGCCCGCTGCGGGCCGCGGACAGGAAGATCGCCATAGTGGTGCCGTGCTTGGCGAACTCCCGCACCTCCTCACCGGGCGGCATCGGCGTCTTGCCGCCGCCGAGCCGGGTCAGCACGACGGACTGCGCCACCTCCGGAATGGTCAGCTCGCGCTGGGCGAGCGCGGCGACCGCGGAGAAGGCGGAGACACCGGGAATCACCTCGGTCGCGATCCCGATCCGGGCACACCGGTCGAGCTGCTCCTGCGTACCGCCCCACAGGGCGGGGTCCCCGGAGTGGATCCGGGCGACCCGCAGCCCTTCGTCCCGGGCCCGCTCGTACACCGTGACGACGTCCTCCAGGGACATGGCCGCCGAGTCGAGGATCTCCGCGTCCGCACGCGCGTGCTGCAGGACCTCCGCCTGGACCAGGCTGGCGGCCCAGATCACCACGTCGGCCTCGGCGATGGCACGCGCGGCACGGAACGTCAGCAGATCGGCGGCGCCGGGGCCGGCACCGACGAAGGTCACCTTGCCGGCGGGGGCATCGGCCATGGGGATCGGTCCTCTCGGGTTTGCGGGGGAAGCGGTGGGGATGGGACGGGCCGGAAAAGTCAGTGGGCAAGCGGGCGTCGGACCCGCACGGACGCGTGCCGATCGGATAGCAAGGCCCTATGGCGGTCTTCGTAGCGCTCGGCGCGTTCCTGATGACGCTGGCCGGCGGCTGGACGGCGCAACGCGTCACCGACCGCCGTCACCTGGTGCTGGGCCTGGCCGGCGGCCTGATGCTCGGCGTGGTCGGCCTGGACCTGCTCCCGGAAGCACTGGACGCGGCCGGCGAGGAGATCCACGGCGTACCGGCCGCCCTGCTCCTCTTCGTGGCCGGTTTCCTCCTGGCCCACCTGGTGGAACGGCTGCTGGCCGCCCGTCAGGCCGCGCACGGCGCCGAGGAGAAGGACGGGCGCGCCCCCGAGGTGGGCCTCACCGCGGCCGCGGCGATGGTCGGCCACAGCGCCATGGACGGCGTGGCCATCGGCGCGGCCTTCCAGATCGGCGACGGCATGGGCGCGGCGGTCGCCGTCGCCGTCATCGCCCACGACTTCGCGGACGGCTTCAACACGTACACGATCACCAGCCTGTACGGCAACGCCCGCCGCAGAGCCCTCGCGATGCTGTTCGCCGACGCGGTCGCGCCCGTGGCGGGCGCCGCGTCCACGCTCTTCGTGGACATCCCTGAGGGCCTGCTCGGCGCCTATCTCGGGCTGTTCGGCGGCGCCCTGCTCTACCTCGCGGCGGCGGAGATCCTGCCCGAGGCCCACCACGAGCATCCGGCCGGCTCGACGCTGCTGTGCACGATCGCGGGGGTGGTGTTCATCTGGCTGGTGGTCGGCGTGGCCGGCTGACCGCGGCCCGGGACCGCTCACAGCTTCCCGCCCCGCCCGCCGTCGCGCCGGGCGGGCGCGATGAGCGTGGAGAGGTACGGCAGCGGCGCCCCGTCGAGGTCGGCGGCGGGCCGGATGGACTCCTCGGGCAGCCCGAGCGCGGCACCCCACACGGCGTCGCCGATCCGCCCGGTCTCCCGCAGCGCCTCGGCGACCTCGGCGGCCTGCCGCCCGAACTTGTAGGCGACGACCGTGCCGGGCCCGGCCAGGGCGTCCTTGAGCACGGCGGCACCGGCGGTGACCGGAACGAGGGTCAGCGGCTCGGTGCCCTCGGTGAGCACGGCACCGGAGCGGGCGGCGAGATCCTGCATCGCGGTGATGCCCGGCACGGTCTCCACGGCCGTGTCCGGCAGCAGTTCCCCGATGGTCAGGGCGAGATACGTGAAGGTGGAGTACACGTTGGGATCGCCGATGGTGGCGAAGGCGACGACGGAGTGCTGGCGCAGCAGCCGCGCCACGCGCTCCCCGGCGGCGTCCCAGGCGTCCTCCCGCCGCTTGCGGTCGCTGCGCTCGTTGAGTGCGAACACCACCCGTACGACCTTGTCCTCGGGCACGTAGTGCAGCACGGTCGCCTCGGCGCGCCCCCGCTCCCCGGTGTCCAGGACGGGCACCACGACGACATCGGCGGCCCGCAGAGCGTTGACACCCTTGACGGTCACCAGCTCGGGATCGCCGGGGCCCACCCCGACTCCGATCAGCCTGCTGCTGCTCATGACGTCCGGCACCTCTCCACGAACCGACGGGCGACACCGGGCCGGGACGCCCAGTGCGTGTGCAGATAACTGGCGTGCACACCGCGCTGTACAAAACCTTCGACGCGACGCTCCGGGGCGCGCACGCCCCACGCGGGGTCCGCCCCCGCCCCCGGCTCCACGACGGTCCGGTGGAACTCGTGCCCCCGCATCCGGGTCCCGGCGACGGCGAGCGAACTGTCACTCACCGCCACGGCATCCCGGTACCCGAGGGTGAGCCGCTCCGACATCCGCGCCTCGGCATCGAGGATCCCGCACATCGGCAGCCCGTCGAGCTCCCGGCACAGATAGAGCAGCCCGGCGCATTCGGCGGCGACGGGAGCGCCGCTCAGGGCGAGCTCGGTGACGGCCTTGCGCAGGGGCTCATTGGCGGACAGCTCGGCCGCGTACACCTCCGGGAACCCGCCCCCGATGACCAGACCCCGGGTCCCGTCGGGCAGTTGCTCGTCCCGCAGCGGATCGAAGGGGACGACATCGGCACCGGCGGCGGTGAGCAGTTCCGCGTGTTCCGCGTAGGAGAAGGTGAACGCGGGCCCGCCGGCGAGGGCGACCGTCACCCGTTCAGTCCGTCCGGCGCCCTCATCCGGAGACCAAGCGGCACCCGACACCGCCCCCGCACTACGCGCCAGCGCCAGCAACCCCTCCAGATCACACCCCGCGGCCACCTGCGCCGCCATCGCGGCGACCGCCTCCACCGCCGCCGGACGCCGCTCGGCAACCGGCACCAATCCCAGGTGCCGAGAAGGCGTGTCCACCTGCGCGACCCGCCGCAGCACCCCCAGCACGGGCACCCCGACCGACTCCAGCGCCTCCCGCAGCAACCCCTCGTGCCGATCCGACGCGACCTTGTTCAGGATCACGCCCCCGACCCGGACCTCCGGATCCCACGACACGAACCCGTGCACCAGCGCCGCGACGGACCGCGACTGCGAGGACGCGTCCACCACCAGCACCACCGGCGCCCGCAACACCTTCGCCACCTGGGCGGTGGACGCCAGTTCACCCTCGCCCGCGGCCCCGTCGTACAGCCCCATCACGCCCTCGACCACGGCGAGGTCACATCCGCGCGCCCCGTGCAGGAACAGCGGCCCGACCAGCTCGGGCCCGCACAGATACGCGTCGAGATTGCGCCCCGTCCGCCCGGTCGCGAGCGCGTGATACCCGGGATCGATGTAGTCGGGCCCCACCTTGTGCGCGGACACGGCAAGCCCGCGCGCGGCGAACGCGGCCATCAGCCCGGTGGCGACGGTGGTCTTGCCGCTGCCGGAGGCCGGCGCGGCGATGACCAGACGGGGGACCGCGGACATCACCACTCGATGCCCCTCTGCCCCTTCTGCCCGGCGTCCATCGGATGCTTCACCTTGGACATGTCGGTCACGAGATCGGCGAGGTCGACGAGCTTTCCGGGAGCGTTCCGCCCGGTGATCACCACATGCTGGGTCCCGGGCCGGTCGCGCAGCACGTCGACGACCTCATCGGTGTCGACCCACCCCCAGTGCATCGGGTACGCGAACTCGTCGAGCACGTACAGCCGGTACGTCTCGGCCGCCAGGTCCCGCTTGACCTGCTCCCAGCCCTCCCGCGCCTTCTCCTCGTTGTCCATCTGGGCGTCGCGCTGCACCCACGACCAGCCCTCGCCCATCTTGTGCCAGTCGACGGACCCGCCCTCACCACTGGCACCGAGCACCCGCAGCGCGTTCTCCTCGCCGACCTTCCACTTGGCCGACTTCACGAACTGGAACACCCCGATCGGCCACCCCTGGTTCCAGGCGCGCAGCGCGAGCCCGAAAGCGGCGGTCGACTTGCCCTTCCCGATGCCCGTGTGGACCACGACCAACGGCCGGTTACGCCGCTGACGCGTCGTCAGCCCGTCGTCCGGAATCACACTCGGCTGCCCCTGAGGCATTACGCGGCCCTCCTCTGTACGTCCTTGACCAGCCCGGCGATGGAGTCGGCCCGCAACTCGTCCAGCGTCACGGCCGTACCCCCCAGCTCCCCGGCCAACTGCCCGGCGAGACCGAGCCGTACGGGCCCCGACTCGCAGTCCACGACGACCGACGCGATCCCCTCGGCCGCGAACAGCCGAGCCGCCCGACCGGCCAGCGCGACCGGCTCCGGCCCACCGGTGGCGCGTCCGTCGGTCACGACCACGAGCAGCGCCCGCCGGGCGGGATCCCGCAGCCGCTCCACCCGCAGCACGTCATGCGCCTTCAGCAGCCCGGCGGCGAGCGGCGTACGCCCACCCGTGGGCAACGACTCCAGCCGGCCCGCGGCCGCGTCCACGGACGAGGTCGGCGGCAGTGCCACCTCCGCGGCCGAGCCCCGGAAGGTCACCAACCCCACCTTGTCCCGCCGCTGGTAGGCGTCCAGCAGCAGCGACAGCACGGCCCCCTTCACCGCGGCCATCCGCTGCCGGGCCGCCATCGACCCGGACGCGTCGACCACGAACAGCACGAGATTGGACTCGCGGCCCTCCCGCACCGCCTGCCGCAGATCGTCCCGCCGCACCAGGAGCCCGGCTCCCGTGCGCCCCCGCGCCCTCTGATGCGGCGCGGCGGCCTGCACGGTGGCCGCCAGGTGCAGCTTGGTCAGCGCGCCCCGGGGCCGCCGCGCACCCGTCGTCCGCCCCTGCTCGGTACGCGCCCGCGAACGCCGCCCGGCGGCACCCTCGCCGATGCCGGGCACGTTCAGCACCTTGGTACGGAACGGCTCGGAGGGGCGTACGGCGGACTGCTCGCCCGCGCCCGAGGGCTGCGGCTCGCCGCCCTCCCCGGCCTCGGGGGGCGCACCCGCGTCCCCGCCCTCCGGGCCCTCGTCGGGCTCCGGCGCGCCACCGCCGCCCCCGCCCGGGCCGTCCGGACCGGGATCGGGATCGTCGTCCTCCCCGGCGAACTCCTCCAGCGTCTGATCCAGCTTGTCCTCGTCGAGTCCCGGCGCGTCGAAGGGGTTGCGCCGCCGGCGGTGCGGCAGCGCGAGCAGCGCGGCCTGCCGTACGTCCTCGGCCAGCACCTCCGTCCGCCCGGCCCACGCGGCCAGCGCGGTGGCGGTGCGCGCCATCACGATGTCGGCGCGCATCCCGTCCACCTCGAAGGCGGCACAGGTCGCCGCGATCTGCCGGAGCGCCCCGTCCCCGAGCCGCACCGACGGCAACAACTCCCGCGCGGCGACGATCCGTTGCCGTACCGCCGTCTCCTCGTCCGCCCAACGGGCCGCGAAGCCGCCCGGATCGTCGTCGTAGGCGAGCCGCCGCCGGACCACCTCCACCCGCTGGTCGGGCTCCCGGGAGGCGGCGACCTCGACGGTCAGCCCGAACCGGTCGAGGAGCTGCGGCCGCAGCTCGCCCTCCTCCGGGTTCATGGTCCCGACGAGCAGGAACTTCGAGGCGTGCCGTACGGAGACACCCTCCCGCTCCACGTACGACGCGCCCATCGCCGCCGCGTCGAGCAGCAGGTCGACCAGGTGGTCGTGGAGGAGGTTGACCTCGTCGACGTAGAGGATCCCGCGGTGCGCGTCGGCCAGCAGGCCCGGCTCGAAGGCCTTCACGCCCTCGGCGAGCGCCCGCTCGATGTCCAGAGCGCCCACCAGCCGGTCCTCGGAGGCCCCGACGGGCAGTTCGACCATGCGGGCGGGCCGGGCGGTACCGGGCCCGGCCTCGTGCGGCCCGTCCGGGCAGGCCGGGTCGGGCCGCCCCGGATCACAGGAGAACCGGCACCCGGGCACGACGGCCACCTCGGGCAGCAGCGCCGACAGCGCGCGTACCGCCGTCGACTTGGCGGTGCCTTTCTCACCGCGCACCAGCACACCGCCGACGGCCGGGGACACGGCGTTCAGCAGCAGCGCGAGCCGCAGATCGTCCTGGCCGACAACGGCCGTGAACGGGAAGGGGGTGGTCACTGGTCGCCCTCCAAGTCGCCTTCCAGCTCCAGATACGTGGCCCGCAGCCGCTCCAGCGTCTCCGCGTCCGGCTCCGCCCACAGCCCGCGGTCGGCGGCCTCCAGCAGCCGCTCGGTGATCCCGCGCAGCGCCCAGGGGTTGGACTTCTTCATGAAGTCCCGGTTCTCCGGGTCGAAGACGTACTCGGTGCTGAGCTTCTCGTACATCCAGTCGTCCACCACGCCCGCCGTGGCGTCGTAGCCGAAGAGGTAGTCCACGGTCGCCGCCATCTCGAAGGCGCCCTTGTAGCCGTGCCGGCGCATCGCCGCCATCCAGCGCGGGTTGACCACGCGGGCCCGGAAGACGCGGTGCGTCTCCTCGCCCAGCGTGCGGGTCTTCACCTGGTCGGGGGTGGCGGAGTCGCCGACGTACGCCTCGGGGGACGCGCCCGTCAGATGGCGCACCATGGCCACCATGCCGCCGTGGTACTGGAAGTAGTCGTCCGCGTCGACGAGGTCGTGCTCACGGGTGTCGACGTTCTTCGCGGCGACCGCGATCCGCCTGAACGCCGTCTCCATGTCCCCGCGCGCCGCCCGCCCGTCGAGCCCGCGCCCGTAGGCGTAGCCGCCCCACACCGCGTACACCTCGGCGAGGTCGGCGTCGGAGCGCCAGTTGCGGGCGTCGATCAGCGGCAGCAGACCGGCGCCGTACGCGCCCGGCTTGGAGCCGAAGACGCGTGCCGTCGCCCGCCGCCGGTCCCCGTGCTCGGCGGTGTCCTCCTCCACGTGTTTGCGGACGTAGTTGGACTCGGCGGGCTCCGCCAGCTCGGCCACCGCCCGTACCGCGTCGTCGATCAGCGCGACCACATGCGGGAACGCGTCCCGGAAGAACCCGGAGATCCGGACGGTGACGTCGATGCGCGGCCGTCCCAGCTCCGGCAACGGCACCACCTCGAACCCGGTCACCCGGCGCGAGGCGTCGTCCCACACCGGGCGGCAGCCCAGCAGCGCCAGGATCTCCGCGATGTCGTCGCCCTGGGTGCGCATCGCGGACGTGCCCCACACCGTGAGCCCGACGGACTTCGGGTACTCCCCGGTGTCCTGGAGGTAGCGGGCCACCAGCGAGTCGGCGAGGGACTGGCCGACCTCCCAACTCAGCCGGGACGGAATGGCCTTGGGGTCGACCGAGTAGAAGTTGCGGCCGGTCGGCAGGACGTTCACCAGACCGCGGGTCGGCGACCCGGACGGGCCCGCCGGGACGTAACCGCCGTCCAGGGCCCGCAGGATGTGCCCGATCTCGTCGGTCGTCCGCGCGAGCCGCGGCACGACCTCGTCGCAGGCGAACTCCAGCACGGCGACGGCCTCGGGCAGTTCGGTGCCGAGCACCTCGCGCACGAGAGCGGGGACCGCGGCGGCCTCCCAGTCCCGCTCCTCCATGCCCTCCGCCACCCGGCGGCACAGCTGCTCCAGCAGATCGATCGCGTCGGCGGCCGTACGCGCGGGCCCCTCCACCAGGTCCGACAGCTCCACCGGCACCTTCAGCGGCGCGCCCGGCTCGGCCAGCAACTCCTTCTCGCTGAGCCCGAAATGGGCCGCGAAGGACGCCCTGAGCCCGGGCAGCGCGTTCGCCTTCCCGCCCCACACCTGCGCGGCGCGCAACACGGCGAGCACCAGGTTCACCCGCGGCTCACCGACCGGACCGCCGCCGAGGATGTGCAGGCCGTCACGGATCTGTACGTCCTTGATCTCGCACAGATAGCCGTCGATGTGCATGACGAACTCGTCGAACTCCGTGTCGTCCGGCTGCTCGTCGACATGCAGGTCGTGATGGAGCTCGGCCGCCTTCACCAGCGTCCAGATCTGCGCGCGCACGGCCGGCGCCTTCGTCGGGTCCAGGTCGGAGACGAGCGCGTACTCGTCGAGCAGCTGCTCCAGCTTCGCCAGGTCACCGTAGGTGTCCGCGCGCGCCATCGGCGGTACGAGGTGGTCGACGACCGTGGCGTGGCCGCGCCGCTTGGCCTGGGTGCCCTCGCCGGGGTCATTGACGATGAAGGGGTAGATGAGGGGGAGTTCACCGAGTACGGCGTCCGGCGCGCAGCCTCCGCTCAGCCCGAGCCCCTTGCCCGGCAGCCACTCCATCGTGCCGTGCTTGCCCATGTGGACGATCGCGTCGGCGCCGAACGAGTTCTCCAGCCAGCGGTAGGCCGCCATGTAGTGGTGGGACGGCGGCATGTCCGGGTCGTGGTAGATCGCGATCGGGTTCTCGCCGAAGCCGCGCGGCGGCTGGATCATGACCACGACGTTCCCGAACTGCAGGGAGGCGAGCACGATGTCGTCCCCGTCGACGTACAGCGAGCCCGGCGGCTCGCCCCACGCCTCCAGCATGGCGTCCCTGAGCTGCGGGTCGAGCCGGTCGAACCACGCCCGGTAGTCCGCCAGCGGCACTCGCGCGGGCGCGGAGGCCAGCTGCTCCTCGGTCAGCCACTCGACGTCATGGCCGCCGGCCTCGATGAGCCGGTGGATCAACTCGTCGCCCTCGGACGGGTATTCCGTCACCCCGTACCCGGCTTCCTTCAGCGCGTCCAGGACCCGCACCGCCGAGACGGGCGTGTCGAGACCGACCGCGTTGCCGACCCGGGAGTGCTTGGTCGGGTAGGCCGTGAAGACGAGCGCCAGCTTCTTCTCGGCGTTCGGCTTGTGCCGCAACCGCGCGTGCCGTACGGCGATTCCGGCGACGCGCGCGGCCCGCTCGGGGTCGGCGACGTACACCGGGACGTCGTCGGGGCCCTGCTCCTTGAAGGAGAACGGCACGGTGATCAGCCGGCCGTCGAACTCCGGGATCGCGACCTGCATGGCCGCGTCCATGGGGGAGAGGGCGGCGTCGGACTCGTCCCAGGCCCGGCGCGAGGAGGTCAGGCAGAGCCCTTGCAGCACGGGGATGTCGAGGTCGGCGAGGGCTCCGATGTCCCACGCCTCCTCGTCGCCGCCGGCCGATGCCTGGGAGGCGTGTGTGCCGCCGGCGGCGAGGACCGTGGCGACGAGGGCGTCGGCCCGGCCGAGGATCTCGTACAGACCCGCGTCCGCGCCGCGCAGGGAACCGCAGTACACCGGAAGGGCGTTGGCGCCGCGGGCCTCGATGGCGTCGCAGAGCGTGTCCACGAACGCGGTGTTGCCGCTGAGCTCATGGGCCCGGTAGAAGAGCACGCCGACGGTCGGGCGGCCGCTCTCCTGCGTGCGGGAGCCATGGACGCCGTACTCCGGCATCTGCTGCGGCTCCAGGAACCCCTCGCCGGTCAGCAGCACCGTGTCGGAGAGGAACCGGGCGAGTTCGGTGAGGTTGGCGGAGCCGCCCTCGACGAGGTACCGCAGCGCCTCGGCGACCACACCGGCGGGCACCGACGACTCGGCCATCAACTCGGCGTCCGGGACGCTCTCCCCGCCCAGCAGCACCGTCGGGATGCCGGACGCCTTCAGCGCGGCGAGCCCGTCCTCCCAGGCGCGCTTGCCGCCGAGCAGCCGGACGACGGCGATGTCGGCGCCCGCGATGAGCGCGGGCAGTTCCGCGGCGACGTCCACGCGGGTCGGGTTGCCGATCCGGTAGGAGGCGCCGGACGCGGCCCTGGCCGCCAGCAGATCCGTGTCGGCGGTCGACAACAACAACACTGTGCTCATGCGGGCGCTCCCGGTGGAATGAAAGGCAGTCCTTGCGGCGCGCCCGACTCGATGAGCCGCCAGAGCGCGTCGGTGTCCGCGTGCTGTTCGATCAGATCGCCCAGCCGGTCCAGCTGTTCCTCGCGCAGCGCGGCGAAGGAGGTGTCGGGGGCCGGTACGAAGCGGCGGCCCGCGGCGGCCGCTACCTCCCGCAGGAACGCCCGGCGGAAACCGTCCGACTCCAGCGAGCCGTGCCAGTGCGTGCCCCAGGTCTGCCCGACCCGGCAGCCGTCTAGGAAGGGCTCGCCGCCCGCGACGGAAGCGACCCCGTGGTGGATCTCGTACCCCTCGACCCGCTCGCCGAGGGCTTCCCCCACCGGCCGGGTGAGGGTCTTCTCGCGCGCGAACCGCACCCGTACGGGCAGGACGCCGAGCCCTTCGACGCGGCCCCTGCGGCTCTCCACGTCGTCCTCGATGTGCTCGCCGAGCACCTGGAAGCCGCCGCAGATGCCGAGCACGGGCCGCTGTTCGGCGGCCCTGCGCACGAGGGCGTCGGCGAGCCCCCGCGCGCGCAGCCACTCCAGCGCCTTCACCGTGCCCCGGGTCCCGGGGACCACGACGAGGTCGGCGTCGGCCAGTTCCTCCGGCCGGTCCACGAACCGCACGACGACACCCGGCTCGGCGGCCAGCGCGTCGACGTCGGTGAAGTTGGACATGAGCGGGACCGCGCAGACGGCCACCCGCAGCACGTCCGCGCCGACGGGCGGGGCGACCACGGACTCCCGCACGGTCCCGCGCAGGGAGACGCGCAGTCCGTCCTCCTCGTCGATGCCGAGCCCGTGCCGGAAGGGCAGGACGCCGTACGTGCGGCGCCCGGTGAGGTCGTGCAGCATGTCGAGGCCGGGTTCCAGCAGCGAGACGTCACCGCGGAACTTGTTGACCAGGAACCCGGCGACGAGTTCCTGGTCCTCCCGGGAGAGGAGCGCCACCGTCCCGAAGAAGGAGGCGAAGACGCCCCCGCGGTCGATGTCACCCACCACCAGCACGGGCAGCCCGGCGCGGCGCGCGACGCCCATGTTGACGATGTCGGTGCGCCGCAGATTGATCTCGGCCGGCGAACCGGCCCCCTCGCAGATCACGGCGTCATACGTGCCCCGCAGCTCGGCGAGGCAGTCGAGCACGGTCCCGAGGAGCTGCTGCTGCCGCCCGCCGTGATAGCCGCGCGCGCTCAACTCGCCCACCGGCTTGCCCATGAGCACGACCTGACTGCTCTGCTCGCCGCCCGGCTTGAGCAGCACCGGGTTCATCAGCGCGGTCGGTTCGACGCGGCAGGCCTGCGCCTGCATGGCCTGCGCCCGGCCGATCTCGGCGCCCTCGCGGGTGACGAAGGAGTTCAGCGACATGTTCTGCGCCTTGAAGGGCGCGACCTTCACCCCCTGCCGGACCAGCCAGCGGCAGATCCCGGCGGTGACGACACTCTTGCCGGCGTCGGAGGTGGTACCGGCGACCAGGAGACCTCCGCCGTTCATGACCGCCTCCCCGCCACGACGCGGCGCGCGACGACGCTGACCGCCAGCGCCAGCCAGCTCACCCGCCGGGACAGCCGTACGGCCCGTTCGATGTCCCCGACCTCCACAGCACGCCCTTCCCCGTTCAGCACCGGCCGGTGCTCGATCCGTCCGCTGTACGACAAGGTCCCCCCGAGCCGCACCCCCAGCGCCCCCGCGAACGACGCCTCCACGGGCCCGGCGTTGGGGCTCGGATGCCGCGCCGCGTCAGCCCGCCAGGCCCGCACCGCACCTCGGGGATCGCCTCCGGCGACGGCGGCGAGTACGGCGGTCAGCCGCGCCCCGGGCCACCCGGCGACGTCGTCGAGGCGGGCGGAGGCCCAGCCGTAGCGCCGGTAACGGGGCGACTTGTGGCCGACCATGGCGTCGAGGGTGTTCACCGCCCGGAACCCGAGGAGCCCCGGCACCGAGCCCACGGCCCCCCACACCAGTGCTCCCACGACGGCGTCGGAGGTGTTCTCGGCGACGGACTCCACCACCGCCCGCGCGATCCCGTCGGCGTCCAGCGCCTGCGGATCCCGCCCGCACAGATGCGGCAGCCGCGCCCGCGCCGCCTCGACGTCCCCCGCCCGCAGCGCCCGCCCGACGGTCCGTGCCTCCCGCCCGAGCGAAGTCCCCCCGACCACCGCCCAGGTGGCGGCAGCGGTCAGCGCGACGGAAGCGGCGGGGGAGCGGCGTACCGCACGGGAGGCGAGCGCACCCACGGCGACGGCGCCACCGGCGCACACGGCGGTGTGCAGCGCGCCCCGGCCCCGGTCGTCCCGCCACAGCCGCCGTTCCACGGCGCTCGCGGCCCGCCCGAACACGGCGACCGGATGCCCGCGGCGGGGATCGCCGAGGATCAGGTCACCGAGGAGGCCGGCGGCGGCGCCGTACGCGAAGACGCGATCGGCCCGCATCGGCTCAGCCGGCCGACGGGTCGGCCGGAACCCCGGCGTCGGGGGTCGTGCATCTCGGAGCCTGTGTCAGACGGCAGCCGCGCATGGCGATATGTCCTCACTCAGGGTGTCCACGCCCTGGTTCGACTAGACCGGCGGTGAGAGTTCCTGGCTCCCGGGGCTTCCTACCCCGGTGACAGTGGCGGGACCGCGCCGGAATCGCACCGGCTTCCTCTCCTGCCGCCGTAAATGGCTCCGGCAGTCCACCACGGGCCCGGAACAGCCGTCAACTTGCTGTTGACCTGCGAGAGGAGAGTGTGCTGAGGCCCACACCGGGTCCGGCCGGGCGGGGTTGGCCCCTGGGGTCACCCGCCCCCGGCCGACTGCCCGCAAGTGCCTTGCGCGACCGCGCGCGTACGCGAAAGCGCCCTGCCCCGAACACCCCGTAAGGGGCACCGGAACAGGGCGCGAGCCCGTCGCGCGAGGCGCGTCAGACCACGATCAGATAGATCCCGTACGCCACAGCCGCCGCGCACGCCGCGAAACACGCGTACGCGCCGGTGACCGCCAGTCCCGCGGAGCCCCCCTGCTCCGCGGCCCGCTCGCGCCGCGTCAGACCCGCGATGCCGAGGGTGAACAGGGCCACCAGGGCCACGGTGACCACGAGGCTGACGCCGAAGACGGAGCCGAGAGCCGCCCAGTCGATCTTCATGATGCTGCTTCCTTGAGTATCCGGTCGGGGGTCAGACGCGGGCCGACGGCGTCGGGCCCCCGGCCGGGGCCGGGATCGTCGCCGCGAGCTCCTCGGTCACCGGGCCGGCGGGCGGCGGCGTGACGGCCGCCATCGCCGTGGTCACGACACCCGCGGGCTCCTCGGTCTCGTTGACGTTGGTGTGGTCGACGATCTCGCGGCGGGACACCTTCCAGATGGCCGCGCTGGAGCCGACCAGGAACACCGCCACGACCGCCGTGCCCCAGGGGCCGAAGTTCGTGACCCACTCGGCCAGCGCACCGACGAGCGCCGCGGCCGGCAGCGTCAGGCCCCACGCGACGAACATCCGCGTCGCCGTGGACCAGCGGACGACGCCGCCCTTGCGGCCGAGGCCCGCGCCCATCACCGCACCGGAGACGGAGTGCGTGGTGGAGAGGGAGAAACCGAGGTGGGAGGAGGCCAGGATGACCGTCGCCGCGCTGGTCTGGGCGGCGAAGCCCTGCTGCGGCTGGAGGTCGGTCAGGCCCTTGCCCATGGTGCGGATGATCCGCCAGCCACCGAGGTAGGTGCCGAGCGCGATGGCCACGCCCGCGGAGAGGATGACCCACATCGGCGGGTCCGAGTCGGGCGCCAGGGTGCCGCCGGCGACGAGGGCGAGGGTGATGATGCCCATCGTCTTCTGCGCGTCGTTGGTGCCGTGGGCGAGGGAGACCAGGCCGGCGGAGGCGATCTGGCCGGCGCGGTAGCCCTTCTCGGAGGACTGGCTGCCGTCGGCCTTCTTGCCCAGGGAGTACATCAGCTTCGTCGCGAGCATCGCCGCGAGGCCCGCGACCAGCGGGGCGGCGATCGCCGGGATGAGGACCTTGGTGACGAGCACGTCGCCGTGGACCGCGCCGACGCCCGCCGAGGCGATGGTCGCGCCGATCAGGCCGCCCATGAGGGCGTGCGAGGAGCTGGAGGGCAGACCGACCAGCCAGGTCAGCAGATTCCAGAGGATCGCCCCGACCAGCGCGGCGAAGATGACCTCGGGACGGATGCCGGTCTCGTCCACGAGACCTTTGGAGATCGTGTTGGCGACCTCCACGGAGAGGAACGCGCCGACAAGGTTCAGCACGGCGGACATGGCCACCGCGACCTTGGGCTTGAGGGCACCGGTCGAGATGGTCGTGGCCATCGCATTGGCGGTGTCGTGAAAACCGTTCGTGAAATCGAACGCGAGTGCGGTTATTACCACAATCGCGAGGATCAGCGAGAAGTTTTCCATTTACCCAGGCAATCGTTCGAGGTCATTGGCTGGACGAACGTAAGTAACCTGAGTGAACGGAAGGTGAACTGGGGTGAGCTACGGGGTGTCTGAACAAGGCGTTCCGTCTTGCGTCGGTTCCATGCGGCTCCGCAGGCTTCAGGCGCCCCAAGGGCCGGGAGCCCCGGGCGACCTTCCGGAGCGGGCTCAGGGGCCGTGAAAGAGATCCTGGTCACCCCTGAAGCCGGGCGCGTCGGCTGGCAGGATCGCCGCATGGCTGAGCAGCGAGAGAACCGGCGGGGCGCGGGGGAGTCATGGCCGGAGCGCGTGCGCCCCGAGGAGGCGCGCGCGTGGCAGGAACTGGTCGCGACGGCCCGCCGGACCGTGTCCGACGGTCTGGTGGTGGGCACGTCCGGGAACGTCTCGGTACGCGTCGGTGACACGGTCCTGGTCACCCCCACGGGGGTGCCGTACGACCGGCTCACGCCCGAGGACGTGACGGGCGTCGACCTGTCCGGGCGCCGGGTCCTCGGAAAGCTGCGGCCCACGAGCGAGCTGCCCATGCATCTCGCCGTCTACGGCGCCACCGGCGCCCGCGCGATCGTCCACACACACGCCGTGCACGCCACGGCCGTCTCGACGCTGGTCCAGGAGGTCCCGGCGATCCACTACATCACCGCGGACCTCGGCGGCCCCGTCCGGGTCGCCCCGTATGCGACGTACGGCACCGAGGAACTGGCCGAGAACATGCTCCGGGCCCTGACCGACCGCACCGCCTGCCTCCTGCAGAACCACGGCACCCTGGCCTACGGCGCCACCCTGACCCAGGCCTACGACCGCACGGCCCAGCTGGAGTGGATGTGCCGAGTCTGGCTCACGGCGTCCTCGATACCGGGCCTGTCCCCCTCCCTGCTGTCCGCCGAACAACTGACGGAGGTGAGGGAGAGGCTGCGGGGCTACGGCCAGCAGTCCTGACCCGGCGGCCCTCGGGCCCGCGCGCTACCCCGCTGGCGGTGCCGGGGGTCCTCCGCCTCGCGCGTCCGCTGTTCCGTTGTCCGAGAGGCATGTCGTCCGTCCCGCTGACCGCCGCCTGCGCCCACCGTCCCGCTGGCGGTGGCGCGTGCGCGTCGCCCTGCTGGCGTGGCCCGGTCCGGTGTCCCGTCGGCCGTGAGGCATGTCGTCCGTTCCGCTGACCGGCGCCCGCGTCCACCGTCCCGCTGGCGGTGACCCGCGTCGGCCCTCCCGCCGGCGGTGACGCGCGCCCGCCGCCTCGCTGGCGTGACGCCGGTCCGCCGTCCCGCTGACCGGCGCCTGTGTCCTCCGTCCACTGGTAGTTACGCGCGTCCGCCGCCCTGCTGGCGTGGCGCGGGTCCGCAGTCCCGTTGGCCGTGACGCATGTCCGCCGTTCCGACGACCGGTGCCTGCATCCGCCGTCCCGCTGGCGGTGACGCGCGCTCGCCGTTCCGCTGTCCCGTTGGCCGTGACGCATGTCCGCCGTTCCGCTGACCGTCGCCCGCCCCCGCCGTCCCGCTGGCCGTGACCCGCGTTTGCCCTCCCGCTGCCGTGACGCGGATCCGCCGCTCCGCTGACCGTCACGCGCGTCCGCTCTCCCGCTGACGGCGCCCGCGTCTGCCCTCCCGCTGGCCGCCCCCCCCGCCCACCCTTGCCGCCCCCGCGTCCGCCCACCCCTGCCGCCGCCGCGTCCGCCCACCCCTGCCGTCTCGCCCCCCTAACCGTCTCGACCCCCTAACCGCCCCGCCCCCGCCCTCCCACTGGCCGTACGCGGGGTCCGCCAGGACACTGGTGGCGTGCGCACTGTCACCGCGACGGCCGCTGCCGTCACCATGGCCCTGGCCGCCGGCGCGGCAAGCGTGGCCGCCGGGCGACTCGCCAGCGATGCCGCGCTCAAGGCGCCCCCCGGCAGGCCCCTGCCCACCGAACCCCGGCTCACGGTGCACGGCACGGCGGCCGGCCAGATCTCGCTCACCCGCGACCTGGCCTCCCTGCGCCCCGGCGTCTACGGCCTCGGCGGCGACGGCTCGCACGCGGTCGTGGGCCCCGTCCTCGGCACCGCGACCCACACCGCCGACACGGTCGTCCGCCGCCTGGAACGCGTCACCCACGGCACCCTCAGCCCCGGCGACCGGGTCTGGCTCACCCCCAACCTCCACGTCGGCGACCCCCGCGCCGCACTCGGCCTCGACCACGCCGACGTCGACATCCCCGGCGAACTCGGCCCGCTGCCCGCCTGGTTCGTGCCCGGCGCCCGCCCCACCTGGATCATCGCGGTGCACGGTCTCGGCACCACCCGCGAACTCGCCATGAACGTCATGGAGTCCCTCACCGCCCGCCACTTCCCGGTCCTCGCCCTCGGCTACCGCGGCGACCTGGGGGCGCCCCGTTCCCCGGACGGCCTGAACCACCTCGGCGAGACCGAGTGGCGCGACCTGGACGCGGCACTCCGCTACGCCGTGCGCTACGGAGCCCGGCAGTTCGTCCTGCTCGGCTGGTCCACCGGCGCCACGATGGCCCTGCGCGCCGCCGCCCGCTCCGGGCTGCGCGACCGGATCTCGGGACTCGTCCTGGACTCCCCGGTGCTCAGCTGGGAGGCGACCCTGCGCGCCCTCGCCGCCGCCCGCCGCGCCCCGGGCGCCCTGCTCCCCCTCGCGGTCCGCGCCGCCCAGGGCCGCACGGGCCTGTACGGCGACCGCGCCGCCCCCGACGAGATCAGCTACCGGCTCAGTGTGCCGACCCTGATCTTCCACGGCCCCGACGACATCGTCGCCCCCTGGACCCCTTCCCGCCGCCTGGCCGACGCCCACCCCGGCCTGGTGAGCCTCCACACCGTCAAGCGCGCCCCGCACGGAGCCATGTGGAACGCGGACCCCAGGGCCTACGAGGAAACCCTGCGCCGCTTCCTGACCCCTCTCATGTGAGCGCCCCGGACGACGGCCACCCCGGACCGGTCCCACCGGTTCCGTTTAACCCGGTACAACTGGCCTGTTCTCGGTCCTCCGTCGCCCGCCGGACCCCGTGCGTTGGCCATCCCCGTCGCCCCTCGTGACATTCCGTTTGGGTTTTCGGACCGTCAACCGGAAGACTGCACCCGTGACGTCCCGTATCCCGCGCGACTCCAGGCTTCGACTCGTCCGCCCGCGACCCCTGGCCGCCGCCCCCAGAGCTGTGAACCAACGGCGCCCACGCCGCCCCGCCCCCCGCCCTCCCGAGGGCACCCCGGCCCCCGCGGAGCTGGCCAGAATGGCGCGCTCCGGCCTGGCCGCGGCGGCCCGGGTCGCGCACTGGGCCGACGTCGCCCTGCGCCCCGGCCGCGACGGCGCCCACCCTGACAGCAAGGGCACCCTCTCCGACGCGAGCGCCGAACGGGCCGCGGCCGAACTGGACCTGACCGTCGCTCAGGTCCGCGCGGACTGGGACACCGCACGCCTCGCCGGTCTGATCGAGGTGCACGGCGACAGCGCGCGCCCCGGCTGGCGGCTGCGCGCATGGCACCGCGACGACAGCGCCGTACTGCGCGGCTGGGTCGCCCTCTTCGACGCCTGGTCGCTCGCCCACCCGGAGCCCGCCGACCACGAGCCCGCCGCGGTCGCCGAGGTCGTCTCGGCCATGCCCCAGGTGCTCTCCTTCCTCCAGCTGTCCGCCGGCCCGGTGCCGGTGGCGCAACTCCTCGACCTGCTGGAACAGCGCGTCACCGAACTGCGCACCGAGCGCTGCGAGATCCCCTACGGCCCGCAGCCCGAGCCGGACCGCGCCGCCCCCGCCGAGGACACCCCGCTCGCCCCGCTCCTGGACTGGGCCCTGCACGCCCTCGCCTCGGTCGGCGCCCTCACCTACGGCGACGGCCAGGCCACCTTGACTCCGCTCGGCAGCTGGGCGGTCTGGGTCAAGCTGGAGCAGATCTGCGTCGCCGCGCAGAGCCCCGCCGGGAACATCGAGCAGGCGGCCGAGGACATGCTCCGCGGCTGCGCCCAGCTCCGCCCGAACGCCGCCCGTGCCGAGTACCGCGCCTGGCTGGCGGCCCGCCCGGTCGGCAGCGCGGTCACCGAGCTGATCGACGCCGCCCGCGGCGAGGACGCCCTGCTGCGCGGCCTCGCCTTCGAGGCGCTGCGCGTGGTGGGCGCCCCCGCCGAGCCCGACGTACGGTCCGTGGCCGAGGAACCGGCCCTCAGGCCGTACGCGCTGCTGTGGCTGGCCGAGCACGACGGGGTGGACCCCGAGGACGCCCATGAGGTCCTCACCCGCGAAGAGGCCACCTGGCTCTGGGTCGACACCGCCGCCGCGGTCGCCGACCACGGCGAGGCCCCCATGCTCGTGCGCCACCTGGAGTCCGCGCTGCAGCCGACGGTCCCCGCCCTGCTGGACGAGGTACGCGCCGTCGGCCACCCGCGCACGGTCCAGGTCCTGGTCGCCCTCGCGGCCGCCCACCCCGACCCGGCCCTGGCCAAGGCGGTCCGCCGCGCCGCCTTCCAGGTCCACACGGGCGGGAACTAACCCCCGATCTCCGGCGTGTACGTGCCGAAGCTCCAGATGTTGCCCTCGGTGTCCCGGGCGATGTAGTCCCGGGAGCCGTAGTCCTGGTCCGTCGGGGGCATCAGGACCTCCACGCCGTGCTCCACGGCGCGCCGGTGGTGGGCGTCGACGTCGTCCACCACGACGTACACCCCGGCCGGGCCCGCGCCCTTCATCGCCGTGTCGAAGACACCGCCGCTGCCCTTCGAGCCGACCATGACCGCGCCGTTGCCCTGGGTCAGCTCGGCGTGCAGCACCGTGCCGTCCTCGCCCTCGTACATCGTCAGCTCGGTGAAGCCGAGTGCTTCCGTGAGCTGCCTGACGCCCGCCTTCGCGTCCGCGTACAGCACCGTCGGAAAGATGCTCGGACGCCCGCCCTCCGTGCCTGCCATGTCGCTCACTCCCTCGAGATCACTCACGCAACCGCACGATCACTGCCGGAAATGTCACCTGTCGTCCAGTCTCGCAGCGCCCACTGACAACGCCCCGCGCTCACCGGAAGGTGTCGCACCGGGCCATGTCCCCGCTGTCGAAGCCCTGCCGGAACCACTGCTGCCGCTGCGCCGCCGACCCGTGCGTCCAGGACTCCGGCGTCACCCGGCCCTGGAAGCGTTCCTGGATCCGGTCGTCGCCCACGGCCGCCGCGGCGTCCAGGCCGTCCCGGATGTCGGCGTCGGTGAGGCTGGTGATCAGCGGCCGCCCGGTCGACTCGTCCTTCGTCGTGGTCGCGTGGTGCGCCCACACACCCGCGTAGCAGTCGGCCTGGAGCTCCACCCGGACCGCGTTGCTGTCCGCCCCGGTCCGCCCGTCCCGCGACCGGTCGAGCGTGCCCGTCAGGTCCTGCACGTGGTGCCCGTACTCGTGCGCCACCACGTACGCCTGCGCGAACGGCCCGCCGCCGGCGCCGAACGTCGTACGCAGTTCGTCGAAGAACCCGAGGTCGAGATAGACCTTGCGGTCGCCGGGACAGTAGAACGGCCCGACCGCGCTGGTCGCCGACCCGCACGCGGTGCCGACCTGTCCGCTGAAGAACACCGTCGCCGAGCGCGCGTACGCCCCGCCGCGCCGCGTGAACTCCTCGTCCCAGTAGTCCTGCACGCTGTTGACCACGGCCACGATGCGGCAGTCGTCCCGGGTGTTCGCGTCCTGCCCGGTCCGGCAGGACTGCTGGACCTGCGCCAGGCCCGACGCCGTGCCCGAGGGCTGCTCGGACCCGTCGGTCAGCCCCAGCTGGTCGGGGCCGACCCCGAAGAACAGCGCCAGCACCAGCGTCAGCAGACCGGCGATCCCGCCCCCTACGGTGGCCCGCCCGCCGGGCACCCGCCTGCCCCGCACGTCCTGCACCTCCGAGGTGTCCAGCCGGGCATCGTCGTCGAACTGCATGGAACCCACACCCTCCGCCTAGGCCGGACCTTCATCCTCGCCCGCTCCCGCACCCGGGGCGCCGACCACGCACCCGAACGGGCGACGCCCTCCGGCGCCACCCACGGCCCGCCGGTCCACCCGCCCCCCGCCTGGCTACGCTCTGCGCCTGACCTGTGGGAGAGCGCAAGGGAGGGGCGTCATGGCCGTGCTGGACGCGACGCCGGCCCGCCCAGGCGCCCGGCGCGCGTCCGGTCCCGCCCCTCCCGTCTTCCCCGCCCTGCTCGCCGTAGCCCTCGCGGTCGTCCTGCTCGCGGCGGCCCACCATCTGCGCCCCGCGCCCTACGGAGAGCGCCTCACCGTCCACGCGCGCGTGGCGCACGCGAGCGTGCCGCGCACCCAGGGGGCGGCCGTCGAGGCCCATGACGCGGCCGGCGGCGCCCTCCTGTGGCGGCACACCCGCGCCGGCCGCCACCCCCTGGCCGTGCTCCCCGCGCGCGGGGACACCGTGGCCCTCTGGGACGACGGTCTGGTCACCGCCACCGACGGCCGCACCGTCCGCTGGCACCGCGCCCTGCCCGCCGCCGCCGACTGGCTCCCCGCCCACGGCGGCACCGGCGTCCTGCGCCCCCTGGGCCGCGCCATGCTCGCCGTCGTCACCCCGCACCGCGTCACCGCGTACCGCCTGCGCGATGGCGATCTGCGCTGGGTGCTCCCGGCGCGCGAGGGGTGCGCCTTCGCCCCCGCGCGTGCCGTACGTCACGGCCGGACACTGCTCCTGGCCCAGCCGTGCCCGGGGGCCGCGTGGACGTCCCAGCTCATCGCCGTGGACGACCTGGGCCGGGTCACTCCGCACCGCCGACCGCTCGGCAATGACGCCCTCGGCGGCCGAAAACCGCTTGCACGGCCCCGTTAGACTGGCCTCATGGCCATTCTCCTCGCGCATTAGACGGCGGGAACGTCCTCAGCCGCCCATCCCGCCAACGACCCCGCCCTGGAGTCTGTCCGTGATCTCCGCCACCGGCATCGAGCTGCGCGCCGGCGCCCGCGTCCTCATCGAGTCCGCCACCTTCCGCGTCGCCAAGGGCGACCGCATCGGTCTGGTCGGCCGTAACGGCGCCGGCAAGACCACCCTCACCAAGTGCCTCGCCGGTGAGGGCATCCCCGCCGGCGGTGCCATCACCCGGTCCGGTGAGGTCGGCTACCTCCCGCAGGACCCGCGCACCGGCGACCTCGACGTGCTCGCCCGCGACCGCATCCTCTCCGCGCGCGGCCTGGACACCCTGATCCGCAAGATGCGGGAGAACGAGCAGCGCATCGCGAACGGCTCGGGCGCCACCCGCGAGAAGGCGCTCAAGCAGTACGAGCGCCAGGAGACCGAGTTCCTCACCAAGGGCGGGTACTCCGCCGAGGCCGAGGCCTCCACCATCGCCGCCGCGCTCAACCTGCCCGACCGCGTGCTCGGCCAGCCGCTGCACACGCTCTCCGGCGGTCAGCGTCGCCGTGTCGAACTCGCCCGCATCCTGTTCTCGGACGCGGACACCCTGCTGCTCGACGAGCCGACGAACCACCTCGACGCGGACTCGATCGTCTGGCTGCGCGACTACCTGAAGACCTACCGCGGCGGCTTCATCGTGATCTCCCACGACGTCGACCTGGTCGAGACGGTCGTCAACAAGGTCTTCTACCTGGATGCCAACCGCGCCCAGATCGACGTCTACAACATGGGCTGGAAGCTCTACCAGCAGCAGCGCGAGGCCGACGAGAAGCGCCGCAAGCGCGAGCGGCAGAACGCCGAGAAGAAGGCCTCCGCGCTCCACTCGCAGGCCGACAAGATGCGCGCCAAGGCCACCAAGACCGTCGCCGCGCAGAACATGGCCCGCCGGGCGGACAAGCTGCTGGCCGGTCTCGAGGCCGAGCGGAAGGCCGACAAGGTCGCCAAGCTGCGCTTCCCGGAGCCGTCCCCGTGCGGCAAGACCCCGCTGATGGCGGAGGGGCTGTCCAAGTCGTACGGCTCCCTGGAGATCTTCACCGATGTCGACCTCGCCATCGACAAGGGCTCCCGCGTCGTCATCCTGGGCTTGAACGGTGCCGGCAAGACGACCCTGCTCCGGCTCCTGGGCGGCGCCGAGAAGCCCGACACCGGCCAGGTCATCGAGGGCCACGGCCTCAAGCTCGGCTACTACGCGCAGGAGCACGAGACCCTCGACCCGGAGCGCACGGTCCTGGAGAACATGCGCTCCGCCGCCCCCGACCTGGACCTCGTCGAGGTCCGCAAGACGCTCGGCTCGTTCCTGTTCTCCGGCGACGACGTCGACAAGCCGGCCGGTGTCCTCTCCGGTGGCGAGAAGACCCGTCTGGCGCTCGCCACCCTCGTGGTCAGCTCGGCGAACGTGCTGCTGCTGGACGAGCCGACCAACAACCTCGACCCGGCCAGCCGCGAGGAGATCCTCGGCGCGCTGCGCACCTACAAGGGCGCGGTCGTCCTGGTCACCCACGACGAGGGCGCGGTCGAGGCGCTCCAGCCGGAGCGCATCATCCTGCTGCCCGACGGTGTCGAGGACCTGTGGGGCGCCGACTACGCGGATCTCGTCGCCCTGGCTTGATCGAATGGCTGATCCACTGCGTATGGATCATTCGGCCGATCCGTGATCCATCATCTGTGTGAGATCTCCTCGTACCGGGGTGTGTCCTACACGGATTTTCCGGCCGAGTCCTTTGTCGACAAGGGCTCGGCCGTCGCGCGTCCCTGACCTGCCGCTTCGCGGAACAACCCGTTCGGCGGTACGAACCCGCCGTCACGGAATCATCGGTTCCTCTTGTGTGGACCTGCTCCTGTCGTCACATCCATGTCTCACGGACCTTGCCGAATGGGTGGCCATCAGGCCCGGGAGGGGTGATCATGAGGGGACCAGAGCGCACTTCCCATGAGGAGGACCGGGTGGCCGAGACTCTGAAGAAGGGCAGCCGGGTAACCGGCGCCGCGCGCGACAAGCTCGCGGCAGACCTGAAGAAGAAGTACGACTCCGGTGCGAGCATCCGGGCGCTGGCCGAGGAGACCGGCCGCTCGTATGGCTTCGTGCACCGGATGCTCAGTGAGTCGGGCGTCACGCTGCGTGGGCGTGGCGGGGCGACCCGCGGCAAGAAGGCCGCGGGCTGACCTCCGGGCAGCCCACCGGCTTCGATGGTGGCCACCCGGTCGGTCGGTTGACCGGCCGGGTGGTTACTGTGCAGTCACTTAAGCGACCGCACCCATCGGAGGCGCCCCATGGCTTCGCTCGACCCGGCTCTCGACAAGGACGGCGTACGACTCACCGTCGATGACGCAGTCGCCACGGTGACGCTGACCAACCCCGCCAAGCGCAACGCGCAGAGCCCCGCTCTGTGGCGCGCGCTGGCCGAGGCCGGTCGGCTGCTGCCCGGATCCGTCCGGGTCGTGGTGCTGCGGGCCGAGGGCAAGTCCTTCTCGGCCGGACTCGACCGGCAGGCGTTCACGCCGGAGGGCTTCGACGGTGAGCCGTCGTTCATCGATCTCGCGCGCGGCGGCGACGCCGAGCTCGACGCGACGATCGCCGAGTACCAGGAGGCGTTCACCTGGTGGCGGCGCAGCGACCTCGTGTCCATCGCCGCCGTCCAGGGCCATGCCATCGGGGCGGGCTTCCAGCTCGCGCTCGCCTGTGACCTGCGCGTCGTCGCGGACGACGTGCAGTTCGCCATGCGCGAGACCAGCCTCGGCCTGGTGCCCGACCTGACCGGCACCCACCCCTTGGTGGGCCTCGTCGGCTACGCCCGGGCGCTGGAGATCTGCGCCACCGGGCGCTTCGTCACGGCCGAGGAGTCCGTCAGCACCGGCCTGGCCAACATCGCCGTCCCCGCGGACCAGCTCGACGACGCGGTGCGCGACCTCGCCGCCGCCCTGCTGGCCGCCCCCCGGGACGCGGTCATCGAGACCAAGGCACTCCTGCGCGGGGCGGCCGACCGCACCTACGAGGAGCAGCGCGTCGCCGAACGCGCCGCCCAGGCGCGCCGGCTGCGGGACCTGGCGGGCGTGGGCGAGTGACCCCTCACCCGGCGACGGCGGTGATCAGGACCGCCACCGTCGGGTGATCCGGCACCGCCTGCGCCACCTGGGTGCGGACCGCACGGGCCACCTCCACGGCCCGGTGGTCCGCCCGTACCGCGATCTCCACCCGGACATGACGGGCCGACAGGGCGGCCTCGGCGGGCCGGTCCTCGAAGTGCACCGGCCGGCCGAGGCCGCCCAGGATGCCGGTCAGCCCCGCCACCCCCGGCACCGCGAGCGCGGCCGCGGCGGCGCGGGCCTCGTCGCCCTCACCGGGCTCCCGGGCCGACGGAGCCTCCCGCGGCGGTACCGGAGCGGACTGCGCCCCCTCGTCCAGCAGCGCCGTCACCCGTAGATCCACCTCCGTCACCGCCAGCCCCAGCCGCCGGTCCGCCGCCTGAGCCAGCGCCCCGCGCAGCCGGTCCGCCACCGCGGGCAGCGGCTCCGCCGCCGTAGCCGCGAAGTCCGCCGTCACCCGCAGCGCGCCGGGCGGCAGCGCGCTCGGCGGCGCCGGAACCACAGGCTCCTGCGTCTCGCCGGGATCGGCGAGCGCGATCCTGAGCGCGCCGAGACGCACCCCCGGCAACTCGTGCGCCGCGCTGCGCAGCGCCTCCGCGGCCGCCTCCTCGGCGATCCACGCGCCGTCACGTGGCCCGCCCAACGGCAGCAGCCTGCCGAGCCCCAACTGCTGCCGCACCGTCCGCGCCCATCCGTCCACCGTCATTACTCCAGCCTGCCGCATCCCCGGGGCGAAATGACGCAACCCCGCTTACGGTGGACGAAGAAGGACGAACCGAAAGGGACGTGCGGCGATGAGTGACATGACGCAGAGGGCCGAGGTCGAACAGGAGTCGGCCGGACAGACCCGCAGGACCGTCAAGCGCGGTGGCGGTGACCCGGGGAGCCGGGGCCGGACCACGATCGCCGACGGCGTGGTGGAGAAGATCGCGGGACTCGCGGCGCGTGACGTCGTCGGAGTGCACGCCATGGGCAGCGGGATGAGCCGCACCTTCGGCGCGGTACGGGACCGGGTGCCGGGCGGTGCCTCGAAGTCCGTCACGCGCGGGGTGAAGGCCGAGGTGGGCGAGGTGCAGACCGCGCTCGACCTGGAGATCGTCGTCGACTACGGCGTGGCGATCTCCGACGTGGCCCGGGCCGTGCGGGAGAACGTCGTCTCCGCGGTGGAACGGATGACCGGCCTGGAAGTGGTCGAGGTCAACATCGCGGTGAGCGACGTGAAACTGCCCGACGAGGAGGACGAAGAGGAACCGGAGCCCCGGCTCCAGTGACCGGCCACCCCACTGCTGAAGGGAGCGCACCATGAGCATGGCCGTCGTCGGCATGATCGCCGGCATGGCGCTGGGCTTCGCCGGGTATTTCGGCGGCTTCGGTGCCTTCCTGCTGGTGGCCGCCCTGGGCGCCACCGGGTTCGTCGTGGGCCGGTTCCTCGAAGGGGACCTGGAACTCGGCGACTTCTTCCGCACCCGTGACGACCGGCGCGACCGGCGGTGACGTAGGTGACCGTGCACTCCGGTGACGTGGACAGATCCCGGGCCGTCGTGCCGCCGGGCGAGCGCGGCGCCACCCGGATCGCCGACCGGGTGGTGGTGAAGATCGCCTCGCAGGCGGCCCGCGAGGCCCTGGGCCCGCTGCCCGCGGACGTGTCGCCCCCGCACGCGGGAGCCGTCGTCCATCACGACACGGCCCGCCTGCGCCTGCATCTCGAACTCGACTACCCCACCGACATCGGCGCCCGCTGCGCCGCCGTGCGTCGTCATGTCGCCGAGCGGGTACGCGCGTTGGTGGGCATGGAGGTGCCGGAGGTCGTCGTCCACGTGGAGCGGCTGCACCCGGTACACGGCGCGGCACAGGGGAGGACGCGATGAGCGAGCCCCAGGGCTCCGAGGGCATGACACGACCACTGCCGGTCCTCGAGAAGACCGGCACCGACCCGCTCGGACCGGACGCGTCCGCGGCCGGCTCCGACCCACCGCCCGTCCTGGGCGGCAAGGACGCCGCGAACGGCCGCTTCTGGTCCACCCGCCGGGTCACGGCCGCGATCGTCGCCCTGCTGCTCCTGGCCCTGGTCGGCCTGTTCCTCTACGACATCGCCGCCGTGCGCGCCGACCGGCCCGCCATGGCCTGGCGCCGGGACCTGGCCGACCAGCTCGCCGAGCGCCCCCTCGACGACATCCGGGTGCTGATCGGCGCGGGCGTCGCCACGGCCCTCGGCCTGTGGCTGCTCTGGCTGGCCGCCACACCCGGCCTGCGGTCCCTGCTGCCGATGCGCCGCACCCACCCCGACGTGCGCGGCGCACTGGACCGTCAGGCCGCCGCGCTGGTGCTCCGCGACCGGGCCATGGAGATCGCCGGTGTGCAGTCGGCCCGGGTCCGCATGCGCCGCAAGCGGGCCGACGTCCGCGCGGTCTCCCACTTCCGGGACCTGGACGACGTACGCGCCGACCTCGACGGCGCGCTCGCCGACGCCGTGAACGGCCTCGGCCTGTCCCGGCCGCCCGCCCTGTCGGTGCGGGTGCAGCGACCCGGACGGAAGGGGTGAGCGCGATGCTCAGGACCGTCAACCGCGTCCTGCTCGGCCTCGTCGGCCTGCTCCTGGTCGTCCTCGGCGGCTCCGTGCTCGCCGTGGGCCTCGGTCTGAACCCGCCGTCCTGGTGGATCCACGACGGCCGGGACGACGTCCTGCTCAGCGACTCCGAGCGGACCCGCTGGCAGGACGAGGGCTGGTGGTGGCCGGCGGTCATCGCCGCGCTGGCGGTGCTGCTCCTGCTGCTCCTGTGGTGGCTGACCGCGGTGCTGCGGCGTCGTCGGCTCGCCGAGGTCCTGGTCGACACCGGCGACGGCGAGGGCGCGCTGCTGCGGGGCCGCGCCCTGGAGGGCGTACTGGTGAGCGACGCGGAGTCGATGGACGGGGTCCACCGGGCGCACACCCGGCTGACCGGCCGCAGGAGCGCCCCCGGGGCCCGCGTACGGCTGCTGCTGGAACCGCATGTGGACCCGGGCACGACCCTGACCGACCTCACGGCCGGGCCCCTCACCCACGCACGCCAGTCGGCGGGACTGGCGGAGCTTCCGGCGGAGGTCAGGCTGAAGGCGGCCAAGCACCGCGCGGAGCGGGTCAGTTGAACCGGACCCGCTCCCTCGGAGCGCCCTCCGCGGCTAGAACCCGTGCCGCAGGCCGCCGTCCACCGGGACCATGATGCCGGTCAGGTACGAGGCGGCCGGGGAGAGCAGGAACGCGCCGGTCCGGCCGAACTCCTCCGGCCTCCCGTAGCGCCGCAGCGGGATCCGCGTCTCGGCGGCCGCGCGCGTCGCCTCCGGGTCCGCGGATATCCCGTCCAGCTCGCGCACCCGGTCCGTGTCGATGCGCCCCGGCAGCAGCCCCACGACCCGGATCCCGCGCGGTCCCAGCTCGTCCGCGAGGGACTTGGCGAACCCGGCGAGGCCGGGCCGCAGTCCGTTCGAGATGGTCAGGCCCGGAATCGGCTCGTGCACGGACCCGGACAGCACGAAGCCGATGACACCGCCCGCCTCCAGCTCGGCCGCCGCCGCCCGGGCCAGCCGCACCGCGCCGAGGAACACCGACTCGAACGCCGCCTGCCACTGCTCGTCGGTGTTGTCGGCGACGAAGCCGGGCGCCGGGCCGCCGACGCTGACGAGGACACCGTCGAAGCCGCCGAAGTGCTCGCGCGCGGCGGCGATCAGCCGGGCGGGCGTCTCCGGGTCGGCGTTGCCCGCGGCGACCCCGACCGCGTCCGGGCCCAGCGCGGACGCGGCCTCGGCGACCGTCGTCTCGTCCCGCCCCGAAATGATCACCTTCGCGCCCTCGGCGACCAGCTCCCGCGCGGTGGCGTTGCCCAGCCCACGCGTCGCTCCGGTGACGACGTACACCCGGTCCTTCAGTCCAAGATCCATGCCCCCTATCCTGCCTCCTCCGTCCCGAACAGGGCGAGGGCGGTGTTCACCAGGCCGATGTGGCTGAACGCCTGCGGGAAGTTGCCCAGCTGGACACCGGCCACGGGGTCGTACTCCTCGGCCAGCAGCCCGACGTCGTTGCCGAGCACCACGAGCCGTTCGAACAACTCCCTGGCCTCCTTGCCGCGGCCGATCATGTGCAGGGCGTCCGCCAGCCAGAACGAGCACGCCAGGAAGGTGCCCTCGCTGCCCGGCAGTCCGTCGGCCGTCTCCTCGGGGCTGTAGCGGCGCAGGAAGCCGCCGTGGCACAGCTCGTCGCGGACCGCGTCGATGGTGCCGATCACCCGGGGGTCGTCCGGCGGCAGAAAGCCCACGCGCGGGATCAGCAGCAGCGAGGCGTCCAGCTCGCGCGAGCCGTAGTACTGGGTGAAGGTGTTCCGCTCGGGGTCGTAGCCCTTCTCGCACACCTCCCGGTGCACCTCGTCGCGCAACGCGCGCCAGGCGTCCACGTCGCCCTCCAGATGGGGGTCGCGCTCCACCGCGCGCACCGCGCGGTCGGCGGCCACCCACACCATCACCTTGGAGTGGACGAACTGCCTGCGGCCCCCGCGCACCTCCCACAACCCCTCGTCGGGCTGCCGCCACGCGCTGCACAGGAAGTCCATCAGCGCGATCTGCAGCGCCCACATCTGCGGGTTGGAGGGCAGGCCCGAACTGCGGGCCAGCGACAGCGAGTCCATGACCTCGCCGTACACGTCGAGCTGGACCTGCTTCACGGCCTCGTTGCCGATCCGTACCGGCCCGGAGTCGGCGAAGCCGGCCAGCCACGGCAGCTCCATCTCGGGCAGCCGGCGCTCACCCGCCACGCCGTACATGATCTGCAGGTCCGCCGGGTCGCCCGCGACCGCCCGCAGCAGCCAGTTCCGCCAGGCCTCGGCCTCCTCCTGGTACCCGGCGGCCAGGAGCGCGCCGAGGGTGAGGGTGGAGTCCCGCAGCCAGCAGTAGCGGTAGTCCCAGTTGCGTACTCCGCCCAGCTCCTCCGGGAGCGAGGTGGTGGGGGCGGCGACGATGCCGCCGGTGGGGGCGTAGGTGAGCGCCTTCAGGGTGATCAGGGAGCGGACCACGGCGTCCCGGTGCGGGCCGTCGTAGCGGCAGTGGGCCGCCCAGGCCTGCCAGTCGGAGACGCTGGTGGCCAGCGATGCGTAGGGGTCGACGAGCGCGGGGCGTGGTTCGTGCGAGGGGTGCCAGGTCAGCACGAACGCCACCGACTCGCCCTCGGCGACGGTGAACTCCGAGTACGTGCAGTGGTCGGCGCCCCAGGTGCGCACCTGCGGTTCGCTGCGCAGCCACACCGAGTCCGGGCCCGCCACGGCGACCCGGTGGCCGTCGGAGCGGCGTATCCAGGGGGTGATCGAGCCGTAGTCGAAGCGCAGCCGGAGCGTGCTGCGGACGGTGACCTCGCCGCGCAGGCCCTCGACGATGCGGACGAGGTCGGGCGCGCGGTCCCGTTGGGGCATCAGGTCGGTGACGCGGACGGCGCCTTGATCGGTCTCCCATTCGGTGTCCAGGACAAGGGTGTCCGGTCGGTAGGCGCGGCGGGTGCACCGCTCGGCGCCGGTGGGGGCGATCCGCCAGTGGCCGTTCTCCTCGTCGCCGAGCAGCCGGGCGAAGCAGGCGGCGGAGTCGAAGCGGGGCAGGCACAGCCAGTCCACGGAGCCGTCCGTGCCGACCAGGGCAGCCGTCTGTTCGTCGCCGATGAGCGCGTAGTCCTCGATACGGGGATGCACGGGGAGCGGGTTCCCGGCAGGAAGGACGCGCAATCTTGCGCTGTGGTCATTCCGGCCGGACGGCTCACACCGCCGCGGGCTCGCTCCGCGCGGCGGGCTGCCCGGTCTCGCGCGCCCGGCGGTCGCGCAGCTCGCGGCGGACCAGGATCACCCAGCCGACCGGGACGCCCGCGGCGAACAGCCACCACTGGACGGCGTAGGCGTAGTTCAGCGCGGCGTCCTCCTTGCCGGGCTTGCCGAGCTGCTGCGGGGTGCCGCCCTTCGGGGCCGGTCCGGTCTGCACGAGGTAACCGCCGAGCACCCGGGCGTCGAGGCGGCGCGCCTCCTGCGCGCTGTTGATCAGCATGATCTGGCGGTCGGGCAGGCCCTGGAGGTCCTTGATGCCGCTCGCCTCGGTCGTCTCGTCGGGCATCAGCCGGCCGGTGACGGTGAGCTCGCCGCCCGGCGGGGCGGGCACCTCCGGGAACGCGCTCTGGCTCGCCGCCCGGTCGGCGGGGATCCAGCCCCGGTTGACCAGCAGCACCTTGCCGTCGCGCAGCACGAACGGGGTGAGCACGTGGTAGCCGACCTCGTCGTCGGCGTTGGTGCGGCGGCGGACGACGACCTCGTCGTCGGTGTCGAAGTGCCCGGTGGCGGTGACGGTGCGGTACCGCTCGTTCCTGGTGACGGCGTGCCCGGGGGAGGTCAGCCGCTCGACGGGTACCGGCTTCGCGGCCAGCGAGTCGGAGACCAGCTGGTTGCGGGCGGTGCGCTCGTCGTAGCGGTGCATCTGCCAGATGCCCAGCCTGATCATCGTGGGGATGAGCAGCACGGCGACCAGCGTGAGGATCACCCACTGCCGGGACAACAGGAAGCGGTACACCCCACGACCGTACAACTCGGTCGTGGGGTGCGTTCAGGCGGGTACCGGGTCACACCTTGTCGATGATGCCCGCCTTTCCCTCCGCGCGGGCGCAGTGGGCACCGCAGTACCAGTGGCCCTCGACCTCGACGCCCTGCCCGATGATCTGGACGCGGCAGTGCTCGCAGATGGGGGCCATGCGATGGATCGCACAGGCGAAGCAGTCGAAGACATGCACCGCGCCCTGCGCACGAATCTCGAAGGACATCCCGTAGTCATTGCCGCAAACTTCGCATCTCGCCATGCGCCACAGGGTGGGCCGTCGGGGCGGTGCGAGCGAGTGGGCGCCGGGCGAGTCGCACCGCAATCACCCATCCGTACGGTCACTGCTCGGGTGCCGACTCCACATCGGCGAGCAGCTGCCCGAACGCCGCCTCGTCCACCACGGGGGTGCCGTACTGCCGGGCCTTGACCACCTTGGAGGTGCCCGAGTCCGGGTCGTTGGTGACGAGCAGGCTGGTCAGCCGGGAGATGCTGGTGGCGACATGGAGTCCGGCCTCGACCGCCCGGTCCTCCAGCAGGTCGCGCTCGACGGAGGTGTCGCCGGAGAAGGCGATCCGCATGCCCTGTTTGAGCCTTTTGCCCTCTTCATAGCGCCCTGGGTTGGGATAGGGGCAGGCGGGCCTTTTGCGGGCGGGGCGCCAACTGGTCGGCCGGTAGCCGCCGTAGCTGCCCTGCTGCTGCCGCGGCACGGCCCGGTCCGTCCACTCGGTCAGCGGCCGGCACTCGTGCAGGGGAAGCCGTACGCCGCCCTCGGCCGCGGCCTTCAGGCTCGGCCGGAACGCCTCCGCCAGCACGCGCGCGTCGTCCAGCGCGTGGTGCGCGCGCTGCTGGACGACGCCGAAGTGCGCGGCCAGCGACTCCAGCTTGTGGTTGGGCAGCGGCAGAGCCAGTTCCTTGGAGAGCGCGATGGTGCACAGCCGCTGCCGCACCGGCGCCTCGCACCGGGCGCGTGCGTACTCGCGGGCGATCATCTGCCAGTCGAAGACGGCGTTGTGCGCGACGAGCACCCGGTCCGCCAGGCGGGCGGAGAACTCCTCGGCGATCTCGGGGAAGAGGGGCGCGCCCTCCAGTACGTCGCTCGTCAGACCGTGGATCCACACCGGGCCCGGGTCGCGCTCGGGGTTGACCAGCGTGTACCAGTGGTCCTCGACCTCGCCGCGCGCGTCCAGCCGGTAGACGGCCGCGGAGATGATCCGGTCGTCCCGGGCCAGCCCGGTGGTCTCCACGTCAACGACCGCGTATCCCTGCGGATACGCGGCCGGCCACCCGGCGGGCGCGGACGCTGCGGTCGTACGGTCTTCGAGCATGGTCACTGAGGATACGGGCCGGGACTGACAGTCCCCTCCCGCGGCCCCGAGTCGCCACCCCGTCAGGTGCCCTGCCCCGCCCGTCCGTTCGAGGACCGGCCGGGGGAGCGCGTCAAGTCCCGTGCCGCGCGGGGCCGTCCGGAAGAGGGGTGCCCCTTTGGCGGAGATCGCCAACAAGTAAGCGCGTACCCCAGGTAATACTTGTGAGTAACAACGTCTAGCCGTGGGCGACCAGCGGTTCTACCGTGCCAGCATGCCGAACCTGCCCGATGTCGTGCTGTGGTCGATACCCGCCTTCGTCCTGCTCACCGTGGTCGAGATGATCAGCGTCCGCCTCCATCCCGACGAGGAGGCCGCGGGGTACGAGACGAAGGACGCCGCGACCAGCCTCGGTATGGGGCTCGGCAGTCTGTTCTTCGACTTCCTGTGGAAGATCCCGATCGTCGCGATCTACACGGCGGTCTACGAACTGACGCCGCTGCGGGTGCCCGTGCTGTGGTGGACCATCCCGTTGCTGCTGCTCGCGCAGGACTTCTTCTACTACTGGTCCCACCGCGGCCACCACGTCGTGCGGATCCTGTGGGCCTGCCACGTCGTGCACCACTCCAGCAAGAAGTTCAACCTCACCACCGCACTGCGCCAGCCCTGGACCTCCCTGACCGTCTGGCCGTTCTACGTCCCCCTGATCGCCTGCGGTGTGCACCCGGCCGCGCTCGCCTTCTGCTCCTCGGCGAACCTCGTCTACCAGTTCTGGATCCACACCGAGCGCATCGACAAGATGCCCCGGTGGTTCGAGTTCGTGTTCAACACGCCCTCTCACCACCGCGTCCACCACGCCTCCCAGGGCGGCTACCTGGACCGCAACTTCGGCGGCATCCTCATCGTCTGGGACCGGTTGTTCCGCTCCTTCGTCGCCGAGACCGAGCGTCCAGTCTTCGGGCTGACCAAGAACATCGACACGTACAACCCGGTGAAGGTCGCCACCCACGAGTACGTCTCCATCGCCAAGGACCTCAAGGCGGCACGCCGTTGGCGGGACCGGGCCGGGCTCCTGCTGCGCGGCCCCGGCTGGCGGCCCGCCCCGGAACCCGCGCGGGAGAGCGTGTCGGCGTGAGGCCCGTTCTCCTGGCGGCCTTCGCTCTGGCCGCCCTCGTCGACCTGGGCTCCCTCGCCGCCGGCTTCGACCCCGGGCACCTGGTCGCCAAGCCGCTGCTGATGCCGCTGCTCGCCGGGTACGCCGCCCTGTCCCGGGCGCCCCGGCTGCTCGTCGCCGCCCTGCTGTTCGGCTGGGGCGGCGACGTCCTGCTGCTGTCCGACGCCGAGCCCGCCTTCCTCGCCGGCATGGGCTCCTTCGCCGCCGGGCACGTCTGCTACCTGCTGCTGTTCCAGGGGCGCGGGGGCCACCAGCCGTTCCTGCTCGCCGGGTACAGCGTCGCCCTCACCACCACCGTCGCCACGCTCTGGCCCGCCCTTCCGGCCGACCTGCGCGTCCCGGTCGCCGGCTACAGCCTGCTGCTCACGGCCATGGCCTACCGCGCGGGCAGCCGGTTCGGCCTTGTCACCGGGCTCGGCGGCGCGCTGTTCATGCTCTCCGACACCCTCATCGCGACCGGCGTCGCCGAGTGGTCCCAGCCGCCCCGGCCGGACCTGTGGATCATGCTCACCTATATCGCGGCGCAGGTCCTGCTCGTCACGGGCACACTCAGAGCGTTCGAAGCGCGTGCGTACCCGGCGGCGACGTACGGGGAGGTGCGCTCGACCACCCCCTGAGCGCTCTCACGCCCCGTTCGACATGTGGGTGGCGGACGTACCCGACCCGGTCGTCCAACTGCCCACCGACGCCGTGATCCGGGTGCTGCGCGCCTGCATTTGCGGCAGCGACCTGTGGGCCTACCGCGGCGAGGCGGGCCGGCAGCCCGGCCAGCGGACCGGGCACGAGTTCCTCGGCGTCGTCGAGGAGACCGGCCCGGAGGTCTCCGGCGTGCGGACCGGCGATCTGGTCGTCGCGCCCTTCATGTGGTCCGACGGCGTCTGCGACTACTGCCGGGAGGGCCTGACCACCTCCTGCGAGCACGGCGGCTTCTGGGGCTCCGTCGGCTACGACGGCGGCCAGGGCGAGGCGGTGCGCGTGCCCTTCGCCGACGGCACCCTCGTCCGGCTGCCCTAGGAGGCGGCCTCCGACGAGCGGCTGCTGACCGCCCTGCTCACCCTGTCCGACGTGCTGGGCACCGGCCACCACGCCGCCCTCGCCGCGGGCGCCCGGCCGGGGGCCACGGTCGCCGTGGTCGGTGACGGCGCCGTCGGCCTGTGTGCGGTGCTCGCCGCCAAGCGGCTGGGCGCCGAGCGGATCGTCGCGCTCGGCCGCCATCAGGTCCGCACCGACCTCGCCCGCCGCTTCGGCGACACCGACGTCGTCGCCGAGCGCGGCGAGGCCGCGGTCGACGCCGTCCGCGAACTCGCCCGCGGCCAGGGCGCGCACGCCGTCGTCGAGGCGGTCGGTACCGAGCTGTCCATGCGTCCTGCCGTGAAACATCACCTGTGACGGCGGCGGCATCGGCTTCGTCGGTGTGCCGCACGGCTGGGGGTCCCCCCAGGCCCTTTGGGCACTGGGGGAGGGACCGGACTCGACCTCGGCGTCATGTTCGACCGGAACATCGCCCCGCGCGGCGGTGTCGCGCCGGTCCGCGCCTACATCCCCGAGCTGCTGCCCGACATCCTGGACGGCACCATCGACCCCTCACCGGTCTTCGACCTGACGGTCGGTCTGGAGGGCGTGCCCGACGGCTACCGGGCGATGGACGAGCGGGTGGCGCTCAAGGTCATGGTCGCCATCTGAGTCATGGTCAGCATCTCCGTCATGGTCACCATCTGATCGGCACCGGCAACGCGGTCAGCAGCCCCGACACCGCCACCACCACCCCCAGCGCGACGACCTCCACGCGCGCGGGGGCGCAGGCCGTGAGCGGGTCGGCGGCCCGGCTCAGCCGGATCCGCGCCCACAGGGCGAGCCCGGCGACGGCGGCCACCAGCAGCACCTTGGCGAGCAGCACGCGGCCGTACGCCGTCGCCGTCAACTGCTCGACGACCGTCTCGGGCGGCATGCGGCGCAGCGAACTGCACACCCCGGTCGCGGTGATGACGGCGAGCAGGACGGCCGCCACGCGCGCGTAGAGCCCGAGCAGCGCCGCCCCGGACGGCGGACCGCCCCGTAGGCTCCGCAGGACGTGCAGCAGTCCGCCCGCCCACAGCGCCGCACAGATCAGATGGACCAGCGTCAGACCGGAACCGGTGAGCGGGGACTGCTCGGTCACCGGATGCGCGCGCAGCGCCTCGGCGACGACGACCGCGGCCAGCGGCCAGAGCTGGGTGCCGGGCCGCCGGGACAGCGCGCACAGCCCGGCCACGGCGAAGGCGTTGACCTCCAGCAGCGCGAGCTTGCCGTCGCGGGTGGCGTACAGGCCGCCGACGTCGAGGTCGGAGAGGCTGTCCGGCACGAGGTTGCCGGTGGAGACGACGGAGGCCAGCCCCAGGGCGGCGAGGAAACCCGCGCCTGCCGCCCAGGGCGCCCAGCTGCGGGGCGGCGGGGGAGTACCGGGTACGGAACGGGCCAGCCGGTTCACGAACAGTTCGCCGACCGGGACGCACAGGGCCGCGAACAGCACCGTCCGCAGCAGCGCGATGCCGCCGGTGCCGGGGGCCGCGGCCTCCCCGGTGCCGTGCAGTGCCGGGGACGGCCCGAGCAGCGGTATCAGCGCCCCCAGGGCCACCAGCACGAGGACGGCCACGGCTCGGCCGGTGCCGGGGCCGCGCCGGGACTCGCTCGCGTCGGCAACCTCCGACGTGGGTCTTATCAAGGTCACCTCAAGATCTTCACCAGTCCTCCCAGAACCGGGCAAGCGCTGGAAAACAACTGGCGGTACGGCATTCCGCCCATGGGTACGTTTCCGGACGGTCCGCATCTCAGCTCCAGGCCGCCGGATCGGCCCCCGGCGTGCCGGGCGGGCGTGCCCAGTCACCGGGCCCGCCCAGGTAGGCCACCGGCGGCAGGGCGTACCGCAGCCGCCCGAGCGTACTGTCCCTCTCGGCCAGCCAGGGCTCCGGCCCCCCGTACGCCGCCCCGCCCGTCCCGCCCGCGTCGATTTCGCAGGTCAGCCACAGCGCGGTGCGCGCCAGCGACAGCCGTACGACCCTGCTGCCGCCGTCGTCGGCCTGCTCGGTCAGGGCGCGCAGCACGGCCGCCGCGAGCAGGTACCCGGTGCCGTGGTCGAGCGCCTGCGCGGGCAGCGCGCCCGGCCGCCGCGCCGAGCCCTCCGTGACGGCGATGCCGGTCGCCGCCTGGACCAGGCTGTCGAACCCGCGCCGCCGTCCCCAGGGCCCGGACGCGCCCCACGCCGACACCTGCGCCACGACGACCCCGGGCCGGCGCTCCGCCAGCGCCTCGGGGGCGAGCCCGAACCGGTCCAGGGCGCCCGGCCGGTACCCGGTGACGACCACGTCGGCGCCGGCCAGCAACTCCTCGAAGGCGCGCCGGTCCGCCCGCAGGTCCAGCGTGGCGGACCGCTTGCCGAACCCCGTGTCCGCGTGCTGGTCGGGCAGTTCGGGGTACTGCGGCGGATCGACGCGCAGCACGTCCGCGCCGAGCAGGGCGAGGGTGCGGGTGCCGACCGGGCCCGCGATGACCCGGGTGAGGTCCAGGACCCGGATCCCGTCCAGCGGGAGCGCCGGACCGGCCGACGGGAGCACCCGCGCGGGGGCCTGGTCCAGCCGCTCCCGCTCCACCAGGGGACGCCCGGCCACCGCGCGTGCCTGCGGATGCGCCGCCCACTCCCCGGGCGTCCGTACCGCCACCGCGAGGCCGCCCGCCGCGTACACGGCCTCCTCGACGTCCGCCGCGGACCGCTCCGCGAGGGCCGCCTCGACGGAGTCCGGCCGGCCCAGCGCCGCCAGCAATCGCTCCCTGTGGTGGGGATAGTTGGCGTGCGTGCGCACCCAGCCGTCCGCCGTCCGCCAGAACCGTGACAGGGGTGCGAAGGTGACCGGCGCCCGGCCATTGATCAACAGATGCCGTTCGCTCACGAACGCCGTGCCGACGGCACCGTCGTCCACCCGGGCCTCCGGCACCTCCCGCAGCCGGGCCCGCCGCGCACCTAGCTCCGCGGCGGCCAGCGCACACGCGCCGACACACCCGCGCGCCAACTGCCGTACGGGAAGCCTTCCCTGGAGGACCCCGGTCCGGCCGACGGTCGACACCCGCGGCAGAAGCGCGGGATCGCCGCCCGTCGCGGCCCAGGCGTAGTCGATGGAGTCCATGACTGCACTATGCGGTATTGACTCGATCAATATGTGCAGCGGATCTCTCTCCCCACGCGCGCGAAAGGGCCGGACGGTGGCTCCGTCCGGCCCTTCGCTGGCGGGTGTCCGCTACTTGGTCACCGCGTCCAGGGCGTCCGTCATGCCCCAGCCGTAGAACCCGTTGCGGTTCTTCGAGCCCTCGCACACCGCGTCGATCTTGCCGTCGCCGTCGATGTCGTACGGGTCCGTGCACGCCGTGGCGTCGGCCTGGGCGTACAGCAGCGCCTTGACCGCGGCCGGAGGCGCCCACGGGTGCGTCGACTTGATGAGCGCGGCGACGCCCGCGACATGCGGCGACGCCATCGACGTACCGGCCATGTAGCCCCAGCGTCCGCCGGGCAGCGTGCCCAGGATCAGGCCGCTGGTGGCCGGCGGGGCCGGGGTCTGGAAGCGGGTCGAGTCGCCGCCGGGCGCGGCGATGTCGATCACGCCGAGACCGTGGTTGGAGAAGGACGACTTGATGCCCTTCGCACCGGTCGACGCCACCGTCACCACACCCGGCAACTGGGTCGGTATGTCCAGGCACTCGGAGGGGTCGATCACCCGCTCCGAGGGCGTGCCGTCGTTCGGGGAGACCGGGTCGGTGATCTCGTCGGCCGCGAGGTCGTAGTTCTCGTTGCCGGCCGCCGCGACGTTGACCGCGCCCTTCTTCTCCGCGTACCGCGAGGCCCGGGTGATGGCGTCGACGAGCGCCTTCTGGTCCGGGTCGTTCTTGCAGTTGAAGTACCAGGGGTCGGTGTAATAGCTGTTGTTCGTCACGTCGACCCCGTGCTCGGCCGCCCACACGAAGCCGCACACCACGGCCTCCGTGTAGAAGTACCCGGCGGTCGTCGACACCTTGATGCCGGAGACCTTCACCCCGGGCGCGACACCGGTCATGCCGACGCCGTTCTTGGCGGCGGCGATCTCACCGGCCACGTGCGTGCCGTGCGCGCTCTCCGTCGGGCCGGGCCGCCAGGCGCCATCGGTGGTGTCCGGCTTGCCCGTCACGCAGTTGACCGACGCCTCGCGGTCGAAGTTGGGCGCGAGGTCGGGGTGGGTGTCGTCGACGCCGGTGTCGATCACCGCGACGGTGACGTCCCGGCTGCCCAGCGACTTCTCGTGCGCCTGGTCCGCCTTGATGGCGGGCAGGTCCCACTGGAGGGGCTGGAGCGGGTCCTGGCCCTCGGCCGCCTCGACGGCCGTGGCCTCGGCGGTGCTGAGCACCTTCGGCGTGCCGACGTCCGTCGTGGACTGCGCGGGCAGCGGCGCGTTGCGGGTGTTGCCGGCCGAGGCCACCCCCGGCACCGTGCGCAGCGTCCGGGCGAAGTCGGGGTTCGCCGAGTGGACGACGACCACACCGATCTGGTCGTACGAGGTCACGATCGTGCCGCCGGCCTCGGCGATGGCCCGCTCCACGCGTGGTGAAGGGCCGTGCCCGGGCTGGACGTTGACGACATAGCTGAGCGAGGTCGCGTCCGGCTCGGCCGCCGCCGACACGTTCGGCAGCAGGGCGAGCGCCGTCGCCATGGCCATCCCGGCGGGGACGGCCAGCGCGCGGCGGGAGCGCGGGAAATGCGCTGTCATGGTGTCAGTTTCTCCCGTCCGTGGCCTACTTGACCGCGCGCAGCGCGTTGACGATGCCGAAGCCGTAGAAGCCGTTCACGCGCGTGCCGCCCTCGCACACCGCGTCCTGCGTGCCGTCGCCGTTCTGGTCGTAGGACTCGGGGCAGCCGGGGTTGTCCGCCTGCGCCTTCAGCATCGCCTGGAGCGCGGCGCCGTTCGCCCACGGGTGCTTGGACTTCAGCAGCGCGGCCACGCCGGCGGCGTGCGGCGAGGCCATCGAGGTGCCCTGGAGGAAGGCGTACTGCCCATTGGGCATGGTCGACAGGATGCGGCCGTTCTTCGAAGGCGTGTCGGGTATCTGGTACAGCCGGTCACCGCCCGGCGCCGCGACGTCGACGACGCCCCTGCCGTACGAGGAGTAGTACGACTTGAGGTTCTGCACGCCCGTCGCGCTGACCGTGACGACACCCGGCAGCTGGGTCGGCAGGTCGTAGCACTCGTGCGGGTCGATCGTGCGCTCCACCGGGGTGGAGTCGTCGGGGCTGGAGTCGTCGACGATCGCGTCCGCGTCCAGGTCGTGGTTGGAGTTGCCCGCCGAGGCCAGGTGCAGCGTGCCCTTGCGCTGGGCGTACAGCTGGGCCCGGTTGACCGCGTCGACGATGGCCCGCTGGTCGGGGTCGTCCATGCAGTTGTACAGCCACGGGTCCACGTAGTAGCTGTTGTTCGTGATCTCGACGCCGTGGTCGGCGGCGAACACGAAGGCGCACACCACGCTCTCCGGGTAGAACAGCCCGTTGTCCGGGTCGCTCACCTTGATGCCGGAGACCTTGACGCCCGGGGCCACGCCCGCGACGCCGATGCCGTTGCGGGCCGCGGCGATCTCGCCCGCGACATGCGTGCCGTGGTAGTCGTCCACGGTGTACGGCCGCCAGGCGCCCTCACTGGTGTCCGCGACACCGCCGACGCAGTTGGCGGACTGGGACTTGGAGAAGTTCGGCGCGAGGTCCGGGTGGGTGTCGTCGACGCCGGTGTCGATGACCGCGACGGTCACCTTGCTGCTGCCGGGGTTGATCTTCGCTGCCTCGTCGGCGCCGATGGCGCGCAGGTCCCACTGGTCGGCCTCGAGCGGCTCGCTGTCGGGAGCGGCGGCGGCCGCCGTCTTCGCGGCCTGGGCGTCCGTGAGGAATTCCGCGGCGCCCTGGTCCGTGGTGCCGGCGGCGGTCAGCGGCGCCGTACGCGTCGCACCCGCCGACTGCACTCCGCGCACCTGGCGCAGCTGCTTGCCGAAGTCCGGGTTGGCGGAGTGGGCGACGATCACCCCGATCTTGTCGTACGACGCCACGACGGTCCCCCCGGCCGTGGCGACGGCCTTCTTCACCGACTCGATGGTCCGGCGGTCCGTCGTGGTGTTCACGACGTAGGCCAGGTTCGGCGCGTCCGCGGCCTGCGCGGCGGTGGTCTCCGCGAGCGGGGCGGCCGTCGCGCCGGCCGGCAGGAAGCCGAGCGAGGCGGTCAGCGACAGCACGACGGGGACGGCCAGCGCGAGCCGGCGTCTGGAAGGCAGATGAGCCATGGGATCTCCACATCATCCGGAAACGAAACCGGCCCGAGACACAGGTGGCGTTCGGGCAGGTACATGACGGGCGTGCAGGGCGAAACTATCTCCCCGTCTCGCTGGCCAGCAATGACCTACAGCCGATGAGTTCGGAAAGAAGTCCGCGGGGTTGAACCGGTCCTCGCGTGGCGCCGTGACGTTGAACAGGGGGCGCGAGCACGATCGAGCTCCCTGCCCACCGCTGAGAACAGAGCCGTCATGTCCGTACCGCACCCGTCCCCGTCCACCGCCGCACCAGCGCCCGTACCGCGAGGAGACTCCGTGGCCGCCGACGCACCGCCCCCCTCGAAAGAGCAGCACCGACTTCCCTCGATCGAGGAGTTCACCGCGGTGCAGCAGAGCGCGGAGTTCGCCGAACTGCGCCGCTCCTACCGCTCCTTCGCCTTTCCGCTGACCGTCGCCTTCATCGCCTGGTACCTGCTGTACGTCCTGCTGTCGATCTACGCCGGCGACTTCATGGGCACCAAGCTGTTCGGCAACATCAACGTGGCCCTCGCCCTCGGCCTCGCCCAGTTCCTCACCACGTTCCTCATCGCCTGGTGGTACGCGCGGCACGCCGCCGCCAAGCTCGACCCCAAGGCCGACGCGATCAAGTCCCGGATGGAGGGCGGCGCATGAGCACCGCGCAGATGTTCCTCGCGGCCGACCCGGCCAGCGAGCACCGCACGCTGATCATCAGCCTCTTCGCGGTCTTCGTCGTCGCGACCCTCGGCATCACCGTGTGGGCGGGCCGCCAGACCAAGGACGCCAACGACTTCTACGCGGGCGGCCGCCAGTTCACCGGCTTCCAGAACGGCCTCGCCGTCTCCGGCGACTACATGTCCGCCGCGTCCTTCCTCGGCATCGCGGGCGCCATCGCCCTGTTCGGCTACGACGGCTTCCTCTACTCCATCGGCTTCCTGGTCGCCTGGCTCATCGCGCTGCTCCTGGTCGCCGAGCCGCTGCGCAACTCCGGCCGCTACACCATGGGCGACGTCCTCGCCTACCGGATGCGCCAGCGCCCGGTCCGCACGGCGGCCGGTACTTCCACGATCGTGGTGTCGATCTTCTACCTGCTGGCGCAGATGGCCGGCGCGGGCGTCCTGGTCTCCCTGCTGATGGGCATCACCAGCGACGCCGGCAAGGTCGTCATCGTCGCCCTGGTCGGCGTCCTGATGATCATGTACGTCACCATCGGCGGCATGAAGGGCACCACCTGGGTCCAGATGGTCAAGGCCGTGCTGCTGATGACCGGCGCCCTGCTGCTGACCTTCCTGGTCCTGCTGAAGTTCGACTTCAACGTCTCCGACCTGCTCGGCGCCGCCTCCGACCGGAGCGGCAAGGGCGCGGCCTTCCTGGAGCCCGGCCTGAAGTACGGCGTCAGCGGCACCAGCAAGCTGGACTTCGTCTCGCTCGGCATCGCGCTGATCCTCGGCACCGCCGGCCTGCCGCACATCCTGATCCGCTTCTACACCGTGCCCACCTCCAAGGCCGCCCGTAAGTCCGTGATCTGGGCGATCGGCCTGATCGGCTCCTTCTACCTGATGACCCTCGCGCTCGGCTTCGGCGCCGCCGCGCTGATCTCACAGGAGGAGATCACCAGCTCCAACAAGGCGGGCAACACGGCGGCCCCGCTGCTCGCGCTGCATCTGGGCGGCGTCGACTCCAACTGGGGCGCCATCCTGCTCGCCACCATCTCCGCGGTCGCCTTCGCCACCATCCTCGCGGTGGTCGCGGGCCTGACGCTGGCCTCGTCCTCGTCGTTCGCCCACGACATCTACGCCAACGTCATCAAGAAGGGGAAGGCCACCGACAAGGAGGAGGTCCGCGCCGCCCGCTGGGCGACCGTCGGCATTGGCGTCGTCTCCATCGCGCTGGGCGCCCTGGCCCGCGACCTGAACGTGGCCGGCCTCGTCGCCCTGGCCTTCGCGGTCGCCGCCTCCGCCAACCTGCCGACGATCCTCTACAGCCTCTTCTGGAAGCGGTTCACCACCCAGGGCGCCCTGTGGTCGATCTACGGCGGCCTGACCACCGCGGTCGGCCTGGTGCTGTTCTCGCCGGTCGTCTCCGGCAAGCCCACCTCGATGTTCCCGGACGTCGACTTCCACTGGTTCCCGCTGGAGAACCCCGGCATCATCTCGATCCCGGTCGGCTTCCTGCTGGGCATCATCGGCACCTACCTGTCCAAGGAGGAGCCGGACAAGGGCAAGTACGCCGAGCTGGAGGTCCGGTCCCTGACCGGCACCGGCGCCCACTGAGCACGCCTCCCCGCGCGGCCGCGTCGTAGATCCCTACGACGCGGCCGCGTCTTACCTCGTGGGATCGGGCCCTGTCGTTGTCGGTGCGGTCACGTAGGCTCGCAAGTGACGCAACATGAGTGCTCCGCGACGAGGGAGGGGGCCCACGTGCTCATCGACACCTACGGCCGGGTCGCCACCGACCTGCGCGTCTCACTGACCGACCGGTGCAATCTGCGCTGCACCTACTGCATGCCCGAGGAGGGCCTGCAGTGGCTGGCCAAGCCCGACCTCCTCACGGACGACGAGATCGTCCGCCTGATCGACATCGCGGTCACCTCCCTCGGCATCGCGGAGGTCCGCTTCACCGGTGGCGAGCCCCTGCTCCGCCCCGGCCTGGTCGGCATCGTCGAGCGCGTCGGCGCCCTCACCCCCCGCCCCCAGATGTCCCTCACCACCAACGGCATCGGCCTCAAGCGCACCGCGAAGGCCCTGAAGGCCGCCGGTCTGGACCGGGTCAATGTCTCCCTGGACACCCTGCGCCCGGACGTCTTCAAGACCCTGACCCGCCGCGACCGGCACCGGGACGTCCTGGAAGGGCTGGAGGCCGCCCGCGACGCGGAGCTGACCCCCGTCAAGGTCAACTCCGTGCTGATGCCGGGGCTGAACGACGACGAGGCCCCCGACCTGCTGGCCTGGGCCGTCGAGCACGACTACGAACTGCGCTTCATCGAGCAGATGCCCCTGGACGCCCAGCACGGCTGGAAGCGCGACGGCATGATCACCGCGGGCGACATCCTGACCTCCCTGCGCACCCGCTTCGAGCTGACCGAGGAGGGCTCCGAGGAGCGCGGCTCGGCCCCGGCGGAGCGCTGGCTCGTCGACGGCGGACCGCACCGCGTCGGTGTCATCGCCTCCGTCACCCGGCCGTTCTGCTCGGCCTGCGACCGCACCCGCCTCACCGCCGACGGCCAGGTCCGCACCTGTCTGTTCGCCCGCGAGGAGACGGACCTGCGCGGCGCCCTGCGCTCCGGCGCCCCCGACGAGGAGATCGCCCGGATCTGGCGGCTGGCGATGTGGGGCAAGAAGGCGGGAGCGGGCCTGGACGACCCGAGCTTCGTCCAGCCGGACCGCCCGATGTCGGCGATCGGCGGCTGAAACTTTACGGTGCCCCGGGCTCTTCCCACTCGGCGAACGGCACCACGTCCTTCAGGAACCCCCGCACCCCCAGAAACTGGGAGAGATGCTCCCGGTGCTCCTCGCAGGCGAGCCAGGTCTTCCGCCGCTCCGGCGTATGGAGCTTGGGGTTGTTCCAGGCCAGCACCCATATCGCGGCCGCACGGCAGCCCTTGGCGGAGCAGATGGGGGTCTCGTCACTCACGGATTCGTCTCACAGAAGTCAACAAAAGGCGACGCCGAGCAGCCACGGGGGGAGCTGCCCGGCGTCGGTCCGTCGCTCCGACGGGGGATGCGGAGCGCCTACGAAGTATGTCATGGGTCACCCGCGGCCCGGCACCGGAACAGCACTATTGATCTGAGCTTTTCTTGAGCTTGGTGCGGAGGTGGCTTCCGTTTGTCAGCCCCTCGCCAAGGTCATTTCCGGTCATGTCTTCCGCTGTGTTTCGTCCGCCGGACCCGGTGCCGGATCGGGGACCGCATCGTCCGGGACGGGTTCCGCGAAGGGCACGCCGGGACCCGGCCCGGCGATCATCGGACGCGGCGGCGCGACCACGAAAGTGGAAGGGAGCGACGGCGCGTTCTCCCGCCCGGCGTTGGCGATCACCACCGCGATGTACGGCATGACCACGCCGAGCACCAACGCCACGACGGCCACGTGCCGTTCGACGTTCCACAGGGTCGCGGCCAGGATCACCGACAGCGTACGGATCAACATCGAGATGACGTACCGGCGCTGCCGGCCTCGTACGTCCTCTTGGAGGCTCGTCCTGGCTCCGGTGATCCGGAATACCTGGGTGCTGCCCCCGTCGTGCTGCTTCCGCATCACATTCCACCATCCGCCCGCATCGGACTCTCCCCTGCCCGCACCCGGACGGCCACCGGCCGGGAGGCCGGGCCCGGACACCCTCCACGGTACGCCTGGCCTGCGCCGCCTACGAGACCGGGGCACCTTCCGCCCGGGTGACGGACCTCAGCCGTCCCGCGTACGGCCGCACCCGACATGCGGCGTAGGCGGGGCGGCCCGAGACTGGGCGTAATGCTCACGTCGAGCCGTACAAGGAGGCAGCCATGGGCTGGTTGTGGGCCATCATCGTGGGACTCGTGCTGGGGCTGATCGCCAAGGCGATCCTGCCCGGCAAGCAGCACAGTCCCCTCTGGCTGACCACGATCTTCGGCATGCTCGGTGCCATCGTCGGCAACGCCCTCGCCCGCGCGATGGGGGTCGAGGAGACCGCCGGCATCGACTGGAGCCGGCACATCTTCCAGCTCGTTGCCGCGCTCATCATCGTGGGTGTGGGGGACATGGTCTACATGGCCACCCTGGGCAAGAAGAAACAGCGGACCTGAGCCGCGCACGACGAAGGGGCGGCCCTCCCGTGGAGAGCCGCCCCTTCGGAGTGCCTAGGCTCCGGTGACCTCGACCGCGGCGAGGTTCTTCTTGCCCCGGCGCAGCACCAGCCACCGTCCGTGCAGCAGATCCTCCGCCGCCGGTACGGCGTCCTCGGCGGTGACCTTCGCGTTGTTCACGTAGGCCCCGCCCTCCTTGATCGTCCGCCGCGCCGCCGACTTGCTCGCCACCAGCTCGACCTCGGCGAACAGATCGACCACCGGCGCCAGCTCCGCGACCTTGATGTGCGGCACCTCCGACAGCGCCGCCGCCAGCGTCCGGTCGTCCAGCTCCGTGAGCTCGCCCTGCCCGAAGAGAGCACGGCTCGCGGCGATCACGGCCGCCGTCTGGTCGGCGCCGTGCACCAGCGTCGTCAGCTCCTCGGCCAGCGCCCGCTGCGCGGCCCGGGCCTGCGGCCGCTCCTCGGTCTGCTTCTCCAGCTCCTCCAGCTCCTCGCGGGACCGGAAGGACAGGATGCGCAGGTACGTCGAGATATCCCGGTCGTCCACATTGAGCCAGAACTGGTAGAACGCGTACGGCGTCGTCATCTCGGGGTCGAGCCAGACGGCGCCGCCCTCGGTCTTGCCGAACTTGGTGCCGTCCGCCTTGACCATCAGCGGGGTCGCCACGCAGTGCACCTGGGCCTCGGGCTCCAGCCGGTGGATCAGGTCCAGACCCGCCGTGAGGTTGCCCCACTGGTCGCTGCCGCCCTGCTGGAGGGTGCAGCCGTACCGGCGGTACAGCTCGAGGAAGTCCATGCCCTGGAGCAGCTGGTAGCTGAACTCGGTGTAGCTGATGCCCTCCTGGGACTCCAGGCGCCGGGCGACCGAGTCCTTGGTCAGCATCTTGTTGACACGGAAGTGCTTGCCGATGTCGCGCAGGAACTCGATGGCCGACATCCCGGCCGTCCAGTCCAGGTTGTTGACCATCACCGCGGCGTTCTCGCCCTCGAAGGACAGGAACGGCTCGATCTGCGCGCGCAGCCGGGTCACCCAGTTCGCCACCGTCTCCGGGTCGTTCAGGGTGCGCTCGGCCGTCGGACGCGGGTCACCGATCTGGCCGGTGGCCCCGCCGACCAGGGCCAGCGGACGCAGGCCCGCCTGCTGGAGCCGGCGCATGGTGAGGACCTGCACCAGGTGACCGACGTGCAGACTGGCCGCGGTCGGGTCGAACCCGCAATAGAACGTGACGGGACCGTCCGCGAGCGCCTTGCGCAAAGCGTCCTCGTCAGTGGACAGGGCCCACAGGCCACGCCACTTCAGCTCGTCGACGATGTCCGTCACGGTTCTCGTATCTCCTTGGAAGTGCTGCTCGAAAGTGCTGCGGGTCGGGTACGAGGTTATACGCCCTGACTGACAGAGCTCATATTGAAGTCGGGCACCCTCAGCGCCGGCATCGCGGCCCTGGTGAACCAGTCGCTCCACTCCCTGGGCAGCGTCTTCTCCGTGCGCCCGGCCTCGGTGGCCCGGCCCAGCAGGTCCACCGGCGACTCGTTGAACCGGAAGTTGTTGACCTCGCCGGTCACCTCGCCGTTCTCCACCAGGTACACGCCGTCCCGGGTCAAACCGGTGAGCAGCAGCGTCGCCGGATCGACCTCGCGGATGTACCACAGGCAGGTCAGCAGCAGCCCGCGCTCGGTAGCGGCGACCATCTCCTCCAGCGAGCGCTCGCCGCCGCCGTCCAGGATCAGGTTGTCGATCCCCGGCGCCACCGGCAGCCCGGTCAGGCCCGCGCTGTGCCGGCTGGTCAGCAGGTGCCGCAGCTCGCCCTCGTGGACCCACTCGGTGGCCGTGAGCGGCAGTCCGTTGTCGAACACCGACGTGTCGCCCCCGGAGGAGTGCGCCAGCACGAAGGGCGCCGCCTCCAGGCCCGGCTCGTTCGGGTCGCTGCGCAGGGTCAGCGGCAGCTCGGTCAGCCTGTCGCCGACCCGGGTGCCGCCGCCGGGCCGGGAGAACACCGTGCGGCCCTCGACCGCGTCCCGGCCCGACGCCGACCACATCTGGTAGATCAGCAGATCCGCGACGGCGGTCGGCGGCAGCAGCGTCTCGTACCGCCCGGCGGGCAGCGCCACCTTGCGTTCGGCCCAGCCGAGGCGTACGGCCAGTTCGGCGTCGAGCGCCGCGGGGTCGACGTCCTTGAAGTCACGGGTGGAGTGGCCGGCCCAGGCCGAGCGGGTGCGGTCCGGGGACTTGGCGTTCAGCTCCAGCGTCCCGTTCGGCTGGTCATGGCGCAGGCGCAGCCCCGTCGACGTACCGACGTAGGACGAGACCAGCTCATGGTTGGCGAAGCCGTACAGCTCGCGTCCGCCCGCACGCGCGCGTGCGAAGGCCTCACCGAGCGCCGGGGCGAAGTCGGCGAACACCGCGGAGGAGGTCTCGGCCGGCGCGTCCGTGAAGTCCGGCGCCGTCGGTACGCCGGTGACCAGCGGCTGCGCGTCCTCGGCGGGACCGGCGCCGCGCGCGGCGGCCTCGGCGGCCCGGACCAGGGGCTCCAGCTCGTCCGGCGTCACCGCGGAGCGGGACACCACCCCCGAGGCCGTGCCCTCCTTGCCGTCGACGGTGGCGACGACCGTGAGCGTGCGCCCGCGCGTGACGCCGTTGGTGGTCAGCGCGTTGCCCGCCCAGCGCAGATTGGCGGTGGACTGCTCGTCGGCGATGACGACACAGCCGTCCGCGCGCGACAGCTCCAGGGCCCGCTCGACGATCTCGTGCGGCTTGTTCGTACGAGGACTCATCGACCGGCCTCCTGGGTGGTGTTGAGGATGTTGACGCTGCGGAACAGGGCGGACGGGCAGCCGTGCGACACCGCGGCCACCTGCCCCGGCTGGGCCTTGCCGCAGTTGAAGGCACCGCCCAGGACATAGGTCCCCGGGCCGCCGACGGCCGCCATGGAGCCCCAGAAGTCGGTGGTGGTCGCCTGGTAGGCGACGTCCCGGAGCTGGCCGGCGATGCGGCCGTTCTCGATCCGGAAGAAGCGCTGGCCGGTGAACTGGAAGTTGTAGCGCTGCATGTCGATGGACCAGGACCGGTCCCCGACGACGTAGATCCCGCGGTCGACGCCGCCGATGAGATCCTCGGTGGACATCCCGGCCGGGTCCGGCTGGAGCGAGACGTTGGCCATGCGCTGCACCGGGACATGGGCGGGGGAGTCGGCGAAGGCGCAGCCGTTGGACCGCTCGAACCCGGTCAGCCTCGCGATCCGCCGGTCCAGCTGGTAGCCGACCAGGGTGCCGTCCTTCACCAGGTCCCAGGTCTGGGCCTCGACGCCCTCGTCGTCGTAGCCGATGGTCGCCAGGCCGTGCTCGGCGGTGCGGTCGCCGGTGACGTTCATCAGCTCCGAGCCGTACCTGAGCTTGCCGAGCTGGTCGAAGGTGGCGAAGGAGGTGCCGGCGTAGGCGGCCTCGTAGCCGAGCGCCCGGTCCAGCTCGGTGGCGTGCCCGATGGACTCGTGGATGGTCAGCCACAGGTTGGACGGGTCGACGACCAGGTCGTACACGCCCGCCTCGACGCTCGGCGCGCGCATCTTCTCGGCGAGCAGCTCGGGGATCTGCGCGAGCTCGCTCTCCCAGTCCCAGCCGGTGCCCCGCAGATACTCCCAGCCGCGTCCGGTGGGCGGCGCGATGGTGCGCATCGAGTCGAACTCGCCGCTGGACTCGTCGACCGACACGGCGGTCAGCTGCGGGTGCAGCCGGACGCGCTGCTGGGTGGTCACCGTCCCGGCGGTGTCGGCGTAGAACTTGTTCTCGTGCACGGTGAGCAAGGAGGCGTCGACATGGTTCACCCCGTCCGCCGCCAGCAGCCGGGAGCTCCATTCGGCGAGCAGCCCGGACTTCTCCTCGTCGGGCACGGTGAACGGGTCGATCTCGTACGACGAGATCCACGCCCGGTCGGCGTGCACCGGCTCGTCCGCCAGCTCCACCCGCTCCTCGGAGCCGGCCGCCTTGATGACCTGCGCGGACAGCTTCGCCATCGCCACGGCCTGGGCGGCGACCCGGGCCGCCGCGTCCATGCTCAGATCGACGCCGGAGGCGAAGCCCCAGGTCCCGCCGTGCACCACGCGCACCGCGTAGCCGAGGTCGGTGGTGTCCGAGGAGCCCGCCGGCTTGGCGTCCCGGAGGCGCCAGGACGCGCTGCGCACCCGCTCGAACCGGAAGTCCGCGTGCTCGGCGCCGAGGGCACGCGCGCGTGCCAGCGCGGCGTCCGCCAGAGCGCGCAGGGGTAGTGCCGTGAAGGACTCGTCGATGGTATGAGGCACCTGGGTCTCTTCCTGTCGCCGTTACCGTGGTCGCTCCGATCATGTCGCGCGGGCCGGTCCGAGGACCACACGTTTGCCGCCCGTGGCCGGTTCGGTTCTGTAGGGATCCGACAGTGACGCCGACGCGCCACTGTCGGTGCCCGCTTGTCCCCATGAGCTTCGGGACCGATAGGTTTTCGGGGAAGCCGCCTGTCATCCAGGTGTTCGGGCGGGTTGTCAGACCGCTATCGAAAGGGTGATCCGTTGAGCCGCTCGGTTCTCGTCACCGGAGGCAACCGGGGCATCGGCCTCGCCATCGCCCGTGCATTCGCCGACGCCGGCGACAAGGTCGCCGTCACCTACCGCTCGGGTGAGCCCCCGAAGGGCTTCCTCGCCGTCAAGTGCGACATCACCGACACCGAGCAGGTGGAGCAGGCCTACAAGGAGATCGAGGCCGAGCACGGCCCGGTCGAGGTCCTCGTCGCCAACGCCGGCGTCACCAAGGACCAGCTGCTGATGCGCATGTCCGAGGAGGACTTCGCCTCGGTCGTCGACACCAACCTCACCGGCACCTTCCGGGTCGTCAAGCGCGCCAACCGGGGCATGCTGCGGGCCAAGAAGGGCCGCGTGGTGCTGATCTCGTCGGTGGTCGGACTGCTCGGCTCCGCGGGGCAGTCGAACTACGCCGCCTCCAAGGCCGCGCTGGTCGGCTTCGCGCGTTCCCTCGCCCGTGAGCTGGGGTCGCGCAACATCACTTTCAACGTCGTCGCGCCCGGCTTCGTGGACACCGACATGACCAAGGTGCTCACCGACGAGCAGCGCGCGGCCATCGTGTCGCAGGTCCCGCTCGGCAGGTACGCGCAGCCGGAGGAGATCGCCGCGACGGTGCGGTTCCTCGCCTCGGACGACGCCTCGTACATCACTGGAGCCGTCATTCCCGTTGACGGCGGACTGGGAATGGGTCACTGATCACCATGAGCGGAATTCTCGAGGGCAAGCGCGTCCTGATCAGCGGTGTGCTGATGGAGTCCTCCATCGCCTTCCACGCCGCCAAGCTGGCCCAGGAGCAGGGCGCCGAGATCATTCTCACCGCGTTCCCCCGGCCCACGCTGACCGAGCGCATCGCCAAGAAGCTCCCCAAGCCCACCAAGGTCATCGAGCTCGACGTCACCGACGACGAGCACCTCGGGCGGCTCGCGGACCTCGTCGGCGAGGAGCTCGGCGGCCTCGACGGCGTCGTGCACTCCATCGGCTTCGCGCCCCAGGACGCCCTCGGCGGCAACTTCCTGAACACCCCGTTCGAGTCGGTCGCCACGGCCATGCACGTCTCGGCGTACTCCCTGAAGTCGCTGACCACGGCCTGCCTGCCGCTGATGCAGAACGGCGGCTCGGTCGTCGGCCTCACCTTCGACGCCCAGTACGCCTGGCCGCAGTACGACTGGATGGGCCCGGCCAAGGCCGCTCTGGAGGCCACCAGCCGCTACCTCGCGCGTGACCTGGGCAAGCAGAACATCCGCTGCAATCTCATCTCCGCGGGTCCGCTCGCCTCCATGGCCGCCAAGTCCATCCCGGGCTTCGGCGAGCTGGCCGCCGTGTGGGACGACCGCTCCCCGCTGGAATGGGACCTGAAGGACCCGGAGCCGGCCGGCAAGGGCATCGTCGCCCTGCTGAGCGACTGGTTCCCGAAGACCACGGGCGAGATCATCCACGTCGACGGTGGTCTGCACGCCATCGGCGCGTAACGCCGCCGCTCGGCCTCGGCCGACCCCTGAGGGCCCCGCACCCGACCGGTGCGGGGCCCTCGGCACGTGGTGCCGGTGTCGCTCGTTCGGCCTATCCGGCCGGGCGGGGCCCCACCCGGACGGGGCACTCTGGATTACGCCTTCACCACGCGTTTTCCTCGTCAGCACGGCCGAGGAGGTCCCTCTTGTGCGTCTGCCCCGCAGCCTCGCCCCAGTGACCGTCGCCGTAGCTCTCCTGGTGTCCCTGCCGTACGAGGCGACACCGCAGGCTCGCGAACCGGAGCCCTTCGGCTCCGAGTGCCGCACGCGCGTGCAGGGCTCCCACGTGATCGCCTACTGCCACAACCCCTACGCCGACATGGACCGCGTACGGCTGCACATCGAGTGCAGCCGGTGGTGGGACCTCGACACCGACAGCTCCCCGGTCGACACCGGCCCGGCGGCGACCGTACGGCTCACCGGGCGCTGCTGGAAGGAGGTCCGCTCGGCGTGGGTCAGCCACCAGCAGCGCTGAACCGGCCCGGACGGCACTGGAACGGATAGCCGGCCGCCTCCCGGGCCGCGGTCGTCGCGTCGCCCGCGCGGATCGCGTCCAGCAGCCGCGCGTGGTCCATGTACGTCTCCGGCGTCAGCTCCTCGCCGACGTCCTCACGCAGCCAGTCCCGCAACACCTCGCCCAGGTCCGCGTACATGGCCGTCATCGCGTCGTTGTGGGACGCGGCCACCACCGCCAGGTGGAAGGTGGCGTCGGCCGTCACGAACGCCTCCGCGTCGCCCGACGCCCAGGCCTCCTCACGCCGGAGCAGCAGCGCGTCGAGCTGCTTGAGGTCCTTCTCGGTGCGCCGCCCGGCGGCCAGCTTCGCCGCCCCCGACTCCAGCGTGGAGCGCAGCTCGGCGATGTGCCGCGGGTCGGCGTCGGCGAAGCGGCGGTGCATCACCCCGGCCAGCTCACTGGTCGCCACGACATAGGTGCCCGAGCCCTGGCGGATGTCCAGCAGGCCGTTGTGGGCGAGGGCGCGGACGGCCTCCCGGACCGTGTTGCGAGCGACTCCCAGCTGCGCGACCAGCTCCGGCTCGGTCGGGATGCGGGAGCCGACCGGCCACTCGCCGGAGGTGATCTGGTGCCGCAGCGCGGCGATGACCTGCTCGGACAGGGCGGAGCGGCGTTGCTGGCTCAGGGGCATGGCACACCTTCGCATGGGACGGGCGGCCGGCCCAGGCCGGAGGTTGGACAAGCATTCATCCCATGATTCTATGATGGGTGACATGGCAAGCGAGGAAACCCGGACGACGAAACCCGCCATCGTACGCAGTTCGGCCCAGCCGGCCGACGCCTCCCCGGTGCCCACGCGCGCGTGGACGACACGTCTGATCGTCCTCGGCATCGTGCTGGCCGCGCTGAACCTCCGCCCCGCGATCACCAGCTTCGGCGCCCTCCTCGAAGAGGTCCGGGACGGACTCGGCATGAGCGGCAGCATGGCCGGGCTGCTCACCTCCGTGCCCCCGCTGTGCTTCGCGCTCTTCGGCGTCATGGCGCCCCGCCTCGCGCGCCGCTTCGGCCTAGGTGCCGTCGTCTGCGCGGGCATGATCGCCATCACGGCCGGTCTGCTGATCCGCCCCTACGCGGGCAGCACGCCCGCCTTCCTGGCCGCCAGCGCCCTCGCCCTGATGGGCATCGCGGTCAGCAACGTCCTGATGCCGGTCATCGTCAAGCGCTGGTTCCCGGACCGCGTCGGCTCCATGACGGGCCTGTACTCGATGGCCCTCGCCCTCGGCACCTCGGCCGCGGCGGCGGTCACGGTGCCGATGACGGACGCGCTCGGCGGGAACTGGCAGACCGGGCTCGCGGTGTGGGCGGCCCTGGCGGCGGCGGCCGTCCTGCCCTGGCTCCCGTTCGTACGGGACCGGCGGGCGCCGGGGGCGGACGAACAGGCGGGCGGGCGCGGAGGGGCGCCCGCGCGTGGGGAAGTGGGCGGGCGTGGGGGAGCGGCCCGGCGTGGGGAAGCGGCCGGGCGTGGTGAGGCATCCGCGCGTGGGGAGTCGGCCACCCGGGAGGAGGCGCCCGTACGGCAGGGGGCATCCGCTGGCGATGGGGCGGCCGGGCGGGCGGGAGCGCTCGCCCACAAGGACGCACGCCCGCGTGCGGAGGTGCCCGCGCTGCGGATCACGCGTAGCCGTACCGCCTGGGCGCTCGCCGTGTTCTTCGGGCTCCAGGCCACCGCCGCCTACATCACGATGGGCTGGATGCCGCAGATCTTCCGGGACGCGGGCGTGCCCGCGAGCACCGCCGGGCTGCTGCTGGCCGTCACCATGGTGATGGGCGTGCCGCTGGCCTTCGTCATCCCGCGCGTGGCCACCCGCCTGCCGCACCAGGGGCCGATCGCCCTCGTGCTCGGCGTCTGCGGGCTCGCCGGATACGCCGGCCTGTACTTCGCGCCCGCCGCCGGAGCCTGGGCCTGGGCCGTGCTGCTCGGCATCTCCAACTGCGCCTTCCCGCTGGCCCTGACCATGGTCGGGATGCGGGCCAGGACCGGCGCGGGCGTCGCCCAGCTGTCGGCCTTCGCGCAGAGCACCGGCTATCTGATCTCCATCCCCGGCCCGCTCCTGGTCGGCGTGCTCTACCAGCACAGCGGCGGCTGGGGCCTGCCGATCGCGCTGATGACCGCCCTGATGATCCCGCAGATGGCGGTGGGCGTCCTCGCCGGGCGCAACCGCACGGTCGAGGACGAGGCCACCCGCTGAGCCGCACCCCGCGGGCCCGCTCCCGGGCGGCGGGTGCGAGACTTGCCCCATGTCGCCAGTGCTCGACCCGAACCCGCAGAACGGCCAGAAGAAGATGCTCCTCGTCTTCGGCTCGTTCCTCGCCATCTTCGTGATCATCGCCGTCATCGCGACGATCGCCTCGCCGTGAGCCAGGGCCCGCCGCCGGCCCATGGTGGGGGTAGCCCCCCATCCCCTAGGGGGCGAGTGTCAGGGTCAACTGGGTGGATCACCGGATGGGTTGAGTGCCGCGGATTCCGTAGCTTCGAGATGTGACCGCGAGACGCGGACCACGGAGCAGGTTCCCGGCCACTCGACGACCCGCGGAGGCACCCATGTCGGCCCCTACGCAGACTGCGCCCCACTCGGCACGCCGCGGTGGCGTCGACATCCGGCTGCCCTGGTGGGCCCTGGCCCTGCCCGTGCTCGCCTTCGTCACCCTGCTGGTGCTGATACTCGATCCGGCCGAGGCGCACGCCGCGACCGCAGACCCCGCGATCACCCAGCTCTTCGAGCGCGTACAGCAGCTGATGGCTCGCTGAACAGCGACGCGGTCGCCCGCCAACTCCTGGCGCCGCGTGGCGTGTTTCATGCGAAGCTGGGACTCATGAGCGTCGCAGAATCCCGCAGGATCGTCCTCTTCCGGCATGCGAAAGCCGACTGGCCCCAGGTGACCGACCATGAGCGGCCGCTCGCCGAGCGGGGCCGGATGGACGCCGCCGTCGCCGGACGCAAGCTCGCCGACACCGGTGTCCCCTTCGACCTGGCCCTGTGCTCCACGGCGACCCGGACCCGCGAGACCTGGAAGCTCGCCGTCCACGAGTTCCCGCACCGGCCGAAAACGGTTTACGAGGAGCGGATCTACGAGGCCTCGCCGGGCGAGCTGATCGCCGTGCTCAACGAGACGCCGGACGAAGTGCGCAGCGCCGTCCTCATCGGCCACAACCCTGGTGTCCAGGGGCTGGCGGAGGTCCTGGCCGGGTCCGCCGAGGAGGACGCCCGCACCCGGATGGACCGCCGCGGCTTCCCGGCCGCCGCCTTCGCCGTGCTGAGCTTCACCGGGCCCTGGAAGGCCCTGGAACCGGGCGTGGCCGAGCTGCTCGACTACTGGGCACCCTCGGAGTGACCCCGTCCGCGGGGGAGGGGCCCGGTGCCGGGCCCCTCTCGCCGTGCCGGGGACTCAGTCCTCGTCGTGCATGTCGGCGGCCTCGACCTCTTCGCGGGTGACGCCCAGCAGATAGAGCACCGTGTCGAGGAACGGCACGTTCACCGCGGTGTGCGCGGCCTCCCGCACCACCGGCTTGGCGTTGAAGGCGACCCCGAGACCGGCCGCGTTCAGCATGTCCAGATCGTTGGCGCCGTCACCGATCGCCACGGTCTGCGCCAGCGGTACGCCCGCCTCGGCGGCGAAGCGGCGCAGCAGGCGGGCCTTGCCCGCGCGGTCCACGATCTCGCCGGTCACCTTGCCCGTCAGCCTGCCGTCGATGATCTCCAAGGTGTTGGCCTGGGCGAAGTCCAGCCCGAGCCGGTCCTTGAGATCGTCCGTGACCTGGGTGAAACCGCCGGAGACCACGCCGACTTGGTAGCCGAGCCGCTTCAGCGTACGGATCAGGGTGCGGGCGCCCGGCGTCAGCCGTACCTCGCTGCGCACCTTGTCCACGACGGAGGCGTCGAGCCCTTCCAGCAGGGCCACACGCGCGTGCAGAGACTGCTCGAAGTCCAGCTCTCCGCGCATCGCCGCCGCCGTCACCTCGGCGACCTTGTCCTCGCAGCCCGCGTGCGCGGCGAAGAGCTCGATCACCTCGTCCTGGATGAGCGTGGAGTCCACGTCCATCACGACCAGGCGCTGCGCCCGCCGGTGCAGGCCCGCCGCGACCACCGCGACATCCACGCCGAGCTGCGCGGCCTCGGTCACCAGAGCGGTCCGCAGCGGCTCGGTCTCCACGCCGGACACCGCGAACTCGACGGCCGTCACGGGGTACTTGGCGAGCCGGAAGATACGGTCGATGTTGCCGCCTGCGTGGGTGATCTTCGCGGCGATGGCGGCCGTGGCCTCCGCGGTGAGCGGATGCCCGAGCACGGTGACCAGGGAGCGGCCGAGTCCGCGCGGGCGGTTGTCGCCGAGCCCCGAGATGATCTCGGCCTGCATCTTCAGCGACTCCGCCCAGCTGTGGACGGTGGCCCGCAGATCCCCTTCGAGACCGCGGGGCGGCTCGGTCACGAGCGCGCACAGCACGATCCGGCCACGGGTGACGACCTGCTCGATGTCGACCACGTCGACGGAATAGGCGGCGAGGGTGTCGAAGAGTCCGGCCGTGATGCCCGGCCTGTCCTTCCCGAAGATCTTGACGAGAAGGGTGGGGACGTCAGAGGTCTGCGAAGCGCTCATGATGTCTCCACCGTATCCGGCACCCAGTGCCTCCCGCCCCCGAGGTCCGCCTGCCGGACACGGAACACTGGGCGTCGGCCTGATGACCCAGACGTAACCCGCCGCCGACGCGGCGGGGCGACCGGGGCGGCGGCCCACGTCTCACATCGGCGGTGGAGGAGAGCGAACCGGGGCCGACCTAGGACAACCGACGCCCGGACCCGGCGGCGGAGGCGGGGGCCCCTCGCCAAAGCAGTCCGAGGACGACCGGCGCCCCGGACGCGACGGGGGAACACGCCTTCCGCGTCGGCCACGCCTCAACGGCGTCCCTTGGGCCCCCTCGGCGGCGCGGGTGGTGGCGGAGGAGGCGGGGGTGGCCCCTCGCCGGAGCCGTCCGAGGACGAACGGCGCCCGGGCTTCGGCGGCGGACCGATCGGCCGGACCACGGTGGGTGCGCCGTACACGTCGTCGCCGCTCCGACCGGCCTGCTCGGGCACCGCCCCCTCCGGGCGCGCGTCCTCCGGCTCCCGTAGCTCTCCGGGGGCCCGCAGGTACGGATTGGTGTCGGGATTGGGCGGCCGATACGGCACTCCGGGCGTGTACGGCCCGTCCCCGGGCGCCCCGCGGACCTGTCCAGGCGTGCCGGTTGCCGGCCCGGGGCTTCCGCTTGCCTGGCCAGGCGTTCCGGCTGCCTGTTCCGGTGCCGTGGCGGCTCGCCCGCCCGGCCCGTCCGCTCGCCCGGCCGCCCGGTCCGTCTGCCTAGGCGGCCCACTTGTCTGCCCGCTTGCCCAGCCCGCCTGCCAGGTAGGCGCGCCGCTCTGCCCAGGAGTCCTGCCCGCCTGCCGGGAAGATCCGCGTGCCTGATCAGATGCCCCCGACGTCCCACCCGCGTGTCCGGCCGCCCCGCCCACCTGCCCTGGCGCCCCGCCCGCGTCCCAGGCCGGCCCGCCCACAGGCCCGGCCGCCCGCCCGGGCGTCCCGCTTTCCTCCCAGGTAGGCCCGCTCGTCTGCCCGGCCGCCGCGTCCGCCTGCCAGGAAGGTCCCCCCTCCTGGCTGGCCGCTGCGCCTGCCTGCCCGTGCGCCCCGCCCTCCTGGCTGGCCGCTGCGCCTGCCTGCCCGTGCGCCCCGCCCTCCTGGCTGGCCGCTATGCCCGCCTGCCCGTGCGCCCCGCCCTCCTGGCTGGCCGCTGCGCCCGCCTGCCCATGCGTCCCCCTGGATTGCCCGGCCGCCGCGCCCGCCTGCCCATGCGCCCCGCTCGCCTCCCCGGCCGCTGCGTCCGCCTGCCAGGAAGACCCGCCCTCCTGCCCGGCCGCCGTGCCTGCCTGCCCATGCGCCCCGCTCCCTAGCCCGACCGCAGTGCCCGCCTGCCCCGCCCCTGCGCCCGTCTGCCCATGCGCCCAGCCCCCCTCCCGCACAGGCTCGCCCCCCTGCCAACGCCCCTCGTCGGCCCTCCACAACCACCCCGAGTCCGCCCCGTGAACAGCCCCCGAGTCCGCCCCGTGAACAGCCCCCGAGTCCGCCCCGTGAACAGCCCCCGAGTCCGCCCCGTGAACAGCCCCCGCGTCCACCCCCCGAACAGCCCCCGCACCCCCCACCCCCAAGTCACCCAGTGCCAAAGGCGCCGCCCCTTGCCCCGCCGCCCCCGTGGCGTGGGCCGTCAGGGCCCCCGTCGCTCCCGCCCCCGCTCCCCACGCCGCGCCCAGCAGCAGTGCCGCCCCCAGCTGCCCGTGCAGTTCGACGGTCGCGTCGAAGGCGTCGACCCCGAGTACCGCCAGGGACGCGTCGACGGAGACCTCCGTCAGCCAGGCCAGCAGCGGCAGCGCCAGCGCCGTCACGATGCCGAGCCGCAGTGCGCACCGACCCGCGAAACCGAGGGCGCCGGAACCCCGTACCACCGGCGTCCGTACCGCCGTGAGCACCCCCGCCAGCAGCATCGCCATCGCCGCCGCCACCCCCAGCAGCCACACCCGTCCGTCCAGTTCCGCCAGCCGCCCCAGCGTCACGGCGCGGTCGGAGTCGACCAGCAGGTCGTCCAGCGGGTCCGGCAGGAACTGCGCCAGGGGACCGGCGGCCTCGCCGTCCCACGGCACGAACAGGCCGATCGGGATGCCCAGCCACACCCCGTTCGGCGCCCCGAGCAGCGCGGCGCCCGCGATCCGCTTGGGGTTGTCGTCGCCGATCAGCGCGTACGCCGCCGCCGCGAACCCCGCGAGGACCGCCATCAGCAGAACCCCCACCAGGGTGGACACCGCGGGCCGCACCACGCGGTGCAGGGCCGTCCAGCCGGCCGGCAGGGGAGTGCGCCGCGACGCCAGCAGCGCGATCAGCAGGATCCCCGCCGACCAGCACGCGCCGCCGAGCAGCGTCGATGCCGTGTCCACCGAGAAGCCGACGGCCGCCTCCGCGTCGATCAGGTCCCCGATCTGGTCGGGCAGCAGCCCTCCGATGTCCCCGACGTCCCCGAGCCCGGGAATCTCGACACCGCCCCCGCCTCCGCCCCCGCCGCCGGGCAGCTCGTCGAGTCCGAGCGCGCTCCCGTCGAAGGTGATGACGTCGTCCCCCGCCCAGGCCAGCCCGCCCAGCATCGCCACGGACAGCGCGACCACCGCGCCCGCGCGCGCGGCGAGTTCGGCCGGCGCGATCACAACTCCCGCCGCGCGCAAGGACCGTAGGAAGAACCACGACAGGAGCAGCGCGCCGATCAGGCTCACGCCCAGTGGCGTGATGTCGATGGCGGTCGTCGCCTCCGCCCCCGTAAGACCGAATGCGGACACATCACCCGAAGGCGTCACCGAACCGCCCGCCGCGAGCGCCACGACCGCCGCGGTCATCGGGCCCAGCGAGCCCGCCGTGTCCGCCTCCAGCAGGCGCAGACCCAGCGCGGCGGTACCCGCCATCCCGATCAACGCCCAGCTCACCGCGGCGACCGCGGACAGCAGGACGTCCGCCCACGGCACCTTCGTGCTCTCGGCGTTCCTCGACGCGCTCATGGCAGACCCCCCGATCCGCGCAGCGGCGAACTCGCCGCGCATGTCCCCCTCGCGTGGATTACCACTCTCCGGCCCGGTTTCCACCCCGTCAACGGAACCGGTCGATGCGTATGTGCGTGGTCTTCACAAGGCCCGACTTTCGGTCAGGGGGCCGAGCCTGAAATAGTTCCCGACGATGTTCGCCATCCCTAGACTCCCTCTGATGGGGGTAACTCGGGGGACTACTCAGTGGGGCATGGAGTGCCGGAACTCGTACTGGAATTGAATGGACAAACCTGGACGCTCGATCCGTCCAGGACATACACCCTCGGACGGGATCCGCAGGGTGACATCGTGCTGGACGACGCCAGGGTCTCCTGGCGGCATGCCACGATCAGCTGGAGCGGCCGCAGTTGGGCCATTGAGGACCACGGCTCCACCAACGGCACGTTCGTGCAGGGCCAGCGCATCCACCAGCTGGAACTCGGTCCCGGCTCGTCCGTGCACCTGGGCAACGCGACCGACGGCCCGCGCCTGAGCCTGACCGGCGCCGGCGTGTCCGTGCCGAAGGCGCAGGCCCAGCAGCAGCCGTACGCCGCCCAGGGCGCGAACCCGGGCTGGGCCCAGCAGGCGCCGCCGCAGCAGCAGGCCCCGGGGGCCGGCTGGCAGCAGCCCCAGCAGGGCGCGCCGAGCATTCCGCAGCAGCAGGGCCCCGGCGTCGGCGCGGGGGCGCCGCCGGTCTACGGCGACCGCAGCCCGACCACGTTCCACCAGTTCGCCGTCGGCCGGGTGATGCGCATCGGCCGTGCCCTGGAGAACGAGCTGGTCGTCTCCGACCTCCAGGTCTCCCGGCACCACGCCGAGTTCCACTCGACGCCCGACGGCCGGATGGAGATCCGTGACCTGGGGTCGCACAACGGCACCTACGTCAACGGCCAGCCGATCGCCAAGGGCGGTTCACAGCTCCTCGGCCCGGCCGACATCGTCGGCGTCGGCCACTCCACGTACCGGATCGTCGGCGACCGCCTCGAGGAGTTCGTCGACACCGGTGAGGTCTCCTTCTCGGCCCGCCACCTGACGGTCACCGTCGACGGCGGCAAGCAGATCCTCAAGGACGTCTCCTTCGGCGTCCCCGAGAAGTCGCTGGTCGCGGTCATCGGCCCGTCCGGATCCGGCAAGTCGACGCTGCTCAAGGCGCTCACCGGCTACCGCCCGGCCAACCAGGGCGATGTCCTCTACGACAACCGCAACCTCTACAAGCAGTTCGCCGAGCTGCGCCAGCGCATCGGTCTGGTCCCGCAGGACGACATCCTGCACAAGGAGCTGACCGTCAAGAAGGCCCTCAAGTACGCGGCCAAGCTGCGCTTCCCCGCCGACACCACCACGGCCGAGCGCGAGGCCCGGATCGACGAGGTGCTGCGCGAGCTGAAGCTGGACATCCACAAGGAGAAGAAGGTCACCTCCCTCTCCGGTGGCCAGCGCAAGCGCGTCTCGGTGGCCCTGGAGCTGCTCACCAAGCCGTCGCTGATCTTCCTGGACGAGCCCACCTCGGGCCTCGACCCGGGCATGGACCGCGATGTCATGCAGCTGCTGCGCGGCCTGGCCGACGACGGCCGTACGGTCCTCGTCGTCACCCACTCCGTGGCCGAGCTGGCGATCTGCGACAAGCTCCTGGTGATGGCGCCGGGCGGCGCGGTCGCCTACTTCGGCCCGCCCGAGGAGGCGCTGAACTTCTTCGGCTACGACACCTGGGCCGACGTCTTCTCCGCCTTCGAGAACTACCGCGACTACGACTGGGCGGGCCGCTGGAAGGGCTCGCAGCACTACCAGATGTACGCCGCGGACATCGACGCGGTCGCCCCGCAGTCCGTACACATGCCGTCGGCCCAGGCGATGCGCCCGCCCAAGCCGCAGGGCTGGGGTTCGCAGCTGCTGACCCTGGTGCGCCGCTATGTGTCGGTGATCGCCTCCGACAAGGGCTTCCTGGCCCTGACGGTGATCCTGCCGGCCGTGCTCGGTGCGGTCAGCCTGCTCATCGACCCGGACAAGGACCTGCTGGTCCGGCAGGTGAACCCGGGGACCGGCATGCCCGTCCCGAACGGCACGGCCACCACGGTCCTGCTGATCCTCGCGGTCGGCGCGTGCTTCGCGGGAGCCGCCAACTCCGTCCGTGAGCTGATCAAGGAACGGGTGATCTACGAGCGGGAGCGGGCCACCGGTCTGTCGCGCTCGGCGTACCTGATGTCCAAGGTGATCGTGCTCGGCACCATCACCGTGCTCCAGGGCCTGATGGTCGGCGCCATCGGCTTCTCCAGCCGGACCATTCCCGACGAGGCGCTGATCCTCGGCGAGGGCAAGACCGCGGTCCTGCTGGAACTGTCCATCCCGATCATGGGCCTGGGCTTCACGTCGATGATGTTCGGCCTGGTCATCTCCTCGCTGGTGAAGACCGCCGAGAAGACCATGCCGCTGCTGGTGATGTTCGCGATCGTCCAGGTCGTGTTCACCGGCTGCCTGTTCGCCCTGCACGGCAGCCCCGGCGTCAACGAGTTCTCGTACCTGATGCCGTCCCGCTGGGCGGTCGCCGCCGCGGGCGCCACGCTGGACTTCAACAACATCAGCCCGCCCAAGGAGAAGGGCGACACCGACCCGCTGTGGGACCACACGGTCGGCGCCTACAGCCTCGACATGATCGCCCTGATCGTGCTCGGCGTGATCTGCGGCATCCTGGTGGCCCGCTTCCTGCGCCGCCACGAGCCCGAGGTCATGCGCAAGTAACTCCCGTACGACCCCGAAGGGCGGCACCCGTCAGGAGGTGCCGCCCTTCGGCGTTCCGTACCGAGGCCCGCGCCGGCCTCAGTACGCGCTGTTGACGTTGTCGATCGAGCCGTAGCGGTCGGCAGCGTAGTTGGCGGCGGCGGTCAGGTTGGCCACCGGGTCGTACTGGCTCCAGGCGGTGCCGGGGACGTGGTAGGCGTCGAAGGTCGGCTTGATGACCTGCAGCAGGCCGATCGACGGGACGCCGTTCTGGGCGTTGATGTCCCAGTTGTTGATCGCGTTCGGGTTGCCCGAGGACTCCCGGATGATGTTGCGGTGCAGGCCGTGGTAGGTGCCGGGGATGTTGTGCTTGTCCATGATGTCCAGCGCCTCCTTGATCCAGCCGTCAAGGTTGTTGGCGTAGGTCTTCTTCGCGGCGACCGGCTTGGCCTGGGGGCGGGCGGCGGACCGGCTCGCGGCTTCCTTGGCCTTGCGGGCCTGCTCGGCCTTCTTCTTGGCGGCGGCCTCGGCGGCGGCCTTCTTCTGGGCCTCCGCCTTCTTCTTCGCGGCGGCGTCGGCGGCGGCCTTCTTCTTGGCCGCGATGGCCTCGGCCTTCAGGCTGGCGCTCGCGAGCTGGTCGGTGACGCTGGCCTTGACGTCCTTGATCTGCTCGGTCTTGAAGGCGACCTGGGCAGCGGCGGGCTCGGCGGTCGTCGTGGTCTGCGCATTGCCCGGCACCGCGGAGAAGGCGAGGGCGGCGGCGCCGAGCGTGGCGACACCTGCGAGCGCGATCTTGTGCTGCCTGGTCACCGCACGACGACCAGGGGTGGGGATGTTCTTGGGCATGGCGGGGAGACCTCTTCGAGTAGCGCGGAGGTCGCTCGCTGTCCGGCGGGGGACACGGGTGCTTCCGGCACAAACGCCGCGGGCGGACCCACGGCGTTGAGCGACGGGAGCCATTGTTAGCGGCCGCAAAATGCCCAGGCAAAGGTGTGACGTACGATCCCCGATAGTGGATCAGGTAAGGGCAAATCAGGACAGACAGGAATGTCTTTCCCGCTCACGTGGGGGCCGTTTATCTCCTATGTGCCTTCGTACGTGATCTGGGCCCTATGTGCGGCCTCACATCCGCCGGGTGGCAACCTCACCGGGAGTTGCTGGAGCAATGCTCTGGGTGAGGGTTCTCCGCCGGAAGGAGGAGATGCACGTCCCCGAACTCGTGCCACAGGTAGCGCCCGCGCAGCGCCTCCTCGTACCCACGGCCGATCGCCGCCCGCCCCGCGACCGCCTCCAGCATCAGCAGATGCGAGGCCTCCGGCTCGTGCAGCCCCGTCAGCAGCCCGTCCACCACCCGCACCCCGCGCTCCGGGGTGACCACGAGATCCGCCCACCCCGCACGCGCGCGTACCGCCCCGTCCGCGCCCACCGCCGATTCCACGGCCCGCACCGCGGTCGTCCCCACCGCGATCACCCGCCCCTCACCGGCCCGCACGGCGTTGATCAGCCGGGCCGAGGACTCCGGCACCGCGAACCGCTCCGGATACGGCGGCTCGTGCGCCTCCGCCGAGGCCACCCCGGTGTGCAGGGTGACCGGCGCGAACCGCACCCCCCGGCTCACCAGCTCCGCCACCGTCCGCGCCGTGAAGGGCCGCGCGGCACTCGGCATCTCCGCACTGCCGGACCCGTCCGCCGACTCCAGCGCGAACACCGTTTGGTACGCCGACAGCGGCTGATCGCGTTCCGTATAGGAGTAACGGATGGGCCGCCCGTGCTCCCGCAGCATCCCCAGCACCCCGGGACCGGACGCCCGGACCCACCACAGCCGCGCACCGTCCGCGCTCAGCGGCTCCTCGAACATCAGCCGCACTCCGCCCGGCAACCGCACCCGCGCGCCCGCCGGACCGCCCGCACGCGCACGCGTGGTGCCGTTGCCGTCCGGATCCCGCAGCTCGACCGCCCACCGCCCGTCGTCCCCGCGCGTGGAGAAGTGCACCACCACACGCGCGTGCCCGATCTCCCCGTCCACCGCTGCGGCCAGCGTCGGCGAGGTGTTCACCACCAGCAGGTCCCCGGCCCGCAGCAACCCGGGCAGCTCCCGGAACACGTGATGGGCCGGCTCCGTCCCCCGCGACACCAGCAGCCGCACCGAGTCCCGCCCGCGCCCGGGCTCCCGCTGCTCGGCCGGCACCCGCGCCGACAGCTCCGGCGGCACCCGCACCGCCAGCGTCATCGCCGACCCGCCGACAGCGCCGACGCCGCGTACCGCCCGCTGCCCGGCCGCTCGTCCAGCAGCCGCAGAAACGCCGGCACCACACTCCCCGGCGCCGGCCGCTCCCCGTCGTCGTCCGGTACGGCCGCCGCGTACAGGTCGGTGGCCATCTCCCCGGGATCCACCGCCCACACCCGCAGCCCGGGCTCCTCCGCGCCGAGCACCGCCGCCAGGTGGTCGAGTGCCGCCTTGGACGCCCCGTAGCCGCCCCACGTCTCGTACGCCTCGGCCGCGGCGTCCGAGCTGACCGTGACGACCGTGCCGGCCCGGGACGCGCGCAGCAGCGGCAGCGCCTCCTGGACCAGGCCCAGCGCGGCGACCGTGTTCACCTCCAGCGCCCGCCGCAGCCCCTTCAGGGGCAGCTCCTCCAGCCGTACGAGCGGCTCGGCGCCCAGCGCGCTCGCGTTGTGCACCAGCAGATCGACACCGCCCAGCTTCCAGGCCGTGGCCACCAGCGCCGCCCGGTGCCCGGCGTCCGTGACATCCCCGGCCAGCGCCTCCACGCGCGTGCCGTGCTCGGAGACGACCGCCGCCGTCTCCTTCAGCACCCCCTCGGTGCGCGCGTCGAGCACCAGATCCCAGCCCCGCGCGGCCAGGGCCTCGGCCAGCGCCCGCCCCAGCCCTTTCGAGGCCCCCGTGATGATCGCTACCGGCATGACACGTCTCCTCCCAGATCGATGTGCCATCAACCTAGGAACGGGCCCGCCCGGACCGCCTCGGACGCGAGCCGCAGAGCGCCGGGTCCCTTTGACGGGCGGCCTGCGCCCGGGGACCCGAGACCTAGGGCCACCGGCCTAGGCGGGGGCGGCCACAGGTCCGATCCGCACTGTCACACCCCGCCGGTACCGTGAGGACATGAATCAAGGTCCAGGGTCCGGTTTGGCGGCGGTGAGCTCCGCGCTGCTGGCCATGAGCAGGCATCTTGAGGTGCGCGATGTCCTCAAGACGATCGTCGCCTCGGCCCGCGAACTGCTCGACGCGCAGTACGCCGCCCTCGGCGTCCCGGACGACCACGGCGGCTTCGCCCAGTTCGTGGTCGACGGCGTCAGCGACGAGCAGTGGAAGGCCATCGGTCCCCTCCCGCGCCAGCACGGCATCCTGGCCTCGATGCTGCACGAGGCCAAGCCCGAGCGCCTCGCCGACGTCCGCAAGGACCCCCGCTTCGAGGGCTGGCCCTCCGCCCACCCGGACATGTCCGACTTCCTGGGCCTGCCGATCCGCGACGGCGACGAGGTCATCGGCGCGCTGTTCCTGGCCAACAAGCGGTGCGCCAAGCCCGAGGGCGCCTGCGGCTTCACCGCGCAGGACGAGGAACTCCTCGCGATCCTGGCCCAGCACGCGGCCATCGCCCTGACCAACGCCCGCCTGTACGAACGCAGCCGCGAACTGACCATCGCCGAGGAGCGCTCCCGCCTCGCCCACGAACTGCACGACGCGGTGAGCCAGAAGCTGTTCTCCCTGCGCCTGACCGCACAGGCCGCGACGGCCCTCGTCGACCGCGACCCGGCCCGCGCCAAGGGCGAGCTCCAGCAGGTGGCCGTGCTCGCCGCGGAGGCCGCGGACGAACTGCGCGCCGCCGTGGTGGAGCTGCGCCCCGCGGCCCTCGACGAGGACGGCCTGGTGGCCACCCTGCGCACCCACGTCCAGGTCCTGGACCGCGCCCACGGCGCCCGCGTGACCTTCGACGGCCGCGGGGTGCGAGCACTGCCCGCCGCGCAGGAGGAGGCCCTGCTGCGGGTCGCCCAGGAGGCCCTGCACAACGCGCTGCGCCACTCGGGCGCGGACACCGTCGACGTGACCCTGCACCGCTCCGGCGCCGGAGCCGTGCTGCGGGTGACGGACAACGGCAGCGGCTTCGACCCGAAGACCGTCCGCCGCGCGGGCCGCCATCTCGGTCTGGTCTCCATGCGGGACCGGACCAGCGGGGTCGGCGGCACACTCACCGTGGAATCGGCGCCCGGCAAGGGCACCACGATCGAGATGGAGGTCCCCGGTGGCTGACCCGATCAAGGTACTGCTCGTCGACGACCACCAGGTCGTCCGCCGGGGCCTGCGCACGTTCCTCGAAGTACAGGACGACATCGAGGTCGTGGGCGAGGCGTCCGACGGGGCCGAGGGAGTCGCCCGCGCCGAGGAGCTGCGGCCCGACGTCGTCCTCATGGACGTCAAGATGCCGGGCATGGACGGCGTCGACGCCCTGCGCAAGCTCCGCGAGCTGGACAACCCCGCGCGCGTGCTGATCGTCACCAGCTTCACCGAGCAGCGCACCGTGGTCCCGGCCCTGCGCGCCGGAGCCGCCGGTTACGTCTACAAGGACGTCGATCCCGACGCCCTGGCCGGCGCCATCCGCTCCGTCCACGCCGGGCACATCCTGCTCCAGCCCGAGGTCGCCGGGGCCCTGCTGTCCCAGGAGGAATCCGGCCCCGGCCAGGGCAGAGCCGGTTCGCTGACCGACCGGGAGCGCGAGGTGCTCGGGCTGATAGCGGACGGCCGCTCCAACCGGGAGATAGCCCGTGCGCTGGTCCTCTCCGAGAAGACGGTGAAGACCCATGTGTCGAACATCCTGATGAAGCTCGACCTGGCGGACCGCACCCAGGCGGCCCTGTGGGCGGTACGGCATGGTGTGGCCGGATAAGGGCGCGGCGCACGGCAATACGGAGGGTTCCGCTCCGGACTGAGATTCATACCGTCGTGGGAATGTCCCCCGGATGGCCGCATCCTTCGTGGATCTCCGCCGTTCTCCATGCGTGCCGCGGCGACTGCCGCGGTGATCGCTAGGAGGGGTCAGAAGTGAAGAACCTGAAGAAGGCAGCGGCCGTGACGATGGTGGCCGGCGGACTGATCGCCGCCGGGGCCGGGATGGCCTCCGCCACCGACGGCGGGGCGCTGGCCGACGGCAAGGCCGTGGGCTCCCCGGGCGTCGGCTCGGGCAACGTCGTCCAGGCCCCGGTCCACGTCCCGGTCAACGCGGTCGGCAACAGCGTGACCGTGATCGGCGCGCTGAACCCGGCCTTCGGCAACCTGGGCGTCAATCACTGACCTGCGCGCCGCGAGGCGGCCAGCGACTCCGGCCTCCCGGCTCGCCCGGGAGGCCGTTTCCGCTGCCGGCTCGGAGCGGCGGTGCGACACGGCTGCGGACTCCGACCAGCGGTGCCACACCGCTCACCGAGCCCTCGCTCACCGAACCCCCCGCTCCCGCTCCTCCACATACGCGTTGTACGCCGCCACCTGAGCCCGCCGTGCCGTCCGCTCCACCGGCCGCAGCGCGGCGGCCCGGGCCGCCATCTCCCCGGACGTCACCGCGGCGCCGTGGCCGTTCTCGGAGGCCAGGGTCACCAGCATCGCCACCCGCCGCGCGAGCTCCAGCACCCGCACCGCCCGCGGCGGATACCCCGGCGCCAGCGCCTCCCGCCCCCGCTCGGCCCGCGCCCGGTACGCGTCGATCGCCGCCTCGGCCACCGGCCCCGACCCGGCGACATCCAGCCGGGACAACACCTCGGTCGCCTCCCGCAGGGCCTCCGCCAGCTCCCGCTCGGCCTCACCGAGCGACGGCACATCCGCGGGGGGCGCCTCCCGTACCGGCAGCACCTGCCACACCACCTCGACGTGCACATCACCGTCGGGCCCCGCCGCGTACACCTCGGGCACGAGCCCGAACGCGGCCCCGTGACAGACCACCGCCTCCTCGGCCTCCAACGCCCGCGCGTTGAACTCCGGCGGCCCGCTCAGGCCCAGCGGATGCCCCGGTGCCGGCAACGCGACCCGCAAGCCGCTCACCCCGAGCGCCCGCAACCGCCCGAGCGCCAACGTCAGCCCGACCGGCCCGGACTCGCCCGGCAGTCCCTCCACCCGGTGCACGGCGTCGTCCCCGACGATCGCGAGCACTCCGTCATCCGGTGACACGAGTCCGGCCAAAAGGGCATTTCCCCAAGCGGCGAGGCGCCCTGAACGTGGTTCCGAGAACATGCCCCCACCCTAAGGACCGTACCGATGGAATGAAGCGCCCGACCGGTGGCGTAGATTTCGTCGAGGGGTGCGCCCACCGGCGCACGCGACCACCGAGACGCCAGACCGGTCACACTGCAAGGGGAGACAACGCGCTCATGAGCGATGTTCTGGAGCTTCAGGACGTATCCGTGGTCCGCGAGGGCCGGGCTCTGGTGGACCAGGTCTCCTGGTCGGTGAAGGAGGGCGAGCGCTGGGTCATCCTCGGCCCCAACGGCGCCGGCAAGACCACCCTCCTCAACGTCGCCTCCAGCTACCTCTTCCCGACCAAGGGCACCGCCACCGTCCTCGGCGACACCCTCGGCCGGGTCGACGTCTTCGACCTGCGCCCCCGCATCGGCATGGCCGGCATCGCCATGGCCGACAAGCTCCCCAAGCGCCAGACCGTCCTGGAGACCGTGCTCACCGCCGCCTACGGCATGACCGCGACCTGGCACGAGGACTACGACGAGGTCGACGAGCAGCGCGCCCGCGCCTTCCTCGACCGCCTCGGCATGAGCGACTACGTCGAGCGGAAGTTCGGCACCCTCTCCGAGGGCGAGCGCAAGCGCACCCTCATCGCCCGCGCCCTGATGACCGACCCCGAGCTGCTCCTCCTCGACGAGCCCGCCGCCGGCCTCGACCTCGGTGGCCGCGAGGACCTCGTACGCCGTCTCGGCCGCCTCGCCCGCGACCCCATCGCCCCGTCGATGATCATGGTCACCCACCATGTCGAGGAGATCGCCCCCGGCTTCACCCACGTCCTGATGATCCGTCAGGGCAAGGTCCTCGCCGCCGGCCCGCTGGAGCTCGAACTCACCTCCCGCAACCTCTCCCTGTGCTTCGGTCTCCCGCTCGTCGTCGAGCAGATCGGCGACCGCTGGACCGCCCAGGGCCTCCCGCTGTCCTGATCCACCCGAACTGCGCCCTGTCCGCGGCAGGTTGTACGGACCTACCATGACGATGTGAACGACATCGACGCATGGGTGTGGTGGCTCATCGGCGCGGCCGCGCTCGGAATCCCGCTCGTGATGACCGCAATGCCCGAACTCGGCCTGCTCGCCGTCGGCGCCCTGGCAGCCGCGGCCGTGGCCGGACTCGGTGGCGGAGTCGTCCTCCAGGTCCTCGTGTTCGCCGTCGTCTCGGTCGCGCTGGCCCTCGCCGTACGGCCCATCGCCGCCCGCCATCGCAGCGGGCGCCCCCAACTCATCTCCGGGGTCGAGGCGTTGAAGGGCAAACAAGCGGTCGTCCTGGAGCGCGTGGACGCCTCCGGCGGCCGGATCAAGCTCGCCGGGGAGATCTGGTCGGCCCGCTCCCTCGACGGCGGCCAGGCCTACGAAGTGGGGCAGTCGGTGGACGTGGTGGACATCGAGGGGGCCACGGCGATCGTCATGTGACCTCGCACGACGTAACCGGGAGAACACCACACGGGGCACACGACGGTCTGTCAGACTCAACCGGCAAGATCTTCAACAGACATAAGATCTGCAGCAGTTAGGATCCACAGGATCCGCGACAGCGCCGAGGCGGAGAAGGGTACGGGGAGCCGACGATGGAACCGGTCATCATCGTCTTGATCATTCTGGTGGTGTTGGTCTTCATCGCCCTGATCAAGACGATCCAAGTCATCCCACAGGCCAGCGCCGCCATCGTCGAGCGCTTCGGCCGGTACACACGGACGCTGAACGCGGGCCTCAACATCGTCGTCCCGTTCATCGACACCATCCGCAACCGCATCGACCTGCGCGAACAGGTCGTGCCCTTCCCGCCGCAGCCGGTGATCACCCAGGACAACCTGGTCGTGAACATCGACACCGTCATCTACTACCAGGTGACGGACGCCCGCGCGGCCACGTACGAAGTCGCCAGCTACATCCAGGCGATCGAGCAGCTCACCGTCACCACGCTGCGCAACATCATCGGCGGCATGGACCTGGAACGCACGCTGACCTCCCGCGAGGAGATCAATGCGGCCCTGCGCGGCGTCCTCGACGAGGCCACCGGCAAGTGGGGCATCCGCGTCAACCGCGTCGAGCTGAAGGCGATCGAACCGCCCACCTCCATCCAGGACTCGATGGAGAAGCAGATGCGCGCCGACCGCGACAAGCGCGCCGCGATCCTCACCGCCGAGGGCACCCGCCAGGCCGCGATCCTCACGGCGGAGGGCGAGAAGCAGTCCCAGATCCTGCGCGCCGAGGGCGAGGCAAAGGCAGCGGCCCTGCGCGCCGAAGGCGAGGCCCAGGCGGTCCGTACGGTCTTCGAGGCGATCCACGCCGGCGACCCGGACCAGAAGCTCCTCAGCTACCAGTACCTCCAGATGCTCCCGAAGATCGCCGAGGGCGACGCCAACAAGCTCTGGATCGTCCCCAGCGAAATCGGCGACGCCCTCAAGGGCCTGTCCGGCGCGATGGGCAACTTCGGCGGCATGGGCGGCGGTTCAGGCGGCAACTCCGGCACCAGCGGCGCGGAACGCCGAGAGAAGCCGAGCATAGACTGAGCCACGACAACGGGGTCCGCCTCCGAACAGGGCGGACCCCAACTCCCCAGGGGCGCGGGGAACTGCGCGACCAGCCACAACGCCCCCGCAGCCGCCGGACAACCGATCCCGGCAGACGCAACCGCTATGCGGCGTCCCGAGCCAACCACCCCGGCAGCGCCGAGAAGTCCTCCGCCCCCAGCGACAGCAACATCGCATCGGCCGGCGTCGGCTCGAACGGCTGCCGAAGCAACGGCATCCCCGCCTCCTCCGGAGTCCGGTTCGCCTTGCGGTGATTGTCCTCAGCGCACGAGGCCACCGTGTTCAGCCAGGTGTCCTGACCACCCTGCGACCGCGGCACCACATGGTCCACGGTCGTCGCCCGACGACCGCAGTACGCGCACCTGTGCCGGTCCCTGACCAGCACCCCCCGCCTCGACCACGGCGCTCGTCTTCGGAACGGCACCCGTACGTACCGGCACAACCGGATCACCAGGGGCGCGGGTATGTCGACCGCGGCTCCGCGCATGCGCAGTTCGGGGTGGGACTGCTCAACGACGGCCTTGTCCTGAAGCACCAGAACGACGGCTCGGTTCAACGTCACCGTCGACAGCGGCTCGAAGCTCGCGTTCAGTACCAGCGTGTCCCGCATGACCAGCCCACCTCCTGTGCGCAGCGGCCCACCCCCTGGCGGGCTGGGATCAACTCTGGCCGGGCACGCCGAGATGGACAACGAAATAAAAAGTGCCCGCCCCTGATCACTTCCAAGACCAGGGACGGGCAAACGTTCAATGAACGTCAGGCTTCGGCGGCCACTTCGTACTCACCGATGAGCTGCGCACGCGCCAGCGTGTGGAACCGCAGATTGAAACCGACCGCGGCCGGCGAGGCGTCCGCGTCCGGACCGAGCTTCTCCTGGTCCACGGCGTACACCGTGAACACATACCGGTGCGGCCCGTCCCCGGCGGGCGGCGCCGCCCCGCCGAACTCCTTCGACCCGTAGTCGTTGCGCGCCTGCACGGCACCCTCGGGCAGACCCTCGAACGTGCCGCTGCCCGCACCCGCGGGCAACTCGGTGACCGACGCCGGGATGTCGAACACCACCCAGTGCCAGAACCCGCTGCCAGTAGGGGCGTCCGGGTCGTAGCAGGTCACGGCGAAACTCTTGGTCTCCGGCGGGAAGCCCTCCCACCGCAGCTGCGGCGAGGTGTTGCCGGCCGCGTAGACCTGAGCGTCCTTGAGGGTCGCCCCCTCCGAGACGTCCTCACTCGTGACCGTGAACGAGGGCACGGGCGGATGGAAGTCATGGGGGAGCGGCCGCCTCTTGAGCTCGGTCACCTCGGTACCTCCTGATCGGAACGTTCAGTGGCCTCCGAGCCTAGGACCAGTTGCGCTTGCTGCCGACCTCGGACAGCCACTGGTTGAGGTACGCCGCCCAGTCGGTCCCCTGGAAGTCGTTCAGCCCCACCGTGAAGGACCGGAAGGTGTCGCTGCCCGCGCTGAACAGACCCGGCTTCTTGTCCATCTCCAGCACGACGTCCATCGCGCTCTGGTCCGCGACGAAGCTCAGCTCGACCTGGTTGATGCCCCGGTACTGCTGCGGCGGGAAGAACTCGATCTCCTGGTAGAACGGCAGCTTCTGCCGCGTACCGCGGATGACCCCGCGCTCCATGTCCGCGTTCTTGAAGCGGAAGCCCAGCTGGACGAACGCGTCCAGGATCGCCTTCTGCGCCGGCAGCGGGTGCACGTTGATCATGTCGAGGTCGCCGGAGTCGACCGCGCGCGCGATCTCCAGCTCGGTGGTCACACCGATGTGCATCCCGCGCAGCGGCTGCCCGTCGATCGTCGTGATCGGCGTCTCCCACGGGATCTCAAGCCCGAACGGCACCGCGTGCACGGCCTCGGCCTGGAGCTCGAAGGCCCCACCGAGCCGCACCTTGGTGAACTCGATGTCCTGCTTGTACTCCTCGTCGCCGCTCTCGACCTCGACCTTGGCCTGGAGCCCGACCGAGAGCGCCTCGATCTGCTGGCCGACCGAACCGCCCTGGATCCGCACCTCGCCCTGGACCACACCGCCGGGCACGACATTGACCTCGGTCAGCACGGTCTCGACCGAAGCCCCGCCGGACCCCAGACTCGCGAGCAGCTTCTTGAACCCCATGACTCTCCCTCTACGACGACGTCCTTGATCCCTACAAACGCGATCCGGCGGTGGCCGGTTCCTTACCCTCACCCTCGCAAGGGGGAGGGCCCCTGACCACCCCGTGACCGCCACCCGTCTGCACTACCCTCGGACGGCATGATCGCGACCCCCGACCGTACGCCGCTCCCCAGAGACTTCTTCGACCGCCCCGTCCTCGAAGTAGCCCCCGACCTCCTGGGCCGCATCCTCGTACGCTCCACCCCGGACGGTCCGATCCTCCTGCGCCTCACAGAGGTGGAGGCCTACAACGGCCCTGACGACCCCGGCTCCCACGCGTACCGCGGTCGCACCGCCCGCAACGACGTGATGTTCGGTCCGCCCGGTCATGTGTACGTCTACTTCACCTACGGCATGTGGCACTGCATGAACCTGGTCTGCGGCCCCGACGGCACGGCGAGCGCGGTCCTGCTGCGCGCCGGCGAGATCCTCGAGGGCACCGAACTGGCCCGCAGACGTCGCCTCTCGGCCCGGAATGACAAGGAACTGGCCAAAGGCCCGGCCCGCCTCGCCACCGCCCTCGGCGTGAACCGGGCCCTCGACGGTACGGACGCCTGCGCCCCGGGCGAGACCCCGCTGAGGATCCTGACGGGCACGCCGACCCCATCTGACCAGGTGCGCACCGGCCCGCGTACCGGTGTGTCCGGAGATGGGGGCAATGGCGACCTCCATCCCTGGCGCTACTGGATCGCCGACGACCCCACCGTGAGCCCCTACCGGGCCCATGTCCCGAGGCGCCGCCGAAGTTGACTCGCCCCCCGGGAGGCGCGTAACGTGGCCCGAGCCGCTGAACCGGGTACGGCAATCGCCTGCAGCCGGAGCGGCCAAACCACTACCTACGACATCCCTCAGCGGGATCGAATTTGGCGTGCCTGCACGCCTGAATTCGAAAGCGCGGAGACTCGATTATGAGTCGGACGGGGAATCGGCTAACGTAGTGAATGTCGAAAGGCCGCGAGGCCGAAAGGCAAATCCCGTCGACAGGGAATCGGAGCCGAAAGGGTCTGATAGAGTCGGAAACGCAAGACCGAAGGGAAGCCCGGAGGAAAGCCCGAGAGGGTGAGTACAAAGGAAGCGACCGTTCCTTGAGAACTCAACAGCGTGCCAAAAGTCAACGCCAGAT